>CAUWDA010000006.1:0-76903 GCA_963557075.1 uncultured Flavonifractor sp. | reverse complement strand
GCCCACCGGGCGGCCATTTTTCTCGGAATGACAGGTCTTTTGTGCGGTTTGCGCAGTTTGCAACAGGCCCTTAGGCTTGTCCTCAACCCTGCTGGGTCTCCCGCCGCAGCGCCTGGGCCAGCTGGTCCGGACAGGAGGTGGCCTTGTGCCCGCAGTGGATGCCCTCCAGCCGGCGGATGACCTCCTCCACCGGCATGCCCTCCACCAGGCGGGCAATGCCCTGAAGGTTGCCATGGCAGCCGCCCTGGACCTGAAGGGACCGGACTACGCCGTTTTCCACGTCCACCAGCATCCGCCTGGAGCACACCCCTCTGGGTTGATAATCAATGGTCATACTATCTCTCTCCTTTGGTATTCCGGTAACAGGGCAAATCATATCACATCTCCGACAGGATTGCAATTCATGTTCCGGCTGTGATATAATGGCCCCAGTTGTCGGGCTCCCGGCTCAGGAAAGGAGGCGTGCCCCTTGACGCTCACTACCAAGCTGGCCCTGGCCGGCTCCCTCAAGCATCTGCTCCAGAAGAAGTTTCTGGACGACATCACCGTGAAGGAGATCGTGGAGGACTGCGCGGTCAACCGGCAGACCTTCTACTACCACTTTCAGGACATCTACGACCTGCTCCACTGGTTTCTGGACCACGAGACCGCCGAGGCGCTGCAAGACTCCCCCACCTGGCAGGAGGCTCTAATGAAAGCCTTCCGCTACATTCAGGACAACCACGCTCTGATCTACCATATCTACCGCTCCAGCGGCAGAGAGCACCTGGACTGCCAGCTCTTCACCATGTCCCGCGCCCTCACCACCCGGCTGCTGGACCAGGCCTCCGCTCCCCTGACCCTGTCGGAGCGGGACCAGGAATTTCTGGTGGACTTCTATATGTACGCCCTGGCCGGCACCATGCTGGGCTGGCTGGCCGACGACATGAAGGAGGACCCCCAGGCGCTGGCCGCCCGGATCACCTTCCTGCTGGATGGCGAGTTCCAGCGGGTGGCCCAGCGGTTCTCCGCCTTCTCTCAGAACCCGCCGCACAACTGAATCTTCCGGCCTGCCGCATACTGCGGCAGGCCGTTTTTTACGGGGGACCGCGACAGTCGGTCCCCCGTTTGTCGTCAGATTTTTCGCGCTCAGACTAAAAAATTCTATCCAGGTTGACGATTGACTTTTTCAACAAATAAACCTAGTATTTATCGTGCACTTTCACCATAACCCGAGAGGAGAATGCCCTACGAACTACCATTTTTTATTTGAGATCGCCGTGATCCTACTCAGCACCAAGGTCCTGGGCATCGTCACAAAACGCTTTGCGATGCCCCAGGTGGTGGGCGCGCTGCTGGCCGGACTGCTGCTGGGCCCCGCCATGCTGGGCCTGCTTCAGGAGACCACTCTGATGGACCAGCTGGCCGAGCTGGGCGTCATCGTCCTCATGTTCAACGCCGGTCTGGAGACCGACCTGGGCGAGCTGAAAAAGGCGGGCCGCTCCGCCTTCGTCATTGCGCTGATCGGCGTGCTCATCCCGCTGGCCGGCGGCTTTGTCCTGGCCTGCTTCTTCAACCAGGGCAGCGAAGCCTTCCTCCAGAACGTCTTTATCGGCGTGATCCTTACCGCCACCTCGGTCAGCATCACGGTGGAGACCCTGAAGGAGATCGGCAAGCTGTCCACCCGTTCGGGCAACGCCATTCTGGGCGCCGCCATCATCGACGACGTACTGGGCATCGTGGCCCTGACCATTATCACCAGCCTGTCGGGCACCGGCGCCAACGTACTGCTCATCCTAGGGAAGATCGCCGCCTTCTTTGCCCTCAGCGTGGTCATGTGGATCGTCCTCCACCGGGTGGTGGCGTGGTGGTTCCAGCGCTACAACCGGGACAAGCGGCGCTTCGTGGTCATCTCCTTCGCTTTCTGCCTAATGTACGCCTATCTGGCGGAGGAGGTTTTCGGCGTGGCCGATATCACCGGCGCCTATATTGCCGGTCTGATCTTCGCCAAGACCCCCCGGGTGGCCTACCTCCAGGACCGGTACGACACCCTGTCCTATGCCCTGCTCTCCCCCATCTTCTTCGCCAATATCGGCCTGAAGGTGGTGCTGCCCCAGATGAGCGGGGCCATCATCCTCTTCTCCGTGCTGCTCACCCTGTGGGCCGTGGCCTCCAAAGTCCTGGGCTGCGGGCTGGGCGCCAGGCTCTGCAAATACTCCGGGCAAGACTCCCTGCGCATCGGCGTGGGCATGATCTCCCGCGGAGAAGTGGCCCTCATCGTGGCCAACAATGGTATCGCCGTCGGACTGATGAAGGATGAATTCTTCGGGCCTGTGGTCCTGATGGTCATCGCCACCACCATTCTGACCCCCATCCTGTTGAAGGTCGTCTACCACGGCAAGGAGAAGGACTACAGCGACCTGCAGGAGAGCGAGCTGGTCAACCGCTACGAGGATGCCGCCGCCTTCGACCTGGCCGCTCAGGCTCTGCTGGAGGATCACGAACAGCTGCGGGACAGCGCCAAAAAGTGATCCTTCCCGCAAACCTTCCCAATTGACAAAATGCCCCCCGCAGACCATTCACACGAAGCAAATGGTCCGCGAGGGGCATTTTTTCTGTCTGCCGGTCAGATCTCGGCATCCATGGGCTGGATCACCCGTCGGTAGATCAACCTCAGGAATACCAGGCACAGGGCCAGTGAGGCAATCTCCGCAATGGGGAAGGCCCACCAGACGGCAGTCACATTGCCGGTGAGGGAGAGCAGGTAGGCCGCCGGCAGCAGTACCACCAGCTGGCGGCCGATGGACATAAACATGCTCAAAAGGCCGTTGCCCAGGGCCTGGAAGGTGGAGGAGCAGATGATGTTGAACCCGGCAAACACGAAGCACAGGCTGATGATCCGCAGAGCGGGCACACCGATGCGCAGCATCTCGTCCGAGGCCTCGAAGAGACCCAGGATGGGGGCGGCAAAGAGCTGGATGACCACCAAGCCTATCAGCATGATGGAAATTGCCAGAATGGCGCAGAACCGCACCGTATCGGTGAGGCGCTTGCGCTTACGGGCGCCGAAATTGTAGGAGACAATGGGCACCATGCCGTTGTTCAGGCCGAAGATGGGCATGAATACAAAGCTTTGCAGCTTGAAGTAGATGTTGAACACCGCCACGGCGGTAGAGGTGGAAATGGCCCCCAGGATCAGGTTCATGCCGAAGGTCATCACCGAGCTGATGGAGTTGAGCACGATGGTGGGGATGCCCACGCTGTAGATCCGCCCGATGATGTTTGCTCTGGGACGAAATCCCTTCAGACTGGGCTTGATCTCGTGGTTGCGGGTGATGTTGAAGATGAGCGCCAGAACGGCGGCCACGATCTGTCCCAGCACGGTGGCGGCGGCAGCGCCGGCCACCCCCATCTCCGGGAAGGGACCGATGCCGAAGATGAGCACCGGATCCATAACGATGTTGATGATGGCCCCCACGCCCTGGGTGATCATGGTGTAGAAGGTGCGCCCCGTGGACTGAAGGAGCCGCTCGAACATGATCTCCAGAAACAGGCCGGCGGACAGCCCGGAACAGATGCGCAGATAGGCCACGCCCTGGCTGATGATATCGGCGTCGCTGCTCTGGGCCAAAAAGAAGGGCTGGGCAAAGACCACCCCTACGACAGAAAACACCAGCGCGCTGAGCACCGCCAGAAAAACGCCGTTTTCCGCCGCACGATTGGCCGTCTCATACTCCTTGGCCCCCAGACTGCGGGAGAGCAGGGCATTGACACCCACGCCGGTACCCACGCTGACGGCGATCATCAGGTTTTGATAGGGAAAGGCCATACCTACGGCGGCCAGCGCATTCTCACTGACCTTGGCCACAAAGTAGCTGTCCACCACGTTGTACAGCGCCTGCACCAGCATGGAGATCATCATGGGCAGGGACATGGTGAGCACCAGCCGCTTGATGGGCATCACACCCATTTTGTTTTCCTGAATTTCTGACATAAAACCCTCCCATCCGAAAAGAGAGCCGCAGCGACCCGCTGCGGCAAAAAAGATACTATTTCATTCTTATTTTAATGGATAGCCCACCGTTCGTCAATAGGTTTTCCCCATCCGTTCTGTTTTTTCGCCGCACCATCCGCTCCCTCCCGCAATAGGATAAGGTGTGAGGGCCTGCGCCGGTCGGCGGTCCGGCCCTCGCCATTCCATCCCAAAGCGAGGAGCGTTTGATATGACTACCATTACTCTGGACGCCCTGGGGGTAGGGCAGTGGGGCCAGGTGGCCGAGGTAGCCACCGAGCCGGTCATGCGGCGGCGGCTGCTGGATCTGGGCCTGGTCCCCGGCACCACCGTCAGCTGCACGGCGGTGAGCCCCGCCGGAGACCCGGCGGCCTATCTGATCCGCGGAGCGGTCATCGCCCTGCGGCGGCGGGACGCCAGCTGCGTCAGACTGGCAGGCGCGCCATGGAGCTGAACCGTTCCGACGCCGGCGGGGACCGGGTGGTGGCCCTGGCCGGCAATCCCAATGTAGGAAAATCCACCCTGTTCAACGCCCTGACCGGCCTGCGCCAGCACACAGGCAACTGGCCGGGCAAGACTGTGGAGGTGGCCCGTGGCCGCTGTCTCCGGCAGGGGCAGGCCTATACCCTGGTGGACCTGCCCGGTACCTATTCCCTGCTGGCCCACTCCGCCGAGGAGGAGGTGGCCCGGGATTTCCTCTGCTTCGGCGGCGCCTGCGGCGCGGTGGTGGTGTGCGACGCCACCTGTCTGGAGCGCAACCTGAACCTGGTCCTCCAGACCCTGGAGCTGGAGCCCCGCACCCTGGTGTGCGTCAACCTGCTGGACGAGGCCGCCCGCAAGGGCATCCGGGTGGACCTGCCCGCCCTGTCCCGCCACCTGGGCGTGCCGGTGGCCGGGGTCTCCGCCAGCCGGGAGGAGGGGTTGGATGATCTGATGGAGACGCTGGACAGCCTGCTCTCTGCCGCCGCGCCCCCGGAGCCCCGCCCGGTCCGCTACCCCCCGGCGGTGGAATTTGCCGCCGCCGCCCTCCGCCCCCTGCTGGAGCAGCGACTGGGGGAAAAACTGGACCCCCGGTGGGCCGCCCTGCGGCTACTGGAGGGGGACCCCACCCTTCCTCCGGTCCTGCGCCGTCACCTGGGCTGGGATCCGGACAGCGACCAGCTCTTCCAAGCCGCCCTGGCCCGCGCCAGGGACCAGCTGGTCCGCAGCGGGGTGGAGGACCTGGGGGGTACGCTGGCGGCCAGCCTGGTGGAGGCCGCCCACCAGGCCGCCGCTGCCGCCCTGCCCCAGGGGAGCGCACCCGTCTCAAGTCAGCGGCTGGACCGGCTGCTCACCGCCCGGGCCACCGGGGTCCCCGCCATGCTCCTCCTGCTGGCGGCAGTCCTGTGGCTCACCATCGCGGGAGCCAACTACCCCTCCCAGCTGCTGTCCGACGGTCTGTTCTGGGTCCAGGACCGGCTCACCGATCTCTTTCTGTGGCTGGGCGCGCCGGAGTGGCTCCACGGAGCCCTGGTGCTGGGGGTGTACCGGGTGCTGGCCTGGGTGGTCAGCGTCATGCTGCCCCCCATGGCTATCTTCTTTCCTCTCTTTACCCTGCTGGAGGACCTGGGCTACCTGCCCCGGGTGGCCTTCCTGCTGGACCACGCCTTCCAGCAGGCGAAGGCCTGCGGCAAGCAGGCCCTCACCATGTGCATGGGCTTTGGCTGCAACGCCGCCGGGGTGGTGGGCTGCCGCATCATCGACTCCCCCCGGGAGCGGCTCATCGCCGTCCTGACCAACAGCTTCGTGCCCTGCAACGGCCGCTTTCCCACCCTTATCGCCCTCATCTCCATGTTCTTCGTGGGCTCTTCCGGCGGCTGGCGGCAGGGCCTGGCCGCCTCTCTCCTGCTCACCTGCGCCATTTTGCTGGGCGTTGTCATGACCTTCCTCGCCTCCCGCCTGCTGTCGGGCACGCTGCTGAAGGGGGTCCCCTCGGCCTACGCCCTGGAGCTGCCCCCCTACCGGCGGCCCCGGGTAGGGCAGGTGTTGGTCCGCTCGGTGCTGGACCGCACCCTCTTTGTGCTGGGCCGCGCGGTGGCGGTGGCCGCCCCCGCCGGGCTGGTGATCTGGCTGTGTGCCAACGTCACGGTGGGCGGGGCCAGCCTCCTGAGCTGGTGCACCGGGTTTCTGGACCCGCTGGGCAGGCTCATCGGCCTGGACGGCACCATCCTGATGGCCTTCCTGCTGGGCTTTCCCGCCAACGAGATCGTCATCCCCATCCTGCTCATGTCCTATTTGTCCACCGGCGCCATTCAGGACGCCGGCAGTCTGGACGCCCTGCGCCAGCTGCTGGTGGCCAACGGCTGGACCTGGGTCACCGCCCTGTGCACCCTGCTCTTCTCTCTCTTCCACTGGCCCTGCTCCACCACCTGCCTCACCATCGCAAAGGAGACCCGCAGCGTCAGATGGACTCTGCTGTCTGTCGCCCTCCCCACCGGGCTGGGCTTCGCCCTGTGCTTCCTGACCGCCACCGCCGCCCGCCTTCTGGGGCTGGCATAATCTTAAGAAAGATTTTACTGTACACCGGCAGAGCAGCGTGCTATTCTTAAAAAAAACACTTGACCTTCCACCGGCTGGAGGGGATATGGTTCCCGCGGGACCATATAAAAAGGAGGAATCAGATATGAAACGGAGACAGCTCCCCGCGCTGGCCGCCGCCAGTGCGCTGGCCCTCTCGTTGACGGTTCTGCCCGCCGGAGCGGCAGAGGCCGCCGCCCCCACTCTGACAGATACCGCACAGGCCGCCGCCCAGGCGGCGCTGGAGCATGGCGGCGCCCAGAGCATCCAGTACGCCCTGTGGCAGGACGGGGAGATCGTCCTCACCGGCCACGCCGGGGCCTACTCCCGGACGGAAAACCGTCCCCTCACCGACGACGTTCTGTACGGCGTGGGCTCAGTGAGCAAGCTCTATACCACCGCCGCCATCCTCAAGCTGGCGGACCAGGGGAAGGTGGAGCTGGACGCCCCGGTGGTGCGCTATCTGCCCGATTTTACCATGGCGGACGCCCGCTACAGGGACATCACCGTCCGGATGCTGCTCAACCACTCCTCCGGTCTGGCCGGTTCCACCGTCACCAACGGCTTTTTGCTCAACGACCCGGACACCCTGGCGGCAGACACTCTGCTGGAGGAGCTGTCCACCCAGAACCTGAAGGCCGACCCCGGGGCCTTCAGCGTCTACTGCAACGACGGCTTCACTCTGGCGGAGCTGGTGGTGGAGGCGGTCAGCGGCATGGACTTCGACGCCTATGTGCGTCAGGCCATTCTGGAGCCCGCTGGGCTGAGCGCCACCTGGTTCCCCGGCGAGGACTTTGACCGGGACCTGCTGGCCAAAACCTACTATGGGGCAGACGATGTCCGCGCCCTCCCCCAGGAGACCGTGGGCGTCCACGGCACCGGCGGCATCTACGCCACCGCCTCCGACCTGGCCGCCTTCGGCGGGCAGGTGTTCTGCGGGGAGGAGGTGCTCAGCGGGAAATCCGTCACCGCCTCCCTGTCCGATGAGTTCGCCCGGGGCCTGTGGCCGGAGGACAGGGAGGACAGTCTCTCCTACGGATTGGGCTGGGACAGCGTCCACTGGTACCCCTTCGCCTACAGCGACATCCAGGCGGCGGCCAAGGGGGGAGACACCATCCTCTACCACGCCGGGCTGATGGTCCTCCCGGATTATGATCTGGCGGCGGCGGTGCTCTCCTCCGGCGGCGTCAGCACCTACAACGAGATGGCGGCCAGTCAGATGCTCATCGCCGCTCTGGCTGAACAGGGCGTGGCGGTGGACCAGAGCCCCCGCAGCCTGCCCGCCGCCCAGCGGGCGGAGATGCCCCCCGAGCTGATGGAGTACGCCGGGCTGTATGGCGACTCCACCTCGTCGGTCAAGGTCACGCTGACGGAGGACGGCGTACTCTCCACCGGGAACGCCCCCCTGTACTATTACAGCGACGGCTCCTTCCGGGATGAGAACCAGGTCGCTATGGTCAAATTCGTGGAGGAGGACAACGGCCAGACCTACCTCTGGCAGAAGGCCTATTCCTCGCTCCCCGGTCTGGGCGTACTGCCCAGCTCCTCCTACATCTACATGAAGCTCCCCGGCAACCCGGTCTCCCCGGAGGTCCAGTCCGCCTGGGACGCCCGCAGCGGCAAACTCTATCTGGCGCTGAACATGAAATACACCAACATCCAGTACCCTCTGGCCATGCCGGCGGCCGCCCTCGCCACCGACCCGGTCAACACCCCCGGCTATATGGTGTTTGACCGCATGGTGGACGCCTCCCATGCCCGGGGGACCGCCCTCATCCCCGGTACGGACGGCCGGGACTGGCAGGACATCACCATCACGGAAGAAAATGGCGTGGAGTATCTCTCCACCTGCGGCGGGCTCTATATGGACGCCGCAGCGGCTGAGACCCTCTTCGGCGGCGCCGCCTCCTGGTCCACCATCCTGGCCGATGGCCGCGCCCGCTGGTATCAGGTTGGGCCCTCCGCCAACAAGACCCTGTCGGTCCGGCTGCCGGAGCAGGGCGGCTTCGCCGTCTATGACGCCGCCGGGATGCCCGTGGCCGCCTCCTGGGCCTGGGGGGAGACCTCCGCGGTCCTGCCGGAGGGGGGCTGGGTGGTCTTTTCCGGCGCCCCCGGCGCCCGGTTCCACCTCACTCTGACAGCGGCGGAAGAAAAGTAAAATTTCCTCTTTACAAACAGCCAGAGCTTTGCTATAATAATCTGGCACGTTGATAGAACGTGTCAGATGCGCCCGTAGCGCAATTGGATAGAGCGTCAGATTCCGGTTCTGAAGGCTGGGGGTTCGAGTCCCTTCGGGCGTACCAAAAAGAAAGACACGACGTAAGTCGTGTCTTTCTTTTTAACCTCCATCATTCGGAGTTCTCAACGCCCGGGCGAAGCACCCGCAGGGGGTACGGCGCAGACCCGCCGCGCGGACGCCGAACAGATCTGCACCCTTTCCCCATCCCCCCGCACGTCCCTATGGCCCCTTCGATGTAAGTCCACCCTCTTCACGAAAGGAGTCGATCCCGCCTATGTCACAGGTCACAAAGCGCGCTCTGGAGCAGTCACTGAAGCATCTGCTGCTCCAAAAGCCCCTGACTAAGATCACCATCAACGACATCACCGAGGACTGCGGCATCAACCGCATGACCTTCTATTACCACTTCAAGGACATCTACGACCTGGTGGAGTGGTCCTGTCTGGAGGACGCCCGCAGAGCGCTGGAGCAGAAAAAGACCTACGACACCTGGCAGCAGGGCTATCTCCAGATTTTTGAGGCTGTGCGGGAAAACAAGCCCTTCATCATGAATGTGTACCGCTGCGTCCACCAGGAGCAGGTGGAGAAGTACCTGAAGCCGCTGGTGGACCACCTGCTGCTGGAGGTGGTGGAGGAGCAGGCCAAAGGCCTGCCGGTCCGGGAGGCGGACAAGACCTTCCTGGCCCAGGTATACTCCTACGTCTTTTTGGGGCTGATGCTGGACTGGATCCGGGACGACATGAAGGCGGACCCGGAGCTGCTGGTGAGCAAGCTGGCGCTGGTGGTGCAGGGCACCTTTACCGACGCGCTGAAGCGGTTTCAGACTGCGCCCACCCCATCAAACGGGGCGAAATGATAAAATTTCATACACTTGCGGGCCTGTGATAAGTTCTTTATCACAGGCCCGTTTCTGTTTATGGTAAACCTCCTGAAAACGCCTATAATGAAGCCATCAATCAAACAGGAGGAATCCATAATGTATTATTCCGCTGGTACTTACGAATCCTTCGCCCGCCCGGAGAAGCCCCAGGGTGTGGACCACAAGTCCGCCTATATCATCGGCACCGGTCTGGCCGGTCTGACCGCCGCCTTCTATCTGGTCCGCGACGGCCAGATGAAGGGGGAACACATCCACCTGCTGGAGAAGCTGGAGCTGGCCGGCGGCAGCTGCGACGGCCGCAGAGACGCCAGCAAGGGCTTCTTCATGCGGGGCGGCCGGGAGATGGACAACCACTTTGAGGTCATGTGGGATATGTTCCGGGACGTGCCCTCCCTGGAGACGCCGGGGGTCTCCGTGCTGGACGAGTACTACTGGCTCAACAAGCACGACCCCAACTACTCCCTGTGCCGGGCCACCGTCCATCAGGGCGAGGACGCCCACACCGACCGGAAGTTCACGCTGGACAAGGACTCCGCCCAGGCCCTGTCCAGGCTCTTCATCACCCCCGAAAAGGACCTGGAGGACAAAAAGATCTCCGAGGTGCTGCCCGACTCCTTCTGGGACACCAACTTCTGGCTGTACTGGCAGACCATGTTTGCCTTCCAGCGCTGGTCCAGCGCCCTGGAGATGAAGCGCTACCTCTGCCGCTATGTCCACCACATCGACGGCCTGCCCGACTTCAGCGCCCTGCGCTTCACCAAATACAACCAGTATGAGAGCCTCATCCTGCCCCTGGTCCGCTACCTGGAGTCCCACGGCGTGAAGATCGAGTATGGCATGGACGTAAAGAACGTCATCATCGACACCGTCGGGGACAAGAAGATCGCCCGACAGATCGTCTATGCCAAGGACGGCCAGACCCAGACCATCGACCTCATTGAGGACGACCTGGTCTTTATCACCAACGGCTGCTGCACCGACTCCACCTGCTACGGCGACCAGACCCATGCCCCCGACCTGAGCGCGCTCCGGGACGGCGCCGGCGAGTCCTGGGACATGTGGAAGGCCATTGCCGCCCAGGCCGCACACGGGGAGTTCGGCAACCCCGACGCCTTCTGCAGCGATATCGAGGCCACCAACTGGATGAGCGCCACTGTGGCCACCGCCGATGAGGAGGTCATCCGGCACATCATGGACATCTGCCAGCGGGACCCCCGCGCCGGCAAGGTGACCACCGGCGGCATCGTCACCGTCAAGGACAGCGTAGACAACTGGTACCTCTCCTGGACCATCAACCGCCAGCCCCAGTTCAAGTCCCAGGACAAGAATACTGTACTGGTCTGGCTGTACGCGCTCAGCACAAACAAGCCGGGCAACTATGTGAAAAAGCCCATGCGGGACTGCACCGGCGAGGAGATCTGCCGGGAGTGGCTCTACCACATCGGCGTACCTGAGGACCGGATCGACACTCTGGCGGCGGAGGCCTGCAACACCACCACCTGCTTCATGCCCTACATCACCGCCTTCTTCCAGCCCCGGAAGGGCTCCGACCGTCCCCGTGTGGTGCCAGAAGGCGCGGTGAACTTCGCCTTCGTGGGCCAGTTTGCCGAAACGCCCCGGGACACCATCTTCACCATCGAGTACTCCATGCGCACCGGTATGGAGTCGGTATACACCCTGCTGGACATCGACCGGGGCGTGCCCGAGGTGTGGGGCAGCAAGTACGATGTCCGGGAGCTGCTGCGGGCCTGTTACTACGCCATCGACAAAAAGCCCATCACCGACGTCAAGCTGTCCTTCAAGGAGCGGGAGCTGCTCAAGACGGTTTTGAAGCGGGTCCAGGGGACCGACGTGGAACTCCTGCTGCGCGACAGCGGTCTGATCCAGTAAACCGCCCCCTCCCCGCCGTTTTTCCCCACAATAAATACGCAAGCGTCCGTTGCCTTTGGCAACGGACGCTTGCGTTCAGCTTGTCGAAAAAGTTTTTTCGACAAGCTGAAGCACTTTTTGAAACTTCTAAAAAGTTTCAAAAAGTGTTTGACTGGACGCGAAAGACAACCCTGATGGTTTATCTCCGCGCTAAGTGCCGCCTTACGGCGGTTGCGCTCCGAATCGCCCTGCGGGGCAGTCTTTCACACTATCTTTCCCTCCGAGTCCTTTGGCTGGCAGGGTTTATTGACAAACAAACGCAAGCGTCTGTTGCCTTTGGCAACGGACGCTTGCGTTTACTCTAACGGTAACGGTCTGTTCTGTCCTTTGCTTCGCTGCGGCGGTCGGGGCTCAATCCTCCAGCAGCTCAAAATCCAGCAGCTCCTGGCTGGTCTCCCGCTCTCCAGCGGACAGCCCCCGGCCATCCACCATCAGCTCCCCCACCTGGTTGTCGTAGGGGTCCTGCCGCCAATCCGGCACAGGCGGGGTGAGCGGGGCCTGGAACGCGGAGTTGGACACCATGCGCCAGGGGTCCAGGCTGCCAAAGTAGTGGCGCCGGCGGCCGTCCTCTCCGCTGCGCCGGGCGGAGGAGCCGAAGGAGCAGTCGGCCCACAGCCAGCCGTGGGGCGCCAGATAGAACATGGCCCAGTCGTGGGGGCCTACGCTGTCCGGGCGGACTGCCAGTCCGCTCTGCCACCGGGCCGGGATCCCGGCGATCCGGCACAGCGTGATAAAGAGCAGGGCAAACACCCCGCAGTCCCCCCGCAGGGTCTTGGCGCACTGGTCCGCGATGCAGTCCAGCTGGAGATAGGCGGGCTGGTAGCGGTAGTCCACCCGGCCCGTCACATAGTCATAGATGGCCCTGGCCTTCTCCGCCGGAGTGGAGCAGCCCCGGCAGATCTCTGCCGCCAGCCCCCGCAGGTAGGGGGTAAAGACGATATGGGGCGCCTGCTCTTCCAGATCAAAGGTGGGCTGCACCGGGTCCAGCGGCAGGGCCATGGGGTCCACATACCGGGCCCGGAACAGATAGCGGTAGGTCACGGTAAACTCCTTCCCGCCCCGGGTGCGCCACCACATGGTGCGCTGCGGCGCCTGCTCCGGCGCGGCCACGCCCCCCGGCGTATGCTCCAGGATACAGATCCCGCTCTGCTGGGGGCAGGCCGCCGGGATGGGCAGCCACGCCTGGACCTCCCGCCCCTCCGTAGGGACCAGGGCCCGGATCGCGGCACGCACCGTAATGCGGGCGGTCAGTTCCCCCCGCTCCTCCATCCGGGACAGCACCGTATCCCGGACGGTGTGGTCGGTCTCCTCCCGGCGCAGGCCGGGGGCCTCCTGAGGATAGATACGCAGGGACTCCAAAAATTCACTGTGACAGTGCAGCCTCCCGTCGATCATGCGCCAGTCGATGCGCCCGCCGTCCAGCAGGGCGTCAAACTGGGCCTGCGTGCACTGGGGCCACTCCTCCTGTATCATCTCCAGCGCCTTCCCGGCGGGATAGGGATAGTCCTCCCGCAGGCGGCTCAGCCGCAGCCGCTCCGCCTCCAGCCGGGGGATCAGCAGGGGCTGCACGCCCTCGGACAGGCGGCGGTCAATGAGCCGGACGGCCCCCTCCAAATCCCCCATCTCCTTCCGCCGGGCGATGTCGGCGGGCAGGGCGTCGTTCAGATGCAGAAAGGCTTCGTTTTTGGTCATAACTCCGGCCTCCTCCCGTTTTTCTTTACCACTCTCCGATGCTGAAATAATCGTCAGAGTATTGACCCATTACCTGCTCGAAAAATGATATATCCTTATCACAATTTATTGCAATATACATTTCTGTTCCGTAGTGCGCACTGCAAAGATCACACAGTTCATTTTTTACATTGATCGTAAAGTACTTTGTCATTTTATTGTAGATTTCTTTATCTGTTGGATCTTCTTCCATCAATTCTGATAGAAGCGCATCTGGAAGAATTCCTTTTATCGATATTTCGTTACCATCCTCGATTGCTTCACCATATCGTTTTGCTTGTAAAATTTCTTGCGTTTCTTCCTTCCAGCACCGCAACTCGAAATTATCGCCTGCTCTAATGAAATGATGGATGATCGTTTTCCACCATTCCAAGGAAACGGTATTATCTACCATTTGTATGTTAAACCTTTTCATGATACGTCACGCCACCATCAACTTCAAACCTACTTTTTATTTATCTTACTATACTTTTCTGCCTGATACAATGGCATACACAGTGAAATTAACAGAGCTGAAAGTTGTCAGTCCAGACGCAAAAAGGTCTCCCATTCTTTGGTCTTGCATATTGAGACGTAAGCTGATATAATATTGAAGATTTCGGGATAGGGCAGGAGGTGTCTGTCATGGGAGCGGGGCTGGCTTTGTTTTCAGGACGGACGCCATGAGAGGAGCAATTGTTTTTTCTCCAGAAAAAGCAGTTGCTTTTTTGCTGTGCAGAAGCACGGCATGGAATCTCAGCGCGTGGGCCGGGGAGGGCCCACATGCGTAAAAACTTTATGTGCGCGTCGTTTTCCCTGTTTTTGCGGCACGACCCAGGCGCATGAAGTTTTCTGCCCACACATAAGAGAGGAGATCGTTATGAACAACAACCGCACCCCTGGCAGCGAGCCCATCCGGGACGCCCGTTCCCTGGGACTGCCCAAGATGCTCATCCTGGGCCTGCAGCACATGTTCGCCATGTTCGGCGCCACCGTGCTGGTCCCCATCCTGGTACAGGGCTACGGCCTGCCCCTGTCCATCCAGACCACCCTGTTCTTCGCCGGTATCGGCACCCTGTTTTTCCATGTATGCACCAAGCTGAAGGTCCCCGCTTTCCTGGGCTCCTCCTTCGCCTACCTGGGCGGCTTTGCCGCTGTGGCCGCGCTGGACACCGGAAAATACGCCGGTATGGACCCCGCCGTCAAGCTGCAATATGCCTGCGGCGGCATCGTGGTGGCCGGCCTGCTCTATGTCATCCTGGCCGCCATCATTAAGCTGGTGGGCGTGAAGAAGGTCATGCGCTTCCTGCCCCCGGTGGTCACCGGCCCCATCATCATCCTCATCGGCCTGAACCTGGCCCCCTCCGCCGTCAACAACGCCAAGAGCTGTTGGTGGCTGGCCCTGGTGGCCATGGCCATCATCATCGTGGCCAACATCTGGGGCAAGGGCATGATCAAGATCATCCCCATCCTGCTGGGCGTGGTGGGTTCCTACATCATCGCCGTTATCGCCAACACCATGGGGGCCACCGCCCTGGATGCCGCCGGCAACGTGATCCCCCTGATGGATTTCTCCAGCGTGGCCGCCGCCGCCCCCATCGGCTGGCAGCCCTTCATCGCCGACTTCTCCGGCTCTGTGGCCAAGTTTGACCTGACCTCCATCCTGGTCATGGCCCCCATCGCCATCGCCGCCATGATGGAGCACATCGGCGACATGTCCGCCATCTCCGCCACCGTGGGCGCTTCCTTCATGGAGGACCCCGGCCTCCACCGCACCCTCATCGGCGACGGTATCGCCACCTCCCTGGCCGGCCTGTTCGGCGGCCCCGCCAACACCACTTACGGCGAGAACACCGGCGTGCTGGTGCTCTCCCAGGTGTATGATCCCAAGGTGGTCCGTCTGGCCGCCATCTACGCGGTGGTGCTCTCCTTCTCCCCCGCCTTCGCCGCCCTGGTCAACTCCATCCCCACCGCCATCATCGGCGGCGTGTCCTTCATCCTGTACGGCATGATCTCCGCCATCGGCGTGCGCAACGTGGTGGAAAACCGGGTGGACTTCACCAACTCCCGCAACCTCATCATCGCCGCCGTCATTCTGGTGTGCGGTCTGGGCTTCTCCGGCGGCATCACCTTCTCTGTGGGTGGGGCCCACGTCACCCTGACCAACCTGGCCATCGCCGCCATTGCCGGTATCGCGCTCAACGCTATCCTGCCCGGCAAGGACTATGAGTTCGGCTCCGACGTCACCGAGGGCCGCTCCGGCGACTTCGGCCGCTACTGATCCAGTTTAAAAGCATCCGCAGCGCAGGCTGCGGATGCTTTTTTGTCCCATCTGACCTTATTATTTTTTCTATATCTGACGTTTGAATCAAGGTCAGTCCGGTGCTATAATCGGGGCAGAAAGCAGAAAGAAGGATGTGTTCTCATGAAAACCCGCTCCAGCTCCGCGCTGAAGATCGCCGTGCTGGCTATGATGGCCGCCCTGGTATTCGTCAGCAATTATCTGCGCATCACCATGCCCATCGCCATCGGAGGGAACACCTCCTTTACCCTGGCCAACATCATGTGCTGCCTGTCCGGCCTGCTGCTGGGCCCCATCGGCGGACTGGCCTCCGGCCTGGGCTCCATGCTCTTTGACTTCACCGATCCCCGGTTCTTCTCGGAGTTCTGGATCACCTTCCTCACCAAGGGCGCCATGGGACTGGGCGCCGGTCTGGTGATGTGGAAGGCGTCCCACCGGGAGGCGCCCACCTATGCCCGCTGCCTGTCCGGCGCGGCGCTGGGCTGCGCCATCTACTATGTGCTCTATTTTATGAAGAGCTATTTCTACAACGGCCTGCTGGTGGAGGGTCTGACCCCTGCCGCCGCTCTGGCCACCCTGCCCCTCAAGCTCCCCGCCTCCATCTTCAATGCCGTGGTGGCTCTGGTGGCCGCTCCTCTGCTGTGCACCCTGATCCGCAAGGCCCTCAAGCGCTCCCATCTGAAGCTGGCCTGACCTGCGCCGCCGAACAGGCCCAGGCTTCCCATACATCTGTCCTCCTCCATGAAAAAAGACCGCCTTCCGGCGGTCTTTTTTCGTCTCTTCCCCCTCCACACTCTCTTTATCTCCTATCTCCTATCTCCTATCTCCTACAGGCTCTCCCCGATGCGCTCCGCTGCCTGGGCGGCTGTCTCCGGAGCACAAAAGGCGGAAAGGCGAACATAGCCCTCCCCGCTGGGGCCGAAGCCGGCGCCGGGCGTGACCACCACGCCGGCCCGCTCCAGCAGCAGGTCGAAAAAGGCCCAGGAGCCCATGCCCCCCGGCGTCCTGACCCAGAGATAGGGGGCGTGCTCCCCGCCGTACACCGTCAACCCGGCGGCGTCCAGGCCCTTGCGGAGCACCCCGGCGCTGCGGCGGTATCCGGCCAGACTCTCCGCCACCTGGGCCCGCCCCTCCGGGCTGTACACCGCCTGAGCGCCCCGCTGGACCACATAGGCCACACCGTTGCACTTGGCCGACCGACGGCGGCCCCACAGCCGGTTGAGGGACAGACCGCCCCGCTCCAGCTCCCTGGGGATGACGGTATAGGCGCAGCGGGTGCCGGTAAATCCCGCGGTCTTGGAGAAGGAGCGGAACTCGATGGCACAGGTCCTGGCCCCCTCGATCTCAAAAATGGAGCGGGGAAGCTCCGGGTCGCTGATGAAGGCCTCATAGGCGCTGTCAAACAGGATGACCGCCCCGGTCCGGTTGGCGTAGTCCACCCAAACCTTCAGCTGGGCCCGGGTCGCCGCCGCTCCGGTGGGGTTGTTGGGAAAGCAGAGATAGATCAGGTCGGCCCGCCCCTCCGGCAGCTCCGGCACAAAGCCGTTCTCCGCCACGCAGGGCAGATAGACCAGCCCGGTCCACCGCCCGGCGGCGGCATCGTAGTCCCCGGCCCGGCCCGCCATGGCGCTGGCGTCCACATAGACGGGATAGACCGGGTCGCACACCGCCACCACATTGTCCCCGCCGAAGAGCTCCCCGATGCTGCCGCAGTCGCTCTTGGCCCCGTCGGACACAAAGATCTCCTCGGGGCGGATATCCACTCCCCGGCTCTCATAGTCCCACCGGGCGATGGCCTCCCGGAGAAAGGGATAGCCCTGCTCCGGGCCATAGCCCCGAAATCCCCGGACGGTGCCCATCTCCTCCACCGCCCGGCCCATGGCGGCGGTGACGGCGGCGGGCAGCGGACCGGGCACATCCCCGATCCCCAGCCGGAGCAGGGGCCGGTCCGGGCCCTTCCCCCGGCAGGCCGCCACCCGGCGGGCCACCTCGGAAAAGAGATAACAGCCGGGCAGCTTGCGGAAATTCTCGTTGATCCTCGTCATGGCATACCCTCCTTGCCTCCGGAGGAGCGTCCCTCCAGACAGGAAAAAGCGGCGGCAGTCCTTCCCGGACTGCCGCCGCGAGACTGTACTGTCTCTCAACGATATGCGGTTGACCGGCCCGTCAGTACCAGTTGGGCCGCCTGCGCCAGCCGAAGCCCCGACGCCATGCTCTTTTTCTGGAGGGTCCGGTGGGCCTCCTCCTCCGTCAGCCCCTCCGCCATCAATCTGGCTTTGGCTGCCGCGATGACCGCCCGCTCCTCCCCGCTGCGCAGCAGGGGCTCTGCCCGGGTCCGGGCCAGCAGCTCCTCCACCGCCCGGATCAGCTCACCTCTGTGGGCCGGAGCGCTCAGAAGCAGGATCTCCGGGTGCTGCACCAGATCCAGCAGGCTCTGGGCGGCCACAATGAGCATCTGAGCGTATGCGGGCAGATCCTCATAGAGCCGCTCCGCCGGGCCGTCCGGGAATTTGTACCCGCACACCACGGCGGGCACCTGCTGTTCCCGGACGGTGCGCCGCACCTGGTCGGCAGAGGTGCAGAGCAGGCAGGACGCAGTACCCGACCGCTCCAGTATGTCGCGGATGCGCTTGCCGTTGTTCGGGCCTGCAAAGGCCACGATCACCTTTTCCATATCCACTCACTCCTGCCGGGTCGGTCAGGGTCGTCAATAGTTGATGATGTACTTCTCCCGCTCCCAGGAGGACACCCGGGTGCGGTACTCCTCCCACTCCTTCTTCTTGCCCTCCAGATAGTTGTGGGCCACATGGCTGCCCAGGGTATCCAGGATCAGCTGGTCCTCCTCCAGGGCGCGGATAGCCTCCTCCAGAGAGCCGGGCAGAGAGTCGATGCCGTGGCTCTTCCGTGTGGCGTCGTCCATGGCATAGATGTTCTCAGTGATCTCGGCGGGAGGCGTCAGGCCCCGCTCGATGCCGTCCAGGCCGGCGGCCAGACAGACGGCAAAGGAGAGATAGGGGTTGCAGGCCGGGTCGGGGGAGCGCAGCTCCACCCGGGTGGACTGTCCCCGGGAGGCGGGGATGCGGATGAGAGCGGACCGGTTGGAGGCCGACCAGGCCAGATAGCAGGGGGCCTCGTAGCCGGGGACCAGCCGCTTATAGGAGTTGACCAGAGGGTTGGTGATGGCGGCCATGCCCTTCACATGGGCCAGCAGTCCGGCGATGAAGCTGTAGGCCTCCTTGGACAGGCCCCGCTCGCCGTTGGGGTCATAAAATACGTTTTTGCCGTTGCGGAAGAGCGACATATTGGTGTGCATACCCGACCCCGCCACACCGAAGATGGGCTTGGGCATGAAGGTGGCATGGAGGCCGTTTTTCTGGGCCAGGGTCTTGACCGCCAGCTTGAAGGTCATGATGTTGTCGGCGGCGTGGAGCGCCTCCTCATACTTGAAGTCGATCTCGTGCTGACCCTCGGCACACTCGTGGTGAGATGCCTCGATCTCAAACTTCATGGCCTCCAGCGCCAGGCAGATCTCCCGGCGGGTGGACTCCCCGTGGTCCAGGGGACCCAGGTCGAAGTAGCCTGCCTCATCGTTGGTCTTGGTGGTGGGCTTGCCCTCATCGTCGGTCTGGAACAGGAAGAACTCGGCCTCGGGACCCACATTGAAGGCGTCGAAGCCCATGTCCGCCGCCTTCTTCAGCGCCCGCTTGAGCACATAGCGGGGGTCGCCCGCGAAGGGAGAGCCGTCGGTGTTGTGTACGTCGCAGATCAGCCGGGCCACCTTGCCGTGGTGGGGCTGCCAGGGGAACACCCGATAGGACTTCAGGTCGGGGTACAGATACTGGTCGGACTCGTCGATGCGGACGAAGCCCTCAATGGACGAGCCATCGAACATACACTGGTTGTTCACCGCCTTCTCGATCTGGGAGGCGGTGATGGCCACGTTCTTCAGCTGGCCGAAAATGTCGGTAAACTGCAGGCGGATGAACTTAACGTCCTCCTCCCGGACCAGGCGGATGATATCTTCTTTGGAGTGCGGCATGTGGGAGACCCCTTTCTCTTTCTCAACTGGTCCATACGGACCCTCAGATAGCAAAGAAGGCGCTCCGCCCCCCTGGGCCGGAACGCCTTTGTTCTCGTTGAAATTTAGTATAAGTGCTCCCTTTTCTTCTGTCAAGGCCATTGACCGGCAGAAAAAATTTTTTGTGGCAAGCGGCAGACCGCTCCCCCTCCGCCCCGTGGCGGTTGTGCGGAGAGCACAAAGGATCACGCCCTCTCCTGCGGCCCGTCCCAGGGTCCCGTGCCCGCGGCAGCTTACCCTTTTTCCCTCCGCCGCTCCGCCAGCCGGGCGGACACCGCATCAATGGCCCGGTGGAGCAGGATGCCCAGGGCCAGATTCAGTCCATAGGCCAGCAGGTAGAAGCTGATGTGCCAGGGGTCGTGATCCAGCCAGGGGGCCAGCAGGTCAAACTCCCGGGTGATAAGCACATTGAAGAGATAGATCTCCAGGCTGCTCTCCCCCACCGCCCGCAGCCCCCGGTGGAGCCAGCGCACGGGCAGAGCGTCCAGCAGCTTTCCCACCACCAGGCATCCGGGCACCAGGGCCACAGTGACCGCCAGGCAGAGGGGGGCGGCCACCGGCTGCCGCCGCCAGGCCCACACCAGGGCCACACCGCATACCGCCGCCGCGCTCCACACCGCCGCGTGCCGCCCGGTAAGCCCACGTCCCTCCCAAACATAGGAGGCCAGCAGAAAGCCCATGGCAAAATCGGGCACCCGCAGCAGGAAATCCGGCAGGTGGTACAGCCCGGCGCTCCAGGTCAGGCGATAAACAAGGTAGCCCACCAGATAGACCGCCAGGGTGAGCCAGGCCCGCCGGCGGCACCTCCGAAACAGCTTGAAATACAGCGGCGCCAGCAGGTAGAGGACCACGATCGCGGAGATATACCAGTTAAATCCTCCAGGGATCTTGCCCCAGTAGGACAGAGTGGTCAGATTCCAAAAGAGCAGCGAAGCGGGAGCCCGCCCAGCCAGTACCAGCGCTCCGGTGTACAGCCCCACCACCAGCCAGTAGGCGGGCAGCAGACGCCGGCACCGGCGGAGATAATACCGCCCCACCGGCTCCCCCTCCCGGCGGTACAGAGAGCAGGCGATCCCCATGCCGGAGAGCAGCAGAAAGACATCCACCCCGGCAAAGCCCATCTGCCGCAGGGCCCGCAAGGGGAGCGCCGTCAGGGGAAGCTGGTAGGCATGAAAGAGCATGACTGCCAGCATAGCCAGCCCCATCAGCTCCCCACGGTACCGGCTCAGCAGCTGGTAGCCGCTGCTGCTTTTCTCGGCCATCTTTCCACCTTCTGTCCACAACATTGTTATGACGTTATTATACGGTCCCCGCCTTGCTCCGTCAATCCCGCCAAAAAGCGGGCCTGTCCCATTTGGAACAGGCCCCCTCTTGTTTACGCCTCCGTACCAGCCAGCAGTTCTGTGACAGATACGCCGTATAGCTTGGCCAGAGCCAGCAGATTGGATGTGCTGGGGTCGGTGGCGCCGCTCTCCCACTTGCTCACCGCCTGACGGCTCACACCGATGGCCTCCGCCACAAATTCCTGGGTCATCTTGCAGCGGGTCCGGTGAGCTTTGAGGTTCTCCCCCAGAGATCGCTTCATCTCCGTCTTTTCCCGCCGCACCGGCTCGCTGCGCAGATACTTCCGCAACGTCCGGATCGCCAGGATCAGTAGCGTCAGAATGATTCCCGTCCCGGCCAGCCAAATCAGCAAACCGAAGCTCACCACAACCGTTCCAACTTGCATTGCATCACCTCCTCTGGATCGAATGGCCCCATTGTACGCCCAAAACCCGGTTGCCTCCACCAACTATCCCGCAACTTTTGGTTGCCGGTTACTCCGCCAGCTCCATCACATCCATGCTGTGGCGCATGTGGATGGCCATGGCGTGGCCTGCCCCCGCCCCGTCCCGCTTGCGGAAAAACTCCATCAGCAGGGCGTGATCCCGGCAGGTGTCCTTCGCCAGCTGCTCCTGGTGCTTCCCCGCCGTCAGGGCGGCGGACACCGCCTGGTCGATGAGGGGGAGCAGCCGGACCAGAAACTCGTTGTGGGCCCCCCGGACGATGGCGGCGTGGAAGGCCCGGTCGGCCTGGGTCCGGTCCGCCCCGGCCCGGATGCACCGCTCCACCTCCGCCCCCCGGGCCAGGATGTCCGCCAGTTCCTCTTCCGTGGCCCGGTGGCAGGCCAGCTCCGCCGCCCGCGGTTCAAAAATGGAGCGCAGCTCGAACAGGTCCCGCAGCTGTCCCCTGATCTGCTCCAGGGTGGAAAACCCGAAGTCATTCACCTCCGCCACCCGCTGGGACACGAAGGTCCCCTTGCCCCGGCGCACCTCCAGCACCCCCTGGGCCGTCAGGGTGCGGATGGCCTCCCGCAGGGTGGCCCGGCTCACCCCCAGCTCCTGGGCCAGCTCCACCTCATTGGGCAGCTTCTCCCCCGCTCCCAGCCCCTTCTCCACCACGATGCGGCTGTACAGCCGCTCAGCCGTCTGCTGGGCCAGACTTTTCTTTTCCATACCCTACTTCCCTTCTGGTCAGTCCTTGACAGTTCTCTTTCTATCATATAATATACAGTCAGACAATGCAAGCATCATCATACAACGCAAGTGATACATAGATAGAAGGAGGTCATTTCCCATGCGCAGCGACAATGTTACCAAGGGCGTGGAACGCGCCCCCAACCGCTCCCTTTTCTATGCTCTGGGCTACACCAAGGAGGAACTGGAGCGCCCCCTCATCGGCGTGGTGTGCTCCTACAATGAGATCGTACCCGGCCACATGAATCTGGACAAGATCGCCGAGGCCGTCAAGGCCGGCGTCCGGGCCGCCGGCGGCACCCCGGTGGAGTTCCCCGCCATCGCTGTGTGCGACGGCATCGCCATGGGCCACATCGGCATGAAGTACTCCCTGGTCACCCGGGACCTGATCGCCGACTCCACCGAGGCCATGGCCATCGCCCACCAGTTCGACGGCCTGGTGATGATCCCCAACTGTGACAAGAACGTGCCCGGCCTGCTGATGGCCGCCGCCCGGGTGAACATTCCCACCATCTTCTGCTCCGGCGGCCCCATGCTGGCCGGCCGGCTCAACGACGGCCGCCGCTCCTGTCTGAGCCACATGTTTGAGGCGGTGGGCGCCTACAAGGCGGGCAAGCTGGACGAGGAGGGCGTGGAGGACTACGAGAACAACGCCTGCCCCACCTGCGGCTCCTGCTCCGGCATGTATACCGCCAACTCCATGAACTGCCTCACCGAGGCCATCGGCATGGGCCTGCGGGGCAACGGCACCATCCCCGCCGTGTGGTCCGCCCGGCTGCGGCTGGCCAAGCACGCCGGCATGCAGATCATGGACCTGGTGAAGAAGAACATCCGTCCCCGGGACATCATGACCCCCGCCGCCTTCCACAACGCCGAGGCGGTGGATATGGCCCTGGGCTGCTCCACCAACACCATGCTCCACCTGCCCGCCATCGCCCATGAGTGCGGCATCGAGCTGGATCTGGATATGTCCAACGAGATCTCCTCCAAGACCCCCAACCTGTGCCACCTGGCCCCCGCCGGCGACACCTATATGGAGGACCTGGAGGGCGCCGGCGGCGTGTACGCCGTCATGAAGGAGCTGACCAAGAAGGGCCTGCTGGACACCGGCGTCATGACCTGCACCGGCAAGACCCTGGAGGAGAATCTGGCGGGCGTCACCAACCGCGATCCGGAGATCATCCGCCCCATCGAGAACCCCTACTCCGCCGACGGCGGCATCGCCGTGCTCAAAGGCAACCTGGCCCCCGAGGGCTGCGTGGTCAAGCGCTCCGCCGTGGCCCCCGAGATGATGGCCCACACCGGTCCCGCCCGTGTCTTTGACTCCGAGGAGGAGGCCATTGAGGCCATCTACGCCGGCAAGATCGTCCCCGGCGACGTGGTGGTCATCCGCTACGAGGGCCCCAAGGGCGGCCCCGGCATGCGGGAGATGCTCAACCCCACCTCCGCCATTGTGGGCATGGGGCTGGGCGAGAGTGTGGCTCTCATCACCGACGGCCGCTTCTCCGGCGCCACCCGCGGCGCCGCCATCGGCCACGTCTGCCCCGAGGCCGCCCAGGGCGGTCCCATCGCCTTTGTGGAGGAGGGCGACATCATCTCCATCAACATCCCCGCCTGTAAGATCGAGGTGCAGGTGGACCAGGCCGTGCTGGCCGAACGCAAGGCCAAATGGGTGTGCCCCGAGCCCAAGGTCAAGACCGGCTACCTGGCCCGGTATGCCAAGCTGGTCACCTCCGCCTCCCGGGGCGCGGTGCTGGAATAATCTAAAGCGGTCTTGACCTTGTCCGCGCGCAGCGCGTCCAAGTATTTTGCCCCAGCAAAATCTTGATGTGCGGCGGAATTCACTTCCGCTGCGCAGATCTCTCCTCACTGGGGGCCCGATGGGGCGGGCACAGACCGTCCCATCGGGAGAACAAGACCGGGTATCTGGCCCGGTATGCCAAGCTGGTCACCTCCGCCTCCCGAGGCGCGGTGCTGGAATAAGCTAAAGCGGTCTTGACCTTGGCCGCGCGCAGCGCGTCCAAGCATTTTGCCCCAGCAAAATCTTGATGCGCGGCGGAATTCACTTCCGCTGCGCAGATCCCTCCTCACCGGGGACCCGATGGGGCGGACACAGACCGGCCCATCGGGAGAACAAGACCGGGTACCTGGCCCGGTATGCCAAGCTGGTCACCTCCGCCTCCCGGGGCGCGGTGCTGGAATAATCTAAAGCGGTCTTGACCTTGGCCGCGCGCAGCGCGTCCAAGCATTTTGCCCCAGCAAAATCTTGATGCGCGGCGGAATTCACTTCCGCTGCGCAGATCCCTCCTCACCGGGGACCCGATGGGGCGGACACAGACCGGCCCATCGGGAGAACAAAACCGGGTACCTGGCCCGGTATGCCAAGCTGGTCGCCTCCGCCTCCCGGGGCGCGGTGCTGGAATAAGCCCCGGCATCAGGACAAAAAAGAAACAGGTCTGCCGCAAAATTGCGGCAGACCTGTTTTGTTATTCTGTCCCTATGAGGAGCTGTCAGCAGATCAATGCTCCTTGCGCTGGCACTTCTTGGGGGTCACGCAGGTACCCTCGGCCACAGCTACCACGATGGGCTCGTCCAGGAAATCAGCGGCGGAATCGCTGATGTCGGGGCGGGGCACGGCCACCTTGCGGGCCTCGAACTTCATCTTGCGGGAGGTGTTGCCGATGTGGGTGATCTCACCATAGGCCTCGATAAAATCGCCGGCGTACACGGGAGCCTTGAACTCCACGTTGTTGTAAGCGCAGAACAGGCCCTCGTCGCCGTCGCACTGGATCAGCAGCTCGGTGGCCACGTCGCCGAACAGGTGCACCATGTGGGCGCCGTCCACCAGGTTTCCGCCGTAGTGAGCGTCCTTAGCGGACATACGCAGGCGGATCATAGAGGTATACTTCTTCTCTTCCATTTCGATTCCACTCCTTATCATCATTCATGCTTAGAAAACAGGATAAATGGGACAGGGTAGCTGGTATTATTGTACGTCTCTTTTCCGACCTTGTCAACATCTGAAATACCTGCCCCGCCGGCGGCCGCCTTACGACCGCTTCAGCAGGGCCTCTCCGGCGGCGTAGATATTGCCTGCCCCCACGGTGAGGATCAGGTCGCCGGGCCGGGCCAGCTCCGCCAGCCGCTCCGTCACATCCTCCAGGGTGGGGCAGTAGATGCTGCCCGGGATCTGCCCGGCCAGGTCCTGAGAGGAGATGCCGCTCTCATTGGTCTCCCGGGCGGCAAAGATCTCCGCCAGCAGGGTGATATCCGGCTGCCGGAGGACCTTGACAAAGTCGTCAAAGAGGGCCTCCGTCCGGGTGTAGGTGTGGGGCTGAAAGGCGCAGATGATCCGCTCATAGCCCAGAGCGCGGACCGCCGCCAGCAGGGCCTGGAGCTCGCCGGGGTGGTGGGCGTAGTCATCGTACACCTCCGCCCCGTGGAACGTGCCCTTATGCTCAAAGCGGCGCCCGGCGCCCCGGAAGGCGGCCAGTCCCTCGCTCACCGCCTGGGGCGGTACCGCCAGGGAGATCGCCGCAGCGGCGGCGGCCAGGGCGTTCTTTACATTGTGCTCGCCGGGGACCCCCAGGGTCACATGGGTAAAGACCTCCCCCCGGTAGACCACATCAAAGCTGGGCAGCCCATCCTCCCAGGTCAGACCGGCGGCGTGGACGTCCCCCTCTGCCAGGCCGAAGGTGAGGACAGGCCGGGTCTCCCCCGCCAGGGCGTGCATGGTGTTGGCGTCGTCGGCATTGGCCACGATGAGGCCGTTCTCCGGCACCCGGTCGGCAAAGGCCCGGAAGGAGCGCTCCACATCGTCCAGATCCTTGAAGAAGTCCAGGTGGTCGGCCTCAATGTTGAGAATGACCGCCACCGTGGGGAAGAAGGAGAGGAAGGAGTTGCAGTACTCGCAGCTCTCCAGGATGATGGTGTCCCCATGGCCCACCCGGTAGCCGGAACCCAGCAGGGGCAGGGTGCCGCCGATCATGACGGTGGGGTCCATCTGGGCCGCCATGATGATGTGGGTACACATGGAGGTGGTGGTGGTCTTGCCGTGGGTACCCGAGATGCACAGGGCGTTCTTGTACCCCCGCATGATGGAGCCCCAGGCCTGGGCCCGCTCAAATACCGGGATATTCCGGGCGTGGGCCTCCACGATCTCCGGGTTCTCATCGTGGACGGCGGCGGTGCGGATGATGAGGTCGGCCCCCCGGACATTCTCCGCCCGGTGGCCGATGGCCACCGGGATCCCCAGGGAGCGGAGGTGCTCCACCGCAGCGCTGTCGTTCATGTCGGAGCCGGTGATGGTCACCCCCATCTTGTGGAGCACTTCGGCCAGGGGAGACATGGAGACGCCGCCGATGCCGATGAGGTGGGCGGTGCGGCCGGGGGTCAGAAAATCATGAATATCCAAATTGGTCATGGGTTTACACACCCTTTTCTACAGATTATAATAATAAAAGGTCAACACTATATTATAATCCATTATAGGGAAATGGCAAGGCAAACATACCGGAAGGGGTGGAAAAAATGGCAGAGTGGCCGATCCCGGCGGGGGTGCGCCGCTGTCTGGCGGAACTGCGGCAGGCGGGACATGCCGCCCATCCGGTGGGGGGCTGTGTCCGGGACCTGCTGCTGGGTCGGGTACCGGGGGACTATGACGTGTGTACCTCCGCCCTGCCGGAGCGGGTCATGGCCCTGTTTGAGCGGGCTGTTCCCACCGGCATTCAGCACGGAACGGTCACCGTCCTGACGGAGGACGGGCCGGTGGAGGTGACTACCTTCCGGCGGGAGGGGGGATATGCCGACGGGCGGCACCCCGACGGGGTGTCCTTCGACGTGGGGCTGACCGAGGACCTGGCCCGCCGGGACTTTACCATCAACGCCATGGCGCTGGGGGAGCGGGGAGAGATCATAGACCCCTTCGGCGGTCAGGCCGATCTGCGGGCGGGACTCGTCCGGTGCGTGGGCGCACCGGACCGGCGGTTTGGAGAAGACGCCCTGCGGATGCTGCGGGGGGTACGCTTTGCCGCCCAGCTGGGCTTTGCCATCGAACCGGAGACTGAACAGGCCATCCGGCGGAACGCCGGGCGGCTGCGCCAGGTGTCCGGGGAGCGGGTCAAGGCCGAGCTGGAAAAGACCCTGCTCTCCCCCCATCCGGAGCGGGCAGGGGATTTGATCCGCTGGGGTCTGCTGGCCCACCTGTGGCCGGTCAGGGATTGTCCGGATCTGGACGATCTGAGAGCCGTCCCCCCTGCGCCCATCCCCCGGTGGCGGGCCTTTTGTGAACGAACCGGCTTCCCGCTGGAAACATTGCCGGTGGAGCGGGCCCTGCGCCGGGGGGTGCGCCGCCCGGAGGAAGCAGTTTTGCACAGTTTGGCCCTCTCCGGTGGAGAACTGGCCGCCATGGGCCTGCGCGGGAGGGAGATCGGCGCCGCTCAGCGGAAGCTGGCCCTCCATGTGCTGGTCCATCCGGAGGACAACCGGCGGGACAGGCTGCTGGCCCTGCTGGGCTTACCGGAGTAACCGGTTTCCCCGCGCACAATAAAATCTGATATCCTCACGCCGCGCGCGGGGCCATCCGTACCACCGATGCCCCGTTTTCGCCCGAATCGTTAGGCAAACAGGGTGCAGATGTCTGAAATCAGGCATCTGCACCCTGTTTGTCTATTGTTGTTCGCTTCCGCAGGCGGTATCCTTGGGGCAAGATAAAGGAGGCGCTCTCCGCCGGTCCGTCCAATGATCCGAGGTTTTGCGTATGAAAAAATTAAAGCTCGCCCGGGACGGCTACCTCGCCATCGCTCTGCTCTTCTGCATCGCGGCAGTCGTCTGTCTGTTCTTTCCTCCCCTGCCCCCGCTGGTGCTATGCAATATCAGCGGGATCATCCTGATCGCCTATGGCGTCATCAAGATCGTCGGCTTTTTCTCCGAGGATCTCTACTGCCTGGCCTTCCGGTATGATTTTGCCTTCGGCCTGCTCATTCTGGTGGTGGGCGTGCTGATGCTGATCAAAAATAACGACGTCACCGGCTATCTGACCCCCGGACTGGGGTGGTTCACCCTGCTGGACAGCCTGTTCAAGATCCAGATGGTCAAGGAGGCCAGCGATTTCGGCTTAAACGGCTGGAACGTGATCCTGACCATCGCCATCGCCACCGGCGTGATCAGCGTACTGCTGATCGTCGGGTGCTTTTCCTCCCTCCTGGCCACCAAAGCGCTGGTAGCCGGCGCCCTTCTCGCCGAGGGCTGCATCAATTTCTGCGTCATCCAATGGGCAGTCAGGCTTCCCAAGCCCCGGGAAGCTGCTGATAAAAAAGAAAAATGGAAGGAGAACTCACCATGAGTTTCAGTCATACCCTCAAAAAGCTCGGCATCGAGCAGGCCATCAACTATCTCTACAAGGACCCGGAGACCAACCTGCGCAAGCTCATGGACTGGGCCGACAAATTCGCCGGCGGAGAGTTCCCCTCCCAGCGCAAGGTGATCCGCGAGGTCGTCGAGGACCCCCAGCACCCCTATCACTCCTTTATCCTCCACATGGTACAGGAGCTGGACCCCAAGGTGATGAAGACCCTGGTGACCAACTTCTTCATCAACGCCAACCTGATCGGCTGGCCCAAGCAGGAGGAGCTGCGCAAGAAGTACAACTGCAACATCCCCTGGGCCATCCTGATGGACCCCACCTCCGCCTGCAACCTCCGCTGCACCGGCTGCTGGGCCGCCGAGTACGGCAACAAGCTGAACCTGACTTATGAGGAGCTGGACTCCATCATCACCCAGGGCAAGGAACTGGGTATATATATGTACATCTACACCGGCGGCGAACCCCTGGTACGCAAGAAGGATCTGATCTCCCTGTGCGAGAAGCACGACGACTGCGTCTTCCTCAGCTTCACCAACGGTACGCTGATCGACGAGGCCTTTGCCGACGATATGCTCCGGGTGGGCAACTTCATCCCCGCCATCTCTCTGGAGGGCAACGAGCAGGACACCGACTCCCGCCGGGGCCAGGGCACCTATCAGAAGGTCCGGCACGCCATGGAGCTCCTGCGGGAGCGCAAGCTGCCCTACGGCATCTCCTCCTGCTACACCAGCGTCAACTACCAGTCCATCACCTCCGATGAATATTACCAGAGCCTTATCGACATGGGCGCCTACTTCATCTGGTACTTCCACTACATGCCCGTGGGCAACGACGCCGCCCCCGAGTTGCTGCCCGACCCTGAGCAGCGGGAGTACGTCTACCGCCGCATCCGCAAGCTGCGGGCCGAGCGCCCCCTGTTCGCCATGGACTTCCAGAACGACGCCGAGTATGTGGGCGGGTGCATCGCCGGCGGCAAGCGGTACCTCCACATCAACGCCAACGGCGATGTGGACCCCTGTGTGTTCATCCACTACTCCAACGCCAACATCCGCCAGTGCACCCTGCTGGAGGCCCTGCAAAGCCCCATCTTCATGGCCTACCACGACAACATGCCCTTCAACGACAACATGCTGCGGCCCTGCCCCATGCTGGAAAACCCGGAGTGCATTCAGAAGATGGTGGCAGAGACCGACGCTCACTCCACCGACCCCATGTCCCCCGAGAGCGTGGAGCACCTGTGTTCCAAGACCTGCGGCTACGCCCAGCGCTGGAAGGACAAGGCCGACGCCCTCTGGGCGGAGGAGTGCGCCGAACGCCCGGAGCTGGCCCGCATCGGCGACCGGGAGCGGTCCGGCTGCGGCAAGGGACAGAACTGAGATATCCCGTCTGCGCCACGTCAAAAGGGAGGACGCCCACGGCGTCCTCCCTCGATCAAAGCACTATTCTCTTTCCCCGCGCAGGCACCGGGAGAAGGCCATTTCCTCCGTCCCCTCCAGCAGCCGGTAGATGGGCTCAAGCCGCTCTATGACGTCCTCCTCCATCCCGCTCTCCGCCCAGTCCAGCAGCAGTCCCACAAGGGCGCACTTGTAGTAGTGGGCCAGGCTGGCCACATCTGCTTCTGAGACAGACAGCCCCCGGCATTTGCTCTCAAAATACTTGTCCACGGCATACCGGGCGATGCGGTCTATATAGGGCATGAGGGCCTCCCGCGGAACATAGCGGTAGACATGGAGCGCCGCCCGCTTGTGGGCCAGCCCGTATTGCAGGATGGGCTGAAGGCAGTTGATGGGCGAGTTGGGCACATAGTGGATCGCGATCAGCTGATCCGCCTTCCGCTCCATCATCTCCTGAAAGAGGGACGGGATATCGTGGTAGTGATAATAGAACGTGTTGCGGTTGATCTGGCACCGCTCCACGATATCCCGCACAGTGATCTTGGTAAAGGGCTTCTCATCCAGAAGCTGCTCAAAGGCCTCCATGATGGCGCTGGTCGTTTTTTCCACAGAGCTACTCCTTTTCCACCGGGGACAGTCCGCCCGGTCAGAGCCGGACTGCACACATACAGGCGCTTTTCCTGACCATCTCTGGCCCCGGCCGACAGGGACCGTCAGCCGCTTTCATACAAAGGTACTTTCATGTACCGTCAAATTATACCGTATTTCGACCCGGCCTTCAAGAGCGGGAGACAAAACAGCCCCGCAACATCACAACAGAGGAGACGTGAGCGCCATGAAAACAGCCATTCTCACCGACAGCAACAGCGGTCTCACCCAGGAGGAGGCCGCCCGGCGGGATATCTTTCTTCTGCCCATGCCGGTCATTCTGGACGGCAAGGAGTATTTTGAGGGTGTCAACCTGTCCCACCGGGAGTTCTACCAGAACCTGCGGGACGGCGCCGACGCCTCCACCTCCCAGCCCTCCCCCGGGGAGGTGCTCGCCATGTTTGACAAGATCCTGGACGCCGGCTATGACGAGCTGGTCTACATCCCCATGTCCAGCGGCCTGAGCTTTTCCTGCCAGACCGCCCAGCTTCTCTCGGAGGAGTATGAGGGCAGGGTCTGGGTGGCCGACACCCACCGGGTCTCCATCACGCTCCACGACTGCGTTCTCAACGCCAAAGCACTGGCCGATCAGGGAAAGAGCGGGCAGGAGATCAGGGCCCTTCTGGAGCAGTCTGCCCTGGATTCTGTCATCTATCTGGGGGTGGACACCCTGAAATACTTCCGAAAAAACGGACGGTGCACCGCCGCTGCCGCCGCCATGAGCAGCGTGATCGGTCTCAAGCCCCTGCTCCGCTGCGACGGCGGCGCCTTTGAGGCCTGTGCCAAGGTGCGGGGCGTCAAAAACTGCCAGCAGGAGCAGCTGAAGCGGGCCAAGGAGACCGCCGACACCCTGCGGACCCGGGGTGAGCCGCTGTACATCGGCATTTCAGACAGCTTCATCCAGCCCGAGGACAGCCAGGCCTGGGCCGCCCAGGTCCAGGAGGCCTTTCCGGACGACCTGGTCCACTATGAGCCGCTGCCCTTCAGCGTCATCTGCCACACCGGCCTGAACGCCTTCGGCATGGGCATCAGCCGTGCCGCACAGGCAACCTGATCCCCCTGGGGACCGCCGCAGATCCAGCTTTGCGGCGGTCCCTCTTTTTGTCCTTTTCAGCATCCGGTCCACGCCTACAAAATCTGCCGCCTATTTTTGTACAGATTTGAAGTTGACAAGCGCCGCATTTGCGTATACCTTTTAGATATCATTTTGTAAGATTGATATCAATCTTGAAGTCATATCAGAAAGGAGTGCTCCTCCATGCGCTATGAGGCGTCCATCAATCCCTATATCCGCTCCTATACATCCCGAGACTACGCCGACAAGATCCCAACGGGCCATGTCCAGATCGACTGCTCCCTGGGCGTCAACACCGACTTGCTGGGAAACTGCATCTTCTCTCGTCTGCACGCCTTTCAGCAGAAAACGGAGTCCCACGGCGGCAATTTCTCCGAGATCAAATACTATCCCCACGGAAGTTCTCTGGAGGACGCCCTGGCCAACTGGTACCGCAGCAACGGCGTGGGAGAGGGCTGGCTCACAGGGGGGCACTTTCTGCTGGGCAACGGCTCCTATGACATCCTCTGCGGGCTCAACCTGCTCTGCCTTACCGCCGGCAGGCGGGTCCTGGGACACGCGCCCCAGTTTACCGCCTATATTGACCACGTAAATTGCAGCGGCTCCCGCTACGAGGCCTGCCCGCTGGAGCGCCGGCAGGGCTATCGGTTCGACACCCAGGCCTACCTGGACCGGATGGAGGCCGGTCACAGCCTGTTCATCGTGGAAAACCCCAACAACCCCACCGGCCAGACCATTCCCATGGACGATCTGGACAGGATCGCCCGGCGCGCCCTGGAGCTGGGGCGTATCCTTGTGGTGGACGAAGCCTACGGGGAGTATATCCCCTTCTCCCTCAGCGCCATCAACCTGATCCCCCGGTATCCCCAGCTCATCGTCACCCGCAGCTTCTCCAAGGGCTGGGGCATGGCCGGCGTCCGCCTGGGCTACGCGGTGGCCTCCACCGAAAGCGACCTGCTGCAGCAGCTGCGCAAGCTGGTCCTCCCGTTCAACAGCAATGGCGTCGGCCGCGTGCTGGCTCAAACCGCGCTGGAGACCAAGCTGGAGCACCCGGAGGACCCCTTCGGCATCGCCGCCGTCCGGACCAGCAAACGGGCCCTGCTCCAAATGCTGCAACACACCTCCGGCCCGCAGGGCCAGCGGCTGCTGGCGGCGGAGACCTTCTCCGATACACCCATCCTGATGCTCTACTGCCAGGGCGGTCCCGGCTTTTCCCTGCAACAGCATCTGCTGGATCACGGGATCCTTACCGTCAGCGGCGAGAGCTACCTGGGGCTGGACGACGCCTCCGTCCGTCTGATGCTGCCGGAGGCCGGTTCCATGCCTCTGCTGCTCCGCCTGCTGGAGGAGGCGGTACAGGACCTCCCGCCCGCCTGATCACACCGGAGGCATCACGTCCTGCCGCCGCTCCTCCATATATTGGAGGGCCCGGGCCGTATCCCGCTCCCGAATGGCGTTGAAGAGGGCCCGGGTGCTCTCCAGACTCCTCAGATGCTCCTCCTGGGTGGCCGCGGAACGGGCGCGAAGGGCGGCGATGGACTCAGAATAGGTCTTGAGGATGGCCACCACCCGCTCATACCGGGAGATCTGGTACATGGTCTGGTAGAAGCGGCCCACCTCCTCCAGTCCGTCCTGGATCATGCCGCCGCGGATGAACAGTTCCACCCGGTCCAGGATGCGCGCAAGGCCACTCAGCTCCTGGTCCGTCCCCACCTGAATGACCCGCTTCACGATGACCCCCTCCAGCGCCTGGCGGATGTCGTCGATCTCCTCAAAAAAGCTGTCCGGCACCTGAAGTACAAAGTAGCCCCGGTTGCGGATGTGCTCCACCAGCTTTTCCTCCCGCAGCGTCTGTAACGCGCTTTTGACGTAAAGGCGGCTGACCTGGAACCGCTCGGCCAGCACTACCTCCGCCAATCGCGTCCCAGCCTCCAGCTCCCCGCTGAGGATCTGCTTTTTCAGCCTGCGATAAAGCTCCTCTGCCGTCATCTTTCCAGCCTCCCTTCCCCTGTTCTCCCTGTCCCGCCGTCGGTTCTTTGTCCGGAACAGTTTTGAGGCAATTATAGCAATTTCCCCCCGCCTTTGCAACGGATCGCTGCACATACGCTGCCAATTCCCCGCGGTTTCCGCGGGGAATTTTTTGCTTTTTTTCGGCTGTCCCCGAAAAAAATGCTTGACAAATCCGGATCGCCTGCTAAAATATGCTTAAATTATTTTATTTAAAATTTTTTAAGTAAAATAATTGAACTAATTATCAAAAGTTTGAGGAGCAACAGTATGGATTTCGAGAAGATCAAGGAGATCATTGTGGAAACGCTGAGCTGCGACGCCGACAAGGTGACCCCCGAGGCCCGTCTGGCTGAGGACCTGGAGGCCGACTCCCTGGCCGCCGTGGAGCTGTCCATGGCGCTGGAGGAGGCCTTTGGCGTGACCATCGCCGACGAGGACCTGCCCGGCATGAAGACCGTGGGCGACCTGGCCAAGTACATCGAGGAGCACGCTGAGTAAGAGGGAAAAAAACAGGCATCGGTGCAAACCGATGCCTGTTTTCCCGAAAGGAGCCACTATGACCAACCAAGAGATTTTTGACCTGATGGCCCGCTTCGACGCCAGCGGCATCACCACATTCAAGCTGGACACCAAGGAGCTTACCCTGGAATTAAGTAAGGGCAGCGCCGCTCCCCTGGCCGCTGCGGCCGCCCCTGTCTCCGCCGCCGTCCCCGCCGCCCCCGCGCCGGAGAGCCGGGCCGACGGTCCCTGCATCACCGCACCCCTGGTGGGCACCTTCTACGCCGCCCCCGCCCCCGACGCCGCCCCCTTCGTAAAGGTGGGCGACAGCGTGAAAAAGGGGGATACCGTCTGCCTCATGGAGGCCATGAAGATGATGAACGAGGTCCATGCCCCCTGTGACTGCACCATTGAGGCCGTTCTCCAGGAGGACGGCGCCCTGGTGTCCTTCGGGGATCCCCTCATCTGCTACCGGGAAGGGTGAGCCCATGTTCAAGCGTATTTTGATCGCCAACCGGGGCGAGATCGCCATGCGGGTATTCCGGGCCTGCCGGGAGCTGGACATCGAGCCTGTGGTGGTCTACTCCCAGGCCGATTCGGAGGCCCTCCACGTCCAGCTGGCGGAGCGGGCCTACTGCATCGGCCCCGCCCGCTCGGCAGACAGCTACCTCAATACAGACGCCATCCTCACCGTGGCACAGGCCGCCGGCTGCGACGCCATCCACCCCGGCTACGGCTTCTTATCGGAAAACGCCGCCTTTGCCGATGCCTGCGCCCAGGCCGGGATCGCTTTCATCGGACCCTCCGGCGACGTGATCCGGGCCATGGGCAACAAAGCCGCCGCCCGCAAGCTGATGGTGGAGGCCGGGGTGCCGGTGGTCCCCGGCTCCGACGGGGCGGTGGGCACTGCCGAGGAGGCCAGGGCTCTGGCCGACGCCATCGGCTACCCGGTGCTCATCAAGGCCGCCGCCGGCGGCGGCGGCCGGGGGATGCGCCGGGTATTTGAGCCGGACCAGCTGGCCCCCCTCTTTGAGGAGGCCCGCAGCGAGTCGGTAGCCTGCTTCGGCAGCGGGGAGATGTACCTGGAAAAGCTGATCCTGGACCCCCGGCACATCGAGTTTCAGATCCTGGCCGATTCTCACGGCCATGTGATCCAGCTGGGGGACCGGGACTGCTCCATCCAGCGGCGCAACCAGAAGATGGTGGAGGAGTCCCCCTCCAAGGCCCTCACCCCCGAGCTGCGGGAGCGCATGGGGGCCGCCGCCGTGGCCGCAGCCAGAGCCGCCCAGTACGAAAACGCCGGCACCATCGAATTTGTCCTGGACCGGGCGGGCAACTTCTACTTTATTGAGATGAACACCCGCATCCAGGTGGAGCACCCGGTCACCGAGCTGGTCACCGGCGTGGATCTGGTGCGGGAGCAGATCCGCATTGCCGCCGGTCTGCCCCTCTCCCGCACCCAGGAGGAGATCACCCTCAGCGGCCACGCCATCGAGTGCCGCATCAACGCCGAGGACCCGGCCAACGCGTTCCGTCCCTGCCCCGGCCCCATCGGCTTTGTTCACCTGCCCGGCGGCTGCGGCGTGCGGGTGGATACCGGCCTGTACAGCGGCTATACCCTCCCCCCCTACTACGACTCCCTGATGGCCAAGCTCATCGTACACGCCCCCACCCGGCTGGAGGCCATCCGCCGGATGCGCCGGGCGCTGGAGGAGTTTATGATCGAAGGTCCGGCCAACAATACCGACCTGCTCCATCAGATCATGTATCACCCCGACTTCATCCGGGGCAGCTGCACCACCGGTTTTCTGGACGCCAACATGGACGCCCTGCTGGCCTGGAGCCGGAGCGGAGAGGAGGGGCAGGCATGAACAGCATTTTTGCCCAGCGGCGGCACAAGCTTCTCGCCCTGAAAGCGCTCCGGGGCAGCGCCCCCGTTCCCGCCCACACCCAGGAGAAGTGCCCCGCCTGCGGCGGCGCCCTTCCCCGCCGGGACCTGGTTTCCGCCCGGTATGTCTGCCCACTGTGCGGACACCACTTCCCCGTGGGAGCCTACTACCGGCTGAGCCTGGTGCTGGACAAGGGCACCTTCCGGGAACTGGACGCCGCGCTCAGTTCCAACGACCCCCTCGCCTTCCCCGGCTACGCCGCCAAGCTGGCGGACACCCGCCGCCGTACCGGCCTGAGCGAAGGGGTGGTGACCGCCGCAGGGCGGATCGGCGGACACAAGGTCGCCGTCGGCGCGCTGGACAGCCGCTTTTTTATGGGCAGCATGGGGACCGCCCTGGGGGAGAAGGTCACCCGGCTGGTGGAGTACGCCGAAAAAAACAAGCTGCCCCTCATCCTCTTCTCCGCCAGCGGCGGGGCCCGGATGCAGGAGGGCATTCTCTCCCTGATGCAGATGGCCAAGACCGCCGCTGCGCTGGAGCGGTTCTCCCGCAAAGGGGGGCTGTACATCTCGGTGTTCACCCACCCTACCACCGGCGGCGTCACCGCCAGCTTTGCCAGCCTGGGGGACATCATGCTGGCTGAACCGGGCGCCCTCATCGGCTTTGCCGGTCCCCGGGTCATCCGGCAGACCATCGGCCAGGAGCTGCCCCAGGGCTTCCAGAGCGCCGAGTACCTGCTGGAACACGGCTTTTTGGACGCCATCGTCCCCCGCCCGCAGCTGCGGGACACTCTGATCCGGCTGCTTACGCTCCACAGGAAGGGAGGAAAATGACCATGGCAGACCGTCTTACCCCCGCCCAGCGGGTGGCTCTGGCCCGCCATCCCGACCGCCCCGGCGCCCCGGATCTCATCTCCGCCCTCTTCTCCGATTTCTTTGAGCAGCGGGGGGACCGGCTGTGCGCCGACGACGGCTCTATTCTGGGCGGCGTGGCCCTCTTCCACGGTCAGCCTGTCACCGTGATGGGCCACCGGAAGGGCCGCACCCTGGAGGAGCACCTGGCCTTCAACTTCGGCATGCCCTCCCCGGAGGGCTATCGCAAGGCCCAGCGGCTGATGGAGCAGGCGGAGAAATTCCGCCGCCCCGTCATCACCTTTGTGGATACCCCCGGGGCCTACCCCGGCCTGGAGGCCGAGGCCCGGGGCCAGGGGGAGGCCATCGCCCGTACCCTGGCCCTCTCCTCCGCGCTCACGGTCCCGGTGGTGTCGGTGATCACCGGCGAAGGGGGCAGCGGCGGCGCTCTGGCTCTTGGCGTGGGCAACAAAGTCCTCATGCTGGAAAACGCCGTCTACTCCGTCCTCTCTCCCGAGGGCTTTGCCGCCATCCTGTGGAAGGATTCCAGCCGCAGCGACGAGGCCTGCGGCGTGATGAAGCTCACCGCCCGCGACTTGCTGGAGCTGGGCGTGATCGACGCCGTCATACCTGAACCCACCGCCGGCGCCCACACCGATCTGCCGGCGGTCTTCCGGGCGGTGGACGCCGCCCTGGTCCGGGCTCTGGCCCCGCTGAACAAGCTGAGCGGTCAGGCTCTGGCCGCTCAGCGCTATCAAAAATTCCGTCTGATGGGCAGCAACGCCCTGAGAAAGGAGCGCCCATGAACGGGATCAAACTGCTCTCCACCGGTTCCGCCCTGCCCCGGCAGGCGGTGACCAACGACGATCTGTCCAGGCTGGTGGACACCAGCGACGAGTGGATCGCCGCCCGCACCGGCATCCGCAGCCGGCATCACTGTACCGGGGAGGAGAGCCACACCTCCCTCTGCCTGTCTGCCGCCCGGCAGGCCCTGGACCGCTCCGGCGTCAGCCCGGAGCAGATCGGGGTGTGCATTGTAGCCACCCTGTCCCAGGACCGGCTCACCCCCGCCGCCGCCTGTGTGCTCCAGCAGGAGCTGGGCCTGCCGGAGGATACGGTATGCTTTGACCTGAACGCCGCCTGCTCCGGCTTTGTCTACGGACTGCACACCGCCCAGTGTCTGCTGGGCGCATCGGGCAGAAAATACGGTCTGGTGGTGGGCTGCGAGGTGCTCAGCCGCCTCACCGACTTTACCGACCGGTCCACCTGCGTCCTCTTCGGGGACGGAGCGGGAGCCGCGGTGGTGGAGTGGAGGGCGGACTACCCTTCGCTCCACGCGGTGCTGGGCTGCCGGGGAAACCGGGAGGCCCTGTGCATCCCCGGCGTCAACAGCGGCGCCCCCTCCTATATCCACATGGACGGCCAGAGCGTGTTCCGCTTCGCGGTGGAGGCCCTCCCCCGCTGCGCCAGAGAGGTGGCGGAGAGGGCGGGCATCTCTCTGGAAAAGATAGATCGCTTCGTGTTCCACCAGGCCAACCAGCGCATCATCGACTTTGCGGTAAAAAAGCTGGGCCTGGACCCGGACAAATGTACCGGTAATATCGCCCGCACCGGCAACACCTCCGCCGCCAGCGTTCCCATCCTGCTGGATGAGCTGGTGACCTCCGGCCTTTTGACCGCCGGTCAGAAGGCGCTGTGCGTGGGGTTTGGCGGCGGTCTGACCTGGGCGGGTGCCCTTCTGGAGCTGGCCTGACTATGCGGGGCGATGTGGGCATCGCCCCCTACGAACCCCATGTAGGGGCGGATGCCCTCATCCGTCCGTTTCTGATAAGGAGTCTGTTATGAAGCTGAACGAACTGTTGGGGACCGAATTCCCCATCATCCAGGGCGGCATGGCCAACGTGGCCAACGGTGCCTTTGCCGCCGCCGTATCCAACGCAGGCGCGCTGGGCCTTATCGGCTCCGGCGGTATGGACACCGACGCCCTGCGGGCCGAGATCCGGACCGCCCGGGCCGCCACCGGCAAGCCCTTCGGCGTCAACCTGATGCTGATGAACCCCCACATCGAGGACCTGGCGCGGGTCGTAATGGAAGAGGGCGTCCAGGTGGTGACCACCGGCGCGGGCAATCCCGGCAAATTTGTCCCCGCCTGGAAAGAAGCCGGTATCAAGGTCTTTCCCGTGGTGGCCGCCCCCATCCTGGCCCGCCGCCTGGAGCGGTACGGCATCGACGGCGTGATTGCCGAGGGCTGCGAAAGCGGCGGACACATCGGGGACATGACCACCATGGCCCTGGTCCCCCAGGTGGCGGACGCGGTAAGCGTACCCGTCATCGCCGCCGGCGGCATCGCCGACGGGCGGCAGCTGGCCGCCGCCCTGGCCCTTGGGGCCTGCGGCGTCCAGGTGGGCACCTGCCTGCTGGCCAGTGAGGAGTGCCCCATCCACATCAACTACAAGCAGGCCGTGGTGAAAGCGGGGGCCAACGACACCACCGTCACCGGCCGCTCCGGCGGCGCACCTGTCCGGGTGCTGAAAAACAAGATGGCCCGGGAGTATCTGCGCCTGGAAAAGCGGGACCTGCCCCTGGAGGAGCTGGAGAAGCTCACCCTGGGCTCCCTCCGCCGGGCCGTGGCAGACGGCGACCTGGACGGCGGCAGCTTTATGGCCGGACAGGTGGCCGGCATGGTGAAGGAGATCCGCCCCCTGCGCTCCATCTTCGAGGACATGATGAGCGGCTGTCAGGCCGCCATGAAAGGACTGAGCCTATGAGTCTCGCGTTTCTGTATGCCGGACAGGGCAGCCAGCACTCCGGAATGGGGGCCGACCTGTACCAGGCCTACCCCGCCTTCCGGGCTGTGCTGGACAGCGCTGACGTGGGCTTCGACCTAAAGACCGTCTCCTTCACCGACCCCGACGGGGTGCTGGACCAGACGGAGTACACCCAGCCCTGTATGGTGGCCTTTGCCGCCGGCGTCACCGCCATTCTGTACGAGCAGGGCATCCGCCCCGCCTACGCCGCCGGGCTCAGCCTGGGGGAATATTCCGCGCTCCAGGCCGCCGGGGTGTTTACTCCGGCTCAGGCGGTCTCTCTGGCCGCTTTCCGGGGCAAGGCCATGGCCTCCGCCTGCGCCGGTATGGCCTGCGGCATGATCGCCGTGCTGGGGCTGGACCGGGAGACCCTTCAGCAGGCCTGCCGCCAGACCGCCGACGACGGCGTGGTGGAGATCGCCAACTACAACTGCCCCGGCCAGCTGGTCATTGCCGGTCAGAAGGCGGCGGTCGATCGAGCCGCCGCCCTGGCTAGGGAGCTGGGGGCCAAACGCTGCCTGCCCCTGAAGGTCAGCGGCCCCTTCCATACCTCTCTGCTGGCCCCCGCCGGAGACGCCCTGCGGGAGAAGTTCCGGGAGATCTCCTTTGGCCCCATGGCTTTCCCGGTGCTCTTCAACTGCCTGGGCCGGGAGATGGGCGGGGGCGACACCATCCCCGCCCTGCTGGAGCGGCAAGTCCAGTCCTCCGTCTATATGGAGGACACCATCCGCCGGCTGGAAGCGCTGGGGGTGGACACCATCGTGGAGATCGGTCCGGGCAAGGCCCTCAGCGGCTTTGTGAAGAAGACCGCTCCCTCCATCAAGACCTACGCCGTGGAGACCTGCGCCCACATCGAGGCTCTCTCCGCCGCTTTGAAAGGATAACTTTATGAGTATGAAAGGAAAGACCGCCGTGGTCACCGGCGGCAGCCGGGGCATCGGCAGGGCCATCTGTCTGGAGCTGGCCCGCCGGGGCGCCAACGTGGTGTTCTCCTACGCCGGCAACGAGGTTGCCGCCGCGGAGACCCTGGCCGCCCTCAAGGAGCTGGGCGCGGAAGCCCGGGCCGTTCAGGGCAGCGTTGCCGATCCCATCGCCGTGAAGGCCCTGATGGATACCGCCGTGAAGGAACTGGGAGGCCTCCATATCCTGGTGAACAACGCCGGTATCACCCGGGACAACCTGGCCATGATGCTGAAGGAGGAGGACTTCGACGCGGTCATCGAGACCAATCTGAAGGGCGCCTTCCTCTGCATGAAAGCCGCCGCCCGGCCCATGATGAAGGCCCGCTGGGGCCGCATCATCAACCTGAGCTCCGTGGTGGCCCTGCGGGGCAACCCGGGCCAGATCAACTACTGCGCCAGCAAGGCGGGGCTCATCGGCATGACCAAGTCCCTGGCCCGCGAGCTGGGCGGGCGGGGGATCACCGTCAACGCGGTGGCCCCCGGCTACATCGCCACCGATATGACCGCCGCCCTGCCGGAGGCCGCCCGGGCCGCCATGCTGGACTCCATCCCCGCCGGCCGGGCCGGCACCCCCGAGGACGTGGCCGCCGCCGTGGCCTTCCTGGCCTCTGACGAGGCGGGCTACATCACCGGACAGGTTTTGAGTGTTGACGGAGGTATGGGAATGTGATGTAGGGGCGGTCCCTGATCGCCCCTACGCAGATTTCCTGCTTCATGAGGAGGAAGAAGAACGACCATGAAAAAACGCAGAGTAGTCATCACCGGCATGGGCACTGTCAATCCCCTGGGCCATACTGTCGCCCAGAGCTGGCAGGCCGTGCGGGACGGGGTGTGCGGCATCGCCCCCATCACGCAGTACGACGCCTCCCGGCAAAAGGTCCATCTGGCCGCCGAGGTAAAGGACTGGGAGCCCACCTCTGTACTGGATAAAAAGGAAGTCCGCCACATGGCCCGCTACGCCCAGTTCGCCATGGCCTCCGCCAAGGAGGCTATGGCCGACAGCGGCCTGGACCCGGCCCAGATGGACCGCACCCGCTGCGGGGTCATCGTATCCAGCGGCATCGGCGGCATCGCCATGGCGGAAAGCGAGCAGATGCGCTGCTCCGAAAAGGGCTTCGACCGGGCCTCTCCCTTCTACATTCCCTCTGCCATCGCCAATATGGGGGCCGGACTCATCGCCATTGCCTTCGGCTTTCAGGGCATGTGCACCTGCCCGGTGACCGCCTGCGCCGGCGGCTCCAACGCGGTGGGGGACGCCTTCCGCCACATCCGGGACGGCTACGCCGAGGTGATGCTGTGCGGCGGCGCCGAATCTGTTGTCACCCCCCTGTCCATGGGCGGCTTTACTTCCATGCGGGCCCTCCATGTGGGGGATGATCCCGCCCGGGCCTCCATCCCCTTCGACGCAGAGCGCTCCGGCTTCGTCATGGGCGAAGGAGCCGGCATTCTGGTGCTGGAGGAGTACGAGCACGCTATGGCCCGGGGAGCCAGGGTATACGCCGAGGTCGTGGGCTACGGCGCCACCTGCGACGCCTACCACATGACCGCACCCGCCCCCAACGGGGAGGGGGGCGCCCGGGCCATGGCCCAGGCCCTGGCTGACGGCGGCGTGTCCCCCGAACAGGTGGGCTACATCAACGCCCACGGCACCTCCACCCCCCTCAACGACTCCGGCGAGACCGCCGCCATCAAGACGGTCTTCGGCGAACACGCCCGCAAACTGGCGGTCAGCTCCACCAAATCCATGACCGGCCACATGCTGGGGGCCGCCGGCGGCGTGGAAGCCATCTTCACCGCCCTGGCGCTGAAGGAGGGCTATCTGCCCGCCACCATCCACTATCAGGTCCCGGACCCGGCCTGCGACCTGGACTATGTGCCCAATCAGGGCCGCCCGGCCCAGGCGGAATACGCCCTGTCCAACTCTTTGGGCTTCGGCGGACACAACGCCTGCGTACTGTTCAAAAAGTGGGAGGGCTGAAACATGATGCAGTATAATTCCAACCAGATCGCTCAGATCATCCCCCACCGCTATCCCTTCGCCCTGGTGGACCGCATTGTGGACGGCGAGGAGGGCAAATGGGCCAAGGGGATCAAGTGCGTCACCGTCAACGAGCCCTTTTTCCAGGGGCATTTTCCCCAGTACCATGTGATGCCCGGCGTCCTCATCCTGGAGGCCCTGGCTCAGGTCGGGGCGGTGGCCCTGCTCTCCCAGCCGGAGAACCGGGGTAAGCTGGCCTTTTTCGGCGGCATCAAAAATGCCCGGTTCCGCCGCCAGGTCACTCCCGGCGACGTACTGGAGCTTGAGTGCACCCTCATCAAACAGAAGGGCCCCGTGGGGATCGGCCAGGCCAAAGCTACCGTCAACGGACAGGTGGCCGCCACAGCAGAGCTCACCTTCGCCCTGGGTAAGGATTCCTGATTGCCCTTTCCTCCGCTTTTTGCTATAATCAGTTCAACGATCCATCTTTTTTGCGGAGGCGCAGGTATGCTGGAAGAAAAATTTGCAACAGTGTATACAAAATTCAAACTTCATTTTTACCAGGAGATCTTTGAGCGCTTTCAGAGCCGGGAGGCCAGCCTGACCACAGTGGAGACCTTTGCCATGGAGACCATCCTGGCCCTTGGGTCCCCCACCATCAACGAATTTGCCTCCTTTATGCGTATCTCTCCTCCCAATGCGGCCTATAAGATCAACAGTCTGATCCGCAAGGGGTATATCCAGAAGATCCAGTCGGAGCAGGACAAGCGGGAGTATCACCTGCAGGTGACCCAGAAGTACCGGGACTACTATAACATCAGCAACGACTATGTCCGTGTGGTCACCGAACGGATGCGCCAGCGGTTCACCCCCGAGGAGTGCGCCAAGCTGGAGGAGATGCTCACCATCATCAACCGGGAGCTGATGCCGGAGGTCCATCTGGGCTCCGGCGAGAATTGAGCCCGTCAAAGCGGGGCTTTATACGCCGGAACGGAACAAATCGCAAAAAAGGACGTGCTGCTTTAGCAGCACGTCCTTTTTTATTCGATATCCAGTTCCGGCGGCACGTCGATCTGGTCGGACACATACTTTCCGTTCTTCTTCCGCTGCCGGACGCACTCGGTGAGCAGATATTCGATCTGCCCGTTCACCGAGCGGAAATCGTCCTCCGCCCAGGCGGCAATGGCGGCATACAGCTTGGGGGACAGGCGCAGAGGCACCTGCTTCTTTCCGTCGGCAGCCATATCAATACAGACTGCCGGAGTTGACCACCGGCTGGGCGTCCCGGTTGCCGCAGAGCACCACCAGCAGGTTGGACACCATGGCCGCCTTCCGCTCCTCGTCCAGCTCCACCACCTGCTTCTCGCTGAGCCGCTCCAGAGCCATCTCCACCATGCCAACGGCCCCGTCCACGATCATCTTCCGGGCGTCGATGATGGCGCTGGCCTGCTGCCGCTGGAGCATGACCGCGGCGATCTCGGGGGCGTAGGCCAGGTAGGTGATGCGGGCCTCGATGATCTCCAGCCCCGCCTGGGCCACCTTGTTCTGGATCTCCTCCTTGATGCGGGCGGCCACCACCTCGCTGGAGCCCCGCAGACTGCCCTCGTCGGCCACGCCGTCTCCGGTGGTATCCACGTTGGGGGAGACGTCATAGGGATAGAGACGCACAATGTTGCGCAGAGCGCTGTCACACTGGAGGGACAGATATTCCTTGTAGTTATCCACATCGAACACCGCCTTGGCAGTGTCCACCACCCGCCACATGACGGCGATGCCGATCTCCACCGGGTTGCCCAGGCAGTCGTTGATCTTCTGGCGGTTGTTGTTCAGCGTCATGATCTTCAGGGAAATCCGCTTGCCTGCGGCCTCCCCGTCCACCTTGACTTCCACCTTGCCGCCGCCCACGTCGCCGCTCTGCTTCAGCCGGGTCTTGGCCGCCGGGTTCACCCCGGAGCAGAAGGGGTTGACATAGTAGAACCCCGCCCCTTTCAGCGTACCCACATACTTGCCGAACAGGGTAAGCACCAGAGCCTCCTGAGGTTTGAGCACCTTCAGGCCGCACAGGAAGATCCACCCCAGGGCCAGCCAAGCAATGCAGATCACCATCACCGTGATGGCCAGGGGGTCCGGCCCGCTGAACCAGAAGGCCTCCGCCTGTTCCTTCCGAATGACGGCCCACACCAGACCCGCCACCGCCGCCGCGTATATACCCAGCAGGAGCAGCAGCATCGGCATACCGTTTTTGTGCTTCTGTATGATCTTCTCTTCCATGAGAACCCCTCCGTTCTTTTTGATATCAAAATCACATCACTCAAATATCAGTTTGTCAATCCTGTTTTTGCCCTCCCCTTTTTCCCGCCGCCCCGGTCTTGTTTTTTGCCCCCGCTTCCCGTATACTGGTGCTAATCTATGTGCGAGGTGGATCATGGATCTCTGTAACAGCAACGATATCAAGGCTCTGCTGGGCCGGCACGGCTTCCGGTTCTCCAAAAGCATGGGCCAGAACTTTCTCATCCAGGGCTGGGTGCCCCGGGACATCGCCGACGCCTCCGGGGCCGACCGGACCTGCGGCGCGCTGGAGATCGGCCCCGGCATCGGCCCCCTCACCGTGCAGCTGGCCCAGCGGGCGGGCAAGGTGGCCGCCATCGAACTGGACCGGGACCTTCTGCCCATTCTGGGGGAGACGCTGGCCCCCTTTGACAATGTGGAGGTCATCCCCGGCGACGCCATGAAGCTGGACCTGGCGGCTCTGGCGGCGGAGCGGTTTCCCGGCCTGACCCCGGTGGCCTGCGCCAATCTGCCCTATAACATCACCACCCCCGTCATCACCGCCCTCATTGAGGCGGGCTGCTTCGCCTCCATTACGGTGATGATCCAGCGGGAGGTTGCCAAGCGGATCTGCGCCGAACCCGGCACCGCGGATTACGGCGCCTTCTCCCTCTTCTGTCAGTACCACACCACGCCGGAATATCTCTTTGAGGTCCCCCCGGAGTGCTTCCTGCCCGCCCCCAAGGTGACTTCGGCGGTGATCCGCCTGGTCCCCCGGAGCGAGCCAGTCCAGACCCTGGTGGACGAAACGCTGTTTTTCCAGGTGGTGCGGGCCTCCTTCGCCCAACGCCGCAAGACCCTGCTCAACGGCCTGTCCGCCGCCTACGGGGACCGGCTGGACAAGGAGCAGCTGCGGCAGGCCATGTCCGCCGCCGGCCTGCCCGAGGGCATCCGGGGAGAGCGGCTGGGCATTGCCGAATTTGCCGCCCTGGCCTGTGAGCTCCAGGCCCGGATGGGCTGAGAAGGCCGGTCCCAACGGGCCGTCTTGAAACTTTCTGTCAGCAGAATTGCAAAAATGTGAACAGACACAGCACAGAGGAATTGACAGGACAACCAATTTTATGTATGATTATCCCATCGTATTTGGCCGTTCCGTGGATCATTCATCCCATCGGAGCCTAAGAGCGATCCATTTTGAAAAGAGGTCATGCATTATGGCAAACATCGATTTGAATCAATACGGTATCACCGGCGTCACCGAGATCCTCCATAACCCCTCCTACGAGGTCCTGTTCCAGGAGGAGACCCGCCCCGATCTGGAGGGCTATGACAGGGGCCAGGTCACAGAGCTGGGCGCGGTCAACGTCATGACCGGCATCTATACCGGCCGCTCCCCCAAGGACAAATTCATCGTCATGGACGACACCTCCCGGGACACCGTGTGGTGGACCTCCGATGCATTCAAGAACGACAACAAGCCCGCCTCCCAGAAGGCCTGGGACACCTGTAAGCAGCTGGCCATTCAGGAGCTGTCCAACAAGAAGCTGTATGTCATGGATGTGTTCTGCGGCGCCAATGCCGACACCCGTATGGCCATCCGCTTCATTATGGAGGTAGCCTGGCAGGCCCACTTCGTCAAGAATATGTTCATCCAGCCCACCGAGGAGGAGCTGGCCAACTTCCAGCCCGATTTCATCTCCTACAACGCCTCCAAGGCCAAAGTGGAAAACTACAAGGAGCTGGGCCTCAACTCCGAGACCGCCGCCATTTTCAACCTCACCTCCCGGGAGCAGGTCATTCTCAACACCTGGTACGGCGGCGAGATGAAGAAGGGCATGTTCTCCATGATGAACTACTTCCTGCCTTTGAAGGGCATGGCCTCCATGCACTGCTCCGCTAACACCGACATGAACGGCGAGAATACCGCCCTCTTCTTCGGCCTGTCCGGCACCGGCAAGACCACCCTGTCCACCGACCCCAAGCGCCTGCTCATCGGCGACGACGAGCACGGCTGGGACGACAACGGTATCTTCAACTTCGAGGGCGGCTGCTACGCCAAGGTCATCAATCTGGACAAGGACTCCGAGCCCGACATCTATAACGCCATCAAGCGCAACGCCCTGCTGGAGAACGTCACCGTGGACGAAGCCGGCCGCTGCGATTTCAGCGACGACTCTGTCACCGAGAACACCCGCGTCTCCTACCCCATCGACCACATCGAGAAGATCGTCCGTCCCGTGTCCGCCGGCCCTGACGCCAAGAACGTGATTTTCCTCTCCGCCGACGCCTTCGGCGTGCTGCCCCCTGTGTCCATCCTGACTCCGGAGCAGACCGAGTACTACTTCCTGTCCGGTTTCACCTCCAAGCTGGCCGGTACCGAGCGCGGCATCACCGAGCCCACCCCCACCTTCTCCGCCTGCTTCGGTCAGGCTTTTCTGGAGCTGCACCCCACCAAGTACGGCGAGGAGCTGGTGAAAAAGATGGCCAAGTCCGGCGCCAAAGCCTATCTGGTCAACACCGGCTGGAACGGCACCGGCAAGCGCATCTCCATCAAGGACACCCGCGGCATCATCGACGCCATCCTGGACGGCTCCATTTTGAAGGCCCAGACCAAGACCATCCCCTATTTCAACCTGGCCGTTCCCACCGAGCTGCCCGGCGTGGACACCAACATTCTGGACCCCCGCAATACTTACACTGATCCGACCGAGTGGGACACGAAGGCCAGAGACCTAGCCGCCCGCTTTGTGAAGAACTTCTCCAAGTACACCACCAACGACGCCGGTAAAGCCCTGGTGGCCGCCGGTCCCAAGGTGGACTGATCCCCGCAGCCCGATCTGTTCCGGCCCCGGCGCGCTTTGGCGCGCCGGGGCCGTTTCTTTTCTCTCAATATCCGGGCGGCGCTGTCAGGCCCGCCCGCTCTCGCATAGCATGGAGAAAAGGAGGTCTCTCTATGCCCATCATCTACCTGTCCCCCTCCACTCAGGAGAACAACCTATACGTCAACAGCGGAACCGAAGAGGGCTGGATGAACCGTCTGGCCGACGCACTGGAGCCCTATCTCACCGCCGCCGGTATCCGCTACGTCCGCAACACCCCCGACATGACCGCCCTGTCCTCTATCCAGGCCTCCAACGCCGGCAGCTATGATCTCCACCTGGCCCTCCACTCCAACGCCGCGCCGGCGGACCGGCCCGGTCAGATCCGGGGCATCCTCGTCTTTCACTTCCCCGGCTCTCAGGAGGGGACCCGGGCGGCCCAGCTCATCGCCAACGGGCTGAAAACCATCTACCCCCTGCCCAATCAGGTACGGACGGAGGCGACCACCGCCATTGGGGAGGTCCGCCGGGTGCGGGCTCCCTCCGTCTTTCTGGAGCTGGGCTATCACGACAATCCGGACGACGCTGCCTGGGTCCAGAACAACCTGGACCCCATCGCCCGCAATCTGGCGCTCTCCCTGACAGAGTACTTCGGTCTGCCCTTTCTGGAGCCCCAGCCGCCCCGCCCCGCTGTCGTGGACGTCTCCTGGGGCTATCTGAACATCCGGGATAAGCCCTCCCCCACCGCCCCTGTCCTGGCCAAGGCCTACGACGGAGCCCGCCTCACCGTTCTCAACCAGTGGGGCGACTGGTATGTGGTCCGGCTGGACGACCGGGTGGGCTGGGCCAGCCGCCTGTTTATTACCCTGCTGTAGAAAACCGATTCGTTCACAATTCGTTCACAGTAAGTTCCAAAAGGGTTCACCACTTCTCCCCGGGATCTGATATGATAATAGCGTCAGGAAAGCAAAGACATATTCTCCTCCTCTCTTCTCTCTCTTTTCAATGCACGACCCACTGTCCCGCCGCAGGGCAGCAATCGCTCCCTGCGGTGGGGACAGACCAAAAGTTCCGCGTCTCTGTTTCAGGGGCGCGTTTTTTGATGCCCGGTGTATCATTTCCCCTATTTCTGGCAATCCTGTAAAGCAGCCTGATATGGGAGGTGATCACATGGCCTATGTGGACCCGGCGCTCCGGCCCCGGCTGGACGCTATGCCCCCCTGCCTGCGGGAGCAGGTGCTCCGGGCGGACATCCGCCTGGAGACGGTATACGACCTGATGAGCTGCCTGGATCGGGTGCGCGTCCAGGCCCCCACCGAGGGGCAGAAAATTTTTTGAGGAAATTTGAAATTTCCTCTTGCATTCTGTTTCAACCTGTGTTAATATAATTAAGCTGTCAGCGAGAGATGATTCTCCAGTTGACATGCGGCTGTAGCTCAGTTGGATAGAGTGTTTGGCTACGAACCAAAAGGTCGGGGGTTCGAATCCCTTCAGCCGTACCAACTAAGGTTGCTGAAAAAGATGCAACCCCTGAAACCCTTGCTGCGGCAAGGGTTTCAGCCATTTCAGAGGACAAAATCGAGCACCAGACGAGATGGAGATGCAAAAGGCCATTTTCGTGATGTGGGGTGATTCGCACCTCTGAGCAAAGAGAAAACAGTGAGAGAAGCCCCCGCTGGTAGTTCAAATCGAACTGCCAACGGGGGCTTCTCTCTTTTTATTACATAGCTGTTTCAGTTGGTGGTATTGCTTGCTTTGTCCTTGGTTCCTTGGTGGTCTTGGTAATAGCTTTCTGACATGGTTTTGGATATACTTGCGTTGCAAAACGAGGAAAGGAGAGCAGACCATGGCAGACAAGAAAAACCTATGCGCTCAAATCGACATCGCCCTGCACAACCGGGTAACAGAAGAAAAAGACCGCCTGGAGATGACCACCAGCCAGTACATCGCAGCACTGCTCACTGAATACTACAAGATGAAAGATGAGAATGGAGGAATTAACATGACAGGCAGCAGAACGATGGCATTCCAGATTCCCGAGGAACTCTTCCAGCGCATCAAGACCCACCTGGCCAGAGAAACGGCTCGGACCGGCGTAAAGCTCACCCAGCGGGACTTCGTCCTGGGCCTGATCGAGCAGGCGCTGGCGGAAGCCGAAGCCAGCCTGGCCCCACAGGAGGACCCTGAGAGCACCGAGGAAGCCCCGGAGGACAACGGAGCCGCCGGTACCACCCCAGACGCCAGCGAGGCCAGCACGGAGGCGGAGAGGGGCACAGCGGACATCGAACAATAACACAAGGCGTCAAAGCAAGGGGCCGGAGGACACATCTCAAGCAGATGCGTCCTCCGGCCCCTTTTTTGTTTTTCCTAGAAGGGGGGTGAACATGATACAAACGTCAGAAAAAACTCGTTTTACAGAGGCTGAAATGGCCACTGTCCGAGACACGGACCTTCCAGATCTGCTGATCTCCCTGGGCTACCAGGTGAAGCGGATCGGCAGGTACTACACCACGCAGGAGATGGACAGCATCCGGATCAAGGACAGACGTACCTGGTTCCGCTACTCAGAGGGCATCGGCGGAGATGCCATCACATTCCTCCAGCGGTTCTATAACAAAAGTTTCCCGGAGGCCGTGGAGTACCTGCTGACCTGGCATGGCCGCGCCCGTGACTCTCCCCCGGTGAGCACTCCGCGGCAGACCAAGGAAAAGGAGGAAAAGGTCCCCTTTACCCTCCCCCCTGCCAACGTGGATCACCGCAGGGTGTTTGCCTATCTCCGCAAGCGTGGGATCGCACCCCAAGTGATCCGGGGCTTTGTGGAGGCTGGATTGCTGTACGAGGACGCCCAACATCACAACTGTGTCTTTGTTGGCCGGGACCAATCAGGAGCGCCGGTATTTGCCAATCAACGAGGAACCTATGATTGGAACGGCAGCAGCTTTAAGGGGGATGTCCCAGGCAGCAATAAGGACATCGCATTTCGACTTTACTGCAGCAAGAAGCATGATGCAGTTCTTGTCTTTGAGGCCCCAATCGACCTGATGAGCTTCTGCACCCTGCACCGGAAAGTAACCTCCAACGCGGTGGCACTGTGTGGGCTGTACGAAGGAGGACTGCGGACCTATCTGCGAGACAACCCACACATACGCCGGATTATTCTGTGCCTGGATAACGATGAACATGGTCGGCAGGCAACCCAAAAGCTCCGAGAAATGTTCTCCGCAGAGGACTATGAGGTGTCTCAACAACTTCCTCCACAGGGAAAGGATTGGAATGAGTATCTGCTGCAACGAAATGTGCTCCGGGAAAGGGGGTGACAATTTTCAAAAGAAGAAATAACAATATGATTTCCGGCAAATCAAAAGAAAAATTGTTGTAGGAGGAATCCAGTATGAAACGCATTTTGACCACGATGTGCGCCCTGACCCTGCTCCTGGCGGCATCTGTCCCTGCTCTGGCCGTTGAACCGGAGCAGAGTGCCAGTTACTACCCCACATCGGTGGAGGAGTATATGGAGGGAGACAGCCCCAGGATCAAAAAAGTGTACCAGCTGTCCCTGGCAGATGACCCATCCCAGATTCCCACCGAGGATTTTGAGCGGGATGGCCGCCTCTATTATCTGCTGGATATGACGCGGAAGGACGAGGTTGGGGTGGACATCCAGACCATCACCCAGACCAAAACTCTGGCCAGCGAGACCAACAATATGGAGAAGATCCTCCAGAGTCTGGAACCGCAGATGGAGGTAACCACAGAGGACGGTTATACCGGCACTCTGACACTGGATCATACCACTGTTAAGGTAGCGGCAGACGGTTATGCTACCCGGACAAAGGATCTCTCCGCCACCCGCACCTATCCCAATCTCTCGGAAGCGGATCTATCTTTGATTCCAAAGAGCATTGAGGACAATGGAAAAAGCCTGACTCTGGCAGACGTCCAGTGGGCCGAGACCAGTGAAGCCGGGGCGGATGGGGCCGTCACCCGATATACTGCCACCGCCAAATATACCGGCACTACCAGCAGCACCTATGCTACCGGCTACACTGTTACGGCAGACTATACCGGCCAAGTTTCCAAAACCAACTGCTCTGTGTTGACTTATACCGCCATTTTCGGCAGCATGGAGGTCCCCGAGGCGCAGACAGACCCAGCCCCCACAAATACCCCTTCCAGCGAAAACTCAAATGGGGCCACGGCAGAAATTGACATCAAACAGCCCCTCCTGATTGGCGGTGCGGTTCTCCTACTGACTGCAGGTGGGGTTTTCCTGTTCAAGCGGTACAAAGGAAGGAGCTGATTCAACTGAAGCTGAGAGCACTTCTGCTGGCCACCATGCTATGCGCCCTATGTGTGGGCCAGGCCAGCGCCCTGGAATATACCATGGAGGCCCCGGACGATTACCTGTTCGGCAGACCTACCAGCGATGACACCATCTACGAATGGGAAGATCCCAATGTAGACCGGAGTAAGAACACCGCCCTGATCCCGCCTGGATTTGGCACGCCTACCAGTTACCTCCCCGGCAGCGGCGACCCTCTGACGCCCAATCTTATCCCCGGCGCTCTGGATGGCGGCGGGCTGGTGTCCCAGACAGGGAGCGTCAACTATCCTGTGATCGACACAGGAAATGGGGGCAGTTCTGGCCAGGACGTCGGCTATACTGCCGTCACCAGCGATCTCTACTACTCCGGCGGACATCTGGGGACGCTCAAGATCCCGGCTATCGGCCTGTCTACCAAGGTCTACGAAGGGACAGACAGCAGCACTCTGGCAAAAGGGGCCGGTCATTTCCCTGGCACTAGTATCTGGGACGGCAACTGCTGCATTGCGGGTCACAACCGCGGGGTCCGGGATGATTTTGGAGACCTGCATACCCTGGAGCCAGGCGATACCATTACCTGGACCACCAAGCTGGGCACACGCACCTATCAGGTGGTCAGTGTAGAAAAGGTATTGGAGACAGATACCAGCGGCACCGCCACTACCAGTGACAACCGTATCACGTTGTTTACCTGTGTGCGGGATCAGCGGGCATACCGCTGGTGTGTCCAGGCTGTGGAATGCTAAACGCAGTGCATCTCCCAAATTGGGAAATGCACTGCGTTTTTTTCGCTTAGTTTCTGCGAAACCCTGACTGAATTACTTCCAGAAAGAGGTGATGAACAGATTGTTGTTCATGCCTCTTTCTGTCCATTTTAAGGAGGGCTTATGAAAAAACTGCTTTCAATGTTTTTGGCCTGCGTTTTGCTGCTTGGAATTCTTCCGACCTCCGCTTGGGCCGCGGATAGTGTAGAAGCGGCGCTGGGCGAAGTGGACATTTATAACGGCGGATATGAGCTGGGTTATCTGTCCATCAACGGAGCTGTCAAGAAGCAAGACTACACCTATTTCATGTATAAGAGCAATGATGGGACAACCAAAGAAGTTCCGGCATATTGTGTGAATCCGTATCTCAAAGGTGTTCCCCAAAAGGTAGAACCAGGCGAAAGCATTAAATATCTTGCGGAGGAACGCTCCAGCGATCCCAAGGTGGTGGGCATTATCTCCAACGGTTACCCCCACCGCAGTCTGGGTGAACTGAATTTGGATAACAAGTATCAGGCGTATTACGCCACAAAGATGGCCCTCTGGTGTTATTTGCTTTCCACCTGGGACATCAACAATCTAAAGGTGGCCCCCGGCCTTTCCGGTTCTGAACTGGACATTGGCAACCGCATCCTGGCCGCCGCCAAGGACATCTACAAGCGCGGCACCACCTACAACTATATGCTCACGCCCAAAATGACAGCCACCCCAGACCATTCCGTGGCCTATCCTGTCAGTGTTGAGGGTAAGGACTACTATCAGCAGGTGTTTACGGTTTGGAGCGAGACATGGGTCTACGATTACGACATTTCTGTCGCCTTTCAGGACCCCTCTGCCGTTCCCAATGGCACCCGGATCGTCAACATGGACAACCAGGATGTGACCTCTGTTGCTGCGGAAGGAACCGGAGACGGCTACTCCGCTCAATTCAAGGTGCTGTACCCCGCGGAATCCATCCAGAACCAAAGTGGCAGCGTCCAGCTTGCACTGTCCGCCTCCGTGGCGCAGTATGCCGCCATGTATGCCATCTGCCAGGAGAAGGATAAGTACGGCGACCTGCAAAATTATATCTGCGACCTGGATAACAATGTACGGCTGGATGTGGCTGCTATCAGTAACTATTATGACGGTCAGGACCCCGACCCGGATGAGACCGCGCTGAAGATCGTAAAGCTGGAGGAGGGCACAAAAATCCCACTGGAGGGCGCGGTGTTCTCTGTGTACGATCCAGAGGGACGCAAGGTTGGCTCTTTCTCTACTGGCCCGGACGGGACCGTGGTAATCCCTCTGACCCTTGAGGGCCACTATACGGTAACCGAGGAGATCCCGCCCCGGTATCATCTTTTGCCGGATGAGCGCACCCAGCACGCGGATGTGGAGTACAACAAGATTGCAACCCTGACTTTCTGGAACGCCCCCTACGGCTCACTTCGGGTGGAGAAAAAGAGTGACACTGGAGATCTGCTTTCCGGTGTAACCATCCAGATCAAGCACTTGGAGAGCGGCCAGACCCGGAGCGGTCAGACCACCACCGGAGGTTCCATCACCTTCGACCAGCTTGAACCCGGCGCATGGGAAGTGCGTGAGCTGGCAGGAATCGAGGGCTGGAAAGCTGTGACCGATACCGTTCAGACGGTCAATGTGGTGTCAGGCGAGGAATCCACCGCTACCATTATCAATGAAGAACTTCCTGGTCTGCGGATCATCAAGTATGACCGAAAGACGATGGAGCTTATGCCGGATGTGGCGTTTGAGATCTTCCGGGATAATGTTTCTCTGGGCATCTTCCGTACCAATGAACAGGGCGAAATTCTCCTGGTCAACCAGCCCGAGGGCAGTTATCGGATCGAGGAACGAAACCCCGGAGACGATGAGCATATTATAGATACCACCCCCCAATATGCGGAGTTGACCACGGGCATGGGCATTGTGGAACGGGTGTTTTATAATGACCAGCTGCCCGGCATCCATCTTATCAAGGTAGACAGTGCGGATCTCAGTAAGCCGATTGCCAATGTCAAATTCCGCATTGAGGCGGTGGACGGCTCCTGGGGACCGGAGGAATATACGACTTCGGAGGATGGGACCATCGACCTCTCCAAGCTCCCCGTGGGCGCTTATGTGGTGACTGAACTGGAGTGTCCGGGATATGTGATTGACGAGGCACAGAGGATCATCCACCTGGATGGAAATGAGACGGCCCAGTTTGTCTTTACCAACAGCAAGCTGCCTTCCCTCCGCCTCACAAAAATCAGTTCGGATGGCTCCGCCCTGGCCGGAGTGACATACAGCCTGACCCGGATTGAGGATGGCAGCCGGTATATGGATCAGACCACTTCCAGCACAGGTACGATCATTTGGGAGGGCTTACAGCCTGGAGTATATTCCCTAAAGGAAACCGACACAGTATCAGACCACATTTTGGATGAAAAGGAATATCATGTAGAATTATTCCCCGGTAAGGACAACACCATCGTTTTGGAGAACGATAAGAGGCCAAACCTCACCATTTGGAAGCGTGACGCAGACAGCGGCGCTCCCGTGGAGGGCGCAGTTTTCCTTGTAAAGACAGCAGACGGCCACAGTGTGGCCGAGGTGACCACTGGCCCGGATGGTTCCGCCAAGGTCCCCAACCTCCTGCCTATGGTCTATGAGGTAATCGAGAAGTCTGTGCCGTCGCCTTACCTGCCGGACGCTCCCAGCCAGCTTGTCACTCTCTATCCCAATCGGGACAGAACGGTATATTTTGAAAACCACAAAAAGCCATCTGTCACCATCCAGAAGGAAAACTCCGTCACTCATGACCCCATTGAATCCGCCGAGTTTCACATCACATGGTCCAGCAATAAGACGGAAACTGGGGAACAGCGGGATCTGGGAACCTTCCAGACAGATGAGGCGGGTCAGATCATCCTGGAGGCCATTGAGGATGGCTGGCTGAAAATTGAGGAGACCAAACCTGCGCCTGGCTTCCAGGCTCCCGACAATCCTGTTACGGAGGTCTATGTCAAGGGCGGCGAAAACAAGACCATCACCATTTCCAACATCCCCCTGTCAGCGTTGGTGGTCTACAAGCAGGACAGCGTGACCGGGGCTGGAATCTCCGGCTGCCGCTTCCAACTGAAATATCTGGGTGGCGAGGTCAGCGGCAGCGGTGGCACCGTGATCGGCACTTACACGACTTCGGCCAACGGCTCCTTCACTGTCACTGGGCTCAAAAAGGGCTACTACATCTGCGAGGAGTTGGAGAGCGACAGCAGCCACGTGATTGACGCCGCGCCCCAGTCCTTCTATATTTCCGGCGAGGATCAGGACATCGTGACCCTCTACTTCTCCAACGCCCCCAAGGGAGGCGTCCTGGTCAAGAAGGTATCGGCAGCAGACAATTCCCCGCTCTCCGATGTGGAGTTCCTGGTGACAAAATCGGACGGCTCCGTGGTGGGTGATGCCAACGGCAAGTTCGTGACGGATTCCACCGGCAGTTTTCTGGTGGAAGGGGTAGAACCTGGAACTACACTGGTCATCAAGGAAACCCGTGCCAAGCCCGGCTTCCTGCTGGATGATGCACCTCAGACCGTTCAGGTCAAAGAGGGCCAGACCGTCACCGTAGAATTTCGGAACCAGCCTTTGGGCAATCTGGTAATTGAGAAGTGGGGACGGAACGGCTCTACGGAAGTCCCCCTGGAGGGCGTCAAATTTGAGATTAAGTACGCCAATGGGCAGTATGTGGATGCCGCAGGAGGCACGTTGTCCAGCAATGGTATCTATTATTCCGACTCCACAGGTAAGGTCATCCTGTCCGGGATCACTGGCACGGTGGTAGTGACTGAACTTGAGAGCGTGCCTGGGTACACTATCGACCCGGATAGCCAGAGCCAGACCGTCACCATTAACCCCAATGACACCCAGACGATCCGGTTTTATAACAATGCTGTGGGCGGCGTGGAGTTGATTAAAGTCTCCGAAGCGGACAAGACGGAGCGCATCCCCAATACCACCTTTGAAATCCGGCGAGTGTCGGATGATGCCCTGGTGGACACCGTGACCACCGGGGAGAGCGGCAGCGTCTTTGTGACACTGGAGGATAACAATTATTATGCCGTGGAGATCGAGAGTGCCGAGGGGTTCAAGCTGGACAGCACGCCCCATTATTTCACCATAAAGAATGGGCAGACCACGAAACTGACCGTAACCAATGCGCCCATGTCCGGCATCCTGCTTCACAAAATTTCTACTGCTGATGGTAAGGGCATCCCTGGTGTGTCGTTCATCCTGTATGACAGCGGCCACAACCCCATCGACCAGCAGACCACCGACGACCGAGGCTATGCCTGGTTTGAGGACTTGACCGAGAGTGGCCGGTACTATCTGCGCGAACTGGAGAATGAGGGGTATATCCCAGACACCCAACTCCGTACAGTCTATGTCAAAGCTGGGGAAACCACATTGGTAGAGTGGGAAAATACCCCCATCACAGGACAAATCCAAATCGTCAAGAAGTCCGCCGACTACAACCCCACCAACGGACTGCCTGCTGGAACACTGCTGGAGGGAGCCGTGTTTGAGATCTATGATAAAGCGGGTAACCTGGTAGACACCATCCGCTCTGATAGCCGAGGGCTGGCCGTGTCCAAACCTTTGCCTCTCTCCCGCTATACCATACGGGAGGTCAAGGCTCCGGCCAATTACGGCGTAAATGAAACGGAACTCACTGCTTATCTTGAACATGAGGGACAGATCGTCAAATTTGAGGTGACCAACAAGAGCCTAACTACCGGCGTATCCATCACCAAAACCGGCCCCAAGGAGATCATGGCAGGCCAGCCGGTACGCTATACCTTCTCCGGCATCGCCAATAGCTCCAATGTCCGGCTGGACAACTTTTATTGGCGCGATACCCTCCCCGCAGAGGTACGGCTGGACACGGTGGTCACCGGAACCTATAACTTCCCCGGCACCTATAAGATCACCTATCGTGTGAACGGCGGCGAGTATCGGACCCTGGCAGACAACCTGTCCACCAGCAAGAACTACACCCTGGCTGCCTCGGCCACCGCACTGGGCCTTGCCAGCAATGAACGGGTCACAGAGGTCATGTTCGTCTTTGGACAGGCCCCTGCTGGCTTTGCCCAGGTAGAAAAGCCGTACCTCCACTGCACCGCCGTGGCCAACCTGGCCTCCACCTCCTTTGTCAATGTGGCCGACGTGGGCGGCGTCTACAACGGCCAGTGGGTGCAGGCCGTCAGCCGTTGGGTGACCACGGTGTACGGCAAACCTGTCATTCCCACCCTGCCCCGGACGGGGTATTAAGCCCTTGGGGGACTCACAAAAGCTGTGAGTCCCCCTCTTTCTTACAACCAATTATTCTAACAGAAAAAGGAGAAATGAACGATGTTGAAGATCACTGCCACTGGAAATCTGACCAATGATGTGGAGCTGAAGATGAACGAAACCACGGGCAAGCCCTATGCCATCCTGCGTATCGCCTCGGACCGCCGCTATCGGGATCAGGAGGGCAACCGGCTCACCGACTTCATCTCCATCAAGGTGCGCGGCCCCCTGGCCGAGTTCTGTGCCGCCTATGCCTGGAAGGGCTGCAAGCTGGCCGCCTCCGGCGACTTCGAGACCATCACTTTTTCTGACGATCCCACCCGCCAGCCCGGCTTTCTGATCAAGGCTACGGAGGTGGAGCTCCTCTCCCCCCGTCGGGCAGAGGATGCAACCGCTGCCGGGCAGAACCAGGGCGAGTGTGAGGCCGCCTGATGAAGAACACTGGGATCATTTACAGCAGCACAGAGCGCACCCCTGTCGTGCTGCCTGAGATGGCCGAGCTGCTCCCGCCTTTGAGCGAGGAGCAGCTCGGTGCGCTGGAGGCGGATCTCCTGAAAAATGGGTGCTATACCTCCATCATCGTCAATGAGGATCTGGTCGTCATTGACGGGCATAACCGAAAATCCCTGTGCGACAAGCACGGCCTGCCCTATCAGATGCTGGTGTTCGCCTTTGACGATCTGCTGGAGGCCAAGCAGTGGGCGCTGGACACCCAGAAGGGCCGCCGCAACCTGGACAAGTGGGAGCTGGGCAAGATCGCCCTGAAGCTCAAGCCGGAACTCGAAGCCAGGGCCAAGTCAAATCAATCCGCTGCAGGCGGTGATAAAACAGACAAGGGAGCGCTTTTGGTGAATTCACCAAAAGCGCTCCCCCCTGTGAACACGCGTAAAGAGATGGCACAGGCAGTCGGCATCGGAGATCAGACCATGGGGCGTATTATGCAGATCAACGAGCACGCCCCCGCAGCGGTCAAGGAGGCGCTGGACAAGAAGGAGCTGTCCATCAACCAGGGCTACCAGATCACCAAGCAGGTGGAGGATCTGCCGGAGGAGCAGCGGGAGCAGGCCGCCCAGGAGGCGTTGGACATCCTGAGAGCAAAAAAGGAAATCCAGGAAAAGGACGCGGAGATCGACCGTGAGGGGAAGATCGCCGGAGTCTTCTGCAAAGCATACGAAAAGGCGGTCCTGCTGGACCCCACAGAAGAAAATGTCCGGATCTGGGCTAAATGCACCCGCATGACCAGGGACGAGATGGAAGATACGGTGAAAGAATCCCGTGAATTGGCGGAGGTGTTTCGGACCATTGCCGACCTCATGGAGCGCCTCCTGCCGGAGAGGGGGACGCTATGACGGAAATGAGTGTCCGCCAGTGGCAGGAGCGGTTCCGTGCCGGGGATTTTTCCTCGAAAGATCGTGCCGTTCAGTGTGAGGCCGGGTGGTATGACTGGTTCTGTCAGGATGACGCGCTGGCCGGACGGCTCCAGAAGTTGAGCAAGGTGGTCATGGGGATCACCGACCCCTATATCCTGGACCACTACTATGTCTGGTTCAAGAACAACTGCCCGCTGTCCGGCCCGCTCTATGATGACGTGCGGTTTGAACCGCTGCATGGTGACCGCAACGGGAGATATTTTGTGGTCATCCGGGACAGTCCCCATGAGACCCATAAGTGGACCATCTACACGGAGCGCCATGGATTTGAACAGCCGGAATTCACCTGTGCAAATGTGCGGGATATGCTCCGCCATATCAACACCATGGCCCCGGAAACCTGGCGCGATGATCCGCAGCCTGCAAAAACACCGCGTTCCCCTCAAAAAAAGCGAAAGGAGGCAGAACGATGAACCGGGAAAACGCGGGTGCCAAGCCGACTGCTCCGCCCAGACTGCCGCCAGAGGCTGAGCAGGAGATCCTGGAGGCATTGTTCGAGGGGATGGAGATCCACTCCAGCGAGATCGCTGCAATCCTGAAAAAGCATGGCGTGTGCGGGGATGTGGAGGCCCTCCAGGACAGCTACCGCAAGCGCCTGGGCCAGCGTCTCATGGCCAGTCTCCGGGATGATACCGGGCGGCGTGAGGTGCTGGCCAACGGAAAAGGCAGCTATGTAGTGCTGGAGGGCTGCGGCGACAGGCGGCAGCTCAAGCAGATCCACCGCCGCATCCAAAACCAGATGAATGGGCTGGATCTCTCGGCGCGGAAAGTGTCCGGCAGGCTGACTGTTCTGGAACGGCTGTCCCACAAGTGGAGAAGGGCTGGTTGAGATGGACGCAAAGACATTCTATGAGCAGATCGCCCCAGAACTGGACCCAGGGGGCTTCAAGCTGTACTTCACAGCCCAAAGGCTGACAGGCTTTGAGCTATATAAGCAGTTCCCTTATGAGGACTCCCGCGGGATGTTTGAAATGATGAACGGTCATCAGCTCATGCGCTATCTGCTGGCGGATCAGTTCCATGCCATCCGCTGGGAGATCGTTCCCGGAACTGGCTATGAACACGCAATCCTCCAACCCATTGATACTACCGCACCAGCCTACCAACAGTTTGAACGCAGATTATATGAAACGCTGATGCAAAATTGCCATCTGAATCCACTGGAGCATGAGCAGGCAGCGCGGGTTACACAGAAACAACGCCGTCGGAACGGGCGCAACTCCAGATGAACGGGGCTGTTGCCACAGGATGCCGGGCAAATAAAAAGAGGTGATCATTACGGCAGAGCAAGACCATGTTACTAAAATTACAGAGGACAATCCGGATGCTTTTTGGGATTTGATTTATCAAGCAAAAACCGCTTGCGGCCAGGATATGAAAGCTATGGAGCACTTTCTCACAGATCGTCTGATTTCCATGGGGCCTGAATCCGCCATGGTTTTTCATAAATGCGTATATATATATTCGAGATTGGCAGACCAATATGGGCTTTGGGACGCAACCAGCATTGTCAAGGAGCGCGGTTGTTCTGACGAAGGATTTATGGATTTTCAGCCATGGCTGATCGCTCAGGGCAAGGAGACTTATATGGCAGTCTTAAAAGATCCGGATACACTGGCTGACGTGGAGATATACGGAGACTGTTGTTTCAGAGGCCTTTCCGATGTTGCTTACAGGGCCTATGAACAGCTTACAGGGCGAAATATATATCTAGATCATGTAGAAGCACCCAAAAATGTAAAAGACTTATACAGATCTTTGAAAAGAGAGATCGTGTACAAGGATGGCATTCAGTTTCCAAGAGAAATGAAAGACCTGCCGAATTTTTTGCCAAGATTGTGCGAGAAATACGGAGGGGCAGACGGAAGCCAGATACACCCGTATGTGTGGAATCTGGAGATGTCTGATGTAAACGCACTGCTAATTGAGGGAAAGACATTTGACAAACAACAGCGCGCCCAAAAAACGAAGTCCCGCAAAAAAGGAGGAACGCCGCGATGAGTGGCTCGATCATCATTGGCATTGATCATGGCTACGCAGCCATGAAAACTGTACACTTTTCGTTCCCCACCGGATTGGTGGAATATGAACATGAGCCGTACACTCAGAAAGATGTGCTGGAATACGGCGGCAGATACTATGTAGTGGGCAGCGGTCGTCAGCCCCTCCAGAGAGATAAGACTCAGACCGAGGACTACTATCTGCTTACCCTGGCAGCCATCGCCAAGGAGCTGGAGCACCGGGGTGCGGAGCACACCGCCAGCATCCACCTGGCGGCGGGCCTGCCCCTGACCAGTTTTGGCCGGGACAAGAAGTCCTTCCGTTCGTATCTGTACCGGGATGGGAGCGCCATTCCTTTCCGCTATGAGGGGCAGGACTATACCATCACCATCCAAGAGGTGTCCCTGTTTCCACAGGGCTATGCTGCCGTCCTGACCCAGACGGAGCTGCTGGACGAGCCGTCCGTCATTGTGGCAGACATAGGCGGCTGGACGGTGGATCTGATGCGTCTGGACAACCGCATCCCCAACGCTGCCTCCTGCCGGAGTCTGGAACTGGGCATGATCCGCTGTATCGATGAAATCAGCGAACAGGTGCGCCGGTTGTTTGGGCTGTCCATGACTACCGCTCAGATCGAGAGTGCCCTGCGGGGTAGCTCCGGCGGGATGGATGAGCGAATCAGGGCGGTTATCCACGCCCAGGCAGGCAAGTATGCCCGAAACCTGCTCTCGGCAGTCACAGAAAGCGGCCTGGACATCCGAGCTATGCCCACCATCTTCCTGGGTGGTGGAGCGGCGCTCTTAAAACGTCACCTTTCGGCCACAGACGGCCTGTGCCGCCCGCTTATCCTGGATGACGTATCCCTGAACGCCAAAGGATATGAGCGCCTTGTAGGGCAGATGTCGCGGGGTGTGGGCCATGGCGGGTAAGCGGCGGCTCAACCTTTCTTTTTCTCTGGCATCATCCCAACAGCGTGAGGCGTGGCACATTCTCAGTTCCATCCCTGCCGGACAGCGGACAGACGCTGTGTGTCGGATGGTGTGTAAAGCCCATGAACAGGATGCCCTCCTGTCTGCCATCCGTGGGCTGATCCGGGAAGAACTGCGCCATTTAGATCTGACAACAGAAAAAAGCCAGCAGGCACAGGCCGGGGACATGGATGAGAATGTCCTCGGCTTTCTTCTTGCCCTGCAGCAGGAAGAAGATGAGATCACCTGATACGCTATTTTGATATGTTCGCCGGGATCAGCGGTTTTCGAACGGATACAGTGTTTGCAAGGTTTTGAAACATCTTTTAGAAGGGAGCAGTGACATGAATGAAGTAGGACTAAAAGATCAGTGTTTCGGCGTGGAAGTGGAACTGACCGGAATTACACGTGAACAGGCGGCACAAGCCTTGGCAGATTATTTTGGGACGGAGCCTCGCCGTGGGGATGACTACTACGACAGCTGGTATGTGCGGGATGGGGAGGGAAAAGAATGGCGGCTGATGAGTGACAGCAGCATCCGTGGTGAACAGAAAGTGGGTGCCAGATACACCTCCACCTCAGATCCGAGGTATCGTGTGGAAATGGTCACGCCCAAACTGACCTATGCGGAATTGCCCAAATTTCAGGAATGCGTCCGCCGCGTCCGCACTGCAGGGGGAAAAGTCAATTCCTCCTGCGGTATCCATGTCCATGTGGATGCCGCAAACCATAATCGCCAGAGCCTGAAAAACCTGCTGGGCATTATGTATTCCAAAGAAGATATTCTGTTCAAGGCACTCCAGGTTAACTCCTATCGCATAGCGAACTATTGCCAGAAAGTACGGGAACCCATGCTGCAAAAGGCACGCAAGCTTTCATCCGAAGAAACCAAAAATCTGACACAGCTGGAAACCATCTGGTATGAGGGGGATAACGGCAGCACGGAGCACTACAACTGGACACGGTACTATGCGCTCAATCTCCATTCCGTGTTTTTCCGGGGGACCGTCGAATTCCGCTGTTTTAATTCCACGCTCCACGCAGGCCGCGCTGCTGCCTATGTGAATTTGTGCCTTGCCATGTCGGCCCAGGCTATCGCCCAGCGCAGCACCGTCATGCGCAAGACGCAAAGCGATAATGAGCTGTTCACCTTTCGGGTATGGCTGGTACGCCTTGGGTTGAATGGACCCGAGTTCAAGCACACGCGGGATCATCTTCTGGCCAACTTGGACGGGGATCGGGCATGGCGCTATGACAAGGACAGTTACGATGTCAATAAGAAAAAGAAAAACCGAAGCAGTGAGGTGGCACGATGAAAATACGCATTGAAGATACCGTGTACGAGGGTACCGGGACAGAAATCATGGACCAGCTTCGGAAAGCTGCCTTTGACCCCACGGAGTTTCCGGACACAGAGAGCTATATCTGGCAGCTTCGCAGCAATTTCATCCGCATGACAGATCAGGACTGTCCCCTGCCGGATCGTGGCGTAGAGGCGCAGGCGCAGACCATGATCATGGCGCTGGCGAAGATCGGCGCACTGGAGGTGTTGGACCATAGCTGAAGATAAATTGTATTTCGCCTACGGCAGCAACATTAACCTGGATCAGATGGCCTACCGCTGTCCCGCGGCCCAGGTGGTGGGGCCGGTCGTGCTGGAGGGATATGAACTGCTGTTTCGCGGCAATGCAAGCGGAAATGGCGTTGCCACCATCAAGCCCAAGGAAGGGCAGCAGGTACATGGCCTGCTTTGGCGGATCACACCGGGCTGTGAGCGGTCTCTTGATCTCTATGAGGGATATCCCCACCTATACGAAAAAGAGTCTGTTGCTGTGCGGGATCATGCGGGGCGGCAGCTGACTGTCATGGCCTACGTGATGACGGATGGGGATCGGTGGCGCTCTCCTGCTCTGCCCTCGGAATATTATTACCAGGGCATTCGGGAGGGCTACCGGCAGAACGGACTGCCACTGTCCAAATTAAAACAGGCGTGGCAGCATTGTGCCAAAGAACTGGATCTGGAGACAGTCAAACGCAATCGCGGCTATATAGAACAGACCAAATCCCCCAAAAAGCAGCACGGAAAAGAGAGATAAGATGCCGGATAAAAAGTTTTCTATCTATGATGCATCAAACGGGGACCTCAATCCACTGTTTACAACAAAATTGCAGGAAACAGCCTGCGTAGGTTGCCTGCGAGGCGTGTTCACAGGGCGAGAGATTGGTGACGGTGTCACGGTGACCTGGATGCGGCAAAACCGTGATCTGGAGTCTCCAGGTTTTCTTGCAGAGTTAAATGAACTGCTGGATGAACTGCGAAACAATGGTACTTTGAACAGTTTTCCCGCCATGGAAACGTATTGCAAAGCGCATCCAGAGGCACGAATGTCTGATCGGCAGACCTTCTACGCATTCCGCATGGACAGCAGCCAATATCGATACCACCTTCGGCTTTTCCCGCAAGTGCAGAAATTCTACATCTTCTGTTATCGAACGGACCGGATGCGGGCAGACCGCCCCAGACCGGATTTCAATGCGCTATATGGCAGCAAAAAGAAAAAAAGGAATCGGGGGAATGATCGCACATGAAAGTATTAGTGGTAGAACCGCAAAAGCCCTGCCGTGTGCAGGAGATTGAAAGCCTCCCGGATATGCAGCAGCTCGTAGGAGGAGATATTGAAGCTGTGTATCCGTTCCAAGAGCCGGTTGCCCTGGTGTGCAATTCTGAGGGAAAGCTCCTTGGTCTGCCGATGAATCGTCCGCTGTTGGATAAGGACTATCTGCCCTATGACATCATCCGCGGCACCTTCTTCGTCGCTGGACTTGGCCAGGAGGAGTTTATTTCCCTGACGGATGAGCAGATTCAGCGATACAAGTCCCTGTACGACAACATGCAGATCCTTCCTGTGCGAACGGCAGCCGGAGAACAGGGACGGATCGTTGGCGACCAACACATAAAAAAGAAAGGGAAAATCGACCATGAGAGATAAATACATTTTGACCGCAGAGTCTGTTACCGAGGGCCACCCTGACAAACTCTGCGACACCATCGCGGATTCTGTTCTGGATGCCTGTCTCAAGGGTGACTCCTCCGCCCATGTGGCCTGCGAAGTACTGGCCACAGCTGGCAAAGTGCTGGTGGCCGGAGAAATCTCGGCAAAGGTCATGCCGGATATCCCCTCCATTGTCTGCCGGACCATCCGGGAAGCTGGGTACACTGGGCTGGATTATGAGATCGAGGTCATCACCCACGATCAGAGCGACGATATTGCTCACGCTGTGCGGGAAGGAGTCCAGACTGGGGCTGGCGACCAGGGGATCATGTATGGATTTGCCTGTGATGAGACAGAATCCTATCTTCCTCTGCCGGTCATCCTGGCCCACCGGCTCACCCGGCTGCTGACCAACGCCAGAAAAACCGGGATGATCCAGGGCCTGCGTCCGGACGGCAAGGCGCAGGTGTCTGTGGAGTACAACTTCGATATCCCCGTGCGTCTTGCATCGGTGGTTCTGTCCTGCCAGCATGACCCGGAGAAAGACCTGGACCAACTGCGGGAGGAACTCATGGACCATGTGATCCATCCCGCACTGCGGGAGTTGCCGCTCGATGGGGAAACGGAGATCCTGATCAATCCATCGGGGCGGTTTGTCTATGGCGGATTTGAGGCGGATACCGGCCTTACGGGCCGCAAGCTGATGGTGGATACCTATGGCGGACTGGCCCCTCACGGCGGCGGCGCACTGTCTGGTAAAGACTCCACCAAGGTGGACCGCAGCGGAGCCTACATGGCCCGCTATATAGCAAAAAACATTGTATCTGCCGGTCTGGCGGATCGCTGTACCGTCACTCTGGCCTATGCCATCGGAAAGGCAGAGCCTGTGGCGGTCAACGTGGATACCGAAGGAACCAGCGAATACCGGGACGATGTGCTGGAACAGGCCGTCCGGGCCGTCTTTGACCTGACCCCCGCCGGGATGCGCCGCACCTTGGGGCTGGACAGGCCCATCTTCGCTCAGTTCTGCAACTATGGCCACTTTACCCATCCGGACGCTCCCTGGGAGCAGACGGACAAAGCGGAGGTACTGTGTAACGCCTGTCGCATCAAGGAAGCAGGTGTGTCGGACCGTTGAAACATGTTGCCTCCTGTTCCTTTGGCAAGGACAGTCTTGCCACCATATTACTGGCTCTGGAACATGGGGAGCCTCTGGATGAGGCAGTATACTGTGAGGTCATGTTCGACAAGGAGATCTCCGGCGAGGTGCCGGAACACCGAGATTTTATTTACACCACCGCCATTCCGGCTTTAGAACGCAGGGGTGTGAAGGTAACCGTCCTGCGCAGTGAGAAAACGTATGTGGATCTCTTCACAGGCAAAATCACCCGCGGTCCTAAGAAGGGCCTTCTGCGTTCTTTTCCCATCTGCGGACGGTGTGCTGTTCAGAGAGATTGCAAGCTGAAACCGATCCTGCGATACCAAAAATCGCTGCCGCCCGACACAGTTCAGTATATTGGGATCGCCAAGGACGAGCAGGAACGGCTGCTTCGATTGGCCGGAAACCGGGTCTCCTTACTGGACAAGTACAACTGTACAGAGGAAGATGCAAAGCAGCTCTGCCAGCGGGCAGGGCTGCTTTCGCCTGTCTACACATTTACAACCCGCGGGGGTTGCTGGTTCTGCCCTAACGCCAAAAGAAAAGAACTGCGCCATCTCTATGACTACCACCCAAACCTGTGGGAACGGATGTTGGAGCTGCAGGCCTTGCCCAACAAGGTGAGCGAGAAATTCAATCGCAGCGAGACCTTCTCCGACATTGACGCGGAGTTCCGTCTGGAAGATGCGCAGGAGAGTCTGTTCCAAAATGCTGCATAAAAAGGAGATGAGAACAACGAGCAATCAGAAATATGAAATCACGGAGATCTCACACGAAAGGTATCCCTTCCTTCATCGTATTCGGGCCTTAAGGGATATTGGGAAAAAGGTAAAGGCTGGGGAGCTGGGCGGCTTTGTTGAGAGCGAGAGCAACCTGTCATTTGAAACGGGAGATGATGCCTGGATCTTTGGCGACGCGATTGCGTGTAATGACGCCTATGTGGATAAGGGCTCGGCCCTATATGGAGAATCCATTGTTTGCGGAAATGCCTATGTTTCCCAAGGTTCTGCTCTGAGTGGCCATGCCCGCGCGGAGGATGATGCCTATATTCGAGGTAGCAATCTATGCGGCCACGCCAGAGTGTCCGACTGCGGGATGGTTTTGGACTCACCGGACACAGGACGTGCGCCTATTCTATCCGGCACCTGCGCTGTATATGGCAGGGTGTGTGGCGATGTGCATTTAACCGACACTGCCCTGGTCATCAGTGGTGAGGAGATTTGTAACGATTCTCTTGACACCTTGGTCATGGATGGAAAAAGCCGTTCTGTGATCCGGGATTCGTCCCGAGACGAACTAGCTCCTCAACAACCGCCCCCTCCCACGCCCCAAAAACAGAAAGGGCGTGAAATGAGCCGATGAACACGCTTTTTGAACAGGAACTACGGGATCTGTTTGGAGATGGGACAATCGTCCATAAGCCTATTTTTATCGGGCGTACCTGCTTTGGCACGCTGGGCGGAGATTTACGAGTAAGAATCGAATTCGATGACCCCGCCGTCCTGCGCAATTATGATTCGCTTTCTGTGAAGGTGATCAACCGTTTGAGCGGATTGGTCGACCACATCGATCTTCCCATTGTCGATCTCATTGGGCGCAAAATGATACCTGACAATCCTAATTTTCCGGATGGAGTCGCTCCTCATATTTGGATCTACAATGGAACAGTTGAGTGGTATGGGTATAAACCAAATGCTGCAGACCGAGCCGCCATCCGAAGCACCGTGGCACAATACTTGAATATGTTTCGTGAGCCATCCCTGGAGCCGGTCAAAATCCATCCATCGTCGCCCAAGAGAAAACAGCGGGACAGTATTTCCAGATAAGTCTCTGCACATCAAAACCACGAGAGGAGTGACTAAGTGAGCAACTTTTTTGAGCAGGAACTCCGCAAACTGTTTGCGGATGGGTCTGTGATCCATGATCCGGTCTTTGTAGGCCGTGCCTGCCTGGGTGGCTTGGACAGAAACCGTCAGGTGAGGGCTGAATTTGTTACACTGGGTCATGCGGATCACTATGCGGCTCTCCGCCTGACGCTGCTGGACAACGACCAGGGTGTGTTGGACAAGCTGACTCTTCGGTTCAAGGATGTATGGGGGAAACAGAAGATCCCCAACAACCCCTACCTGCGGGATGGCGTTGACCCGCATATTTGGGTAGATGGTAACCGGATCGATTGGTATGCCTATCATCCTACCCAGGAGGACTACCGGCAGCTCCGGCAAATGGCCAGCGACTATGTGGAGACCTTTCGCATTCAAGTCCCGGCAAAAGACCACGGCCCCAAATTGGTGTACATCTGCGCCCCCCTCCGAGGTGAGGTGGAGAAAAACATTGAGTTTGCCAGACAGAAAGCCCAGGAAGTCTTTCAGGCGGGCGACATCCCGGTCTGCCCCCATCTCATGTTCCCGCCCATCGCAGATCCGGGCGATCCGGCGCAGGACCTGGCCGCACGGGAGATGGGTCTGCGGCTGGTAGAAAAGTGCCAGCAAGTCAATGTCTATGGGCCGGTCACGGAAGGGATGTGGGCGGAGATCCATCGTGCCAATAAACTGGACATCCCCGTTGTGACAGATTCCAAACCGAAGGGACGCACTTCGCCCAGAAGAAAGAAAAGCGCCAAGCGCGAGGAGGTCAAATGATCCAAGAAAAGACCACGGAGGACCTGCGGCACATGACCAACGAGGAGGGGCTGATCCTCCAGGGCTGCGGCGGCGACCTTCAGGAATGGGTGGACGGCATCAATGATCTGCTCACCCAGGAAGGAATCCTGCTGAATGGGACCAAATTTGAACATGCATCCACATTCCAGCACGACGGTCTCACAAACCTGATGTTCTCTTTTGAGGGGGTGCAGCTGAATGTGGGAAAGCTTGCGCTGTGGCGGATTCAGACGCACAGTCAATTTGGCGGCACTTGGCTCAGTGATTATGTACCCAACCGGCTGGGCGGGTTTATCCAGGAGCAGAAGCTCGTAAAGCCCAAAATGGAGCTGTTGGGCCGAGATGGCAATATCTTCTCTATTATGGGTACTGCCTCCCAACTGCTCCAACTGGCAGGCATGCATGATCAGAACAAGGAGATGATTGATCGCGTCACCTCCTGCCGTGACTATGATCAGGCGCTGCATATCATCAGCGAGTATGTGGAGACGGAGCTCTCCGCTGAACAACCCCCAAAAAAATCCAACAAAAAGAAAGGCAGGGATTCTCATGAACGATAAATGGGAGATCATCCACGGCGACGCGCTGAAGGTTCTGCGCGAGTTCGCCCCTAACACCTTCGATGCGGTTATCACCGATCCCCCCTATGCCTCCGGGGGCCGAACCCAGGCTGAGAAAAACAAGTCCACCGACAAGAAATATTCCAGCATGGGAGAAAGCGCGCCCCCTCCCTTTGACGGCGACTCCAAGGATCAGCGATCCTGGACCCGTTGGGCCGCTGAATGGCTCTATGACGCCCGCAAGGTCTGTAAACCCGGTGCCCCTGTGTGCATGTTCATCGATTGGCGGCAACTCCCCGCAGCCACCGATGCGCTCCAGTGGGCGGGGTGGATCTGGCGCGGCACAGCTGTCTGGGACAAAGGTAACAGCCGTCCCCAGAAGGGCCGTTTCCGCCAGCAGGCCGAGTACATTGTCTGGGGTTCCAATGGGGATATGCCTATCAGCAGACCCGTCCCCTGTCTGCCCGGCGTATTCAAGTACGGCAATCCCCAGAACCGCATCCATCTGACGGAGAAGCCATTGCAGCTCATGCGGGATGTGGTGAAGATCACCGAGCCAGGCGGGCGCATCCTGGACCCCTTTGCCGGTTCCGGCAGCACGGTGCTGGCCGCCGTGCTGGAGGGCTACTCTGCCACTGGCATCGAGGTCACCGACGCCTACGCCGCCCTGTCCAAGGAACGGATCGCACGGGAGCTGGCCCAGAGTGCGTGACGGCCTGCTGTCTGCCGATTGCCCTTGATAACACCCCAACAGGCGGGTATAATGAAACAACAGGAGGAGGTGCGCGCATGAAAGTCGAGTTCACCTTTGACAAGGAGCAGATCCAGCAGTACGGATATACTGTGGACACTGTGCGGCAGACTATCCAGAAAAACTTTGCGGCAAAAGGATTACCCTGCGTTTCCAATGGCGAGAAGCTGTCCTTTGTGGGCTGTGGCGGCGAAGAAGATTTCTCTAATATGTGGGCCATTTTGATGGCATTGCTTCGGACAGATTGGTTCCCCAAGTTCGCAGCTTCCTGCACTTGGTACGATGACGATGGTACACAGGAGGATGTACTGTCTCAGGCGTGGAAAATCCAGAGACGGAAGATGGCCTAATATGTCCAACATCGGAAGCAGAAAGCAGATCACGTTCGATTTGCATCAGGAGACATTGAAGCAGCTCTACCCGCATACGGAGCCGCCCCCAAATGCTCAATACTATAAAAAGGCGTATCAAGATATCCGCCGATTCATGACGGCCAACGGATTTGAGCATCGCCAATATTCGGTGTATGTCTCAGCAGATAAATTGACTACATTGGATGTGATTGGTCTGATGGAGCAGTTGGCGGAACGATTCCCCTGGTTGAGTCAGTGTGTCAATGAGATCGATGTGACCAATATTGGCGTCCAGCACAGCCTCAAGCATGTCCTTGAAAATGCGTCCAAACCTTTGGACGTGGATCTGAGCGAGATAACCTTGGAGCCGCTTCCCAAAATCGAGCGACATGCCCCTCCAGCGGGATCACGGATAGCACGGAAAAGAAACCGCTCTTCGGAACGATAAATCCGGGCAGGGTGTCACATAAGACACCCTGCCCGGATTTTTTGACATTCAGGGTGCTAACATAGACACCCTTGTGTGGAGATGATCATGCCAGAGGAATATTGAGCATTCCAGCCCACAATAAGCGTCGCCGCTCTGGTCCAGAGCGGTGATTTTTCTTTTTCGAGGAGTTGGCAGGCTCTGCCTGCCCGGATCATAATCCACCTACCGCATGAGAAAAGGCCCCGCTTCGGCGGGGCCGCACCAACGCCGCCAGGGGCGGCGTTGGGCAAGCATAGCGCAAATGTACATTTTGCGCGCTTGCAGGGGAAAACCCTGACCCCAATGCCGCCTGCGGGCAGAAATGACGAAATCGACATGGCGGGAAATAAAAAGGCAGTCATTGCTGACTGCCAAAACAAGTACCATATTCTGCAATACTTGGAAAGTTCGCATGGGGGACTCGAACCCCCGACAATCCCCTTAGTTAGAGGGGCGCTCTATCCAACTGAGCTAATGCGGTATAGAATACATGCTTATTCTATCAAATTTATCTTGGATGTCAAGTAACAAAGGAGTAAAGCATGAGAAAGACGTGCGATAACCAGAAACATCATCTGCACATCGAGTTGACGGCGGAGCAGTATCAGCAGCTCTGCCGTCAGGCCAAACTCTGTGGACTGTGCAAACGGGCTTATATCGTCCGGCTCATCGATGGTACTCCGATCCGGGCCAGACCTTCCCAGGAAATCAAGGATCTCCGCACAGAGATCCATCACATCGGCAACAACATCAACCAGATCGCCCGCAGCGTCAATGCCGGTATCGCCACGGCAGAGGATGCCAGGCGTGGACTGTTCCTGCTGGATAAAGTCTATGAGTTAATGTACCAGGTGGCCAATCCATAATGGCCATCACCAAGATTCTGGCCCGAAAAGGTCGGTTGGATATCGGGATCGACTACATCCTCAACAGCGATAAGACGGAGCAGAAGATCCTTACCGCCCATCAGGGCTGTGAACCAGGCCGGGAGTGCCGTCAGATGCTGGAGACCAAACGGCGCACAGGAAAAGAAGATCGTATCCAGTATTATCATATCGTCCAGTCTTTCAAGCCTGGTGAAATCTCTCCCGAGCTGGCTCTGGAAATTGCCAAGACTTTCGCTGCGGAGCATCTGAACGGTTACGAGGCGGTAATTGCCACCCATGTGGATCGGGGGCATATCCACTCGCACATTGTGTTCAACTCCGTGAACGCGGACACCGGCGAGAAATACCATAGTAATTCCAGAAGTTACTACTACCAAATCCGGGCCATCTCAGACCGGCTGTGCCGGGAGCACGGCCTCTCCGTGATCCTCTCTGGCGAGACCTCCAAATCCATGAGCTATGTGGAGTGGCTGCGTCAATCCAAGGGTCAACCCACCTTCCGCTCCATGCTGGAGGCGGATCTCCGTGAGTCCATTGAGGACGCCAATGACCTGGGACACTTCTTTCTGCTCATGGAGCACAAGGGCTACGAGATCCGCCACGGAAACCGTCTGGGATTCCGTCTGCGGGGCCAGGAGCGGTTCCAGTATCCAGGCAGAAAAAATGCCGCCTTCACAGAGGACGGTATCCGTGCCGAAATTCTGGGCAATTTGGAGGAAATCGAGACAGGTCAACGGGCTGCTTTTGCTGACAGACCCATGTTTCATCCCTACCGCAGACACCCCAAATACACGGGCTTTTTGGCCCTGTACGTTCATTATCTCTATCTGCTGGGAAAAATCGAACAGCGACAGTATCCCCCCAGGATGACGCCGCACCTGCGGCAGGAAGTCATGAAATTTGAGCAGTACCGGACACAGTTTGCTTTCCTGCGAGAGAACGACATTTCCACCACTGACGAAATGACCGCCTATCAAAGCCGCACAGAGGAAACACTGGCCGATCTGATGAAGCAGCGCACCATCCTCAATGTACGCAAAAAGAAGCGGCAGGCGCTGTACGACGCCCTGGCGGATGTGGAGGCCCTGGCACCGGCCAAGGTATGCTATGAGAAGGGGCTGTCCGGCATGGAGGAAGAGTTTGCCCGCTACATGCAAGCCGTGCGCCTATTGGAACAGTGCGGCGTCCCCTCTGAGCATCTGACACAAGAAAAAACGGAGGTGTATAACCAGCTTGCCGAGCTAAACCGGCAGATCCGCGCAGAACGCAAAAAGCTGGCCCTGTGCCGGGAAATCCAGACGGCAAGTAAGCAGATGGAAGAAGATATCCGCAAAACCGAAACAAGAGGAAACGAGGTGGAACACGATGAACATCGGAGGCGGTGAGGCTGCTGACCAGATGGTTCGCATGATGTTGACCGGCACAGAAGTGACGGTTCGGCTGGGCGCATCCGCCCTCAAAAATCTACTGGCCATTACGCTGGCTTTGGCAAAGTATCACAAGACCCTGTCCGGGAAGGTCAACATGGGGAAAATGCTCCGGGAGACACGGGATATCCGAATGTTCCCCATGTCGCCGGAACAGTATCAGGCATTCAAGCAGAGAGCAGTCAAACAGAAGATCCTGTTTTCTGTCATCCGGGATTCAGATGGTCGCGGCAAGGTGGTAGATGTGGCCATGCCCGTCACAGAGCTGGAGCGCGCCAATCTCATTTTTGAGCGCATCCGATACCTTCCGCAGGATCGCCAGAGTACACCAGCCAAGGAGCAAGCCCCCATGCGGGATTCAGTGATCCGGGAGGAAAAAACGCCAAAAAAAGAGTCTCGGTCGGAGTTCGACTTGGCCGGTATCAGCGGCAGCTCCAGTATCTCCAAGAGCGAAATCAGTACGGAGACGACCCATGAGCGCCCCTCTGTTCTGGCACAGCTGAAGGGGTACCGGGAGCAGCTGAACCGGCAGCACAAGGAGGCTCCGGCCAAAAATAAGCAAAAGCTTCGTACCAAACAGCGATAAGACGGCAGGGCGCGTGATATGCCAACGCGCCCTGCTTTTGTTATGGATGGGGGTGAACTGTACTGAAACAAAGTTCCAGGGCCGGGGACATCGTCCTGGCCCTGTTTTTCTATGTTCCGGTGGTATGGGGCGCATTGCTCATCGCGCAATCTCTGGGGCATGGGCTGCCGGAGCTCCTTACCAATCTGACCATGGCGCTCCAGCATCCGCTGGAGATCCGATGGACCGACAAAAGCCTGCTGTCCATCCTGATCTGCACCGGCCTCTATATCATGGGCCTATGCGTCTACGCCTCGGAACAGCGGCGCACTCGGGACGGTGAGGAGCACGGCTCCGCCGCCTGGGGCTCTCCCCGGCAGGTCAACGCCATGTTCCGCCAAAAAGAGAACAAGATCCTGACCCGCCATGTCCGCCTGGGCTTGGACACCCACAAGCACCGCCGCTCCCTCAACGTCTTGGTTATCGGCGGCAGCGGCGCGGCTAAGACCCGCAGCTATGTCAAACCAAACATTCTGGAGGCCAACACCAATTATGTCATTACCGACCCGAAAATGGAGGTACTCACAGCCACCGGAGGGTGGCTGAAAAGCAAAGGGTATGACATCCGGGTGCTAAACCTGGTCAATCTGGAACAATCGGACGGATACAACCCCTTCCGCTATCTGAGAGATGAAAAAGATGTCCTCAAGCTGGTCAATAATCTCATCCAGGCTACCACACCAAAGGGCAGCCATGAATCTGATCCATTTTGGACCAAAGCCGAGACGGCGCTCCTCCAAGCCATCATCCTCATGCTGTTCCAGGAGGCCCCGGAGTATGAGCAGAACTTCTCCATGGTCATGCGGGTACTGGAATACGCGGAGGTTCGAGAGGAGGATGACGAGTATCTCTCCCCCCTGGATCTACTGTTCCAGGCCATGGAACGGGAGAACCCGGAGAGCGTGGCTCTGCGGCAGTACAAAGTATTCAAGCAGAGCGCGGGCAAGACAGCCAAGAGTATTTTGGTCTCCGCCGCGGTTCGTCTGGCCCCCTTCAACCTGCCCCAGATCCGGGCCATCACGGACCACGACGATATGGACCTCTATACCCTGGGAGAAAAGAAATGCGCTCTCTACGCCGTGATTCCGGACAATGACAACACCTTCAATTTTTTGGTGTCTCTGCTCTATTCCCAGGCGTTTCAGACGCTTTATTACAGCGCGGATCAGATCCATCATGGGGCGCTGCCCCGGCACGTCCACTTTGTATTGGATGAGTTCGCGGCCATGCCGCTGCCAGGGTACACCCGTGAATTGGCCACCATGCGTTCCCGTAACATTTCCTCCAGCACCATCATCCAGAATATGGCCCAAATTAAGGAGCTATACAAGGACTCCTGGGAGACCATCCCCGGCAACTCGGACACCATCCTCTATCTGGGCGGCAACGAGCAGAGCACCCATAAGTATATCTCTGAAGCCCTGGGCAAGGCCACCATTGATACAAAGACCCATGGGCAGACCAAGGGCAAATCGGGCTCCTACTCCACCAATTTCCAGATGAGCGGACGGGAGCTGCTTACCCCCGATGAGGTTCGTGCGTTGGATAATCGCTATTGCATCTTGTTTATCCGGGGAGCAAAACCCGTCATGGACCTAAAGTATGAACTGACCGAGCACCCCGCTATCCGCTACACCGTGGACGGAGGCGGAGCGCCGTATATTCACCATGGACACAACACCACACCGGCCATTCCAGGCACACCGTTCTTCCAGGTTATTTCTGCCGATGAAACCAACAAAGAAAAGGAGACTGCAGCATGAAACATGATCTGACCACCCGCAAGTATGAGCGCCGCGCACGGAAACTGTACGCCCTGTTTTCCTGCCTCGTTCTGGCGCTGACCGTTATGGTTGTCCCGGCCTTTGCCGCAGACGATCCGCTGACGGTCGTCAACAACCTTTCCGAGTTCATCTTCTCCCTGATTCGAGCCATCGGCCTGATCCTGCTGGGCTTCGGTGTCCTCCAGCTGGGCCTGTCCCTCAAGAGCCACGACCCCTCTCAGCGGGCCAACGGCATGCTCACCATTGCTGGCGGTATTGTGATCACCTTTACCAAGGAGATCCTCACTCTCATTACCGGATAAAATTATAAAATTAAGTAAAAATGCTGTGGATATCAGCATCCACAGCATTTTACTAACAATTTAAGAGGCCGGTAAAAGAGCAAGAATTAAGCAACAATTTTGTCAGCATGAGAACTGTAAAAGACGCAACTGTTAAGAAATCCGAAACCATCGGCAACACCTCCGCGATAGTCAGTGACAGTTGCCCCATATATGGTCGCCCTGCTATCCGATGGCTCTCTCTACCGTGCCTCCTGGGGCCAAGTGCAGTATAGCATTTGTAGCACAATTTTTCAATCACAAGTCTTTTATTGAAGTCTGCAAATAAAAAGTCAATAGAAAAATGAAGAAAAATTGAGGAGAGAAAAA
>CAUWDA010000005.1:0-77895 GCA_963557075.1 uncultured Flavonifractor sp. | reverse complement strand
GTCTGGAGACGGACCGGGAAAATAGGTAACGCCAACACAAAGAGACGGACTTCATCTGAAGGCCGTCTCTTTTATAGTTTTAGCCCCTTTCAAAATCAGTACGTCTGTACCATTGTGATGGGATATGACCAGCGATGAACCCCAAAGGGAGTATTTTTATCAATTCTGCCCATGATATAATGCAGGAAGAAGGGAGGCCGCAGCATGAAAAAAGTACCGTTTCTGTTCATAACGATATTGATATGGCTGGGCCTGTGTGCCGGATGTACCCAGCAGCCTCAGGCCAGCAAGCGGGACGGGATCCCGTTTCAAGAGGGACAATACTACGCCGTGGCCCATCTGGGTTACCAGCAGATCGAAGATCTGGATGTCTATGTGGACCGGTATCTGGACAGTGATCAGCTGCCGATCCACTACCTCTCCGGCGGCGACTACTATCTGGTCATCCCCAGATACGCAGGGATGAAGCTGTCTCTGTACTACAATGATATGGAGACGATGGAGTCGATTTTGATTTATGAGGAGCCCAATTGCAGACCGTTTATCCTGCAATGCAATGTCAGCGATATTTTTGCAGACGCCACCATCCGGTTGCAGCATGGGTCGGATACAGCAGAGTTCTCTCCCTTTATCTCTCTGAAGGATGGTTCCCTGGATGTGGGCACGCAGGGGCTGCTGCTGAGCGGATCTGCGGACAGTCAGAGTGAGGCGGGTGAATAGGGAATCTGCGGCTTCTTTCAGAAGCAGATGGAGTCATGTACTGCCATAGAGAAAAGAGAAGGCCCCCACCTTTGATGTGGGGGCCTTCTCTTTTGTTTGTTACAGGCGGTAGCGCTTTTGCTTGATATAGGAGCAGTGAAGCAGGGCATGGGCCATAGGACTGCCCGGTTCGCCCAGGTAGTTGTGATAGACAGTCTGGACCACGGGATTGTCGTGGCTGCGGCGGTACACCATCTCTTCGTCCTGGCGGTATAGAGCGGCGGCCCGGAGGGCTTTGATATCAGTGAAGTTGCGCACGTCAGCGTGCTGGATGGGCTGTCCACCGCCGTTGATGCACCCGCCGGGGCAGGCCATAAACTCCACAAAGTCATAGTGCAGGGAGCCGTCCCTGATGCCGTCCAGCACCAGCTTTACGTTGTGCAGACCGGAGGCCACGCATACCCGGACGGTGCGCCCGGGCAGTTCGTAGCTGGTCTCCTTGACCCCCTCCATGCCGCGGACCTCGTGATATTCCAGGGGGGCCATACCGTTGCCGGTCAATTCCTCCACCACAGTACGCAGCGCGGCCTCCATGACGCCGCCGGAGGCGCCGAAAATGGCGGCGGCACCGGTAGAGATGCCCAGCATCTCGTCAAACTGGCCGTCGGGCAGGTGGTCGAAAAGCATACCGGCCTGGGTGATCATCCGGCCCAGCTCCCGGGTGGTGAGGGAGACGTCTACCGGCATACAGCCGTTGGGCAGCCGCTGCTCCTCCCGGCGGACCTCGTACTTCTTGGCGGTGCAGGGCATGACGGATACCACAAAGATATCACTGGGGTCGATGCCGGCATGCTCGGCGTAGTAGGTCTTGACCAGGGCGCCGAACATCTGCTGGGGGGAGCGGCAGGTGGACACGTTGCGGATCATCTCGGGGGCGTGCTGCTCCATGTAGCGGATCCAGCCGGGGGAGCAGGAGGTGATAAGGGGAAGTACCCCATCGCCCCGCAGGCGGTGGAGGAACTCGGTGCCCTCCTCCATGATGGTGAAATCGGCGGCGGTATCCACGTCGAATACCTTATCAAAACCCAGACGGCGGAGAGCAGTGACCATTTTTCCCTCCACATTGGTGCCGATGGGCATACCGAAGCATTCGCCCAGAGTCACCCGGACAGAGGGAGCGGGGCCAACCACCACATGCTTGGTGGGATCGGCCAGGGCGGCCAGTACCTGGGCGGTGTCGTCCTTTTCGGAGAGGGCGCCGGTGGGACAGGCCACGATGCACTGTCCGCAGGAGACACAGTCCACCTCGCTCAGATCCCGGTCAAAGGCGCAGCCGATATGGGTGGAGAAGCCCCGGTCGTTGCAGCCGATGACCCCCACCTCCTGGGTGGCCCGGCACACCGAGACGCAGCGGCGGCACAGAACGCACTTGGAATTGTCCCGCACCAGATGGGGGGCGGAGTCCTCGATCTGAGGATACATATTGTCGCTGGCGTAGCGCACCGCGTCAATGCCCAGGTCGCTGGCCAGCTGGCGCAGCTCGCACTGGCTGTTGCGGGCACAGGTGAGGCAGTCCATCCTGTGGTTGGACAGGATGAGCTCCAGGGTGAGCTGGCGGGATTTGCGCACCCGCTCTGTATTGGTGTATACCTCCATGCCCTCGGCCACCGGATAGACGCAGGAGGCCACCAGGCTTTTGGCCCCCTTCACCTCCACCACGCAGATGCGGCAGGCGCCGATCTCGTTGATGTCCTTGAGGAAGCAGAGGGAGGGGATGTTAAAGCCTGCGGAGCGGGCCGCCTCCAGCACCGTGGTCCCGGCAGGGACGGTGACAGGAATGTCGTTGATACGCAGAGAAACCATTTTTTCGTCCATATCCGTTCCCTCCCTTACTGCTTGCTGATGGCGCCAAAGCGGCAGTGATCCATACAGGCGCCGCACTTGATGCACTTGGACTGGTTGATGATGTGGGGGGCCCGCACCGCGCCGGAGATGGCGCCGGTGGGACAGCCCTGGGCGCAGCGGGTGCAGCCCTTGCACTTGGCGGGGTCCACCACATACTGGATGAGCGCCTTACATACGCCGGCGGGGCAGCGCTTCTCATAGATATGGGCCTCGTACTCCTCCCGGAAGTGCTTCAGGGTGGAGAGAACCGGGTTGGGTGCGGTCTGGCCCAGGCCGCAGAGCGCGGATTGCTTGATGTGGTTGCACAGCTCCTCGATGGTGTCCAGATCCTCCGGCTCGCCATTGCCCTCGGTGATTTTGGTGAGCAGGCCCAACAGGCGCTTGGTGCCGATGCGGCAGGGGGAGCACTTGCCGCAGGACTCGTCTACGATGAACTCCAGGTAGAACTTGGCGATGTCCACCATGCAGTTGTCCTCGTCCATGACGATGAGGCCGCCGGAGCCCATCATGGAGCCGATGGCGCTGAGGGACTCATAGTCGATGGGGGTGTCGATGAGGGAGGCGGGGATGCAGCCGCCGGAGGGGCCGCCGGTCTGGGCGGCCTTGAACTTCTTGCCGCCGGGGACGCCGCCGCCGATATCCTCTACCACGGTGCGCAGAGTGGTGCCCATGGGGACTTCCACCAGACCGGTGTTGGTGATCTTTCCGCCCAGGGCAAAAACCTTGGTGCCCTTGCTCTTCTCGGTGCCGATGGCGGCGAAGGCCTCCGGCCCGTGGTTGAAGATCCAGGTGATATTGGCGTAGGTCTCCACGTTATTGAGCAGGGTGGGCCGGTCAAACAGACCCTTGACCGCCGGGAAGGGGGGACGGGTCTTGGGTTCGCCCCGGTGTCCCTCGATGGAGCGCATGAGGGCGGTCTCCTCGCCGCAAACGAAAGCGCCGGCGCCCAGACGCAGGTCCAGGTCGAAGTCAAAGCCGGAGTCAAAGATATTTTTGCCCAGCAGGCCGTATTCCTTGGCCTGCCGGATGGCGGTCTCCAGCCGCTTGACGGCGATGGGATACTCGGCCCGGACGTAGATATAGCCCTGATGGGCGCCGACAGCGTACCCGGCGATGGTCATAGCCTCCAGGATGGTGTGGGGGTCGCCCTCCAGCACGGAGCGGTCCATGAACGCGCCGGGATCGCCCTCGTCAGCGTTACAGCAGACATACTTGACGCCGTCGGGGCTCACCGCGTCGTGGGTAAACTGCCACTTGAGCCCGGTGGGGAAGCCGGCGCCGCCCCGTCCCCGGAGGCCGGAGGCCAGCACAGTGTCAATGACCTGCTGGGGCGGGATGCGTTCGGTGAGGATCTTGCCCAGAGCGGCGTAGCCGTCCACGCCGATGTACTCGTCGATGCTCTCCGGATTGATAACGCCGCAGTTGCGCAGGGCGATGCGCTGCTGATGCTTATAGAATTGAGTCTCAGAGAGGGAGGTGACGGCCCCCTCCTCGCTGGCGTTTTTGTTCAGCAGGCGCTTGACAATGCGGCCCTTGACGATGTGCTCGGCCACGATCTCTTCCACGTCGTCCACTGTGACATGGGTATAGCAGGCCCCCTCGGGGTAGATGGTCACGATGGGGCCCAGGGCACACAGGCCGAAGCAGCCGGTGCGCACCACCTTGGCCTCCTTGTCCATGCCCTGCGCCACCAACTGCTTTTCAAATTCCTCAATGATCTTCAGGCTGTTGGAGGAGGTGCAGCCGGTACCGGTGCAGACCAGGATGTGGGAACGGATCAAACTCATCTCTATGCCCTCCCTTACTCTGCCGCGCCGATGGTGTACGCTTCCACCACCCGACCGTTGACCAGATGCTCACTGACGATGGAGGCCACCTTATCCGGGGTCATTTTCACATAGGTGACTTTCTCCTGTCCGGGTACATAGACCTCCACGATGGGCTCCAGCCGGCACACGCCGATGCACCCGGTCTGGGAGACCGTGACATTTTTCAGGGCCCGTTTGCTGACCTCTTCCAGCAGGGCGTTGAGGACCGGGCGGGCGCCGGCGGCGATCCCGCAGGTGGCCATGCCAACCACCACGCGGATCCGGTCGTCGCTGGTGTCCCGCAGATCGATCTGGCTGCGCATCCGATCCCGGATGGCCTGCAGCTCGGCAAGCGTTTTCATACATTCATCCCCTTATGTTCTCGTAGCAGCGATTCCTGCTCTTCTAAGTAGTCCCGGATCCAGAGGATCACGTCCGGCTCGGCCAGGGAGATCCCAGGCCCCAGTTGGGCCCGGAGCTCCTCTGTGCCCAGCTGAAACCGGGCTTTCTCTATGGTGTGGGTATAGTGCAGCTCCAGGTCGGGAGCCCCCTGCAGCAGCAGCGCCACGGTGCCGGCCATATCGCCCACCGGCGGGCAGTCGATGTGGGAGGCCTGGAACCGGGCGGTGACGGTGGTGCCGGTGCCCTCGACGCTCTCAATGGTCAGGCAGCCGCCGGTCTGCTCCGCCGCCATGCGCAGCAGCGGAAGCCCCAACCCCATTTTTCGGGTGGTGCGGGTGGTGGTGAAGGGGTCGCTCACCTGGGCCAGCAGCTCCGGCGTCATCCCGACGCCGTTGTCTGCGATGCGAAAGACAATGGTTTCCGCTTTTTCGGCCAGCTCCACCTCCAGCGCCGAGGCGTTGGCTGCAATGGAGTTTTGGGCGATATCCAGGATGTAGAGCGCGATCTCTTTCACATTCCTTCCCCTCTCATGGGCGGCCTGGCCGATATGGTGCGGCAGTGCTTCGGTCCAGGCCCCTCTGCTCAGCGGCTCCGCGCTTCTGGTTTACTTATACATATCCAGGATGGGTCCCACCTGGTCGGGGGTGAGACGGCCATAGACGTCATTGTTGATCATCATCACCGGGGCCAGGCCGCAGGCGCCCACGCAGCGGCAGGAGTCCAGGGAGAACTTGCCGTCGGGCGTGATGGAGCCGGGAACGATGCCCAGCTTCTGCTCCACGGCGCTGAGGATGGCGGCGGCGCCCTTGACATAGCAGGCCGTACCCAGGCAGACCGAGATCTGATACTTTCCCTTGGGGTTCAGGGTGAACTGGGCATAGAACGAGGCTACGCCGTACACCTCCGACAGGGGGATGTCCAGCCCCTCCGCCACCATGATCTGGACCTCCTCAGGCAGGTATCCGAAAATCTCCTGGGCGGCCTGAAGCACAGGCATGGTGGCGCCCGGCTGCCCTTTGTGCTCCTCGATGACCTTCCGCAGGCGCTCTTCCTGCTCAGGCGTCCCCCGGTAGGGGACAACAGTCTTGCAGTTTGGCATGAATGCGTCCTTCCTTTCTGAAACGGTTGGTTTAGCTTTGCTTAATGGTCTATTATAGCGAAAAAATGCACCTTGTAAAGCGTTTCTCTCGTTAGAAATATAAAACTATAAAGTTTAAATTGAAGTATTGCACAAAGATATCGGGTGTAAAAAAGCGCCCTGTTGACACATCGCTACTTTTTTAACAAGAGTAAAAAGCTGGATGGGACAAACAGGGCGCTGCTTACTTACTTTGTGGTAAGTATAGCATATCAAACTTTGGATGTAAAGAAACAGATGTGTGCTGGCGCTTAGGGACGGCGGGACAGGAGTTGGATGACCGAGCGGGGGGTGGCTTCCGGCAGTTCCAGGGTATATTCCGCCCCCCATACCTGGTCCAGCGCGTGGGCATCGGAGTTGGCGAGCAGACGCAGGCCGGCCAAGTCAGGGCGGCGGGGCAGGTCCGCAGGGCAGTGATGGGACAGCTCCGCAGTGGAAAAGCCCAGCTCGGGGTCCCACAGGCCCAGTACTCCCAGCAGGGAGAAGGAGGGGCGGTCGATGTGGGCGGGAAAAGCTGTCCCGCCCCAGGCGGCGGTCATCCGGGGGACCTGGGAGAGGGGGATGTCGGTGCTGCCCGCCAGGAAGGCGGATTCCTCGCCCAGAATGCCGTCGCCCTCGTCCATGTACAGCTGTCTGCCGAAGCGGTCGGGGTCGTTGGAAAAGGGGGGGAGGTGGCGGGCGATCTCCCGGGAAAAGTCCTCTGCCCGCTCCAGGTCGGGGAAAAGACAGATCACGTGGATCTCCTCCTGGGTACACAGCTCCATGCCGGGCAGGGCGGTGAGCCCGCGGGCCTGAGCCGCCCGGCAGAAGGCGGCGCAGTTGCCGCAGGTGTTGTGATCGGTGAGGGCCACCACCTGGAGCCCCGCCAGGGCGCACATGGCGGCCAGATTGGCGGGGGTCATCTCGTCACTGCCGCAGGGCGACAGGCAGGAATGGAGGTGGAGATCGTAGTAGAATTGCAAGGAGCTGCCCCCCTTTCAGAGAGAATATGGCGTACGCCTGTCGCCCGTCCGCGCCGAAGGCGCGTCCAAGCGTTTTTGCCTTTGGCAAAAACCTTGCCGCAGGGCGGATTCATTCCGCCCGAGGAAGTAAAAAAGGGGGTCCCAACAGGGCCGTGCCCCTGTGGGGTAACAGGCAGGAATGGAGGTGGAGATCGTAGTAGAATTGCAAGGAGCTGCCCCCCTTTCAGAGAGAATATGGCGTACGCCTGTCGCCCGTCCGCGCCGAAGGCGCGTCCAAGCGTTTTTGCCTTTGGCAAAAACCTTGCCGCAGGGCGGATTCATTCCGCCCGAGGAAGTAAAAAAGGGGGTCCCAACAGGGCCGTGCCCCTGTGGGGTAACAGGCAGGAATGGAGGTGGAGATCGTAGTAGAATTGCAAGGAGCTGCCCCCCTTTCAGAGAGAATATGGCGTACGCCTGTCGCCCGTCCGCGCCGAAGGCGCGTCCAAGCGTTTTTGCCTTTGGCAAAAACCTTGCCGCAGGGCGGATTCATTCCGCCCGAGGAAGTAAAAAAGGGGGTCCCAACAGGGCCGTGCCCCTGTGGGGTAACAGGCAGGAATGGAGGTGGAGATCGTAGTAGAATTGCAAGGAGCTGCCCCCCTTTCATAAAAAGTGTGGATGCGGCTCAGTCCAGCGCCTTCCCCAGCAGACAGGCGGCGGAGAAGGTGTCGGCGCCGGTCCCCAGCAGATTGACGCCCTTCTCGCGGGCCCGGCGGAGCAGGTCGGGGTCGGGCTGTACACCCTCGGTCAGTACCACGCAGGCCACATCGGCCATCAGGGCCACGGCGGCTACGTTCTGGTTGGACATGATGGTGAGCCAGGCGCTGTCCGGTTCCGCCCGGCCCATGACCCAGCTCAGCAGGTCTCCCACGTAACAGCCGGACAGGGTCCGTTCCGGCTGGGCCAGGTGAAAGACGGTGAGCTCCAGGGCATCGATCAGCTGCTGTACTGTCATGGCGGGACCTCCTTTCCAGAATCAAAAGGGCGCGCCGCAGAGATGCTCCGCGGCGCGCCCAAACTGTACTTATTTTTTGACCGGCTCGTTCTGGCAGCGGCGGAAGGGGGGCGGCAGATAGTCGTCGGCTTCCTCCTTGCCGGCCATGGAACGCATACGCTCCCGCACCTTGAAGATGCAGTCATCCATAGACGCACGGCCCAGGATCACATCCTCCGCGAAGGCGTGACAGGACGGCGCCCCGCAGGAGCCGCAGTGGAGCCCGGGCAGATTGGCCTCCAGCTCCTGGATCCGCAGCTGCTTGTTCAGCGCGGCCCCCAGATCCTGGTCCAGCACAAAGGTGGGCAGGTACTGCAATTCCTTGTCCCGGCGCACGATATCCCGCGCTTCCCCCTGGAAGCGGAAGCGGTTGCGGGAGACGGGCTGTCCCTTCATCAGGCTTTTCAGCCGCATCTTTGCCGCATAGGGGTTCTCCACGGTGAAGCACCCCCCCACGCAGCCCTGGGTGCAGGCGGAGAGCTCCAGAAAGTCGGCCTCCGGCAGGCGGCCGTCTTCGATCTCCTCCAGCATCCGGATGGAGTTGCCGATGCCGTCCACCGAGACGCAGCGGTCCCCCAGCCGGGCGGCGCTTTCGCCGCCGCAGGAGGCCCAGCCCAGGCCGATGATACCGGCGGAGGACATGGGCTCCACATTTTCCAGGTGCTTCATAGGACTGAGCAGCCGGAGATAGATGTCCCGGATGGCGAAGGCACCGTCCAGCACGGGCTGGCTCAGCCCCTCGGATACCCGGGCCGCGGTGACCTTGGAGGAGCAGGGGACGATGGCAAACACGCCGATCTTTTCCGGCGGCAGACCGGTCTCTTCCGCAGCCTCCCGGCGGGCCAGAATGGCCGCCAACTCCATGGGCAGGATGGTACACGCCACATGGTCCATCAGCTTGGGAAAGCGCATCCGGATGAGCCGCAGTACCGTGGGGCAGGAGGAGGAGATCAGGGGCGTTACAGCGGGCGGGCCGCTGCAAATGCACTGACGCTGGAAATCGGAGAGCATCTCAGCGGCCTTGGCCACCTCATATACCTTGTGGAATCCGATCTCCAGCAGCGCGTTGAGTACGATATCTACGTTGTCCAGGTTGTGGAACTGGCCATAGAGGGCGGGTTCCGGCAGGGCGACGCAGTATTCATACCGGGTCAGCACGTCCAGCCCATCGCCCACAGACTTAATGGCCTTGTGGGGGCAGATGCGGATACATTCGCCGCAGTCGATACACCGGTCGGGCAGAATGGTGGCCTTGCGGCCGCGGACGCGGATGGCCTCGGTGGGACAACTTTTGATGCAGGAGGTACAGCCCCGGCAGCGTCGGCTGTCCAGTACCACGGAGTGCCTCATAGCCATGGGACGATCCTACCTCCCTTCGCCGGAGACACGGCTCATTGGGGAATGTTGATCTTGACGGTCACGGTGGTGCCCTTGCCCACCTCGGTGTCGATGGTCATCTCATCGGAGTAGCGCTTCATGTTGGGCAGGCCCATACCGGCGCCAAAGCCCAGCTCCCGGGCGGTGGAGCCGGCGGTGGAGTAGCCCTCCTGCATGGCCTGAGCCACGTCGGGGATGCCCGGGCCGGAGTCGATCATGCGGATCACGATCTGGTTGGGCTCCACTTCCACGTCGGCCTGGCCGCCGTCGGCATGGATGACCATGTTGATCTCGCCCTCATACATACAGATCGAGGCCCTGCGGATCACGTCCTGAGGCAGGCCCAGCTTTTTCAGGGTCAGCTTCATTTTGCTGGAGGCCTCGCCGGCCTCGATGAGGTCGCCGCCCTCCACGGGGTACACAAGTCTAATCGTTTCCATCGCAATTCCCTCGCAATCCATTGTAGTAAAGCAGGCCGCAGGCCTCGTACATACGCTTGGGGCAGGTCATGACCACGATGTCGCGCTCCTCGGCCAGATTCAGGATATCCTGCCCGGGCACCTTGCCCCGGACAAAGACGATGCACTTCATCTCGACCATGTCTGCGGTGCGCACCACCTGGGGGTTGACCAATCCGGTGAGCAAAAGCGCCTGATTTTTCACAAAAGCAAGCACATCGCTCATAAAATCACTGCCGCAGGCGGACATGACCTCCCGGTCAAGATGGTCCTCGCCGCACAGCACGGTGGCGTTCAGGATCTGTTTGATATCGGAAAGCAACATTGCCTTCTCCCCTTCCGTGGGAAAACTAAACTCTCAGTTCATTGGCATTGTACCACAAATCTGCCGGAAGTGCAAAGGGTTCGTTGAAACATTCACAAACTTTTTCCGGTAGGCAATTTGGTTTTGGTTATTCCACGCTATTGACATTCTGGCAATTAGGTGTCTATAATATGCTTTACCGAGGTAAAGCGGTTGAAAAAGAAACGCTGCGCCGCTTTATCCTGAGGTTTTATTTCAATTTGGAATCAAGGAGGCCATCTATCATGGGTAACGAGCGAGTATACAATTTCTCCGCGGGCCCGTCCATGCTGCCGCTGGAAGTACTGGAGCGCGCCGGATCTGAGATCACCAACTATCAGGGATCCGGTATGTCAGTCATGGAGATGAGTCACCGTTCCAAGGTGTTTCAGAAGATCTTTGACGACACGCAGGCCAAGTTCCGCAAGCTGATGGGGGTGCCGGAGGGGTATAAGGTGCTCTTCCTTCAGGGCGGCGCTTCCGCCCAGTTTTCCATGGCGCCCCTGAATCTGATCGGCAGGACCGGCAAGGCCGACTACGCCGTCACCGGCAACTTCTCCAACATTGCCTATAAGGAGGCCAAGAAGTACGGCGAGATCCATCTGGCCGCCTCCTCTGCCGATAAGAACCACACCTATATCCCCGCCCAAAGCCAGCTGGAGCTGGACCCCCAGGCCAGCTATTTCTATTACTGCGCCAACAACACCATTTACGGCACCGAGTGGCAGTATGTCCCCGAGACGGGCGGGGTGCCCATCGTGTGTGATATGTCCTCCGATATTCTGTCCCGCCCGGTGGATGTGAGCAAGTACGGGATCATCTTTGCCGGCGCCCAGAAGAACATGGCCCCCGCCGGTCTGACGGTGGTCATCATCAAGGAGGAGCTGGCCGGCCACGAGCTGCCCTATACCCCCCTGATGATGAACTACAAGACCATGATCGACAAGGACTCCATGTACAACACCCCGCCCTGCTGGTGCATCTATATGCTGGGGCTGGTGCTGGACTGGCTGGAGTCCAAGGGTGGTATCCCCGGCATGGAGGCCATCAAGCACGCCAAGGCCCAGATGCTGTACGACGTGGTGGACAACTCCCGGCTGTTTACCTGCGCCGTGGAGCCCGGCTCCCGGTCCGACATGAACGTGGTGTTCCGCACCGGCAGCGACGAGCTGGACGCCAAGTTCGTCAAGGAGAGCGTGGAGGCCGGCTTCACCAACCTGAAGGGCCACCGCTCCGTGGGCGGCATGCGGGCGTCCATCTACAACGCCATGCCCACTGAGGGCGTGGAAAAATTATGTGATTTTATCAAGGCTTTTGACAAGAACAACTAAGCCCGCTGTCCGCCCACGGAACCAAGCGTTTTGCCTCTTCGGGGGCAAAACCTTGATGCCGGGCGGATCCACTCCGCCCGAGCAGATGAAATCTCTTGGGGCCCCGCAAAATGGTACATTTTGTGGGCAGGGCGGCATGCGGGCGTCCATCTACAACGCCATGCCCACTGAGGGCGTGGAGAAGCTGTGCGATTTCATCCGGGCGTTCGATCAGAACAACTGACGATACACAACTGCCGGCTGATCCCCGGGGCCCCGCAAAGCGGGGCGCGGCTTATGCCGCGTACAAGCATTTTGGCCTTTGGCCAAAATCTTGCCGCAGGGCGGATTCACTCCGCCCGAGGAAGTCAAATCCGGGGCCCCGCAAAAGGCCTGCCTTTTGTGGGGCAAAGCTGTGCGACTTCATCAAGGCCTTTGACAAGAACAATTAAATTTTAGGGCCCCGGCAAAGCCCAGTGAAACGGGTTTGCCGGGGAGAGGACGAGCACCGGAATGATTGAGTTTTCGCCGCAAGGCGGAAACGAAAGATATGGAGGTTACGAGGACGATGTTTCGGATCAAAACATTGAATAAAATTTCCCCCGCCGGCCTGTCCGTGCTGGACCAGACCCGGTTTTCCGTCAGCGGGGACGTGGAGAACGAGGACGGCATCTTGGTCCGCTCCGCTGATATGCACGACTATCCTTTCCCCGATACCCTGCGGGCCATCGCCCGGGCGGGAGCGGGCACCAATAATATCCCCATCGACCGCTGCTCCGAGGCGGGCATCGTGGTATTCAATACCCCCGGAGCCAACGCCAACGCGGTGAAGGAGTTGGCCCTGTGCGCCCTGCTGCTGTCCTCCCGCAAGATCACCGCCGGCGTGGAGTGGATCAAGGCCCAGGCGGGCGCCGGAGCCGACGTGGAGAAAGTGGTGGAGAAGGGCAAGAGCCAGTTCGTAGGCCCTGAGATCGCAGGGAAGACCCTGGGCGTCATCGGCCTGGGCGCCATCGGCGTACAGGTGGCCAACATCGCCACCAAGCTGGGTATGACGGTGTACGGCTACGACCCCTTCCTCAGCGTGGACGCGGCCCTGTCCCTGTCCCGCATGGTCCACCGCGCCATGGACCTGGAGACCATCTACAAAAACTGCGACTACATCACCCTCCATGTGCCCCAGACCGCCGAGACCCGGGGCATGATCAACGAGGACGCCATCCACATGATGAAGGGCGGCGTACGCATCCTCAACCTGGCCCGGGGCGGTCTGGTCAATGACGACGATATGCTGGCGGCTCTGGATTCCGGCAAGGTGGCCGCCTATGTCACCGACTTCCCCAACAACAAGATCCTTCAGGGCAAGAATGTCATTGCCATTCCACATCTGGGGGCCTCCACCCCGGAGAGCGAGGAGAATTGTGCCGTTATGGCGGCGCAGGAGCTGCGGGATTATCTGGAGAACGGCAATATCAAGAACTCCGTCAACCTGCCCACCCTGGTACAGGAGTGGAGCGGCGTGTCCCGGCTGTGCATCATCCACCGCAACATCCCCGGCGCGCTGGCCAACATCACCGGCCTGCTGTCCAAGGACGGGGTCAACGTGGAGAATATGACCAACAAGTCCAAGAAGGACTACGCCTACACCGTGGTGGATGTGGGCAGCCGCGTCAGCCCGGCGGTGGCCGACGAGATCCGCGCCCTGGAGGGCGTGTCCCGGGTGCGTGTCCTCAACCATTGAGGATTGACAAGCGGCGGGAAAGAGATTACAATCTAGTGTGCAAGGGAGCTCCCGCGAGGGGGCTGAGAGGAGGGGCCAGTCCCTCGACCTGACCTGATTTGGGTAATGCCAACGTAGGGACGCAGCACTGTTGCCGTGCGGAGTCTCCTCTGTACGGAGGAGTAAGATACGACGTACATGGAAGCGGCAGGTCCCGGTGGGGCCTGCCGCTTTTGGCATACCCGCAGAACAAAAAGAAAGAAGGAGCGAGCATGAAGTGTGTATTGACCATTGCCGGCAGTGACTCCAGCGGCGGCGCCGGTATCCAGGCGGATCTGAAGACGATGACCTGCCTGGGGGTGTATGGCATGAGCGCCATCACCGCCCTCACCGCCCAGAACACCTGCGGGGTGCGGGATGTGCTGGAGGCCACGCCGGAGTTCGTAGGGGAGCAGCTGGACTGCATCTTTGAGGACATCCGGCCCCAGACTGTCAAGATCGGCATGGTGTCCTCTGCCCCCATCATCCGGACCATCGGGGCAAAGCTGCGGCAGTATGGAGCTGAAAACGTGGTGGTAGACCCGGTGATGGTATCCACCAGCGGGTCCTCCCTCATGCAGGACAGCGCCCTGACCGCGCTGCGGGAGGAGCTCTTCCCCCTGGCCGCCCTGATCACCCCCAACATTCCGGAGGCCCAGCGGCTGTGCGGCTTCGCCATCGAGACGGAGGCGGACATGCTGCGGGCGGCGGAGACCATCGGCGGGACCCTGAGCGGGGCGGTGCTGATCAAGGGCGGGCACCTGCGGGACAGCGCCGACGACCTGCTGTGGCACAGAGGGCAGGTCCGCTGGTTCCGGGGGAACCGGGTGGACAACGACAACAACCACGGCTCTGGCTGTACGCTGTCCTCCGCCATCGCCTCTTTCCTGGCCCTGGGGGAGACCCTGCCCGATGCGGTGGCGCGGGGCAAGGCCTATATCACCGCGGCCATGGCGGCGGGACTGGATCTGGGCCGGGGCAGCGGCCCCCTGTGGCACAACTATGCCGTCCCGGCGGGCGGCGTGACCAAAAGCGAGGAGTGATAGAAATGAGACGCAATCATGGAGTAAAGAAACTGGCTCTGGCCGGTCTGCTGACCGCCGTGGCAGTGGTGGGCAGCCTGATCTCCTTTCCCATCCTGGGGTCCAAGTGTTCCCCGGTGCAGCACATGGTGAATATCCTGTGCGCTGTGTTCCTGGGGCCCTGGTACGGGGTGGCCTCCGCCTTTGTGGCCAGCCTGCTGCGCAACCTGATGGGGCTGGGCACCCTGCTGGCCTTCCCGGGCAGCATGGTGGGGGCCCTGGCCTGCGGCCTGGCCTATTCCGGGACCCGGAATCTGGGCCTCACCTGCGCGAGCGAGGTGGTGGGCACCGGTATCCTGGGCGGCCTGGCCGCCTGGCCCATCGCCACCCTGTTCCTCAATAAGCAGGCGGCGGTGTACGCCTTTGTGGGTCCCTTCCTCATCTCCACCACGGCGGGCGCCCTGATCGCCGGCGCGGTGCTCTTTGCCCTGAAGCGCTCCGGCGGCCTGGCGGTCATGCAGGACCTGGTCCGCCGGTGAGCAGGATGGAGCGGAGGGAATTTGCCGCCTGTCTCCGGGCGGTGCGGGAGAGGGCGCCGCTGGTCCAGTGCATCACCAATGTGGTCACGGTCAACGACTGCGCCAACATCCTGCTGGCGGCAGGAGCCTCCGCCACCATGGCCCACCATCCGCTGGAGGTGGCCGACGCGGTGGCCGGCGTCCAGGCTCTGGTGCTCAATCTGGGGGCTGTAGGGGAGCGGGAGGCCATGCTGAACGCCGGACGGGAAGCCAACCGCCTGGGGGTGCCGGTGGTCTTTGACCCGGTGGCCGCCGGTTTTACCGGCCTGCGGCGGGAGACCGCCCGGGAGCTGCTGGAGGAAGTCCGCTTTTCGGCGATCCGGGGCAACGCCTCGGAGATCCTGGCGCTGACTGTGGGCCGGTCGGGCGGCAGCGGGGTGGAGGTGGACCGGGCCGACGCGGTCACCGAGTCCGCCCTGCCCCAGGCGGCGGAGCTGGCCCGCTCCCTGGCGGCGCGGACCGGCGCGGTGGTGAACCTGTCCGGCGCGGTGGACGTCATCGCGACTGCCGGCCGGGTGCTCTTTCTCCGCAACGGCAGCCCCACCATGACCCGGATCACCGGCAGCGGCTGTATGCTGTCCGCCCTCACCGGGGCCTTCTGCGGGGCCAGCCCGGACAAGCCCTTTGCAGCGGCGGCTGCCGCTGCGGCGGCCATGGGCATCGCCGGCGAGCGGGCGGAGGAGCTGCGGCTGCAAAAGGGGACGGGGAGCGCCACCTTCCGGGTGGACCTCATCGACAGTGTGTTCAACCTGACGGAGGAACAGCTGATGCAAGGAGTGCGTTATGAAATTTACCAGGGATGAGATCAGGCGGGGCATGACCCTGTACGCCGTTACAGACCGGAGCTGGCTGGGGGAGCGTACCCTGCCCCAGGCGGTGGAAGCGGTGCTGAAAGGCGGAGCCACGTTCCTCCAGCTGCGGGAAAAAGAGTTGGATCAAGCGTCGCTCCTGGCCGAGGCCAGGGAGCTGCGGACCATTGCCGGGAGGTATCATGTGCCCTTCGTGGTCAACGACAGTGTGGAAGCGGCCCTGGCCTGCGGCGCCGACGGGGTCCATGTGGGGCAGAAGGACCTGATGGGCCGGGACGTGCGGGCCCTTATCGGTCCGGACAAGATCCTGGGCATCACCGCCAATACCGTGGAGCTGGCGGTGGCGGCGGAGCGGGCCGGAGCCGACTACATCGGCGCGGGGGCGGTATTTGGCACCACCACCAAGCAGGACGCCAAAAGCCTGAGTCTGGAGACGCTGCGGGAGATCTGCCGGGCGGTAAGCATCCCGGTGGTGGCCATCGGCGGGGTCAACGCGGACAATCTGCCGCGGCTGGCAGGGACAGGGGCGGCGGGAGCCGCCGTGGTGTCCGCCCTCTTCGCGCAGCCGGACCCGGAGGAAGCGGCACGGCGCCTGCGGCACCTGGCAGACAGGATGGTGTCCGCTGGTGGATAAAAAGTTCTGTATTTTCGACATGGACGGCACCCTGGTGGACTCCATGCACTACTGGAAGGGGCTGGGCCGGGCTTATCTGGAGCGCTGCGGCATCTGGCCGGACCAGCGGCTGCTGTGGATGGTGCAGGCCATGACAATGCTGGAGGGCGCGGCCTATTTCATGGATACCTTCTCCATTCCGGGGCCGCCGGAGCGGATCGTAGCGGAGATGGAGGAGATGATGGCCGGACACTACCGAACCGACGTCCCCCTGAAGCCGGGAGTCCCGGCCTATCTGGAGCGCCTGCGGGCGAAGGGGGTCCGGATGTGTGTGGCTACCGCCACAGCGGAACCGCTGGCCAGGGCCTGCCTGGAGCGGCTGGGGGTGGCGGGATACTTTGCGTGTATCCTCAGCTGTGAGAGCCTGGGGCGCAGTAAGGACAGCCCTGAGATCTATCTGGAGGCGGCCCGCCGCCTGGGCGGCGTACCGGGGGAGACCGCCGTCTTTGAGGATGCGCTCTATGCAGCCCGCACGGCCAAAGCGGCGGGCTTTTATACCGTAGGGATACCGGAGGCGGCCTATGAACAGGACTGGCCCGAACTGGCCGCCCTTGCGGATGAGACCATATTGGATTGGAGGAACGCCCTATGAGCGTGACACAGCGGCTTTATGAAGCGGCAAAGCCAGTCTGGCAGACCTGCTATAACCACCCCTTTGTCCAGGGGATCGGGGACGGCAGCCTGGCGCAGGAGAAATTCCAGTACTTTCTGCTTCAGGACTATCTCTATCTCTTTGACTACGCCAAGGTGTTCGCCTGGGGCGTGGTGAAGGCCAAGGAACCGGAACTGATGCGCTTCTTCGCCGCCAACGTGGACGCCATCCTGGGCGGCGAGATGAAGACCCACCGGGCCTATATGGCCCGGATGGGCATTACGGAGGAACAGGTCTTTCAGGTGAAGCCCGCCCTGTCCAACTTGTCCTACACCCACTATATGCTGGCGGTGGCGGCCGCCGGCAGTCCGGCGGAGATCGTGGCCTCCATTCTGGCCTGCTCCTGGAGCTACGCCGAGATCGGCGCCCGGCTGGCCGCTATCCCCGGCGCGGCGGACCATCCCTTCTACGGTGAGTGGGTACAGAGCTACGCTGGGGAGGAGTATCAAAGGACCAACGAGGCCCTGGTGGCCCGGATGGATGCGCTGGCCCAGGGGTGCACCGAGGAGGAGTACCGGCGGCTGGAGGATATCTTTGTGGCCTGCAGCAAGTATGAGCTGGGCTTCTGGGAGATGGCCTGGAGGCTGGAACCGTGAGCGCGCTGGAATTTCGGCAGGTGTCCTATCAGTATCCCGCAGAGGAGTTTGACATCATCGACAAGCTGTCCTTCCAGGTGGAACCAGGCTCGTTCCACTGTGTCCTGGGGGTGAGCGGCTGCGGCAAGAGCACCATTTTCCGCATGACCAACGGCCTGCTCAAGCCCAAAGGCGGGGAGATCCTGGTGGACGGCGCCCCCATTGGGGATCGGAAGAGATACTGCGGCTATATGCCCCAGAAGGATCTGCTCTTTCCCTGGCGAACGGTGGGGGAGAACGTGGCCCTGCCCCTGGAGATCGCCGGAGGAATGTCCAAGGCTCAGCGGCGGGAGAGGGTGGAGGCGGCTCTGGTGGAGGTCGGTCTGGAGGGCTGCTGTGACAAGATGCCGGATGAGCTGTCCGGCGGTATGCGCCAGCGGGCCGCCTTTGCCCGCACCATGCTGACGGGGAGCGACCTGCTGCTGCTGGACGAGCCTTTCTCCGCGCTGGATTTTCTCACCCGTATCTCCATGCAGGAGTGGCTGCTGGACCAGTGGCAGCGGCACAGAAAGACCATCCTCTTTATCACCCACGATGTGGAGGAGGCGGTGTTCCTCTCCTCCAGCGTGCTGGTGGTGGAGTCCACCCCCATTCGCACCCTGACGGAGATCCCGGTGCCCGCGGCCTTCCCCCGGGACCGGTCCAGCCTGAAGATGCCGGAGATGGTGGAGCTGAAGGAGCGGCTTATCGCGCTGCTGAGAAAGCAGGTGACGGCATGAAGAAAGCCTGTAAAGCCAATCTGCCTGCCCTGGTTTTTCTGCTGGCTCTGCTGATGCTCTGGCAGGCGGGGGCCATGGGGATGGACGCGGCCTATATCCTACCCACCCCGGTCCAGATCCTCCAGCGGATGTGGGAGCTGCGGGGGCCTCTCTTTACCGTCCATCTGCCTGCTACCATGCTGGTCACCGTGACCGGTCTGGCCATCTCTCTGGTGCTGGGGCTGGTCCTGGCGGTGTCCATGGATGCCAGCGACATGGTGCGGCGGATGCTCTACCCCGTGGTGGTGGTCTCCCAGACCATCCCCACCACCGCCATCGCCCCCCTCTTCGTGCTGTGGTTTGGCTACGGTCTGTGGAGCAAGGTGCTGGTGACGGTGCTCATCACCTTTTTCCCTATCACGATTACGGTGTACGACGGGCTGCGCTCCGCCAAGGTGGAGATGGCCGAGCTGCTCCAGACCTACGGCGCCACCCGCCGGGAGATCTTTTGGAAGATCAAGGCCCCCTGCGCCCTGCCCTATTTCTTCTCCGCCGTCAAGATGGCGGTGCCCATGAGCATCATCGGCGCGGCCATCGGGGAGTGGCTGGGGGCCCAGAGCGGCCTGGGCTACTTCTCCCGCCGGATGATGACCCAGCTGGACGGAGCGGGGGTATTTGCCCCCATCGTGCTCCTTTCGGTCACCGCCATGGCGGCGGTCGGGGTGATCTCACTGCTGGAGCGGAAATTTGTCCGCTGGCGGGGGGAATCCTAAAGATAGATCAACAGGAAAGGAACGATAGATATGAAACGAATTGCTGCACTGGCCCTGGCCGGGGCCATGCTGCTGGCGGGCTGTTCCGCCCCCGCCGGCGGCAGTCAGGAGACGGCTGGCGGCGGGGAGGACCTGCGGGAGGTCAGCGTGGTGCTGGACTGGTACCCCAACGCCCTCCACGCCTTCCTTTATGACGCCATCGAGAAGGGCTACTTTGCGGAGGAGGGGCTGAAGGTCAACATCCAGTTCCCCTCCAACGCCAACGACGCCATCTCCCTGGTGGCCGCCGGTCAGGCGGAGATCGGCCTGTACTACCAGCAGGATGTGATCATCGCCCGGGCCAACCAGAATGTACCGGTGAAGTCCATCGGCGCTGTGGTCCAGGGGCCGCTGAACATCGTCCTCTCTCTGAAGGACAAGGACATCACCTCCCCGGAGGATCTGGTGGGCAAGACCATCGGCTACGCCGGTACAGAGCTGTCCGAGGCGCTGATCCGCAGCCTGATGGCCTATGTGGGCGCGGATGACAGCGACGTGACCATGATCGACGTGGGCTTTGACCTGATGAGCTCCATGACCACCGGCAATGTGGACGCCACCATCGGCTGTCTGGTGAACCACGAGGTGCCCCAGATGGAGGAGGAGGGCTTCGCGGTCAACTGGTTCGACCTGGACGACTACGGCGTGCCCACCTACTACGAGGGGGTGTTCCTGGCCAACGACGCCATGATCGAGAAGGAGCCGGAGGTGCTGCGGGGCTTCCTGCGGGCCTGCGCCAGGGGCTTTGACGATATGCAGGCCGACCCGGACGGTGTGCTCCAGATCCTGCTGGACAACCAGAACGAGGAGAACTTCCCCCTGTCCCAAACGGTGGAGCAGAAGAGCATGGCCACTCTGCTGCCCATGATGGAGACGGAGACCGCCCCCTTCCTGAGCCAGACTGCCGCCTGCTGGCAGGAAAATGTGGACTGGCTGCTCAGCGAGGGGCTTATCGACCAGGCCCCCGGCCTGGACCAGCTGTATGTGGATCTGCTGAGCCAGTAATAAAAAACGCCTGCTGCGCGCGCAGCAGGCGTTTTTTTCGTTATCTTCTTCTGTGGCGTCCGCTGTAGTGGGAGCCGCCGCTGTAGGAGTAATTGCCACGGCGGCCGCCCCGCCGTCCCCGGAAGAAGAGCCGGCGGACGATGAGCAGCAGGATGACCACCAGCAGCACCACCAGAATGATCTTGACCCAGAGCTGGGAGAAGAATTTCTGGATCCGGTCCAGATGGTAGAGCAGGGGGTCGGCCTCCACGCTGATGCTGGCCACCAGGGGGAGAGAGCCGTATTCCTTGCCGTTAAAGGTGGCGGTGATGGTGCCCAGCACCTGTCCCTTTTCCACCGGCGCCTCTACCGTATCGGCGTTGCGGGTATAGGAAAACTGAAAGTCCTCGGGGGAGATGTCGTTGGGCAGCAGAGCGGTGATCTGGCCCTGGGGCTCCAGGGTCACATAGTTGGTGTTCTTACCCAGCGTGACCTCGATCTCAGGGATGTCCCGCTTGGTGGCGTCCAGAATGGTCTGGGAGGAGAAGTTTTTAAAGCCCCAATCGAACAGACGGATGGTCTCGTTGAAGTAGATGAAGCCCTTGCTGCCGGTGGTGCCCGGCTCCCGCTCGCACCCCATGACCACGGAGATAAGGCTCCGGTCCTCCCGGGTGGCGGAGGCCGCCAGGCAGTAGCCCGACTCATTGGTGTGGCCGGTCTTGATGCCGGTGGCGTGGGAGTAGAGATATCCGGCCACGTTCCAGTTGGAGATCAGGGCGTTGGTGGAGTGGACCACCCGGGGCTCGGTGTGGATGTTGGTGGCGGGCATCTCGTAGCTTTTGGAGGAGACGATGGTGCGGAAGGTCTCGTGCTTCATGGCTTCCTGGCACATGAGAAAGACGTCGTAGGCAGAGGTGTAGTGGTCGTCGTCGTGATAGCCGTGGGTGTTGGCGAAGTGGGTATCCGTCATCCCCAGCTCGGCGGCCCGCTGATTCATCCGCTCCACAAAGGCGGGTACATCGCCGGCCACCGCCGCCGCCATCACGTTGCAGGCCTCGTTGGCGGAGGGGATGAGGGCGGCGTAGAGTAGATCAATGACGCGGATCTGCTCCCCCTCCTTGATGTCGGCGGTGGAGGCGCCGGCGCCGATCCCGGTGTGGATGGAGCTGCCGGCGGTGACGGTCTGCTCCAGGGAGAGCTGCCCCGCATCCACCGCCTCCAGGGTGAGCAGACAGGTCATCACCTTGGTGATGGAGGCGGGGTACATCTTGCCGTGGGCGTTTTTCTCATAGAGGACCTCGTTGGTGTTGGGGTCCACCAGTACCGCGGCTTTGGCGTTGACATCCATCCCGTCCAGGATGGCGCTGCCGCTGCCGGCAGCAGCGGCCAGGGGGGTGAGCAGGCCCGTGATCAGGACCAGAGAGAGAAACAGGGAGAGCAGTCTTGATTTTTTCATAGGAAACTCCATTTGTGTATGATATAATAAAACAGGCGTTTTCTGTTTTATTATAACAAACACCGAACCTGGAAGCAACGGGAAGGCGGTTATAAAATCATGAAGATTTCCAAACTGGAGCTGATCTCTATCCTGTTGGCCGTGGCCTTTGGGGCGTTTGCCGCCGGATGGTTTCTGCGGGGCGCCTCCGGTGCCCAGCCGGTGCGGGTGGAGACGGAGGACCTGCTGCCCCGGAACACCGCTGTGGCAGTCCACGTCACCCCGGCCCCAGACCCTACGCCCCGGCAGAGCGCGGCCGAGCCCGGGCAGATCCCGCCGGCGGCGGGCAAGGTGGATCTGAACACAGCCACGGCGGAGGAGCTGATGACCCTGCCCGGCATCGGAGAGAAGCGGGCGGAGGACATCATCGCGGACCGGGAGGCCAACGGCCCCTTCCGCATCCCGGAGGATCTGACCCGGGTGAGCGGCATCGGGGAAGGGACCCTGGAGGGGCTGCTGGACCTGGTGACCGTCTCCTGAGCGGGAATGGAAAGGAGGATATATTTTGAAGATATTGGTTGTTGATGACGAAAAGGTGCTGGTCAAGGGCATCAAATTCAATCTGGAGAGCGAGGGCTACCAGGTGGAGGCCGGGTATGACGGGGAAGAGGCGGTGGAGCTGGCCCGCAGCGGGAAGTTCGACCTCATTATCCTGGATCTGATGATGCCCAAGATCGACGGACTCCAGGCCTGCATGCGTATCCGGGAGTTTTCCAACGTGCCCATCATCATGCTCACCGCCCGCAGCGAGGACACCGACAAGATCATCGGCTTTGAGTGCGGTGCGGACGACTATATCACCAAGCCCTTCAACATCCTGGAGCTGAAGGCCAGGGTACGGGCCCTGCTCCGCCGGGCCGGTATGGCGGCCCAGCAGAGCCGGGGCAGCGGGCGGCTCACCATCGGGCACATCACCCTGGACCCGGACGCCCGGGCGGCGTGGAAGGACGGGGAGAGCGTGGATCTGACCGCCAAGGAGTTCGACCTGATGGAACTGCTCATGCGCAATCCGGGCCGGGTGTACAGCCGGGAGAACCTGCTCAATGTGGTGTGGGGCTACGAGTATGCCGGGGACTATCGGACGGTGGACGTCCACGTCCGACGCCTGCGGGAGAAGCTGGAGCTGGACCCTGCCAACCCCCAGTATATCCTTACCAAGTGGGGCGTGGGCTACTATTTGAAGCATGAAGCATGAGCGGGAGGAGACGGTCCGCCGGGTCCCCTTCTGGCGGTCCCTGCGGACCAAGTACGCCATGACCTATCTGGTCATCGTGGCGGCGGTGGTATTTTTGCTGAACACCTACCCTTTGGCGGTCTCACAGGCGATGGCCTATCAGTCCAAGCAGACCTCCCTGCAAAATCAGGCCTCGGTGCTGGCCTCCACGCTGGCCACCGGTCCGGAGGGACTGACCCAGGAGGGGGCCACACGGACGGTGGGCCTGCTGCTGGGCAGCCTGGGTGTGACCCGGGTGGTGGTCACCGACCCTAACGGCATGGTGCTGTGCGACTTCCAGGAGGGCAGCCAGCGCAGCGATACCGTGGGGCAGTATGCCATGATCTGGGAGATCGTTACCGCCCTGCGGTATAACGACGTGTTCCGCTCCGAGTACCGGGACGGGGCCCTGTGCAGCCGGGCGGCGGTGCCCATCACCTACCGCTCCATGACCCAGGGGGCGGTCTACCTCTATGAGCACGACGCCGAGCAGGGGGCGCTGCTGCGGGGCATCCAGACCAATCTGCGCAACATCTCCATGATCATCTGTCTGGTCACGGCGGTGATGGGGCTGGTGTTTTCCAAAGCGCTCACCCGGCGGATCGCGCTGCTGCTGCGGGGCATCCACACGGTGCGCCAGGGCGAGTACAGCCACCGGGTCACCGTGGGCGGCGGGGACGAGCTCCGCCGCCTGGCCGATGAGTTCAACGAGCTGACCGGGCGGCTCCAGACCACGGAGGAGGTGCGCCGGCGCTTTGTGTCCGACGCCTCCCATGAGCTGAAAACACCCCTGGCCTCCATTCGACTGCTCACCGACTCCATCCTTCAGGCTGACCACATGGACAGCGAGACCGCCCGGGAGTTCCTCACCGATATCGGGGACGAGGCCGAGCGGCTTACCCGTATCACGGAAAAGCTGCTCACCCTCACCCGGCTGGATACCGCCCGGGAGATCCAAACCGCGCCGGTGGATGTGGCAGCCGTAGTGAAGCGGGTGGAGCACATGCTCTCCCCGCTGGCCCGGGCTGCCAAGGTGACGCTGGAGCTCTCCCTGGGGGAGGGGTGCGTCATCCGGGCCACCGAGGACGATCTCTATCAGGTGGCCTTCAACCTGATGGAAAATGCGGTCAAATATAACCTGCCCGGCGGGCGGGTATGGGTGACGCTGGCCCGGCAGGCGGACCGGGTGGTGCTGACGGTGGAGGACACCGGCGTGGGCATTCCGGAGGACGACCTGTCTAAGATCTTCGACCGGTTTTACCGGGTGGACAAGGCCCGCTCCCGGGCCGCCGGCGGCACCGGACTGGGCCTGTCCATCGTACAGGACACGGTGCGCCAGCATGGCGGTTCCGTCACCGCCCGGCGGCGGAAGCCGGAGGGCACCTGCTTTGAGGTGATCTTCCCGCTGTGGACGGAGGAAGGGGGGACGGACCATGACTAAACGGGGCCTGCTCCTGCTGCTGGCCGCCGCACTGCTGGCGGCCGGCGGCTGCGCCGCCCGGGAGGGCGGCTCCGGCAAGGGTGCGGAATATCTCATCTACTACTCCGCGCTCTCCGACCAGGAGGGGAAGTCGGCGGTGGAGGGGGAGACCCATGCGCTCCCGCTGGAGCGGGAGACCGTTCCGGGACTGATGGAGCTGCTGCTGACGCCCCCTGACAGCGACAAACTGACCTCCCCCTTTCCGGCCGGGCTTCGGCTGCGGAGCTGGGAGCTGGAGGAGGGCCGGCTCCATTTGGATCTGTCGGAGGAGTACGACAGGCTGTCCGGGGTGGATCTGACGCTGGCCGACGCCTGCCTGATCCTCACCTTCAGCCAGATGGAGGAGGTGGAGTCGGTCTATGTGACGGTGGAGGGGCGTGAGCTGCCCTACCGGAGTATCCAGCAGCTCTCCGCCGGGGATATCCTACTGGCCGGCGGCGCGGACGAGCCTATGGCCATGGGCATCGACCTGTGGTACCTCAGGACCGGCAGTCAGGCTCTGGGCGTGGAGCGCCGCCAGATCGTCAAGACGGCGGACCAGACGCTGGTCCAGGCGGTGCTGGCCGCCTGGGCGGAAGGCCCGGAGCGGGAGGGGCTGCGCTCCTGCCTGCCGGAGGGCGGTGAGATCCGCTCGGTGGAGCTGCGGGACGGTGTGTGCGTGGTGGATCTGTCCCAGTCCTATATAGACGGGCTGCCCAGCGCGGAAAAGACGGCGGCCCTGACCGTTTATGCCCTGGTCAATACCCTGTGTGAGCTGGACGGAGTGGAAGCGGTGCAGCTCTATGTGGAGGGGGGACCTGCCCCCGCCGCCGGGGGACTGCCCCTGGACCGGGCCCTGATCCAGGACGTCTCCCTGTCGCAGAACGGCTCTTGACAACCGGGCCGCCGGGGTGTAACATACCACATATTATTTTTCACGTTATAGTGCTACTGTAAAAGAGACGGCAACGCCGGACCCCTGCCCAGAGAAAGGAAGAATCGCGCCATGAACCAGCACCGCATCAGTACCCAGTGTATCCATGCCGGCTATGCGCCCGGCAACGGAGAGCCCCGCAACATCCCCATCGTCCAGTCCACCACCTTCCGGTACGCCACCGGCGAGCAGATGGGGGCCCTCTTTGACCTGGAGGCCAGCGGCTATTTCTATACCCGGCTGCAAAACCCCACCAACGACCATGTGGCTACCAAGATCTGCGCCCTGGAGGGGGGGACTGCGGCCATGCTTACCTCTTCCGGACAGGCGGCTTCTTTTTATGCCATCTTCAACATCGTCTCCTGTGGGGAGCATGTGGTGTGCTCCTCCTCCATCTACGGCGGCACGTACAATCTCTTCGCCGTCACCATGAAGCGGATGGGGATCCAATTCACCTTCGTGGACCCCGACTGCACCGAGGAGGAGCTGAACGCGGCCTTCCGGCCCGAGACCCGGGCGGTGTTCGGCGAGACCATCGCCAACCCGGCTCTCACGGTGCTGGATATCGAGAAATTTGCCCGGGCGGCCCACGCCCACGGCGTGCCCCTCATTGTGGACAATACCTTTGCCACCCCGGTGAACTGCCGGCCCTTTGAGTGGGGGGCCGACATCGTCACCCATTCCACCACCAAGTACATGGACGGGCACGCCAACGCGGTGGGGGGCGCCATTGTGGACTCCGGTAAATTTGACTGGAACGCCCACGCCGACAAGTTCCCCGGCCTGACCACCCCCGACGAGAGCTACCACGGCGTCACCTATACCGAGCGCTTCGGTCTGGAGGGGGCCTACATCACCAAGGCCACCGTCCAGCTTATGCGGGACCTGGGGGCCATCCCCTCCCCCCAGAACTGCTACTATCTGAACATCGGCCTGGAGACCCTGCCCCTGCGGATGGCCAGGCACTGTGAGAACGCCCTGGCGGTGGCCCGGTACCTGAAGGACCACCCCAAGGTGGCCTGGGTGCGCTGCCCCGGCCTGGAGGGGGACCCCTACTATGAGTGCGCTATGAAGTATATGCCGGACGGCACCTGCGGCGTGGTGTCCTTCGGCGTGAAGGGCGGCCGGGAAGCAGCTTCCCGGTTCATGGCCGGGCTGGAGCTGGCCTCTATCGCCACCCATGTGGCGGACGCCAAGACCTGTACCCTCCACCCCGCCTCCACCACCCACCGGCAGATGACCGATCAGGAGCTGGCCGCCGCCGGGGTCTCCCCGGACCTGGTGCGTCTCAGCGTGGGCATCGAGGATATCGCCGATATTCTGGAGGACGTGGCCCACGCCCTGGAGCAGGTGTGAGCCGCCGGCGTCACCCGATGCGGAAAAAGCAAAAAGATCTGCCGCAGGCAACTGCGGCAGATCTTTTTGCGTATCCGGCGGGGACGTGATATAATAAGCGCAGTACAGATCCGGCTGCGGGGCGCGGCGAAAGGCCGCGCACTGCTTGGCATCATGGGATACTGAAACAAACAGAGCCGGGGCGTCGCCCCGGAAAAAGGAGCGGTGAGCATGCTGGCCTATACCTATGTGGAGCGGGGAAAATTCGCCCTGCTGGAGAAACCGAAGCCCCAACTGCTGGAGGATGGGGACGCCATTGTCCGGGTCACCCTGTCCAGCATCTGTACCAGCGACCTGCACATCAAGCACGGCTCCGTGCCCCGGGCGGTGCCCGGTATCACGGTGGGCCATGAGATGGTGGGCGTGGTGGAGGAAGTGGGAGCGGGAGTATCCACTGTCAGGCCGGGGGACCGGGTGACGGTGAATGTGGAGACCTTCTGCGGCCACTGCTACTTCTGTCAGCACGGCTGGGTGAACAACTGCACCGACCCCAACGGCGGCTGGGCCCTGGGCTGCCGCATCGACGGCGGACAGGCGGAGTATGTACGGGTGCCCTGCGCCGACCAGGGGCTGGACAAGATCCCGGATGGGGTCACGGACCGACAGGCCCTCTTTGTGGGGGATATCCTGGCCACCGGCTACTGGGCGGCGGACATTTCCAATATCACGCCGGAGGATACCGTGCTCCTCATCGGCGGCGGGCCCACCGGGCTGTGTACCCTCCAGTGTGTCCTGCTCCGGGGGCCCCGGCGGGTCATCCTCTGCGAGCGGGATCCCCTGCGCCGGGCCTATGTGGAGCGCCATTACCCCGGCGTGCTGACGGTAGGGCCGGAGGAGGCGGAGGCCTTTGTGCTGGCCCACAGTGACCACGGCGGGGCCGACGTGGTCCTGGAGGCGGCGGGGGGACCGGACACCTTCCGCCTGGCCTGGAGATGCGCCCGCCCCAACGCGGTGGTGACGGTGGTGGCCCTGTATGACAACGACCAGGTGCTGCCCCTGCCCGAGATGTATGGGAAAAACCTGACCTTCAAGACCGGCGGGGTGGACGGCTGCAACTGTGCCCGCACTCTGGAGCTTATCGCCCAGGGCAGGCTGGACACCACGGGGCTCATCACCCACACCTTCTCCCTCAGCCGGATCGCGGAGGCATACGACCTCTTTGAACACCGGCGGGACGGGGTCATCAAGGTGGCGGTCACCGGCCCACAATAGACAGAAAGATAAAACGGGTTTGCTGCGGCTCAGCCGCAGCAAACCCGTTTTTTGATTCAGATCTCCCTGCGGCCCTCCAGGGCGCGCATCAGGGTGGCGTCGTCGGCATATTCCAGGTGGCTGCCCACCGGGATGCCATAGGCCAGCCGGGTCACCTTCACGCCAAAGGGGCGCAGCAGGCGGGAGAGATACATGGCGGTGGCCTCGCCCTCGGTGTCCGGGTTGGTGGCCATAATGACCTCGCTGATGCCGCCGTCGGCCACCCGGCCCACCAGCTCCTTCACCCGAAGCTCATCGGGGCCCACATGGTTCATGGGGGAGATGACGCCGTGGAGGACGTGGTACACGCCGGGGTACTCCCGGGAGCGCTCCATGGCAGCTACATCCTTGGGGTCGGCCACCACGCAGATCACCGAGGCGTCCCGCCTGGGGTCCTGGCAGATGGGGCACAGCCCGTCCCCCTGGGAAAAGTTCTGGCACACGGGGCAGCAGTGGATGGCGGCTTTGGCCTCGGTGATAGCCTGGGCAAAGGCGGCGGCGTCCTCCTCCGACAGGGAGAGGACATGGAAGGCCAGCCGCTGGGCGCTCTTGCGGCCGATGCCGGGCAGCCGGGCAAACTGTTCCACCAGCTGCTCCAGGGCGGGGGGAAAGTACTGCATGCTCAGCCCTCCCGCAGCAGGGCGATGGCGGCGGAGGGGTCGGCCGCGCCGTACACCGCGGAGCCTGCCACCAGGGTATCGGCGCCGGCGGTGATGACCTTACCGGCGGTCTTGGGGCTGATGCCGCCGTCCACCTCCAGCCGGCAGGCGGGGTTATAGCGGTCGATGAGGGTGCGCACCTGATAGATGGTATCCAGCTGATGCTCCATAAAAGCCTGGCCGCCGAAGCCGGGCTCCACCGTCATCACCAGCACCATGTCCAGCTCCTCCAGATAGGGCAGCACGGCGCTGGCGGCAGTGATGGGCCGCAGGGCCACCGCCTTCTTTACGCCGAACTGATCCATCAGTCGGAGGGCCTCGGCGATGCGGGTGGGGTGGTCGGCCTCCAGGTGGACGGACAGCAGATCGGCCCCCGCTTTGGCAAAGGCCTCGATATAGCGGGCGGGCTTGTCGATCATCAGGTGGACGTCCAGGAACATATCGGTGCATTTACGGATGGACTGCACCACCGGTACGCCGATGGTGATATTGGGGACAAAGCAGCCGTCCATCACGTCAACATGGAGCCAGTCGGCGGAGGACACCCGATTGATGTCCCGTTCCAGGTTCACAAAATCAGCGGAGAGGATGGAAGGTGCGATTTTGATCATCATTTATCACTCCAAAATCAGATTGGGGACGGGGACGGGCCCGGCAGCCGGACCGGGGCGGCGGAGATGGCGGGGCAAAGAGGGCGGCGAGTACATAGGATACAGCAAGCGGAAGTCGCCCGGGACCCCGCCGCTCCCCCATGTGCCCACGGGCTGCCGGCCCGGCGGTCTCTGTCCCGGAATCGCGTGCCGCATCATATAGTGTCCGGGGGAGCGTTCTCCCCCGGACACATTGGTTGACCGGGAATGCGGGGCCGTCTGCCGGCCCGGCGCTCAGTTATAGAAGTCGTTGGTGTGGCACTCCCTTGCCTGATAGCCGGCGGCGCACATGGCGTCCAGAATGGCTTGCTTGTGGGTGTGACCGAAGGCCTCCAGAGTGACCCGCAGCTCCACACCGCTCTGGCGGTTGATGTTGATAAACTGGTTGTGCTCCAGTTTGATGATGTTGCCGCTGGCCTCGGCCACGATCTGGGCTACCCGCAGCAGCTCGCCGGGGCGGTCGGGCAGCTGCACCGAGAAGGTGAACACCCGCCCGCGGTTGATGAGCCCGTGCTGTACCAGGCTGGCCACGGTGATCACGTCCATGTTGCCGCCGGAGAGGACGGGCACCACGTTCTTGCCCTTGCAATTCAGGTGATTCAGGGCGGCGATGGTCAGCAGTCCGGCGTTCTCCACGATCATCTTGTGCTTCTCCATCATATCCAGGAAAGCGTCCACCAGCTCGTCGTCATCGATGGTGATGATGTCGTCGATATTCTGCTGGATGTAGGGGAAGATCTGGTCGCCGGGGGTCTTGACGGCCACGCCGTCGGCAATGGTCTCCACCTTGTCCAGCGTGACCACATGACCGGCCTCCAGGCTGGCTTTCATAGAAGCGGCGCCGGTGGGCTCCACGCCGATGACGGTGACATTGGGGTTGAGCAGCTTGGCCAGGGTGGATACGCCGGTGGCCAGTCCGCCGCCGCCGATGGGCACCAGGATCAGATCCACATCGGGCAGGTCCTGGAAGATCTCATAGGAGATGGTGCCCTGTCCGGTGGCGATGGCGGGGTCGTTGAAGGGATGGACGTAGGTCAGCCCCTCCTCCTGGGAGAGCTTGGCGGCCAGCTCGGCGGCGTCGTCAAAGGTCTCGCCGTGGAGCACCACCTTCGCGCCGTAGTCCTTGGTGTTGTTCACCTTGACCAGGGGGGTGGTGGTGGGCATGACGATGGTGGCGGCAACGCCGGCCTGCTGTGCGGCGTATGCCACGCCCTGGGCGTGGTTGCCGGCGGAGGCGGTGACCAGGCCCTTGGATTTTTCCTCCTCGGACAGGGTGCTGATCTTATAGTAGGCGCCGCGGATCTTATAGGCGCCGGTGACCTGCATATTTTCCGGCTTGATATAGACCTGGTTGCCGGTGGCCTTGGAGAAGGCGGCGCTGTACACCAGGCTGGTGTCCCGGATGACGCCGGAGAGTACACTGCGGGCCTCTTTGAATTCTTTCAGGGTAAGCATGGGACAAGACTTCCTCTCTCAATGGGAATGTGGACTTCCACTGGGTAAATCAGTATTTATGATACTGACTTTCCAAAGGAAAGTCAACGTGTTCTTGACACTGACCGGTGTAAAAAGTACAATGGTCCCAGATGACCGGACGGCAGAAGTCCGCCCTGTGCCCGGGCAGGACCCCGGCGGGCTGACCGTGAAGAAATAGGAGGGAGCCTTACCATGGCAGATATGACCGATTTCACCCCGGAACTGACCCTGACCCCGGACCTGGGCGCCGCTGCGGCGGAAGCCCCTGCCGCGCCTGAGGCCGCCGTTGTCCCTGCGGACAGCGAGGAGGTCAAGTCCATTCAGCTGGACGAGAGCCAGCTCAACGAGGCCGAGCGCAAAATGGTGGACGATTTTGCCCAGAAGATCGACCTGACCGACACCAACCTGGTGCTCCAGTACGGCGCTGCGGCCCAGAAGAATATCGCCGGATTTTCGGAAAATACCCTCAACTCTGTGCGCACCAAGGACCTGGGCGAGGTGGGGGAGGCCCTGTCCGCCCTGGTGGTGGAGCTGAAGGACTTCGGCGGCGAGGAAGAGGAGAAGGGCTTTTTGGGCTTTTTCAAGAAAAAGCGCAATCAGCTGGAGGCCATGAAGACCTCTTACACCAAGGCCGAGACCAATGTGAATAAGATCGTGGAGGTGCTGGAGGCCCACCAGGTGACCTTAATGAAGGACATCGCCATGCTGGACCAGATGTACGACCTCAACACCAAATATTATAAGGAACTGACCATGTATATCCTGGCGGGCAAGAAACGCCTGCGCCAGGTGCGGGCCGGGGAGCTGGAAGAGCTGCGGCAGAAGGCCGCCCAGAGCGGCGCCCAGGAGGACGCCCAGGCCTACAACGACCTGGCCAACATGTGCTCCCGCTTTGAGAAGAAGATCCACGATCTGGAGCTGACCCGGATGATCTCCATTCAGATGGGGCCCCAGACCCGGCTGATCCAGAACAACGACACCCTGATGCTGGAGAAGATCCAGTCCTCCCTGGTGAACACCATTCCCCTGTGGAAGAGCCAGATGGTGCTGGCCCTGGGTCTGGAGCACTCCCGTCAGGCCACCGCGGCCCAGAACGCGGTGACCAACATGACCAACGAGCTGCTGCAGAAGAATGCCGACCTGCTGAAGATGGGAACGGTGGAGACCGCCCGGGAGGCCGAGCGCTCTGTGGTGGATCTGGAGACCCTCCAGCACACCAACCAGCAGCTGATCTCCTCGCTGGATGAGGTGATGCAGATCCAGCAGGAGGGCGCCCAGAAGCGCCGGGAGGCCGAGGTGGAACTGGGCCGCATCGAGGGCGAGCTGAAGCAGAAACTGCTGGAGCTGCGGGGATAACGAGAAGATCCTCAAAGGGCGCTGCAATGCCGTTGCAGCGCCCTTTTTGACATCAGAAGGACACAACTTTCTGCTATCCTGTGTAGGAAGGGAGGGGAGAGCCATGGCGGAGAACATTCTGGTGGTGGAGGATGAGGACCGCATCCGGAACATTGTTCGGGACTATTTTACCGCCCACGGTTTGGACTGCGACCTGGCCCGGGACGGGGAGGAGGCACTGGACCTGCTGCGGGACCACGACTACGACGCCATTCTGCTGGATGTGCTCATGCCCAACCTGGACGGCTTTTCGGTGTGCCGGACGGTGCGGGCCAAGAGCCGGGTACCCATCCTCTTTCTCACCGCCCTGGGGAGCGAGGAGGACGTGCTCCAGGGCTATGCGCTGGGGGCGGACGACTATGTGACCAAGCCCTTTTCACTGGCGGTGCTGCTGGCCAAGACAAGGGCGGTGATCCGCCGCAGCCGGGGGGAGGGCGGGGGCGACACCCTGACCTGCGGGGCCATTGCCCTGGATACGGCGGGGCGCACCTGCACCGTGGCGGGGAAGCCGGTGGAGCTGACGCCCCGGGAGTACGACCTGCTGCTCTGCCTCATCCGCAACAGGGGTCAGGTGCTCAGCCGGGACCAGCTGCTGGACAAGGTGTGGGGCATCGACTTTGAGGGAGGCCAGCGGGCGGTGGACGTGCGGGTCAAAAGCCTGCGGGCGGCCCTGGGAAGCGCCGGGAAGCAGATCAGGACGGTGTTTAAGGCGGGCTATCGGATGGAGGGCGGCTGATATGAAAGATAGGCGGCTGTTTTTCGGATGCTTTGTCAAGAGCGTGGGTGTGTTTTTCCTGTTGTGGGTGGTAGCCATGATTGCTGTGATCGGGCTCAATAGCCGGTGGAGCCAGGAAGAGATAGCGCGGGAGAAATCCAAACTGCCAAACGCCATTGCACAGGGAGAATCCAGGCTTTCCGCCAGATCCGCGTCGGGAGTCGTACGTTTTTTGCCCTGGGAGGAAGATAAGTTTTCTGCGGTACTTACTATGAGTGGGTGCGACACGCTGAAGGACTATGGAGGACAACTCTTCCTGCGGGTGTACGATGAGCGGGGGAACATGCTGGGCCAGAGTCAGATGCTGGTGGGTTACGGCGCACTGGCCTCCGAGAATGATACGGGCAGAATCAGATACCTGCTCTTTGATCCGGCGTTGAGCCGGGAGCAGCAGCTGAAGGCGGCCCACACCCTCAATGAGATCAGCGCCAGCGGCTTCCGGGGATATTCCACCAACGCTGCCGCGGGAGTACGCGTAGAGAAGCTGGAACTGGTTGGCTGGGAAGTGGGAGAGAGTATCTACGTCCAAAAGCTGACGTATGGAGAGAAAGCGCGTCCGCTGGTGGACTCCAATGCCGATCTGTTCCCCGGAAAGGTTCCCCAGCACTTCTCTCTGGAGTGGATAGAATTCTACTCGGCTCTCACGGGTCCGGACGGGCCAGAGAAGCGGATGGAGCAGTATCAGGCCCTCCAGGCCAAAGTAAACGGCCTGGAGGAGAATAGGCCGGAGTGGTGGACGGAGGGGGGAGTATATCTGGTCAAGGGGGCCGAGCTGAACAATACGGGTACCCAGCCTGTAGCGATGGCCTGCGACCTGCCGGAGGACTATATGCTGAGGGGCTTACTGCCAACGGCGTCTTTCACCCTGGCGGCAGCGGTGGCCCTGGCGCTGTTCACCGCCTGGCTGGAGACCCGGGCCATCCGGCGGGAGCGGGCCTTTACCCGGGCGGCGGCCCATGAGCTGAAAACCCCGCTGGCGGTGCTCCGCACCCACGCCGAGGCCCTGGGGGAGGACATCGACCCGGACAGACGGCAGGAGTACCTGGGCATCGTGGTGGAGGAGAGCGACCGGATGGCGGCCCTGGTGAGCAGTTTGATGGACCTGTCCCGGCTGGAGAATGGCGGACCGATCCAGCGGGAGCCTTTGGACCTGACCGCCCTGGTGGCGAACTGCGCCGCCCGGCTGACTCTGCCGGCGGAGCAGAAGAGGCTCCGGCTGGTCACGGAGCTGGAAGGGGCGGCGGTGCTGGGGGAGAAGCTGCGGCTGGAGGAGATGGTGGACAATCTGCTGGACAACGCCCTGCGCCACTGTGCCCCCGGCGGCACAGTGACCGTCGCCCTTACCCGGAAGGGACGGGGCATCCAGCTGACGGTGGACAACGACGGCGACCCCGTCCCGCCGGAGCAGCTGGACCGCCTGTTTGAGCCCTTCTACCGGGGGGATCAGGGCCGCAGCCGGGAGGAGGGCGGCACAGGTCTGGGTCTGGCCGTCGTCCGGGCGGTGACAGAGGCCCACGGGGGCCGCTGCTGGGCGGCCAACCGTGGGGGCGGCGTGACCTTTACGATCCGTCTGCCCGGGTTGCAATCGGCAAAGTGATGTGGTATGATTCCCTCAAGAGACCGATTACATAGAACTGTGAGGGAGCATTATGGGATATAACCGTCAGGAGGCCAAGTGGCTGGCCCGGGACGCTATGCGGGGGGCCAGGCCCAACCCCGTGCTGGTCACGCTGGTCTATCTGCTGCTGACCGGCGTGCTGGGCAGCATTGTGCTGAGCTATGTGGCCGCGCCCTTTGAAGCCGCCTACTTTTACCTGACTGAGACCACCTATTCAGTCGAGGAGATCATGACCTCTATCTTCACCTTCAGCCGGCTGGGTCTGATCTTCCTTATGCAGTTCCTGCTCAGCCTGTACAACTGGGTGATGGGCTATGGCTACACATCTTACTGTCTGCGGATGGCCCGGCGGGAGGGCCCCAGCTACCGCAACCTGCTGGACGGCTTTTATCACATCGGCCGCTCCCTGGGCGTGGGCTTCCTGACCAGCCTGTTCACCTTCCTGTGGGGGCTGATCGGCGTGGCCTTCTACATGGTGATGGTAATGCTGAGCGTGGTGAGCGGGCTTATGTTCCCGGCCATGATTGGCGTCGTGGGAATGGCGCTGTGGACGGTCATTGTGAACTGCCGCTACCGGCTGGCCCCCTATTTCCTGCTGGACAATCCGGAGATGGGAGCGCTTGAGGCCATCCGCCACAGCAAGAGCGCCATGCGGGGCCATATTGTGGACCTCTTTGTGCAGGACCTGTCCTTCCTGGGCTGGACCCTGCTGGTCCCCTTTACGCTGGGGATCCTGTCCTTCTGGCTCGATCCCTACATGGGCGCTGCCCAGGCCAATTTCTACAGCTGGGTGGTGTACGGCTCCTTCCCCGGTCAGCCTCAGTCCAACAGCTGGCAGGGGCCCTATGGGAATCTGTGACCGATGGTAAAACCAGAACACTGACAAGTGAATCACAGCGGCTGGTAGCCTTTTGCACATGCAAAGGCTTTCAATGGGAATGCGGTGAAAGTCCGCAGCAGCCCTCTCTACTGTAAGGATGACGAACGCCTACGATGTCACTGTCCGGAAGCCGGATGGGAAGACGGGCGCGAGGAGGAGTCCAAGCCAGGAGACCAGCCAGCCGCGGTGTATGCGCGTCCGATCGGCGGGGAAAGGGCGCGTGGCAGCAGCCACTGTTTTTGACGCATACAAAAGAGCTTCCCGCCGGGGAAGCTCTTTTGCGTTTGCGCCGGGCTGCGCCCACAAGCGCCACCCCGCCGGAGAGCCGCGCAGCGGCAGGGAGGGAACATCAGCATGAAACAGACCGGAAACGAGAGACTGACCCCGCGGGAGCTGAACGGATACCGCCAGTGGCTGACGGAGCTGGAGGAGGAGCTGGAGGACGCCCCCGGCCTGACCCAGGGGCTGGATGGGGACCTGACCCCCTATTTTTCGCCTGCCTTCCCCATCGGCAGACAGGTGTATACCAGCTTTTCCGACGAGGAGCTGCTGGAGCCGCTGGTGGAGACCATGGAGGGCCGGAACGGCCCGCCCAGGCCGGAGCGGCTGCTGTGCGTGTACCGCTGGTATCTGGAGAAGCGCTTTGGCTCGATCCACCGGGCCTGCTGGCAGGCCAGGGGCCGCAGCCGGCAGAAGGAGGCGGAGGCGCTGTGGAGCGCGGACTGGCCCCAGCGGGTGGACGATGAAACCTTTTTAGCCCGCTGTGCCGATCTGGGTGTGGCGCTGGACGAAGGGGAACGGGCAGTCCTGCGGGACTACTGTGCCCTGGTGCGTGCGGAAGGTCGCCTGCCCGGCGGGGGAGATGTGCCGGAGCAGGTGTACCGCCTCTTTGTCCGGGCGGGCTGCACCTGGCGTACAGGACTGGAGCTGCTGGGTATCCCGGCCCTGAGCAAATCGGTGCGCCGGTATATGCGGCGGCACTGGGCCGGGGGCGGGAGCTGACCTGCGGCAGAGGACAGGGGTAGAGGTACCGCCTGCGGGATACCGATAAAGATAAAATAGAGCGATATGACCCGCCGGTCCGGGTACCGGCGGGGTTTTACTTGTACAGGGCGGGGAAAACTGGTATACTATACCCTGAGATTTTATGTCCGGGGTACCGGACGGCAGGAGGGTCCTTTCATGAAGCTCATGGTCATCGACGGCAATTCCATCATCAACCGGGCCTTTTACGGCATCCGGCTGCTCACCACCCGGGACGGGCAGCCCACCAATGCGGTATACGGCTTTGTGAACATCCTGCTCAAGCTGATCGACGAGGAACAGCCCGACGCCCTGTGCGTGACCTTTGACCGGAAAGCCCCCACCTTCCGCCACCTGGCCTATGAGGGGTACAAAGCCCAGCGCAAGGGGATGCCCGAGGAGCTGGCGGCCCAGCTGCCGGTGCTCAAGGATGTGCTGGCCGCCATGAACATCCCCCGCTATGAGCTGGACGGCTGGGAGGCCGACGACCTGATCGGCACCATCTCGGTGAAGGACACCGCCGCCGGGTGGGACACCGTCATCGTCACCGGAGATAAGGACTCTCTCCAGCTCATCACCGACTCTGCCCGGGTGAAGCTGGTGTCTACCCGCATGGGCCAGACCACCACTAAGGAGATGACCCCCGACGCCTTCCGGGAGGCCTACGGCTTTGAGCCCATCCACATGGTGGACCTGAAGGCCCTCATGGGGGACACCAGCGACAATATCCCCGGCGTCAAGGGCATCGGGGAGAAGACCGCTATGGATCTGATCCAGCGCTACCACAGCGTAGAGGCCATCTATGGGGACCTGGACAGCGTGGAGGCCAAGCCCGCCGTGCTGAAAAAGCTGAAGGAGGGGGCTGAGCAGGCCAAAATGTCCTATGACCTGGCCCTCATCCGCTGTGACGCCCCCATCGACTTTACCCCCGAGACCAACCTGCGGAGAGAGCCGGACGGGGCCGCCCTGTACGAGCTCTTCCTCAAGCTGGAGTTCAACAAGCTCATTGACAAGCTGGGCCTGCAGGCCCCCCAGGGGGAGGTCTGTCAGGAGGAGCAGCTCACCGGCGCCTGCACCAGCGAGGTGGTGGAGGACATGGCCCGGGCGAAGGAACTGCTGGCCCTCTGGCGGGAGCAGGACAGCGTGGATGTGCTGGCCCTGCCCTCCCTGGATGTGGTGGCGGTGGAGTACCGGGAGGGCGAAGATGAGAGCCGTGCTGCCGTCCTCCGTGCCGACCGGCTGGAGGGGTACAACGAGGTTTTGAAGGCCCTCTTCGCCCCTGATATCAGGAAGAATGCCCACGACGTAAAGACCCTGCTGTCCCGGCTGCTGGACGAGGGCATCGAGGGGGGCGGCTTTATCTTTGATACCGCCCTCGCCGCCTATCTGCTGGCCCCTACCGACGGCAGCTATGAGCTGGAGACCCTGGGTATGCGGTGGTTCAACCAGGAGTTTGCCAAGGCCAAGGAGACCTATCTGGCCCCGGACGCCTTTACGCCTCTGGCCGATCCGGACGCCGCCCTGAGCGGGCTGCTGTCCCACTGTGCCCTCATCGGGGCGCTGAAGGGGGCCATGGCCCCCCGTTTGAGCGAGCTGGGCATGGACAAGCTGTACTATGAGGTGGAGCTCCCCCTGTGCCCGGTGCTGGCGGGGATGGAGCACGCCGGGGGGCTGGTGGACCGGGGCGCGCTCACCGCTTTCGGCGAGATGCTGGATGGGCGCATCCAGGCTGATGAGACCCTCATCTACGAGCTGGCGGGGGAGCAGTTCAACATCAACTCCACCCAGCAGTTCGGCCACATCCTCTTTGATAAGCTGGGTCTGCCCCCGGTGAAAAAGACCAAGACGGGCTACTCCACCAACGCCGAGGTGCTGGAGAAGCTGCGGGACAAGCACCCCATCGTGGAGGCGGTGCTGGACTACCGGCAGCTGGCCAAGCTGAAATCCACCTATGTGGACGGTCTGACCAAGGTCATCGCCGCTGACGGGCGCATCCACACCTCCTTCCAGAACACCGTCACCGCCACCGGGCGGCTCAGCTCCACCGAGCCCAACCTGCAAAATATCCCCGTCCGCACCGAGCTGGGGGCGGAGCTGCGGAAGATGTTCGTGGCCCCGGCGGGCAGGATGCTGGTGGACGCCGACTACTCCCAGATCGAGCTGCGGCTGCTTGCCCATATCGCCGGGGACGAGCACATGATATCCGCCTTCCGTTCGGGAGAGGACATCCACACCGTCACCGCCTCCCAGGTGTTTGGGGTGGCGCCTCAGGAGGTCACCCACGAGATGCGCCGCCGGGCCAAGGCGGTGAACTTCGGCATCGTATACGGCATCTCCGACTTCTCTCTGTCCCAGGATATCGGGGTCACCCGGGCGGAAGCCAAGGCGTATATGGAGAAATACTTTGAGAAGTACTCCGGCGTCCACGCCTATATGACCCAGGTGGTGGAACGGGCCAAGGCCGACGGCTATGTGTCCACCCTCATGGGCCGCCGCCGGTGGCTTCCTGAGCTCAAGTCCTCCAACTTCAATATGCGCTCCTTCGGGGAGCGGGTGGCCCTGAACATGCCCATCCAGGGCACCGCCGCCGACATCATCAAGCTGGCCATGATCCGGGTGGCGGACAGGCTGCGCTCCGAGGGGCTGGAGGCCAGACTTATCCTCCAGGTCCACGACGAGCTGATCGTGGAGTGCCCGGAGGAGGAGACCGACCGGGTCAAGACCCTGCTGGAGACCGAGATGGAGCAGGTGGTGGAGCTGGCCCTGCCCCTCATCGCCGAGGCCCATGCCGGCAGAAGCTGGGCGGCGGCCAAGGGCTGAAAGGAGATCTCGATGGAACTGCGACCCATCCCCGCCTCCGGGCTGGAGGCCTGGTACCGGGAAGAGCTGACCCAGGCCTTTCCCCCCAATGAATGCAAGCCGCTGGCCAATATCCGGGAGCTGATGGACCAGGGGCGATATGAGGTGTGGGGCCTCTTTGAGGGGGAGATCTTGCTGGGCTATGCCACACTGTGGATGGACCCGGAGGACAAACGCTGTATCCTGCTGGACTATCTGGGCGTCACCGCCGCCCGGCGGAACGGGGGCCTGGGGCAGAGGATGGTCCGGATGCTGGCGGAGCGGCTTGCGGGCAGGTCCCTGCTCCTCATTGAGGCGGAGCGGCCGGTGGAGGGGGACGACCCGGCGGAGAACGCCCTCCGGCAGCGGCGGCTGGCCTTTTATGAGCGGTGCGGCTTCGTGCCCGCCTACGATATGGCCACCTGCGGTATGCGGTTTACCACGTTTTTGCCATGTCTGCCAAAGGATCTGGCCCCCGTCATGGCCCTCCACCGGGCGATTTACGGCCCGGTGCGGACCGATGTGCGGGTGCCGCTGGGGCCGGGCGAACTGCCCCCCGGCCCGCCGGCCTGGATGGTGCAGACGCCCTGAGCGCGTGCCGACTGGGGCAAGGGAAGAGAGAAAGAAGGATGTATGAAAGAGCTGTTTTTTTGTCTGGCCGGACTGGCGCTGGCCGTTGTGGGAGCGCTGCTTCTGATCAGACCGGAATGGGCGTGGAAGCTGGAGCACTTCTGGTGTACCGAGGGGGGCCGCCCCTCGGAGTGGTATGAGACCATGACCCGCCTGCTGGGGGTATTCTGTCTGCTGACAGGTACGGTGATCTTCCTGGTGATGCTGGTGGCGCTCATTCTCTATCTTGTATTTTAAGGAGCGATCTCTGTGAACTATAAGTTGGTCCCCATGGACAAGTCCCACCTGAGCCAGGTGGCGGCCATCGAGCGGGAGTGCTTCTCCCACCCCTGGTCGGAGGCCCTGCTGGAGCAGGAGCTGTATAACGATATGATCTCCCTGGTGGTGGCCGAGGGGGAGGACGGCGCCGTGCTGGGCTATGGCGAGGTGCGGGCGATCCTGGACGAGGGCACTCTGGAGAAGATCGCGGTGGCCCCGGCCTACCGCCGCCAGGGGGTGGCCGAGGCCATCCTCAGCGCCTACCTCCGCTTCGGACAGGCCCATCTGGCCTTCCTCACCCTGGAGGTGCGGGAGAGCAATTCCCCCGCCATCGCCCTGTATGAGAAGCTGGGCTTCCAGGTGGTGGGCCGCCGGAAGAACTACTATCGGGAGCTGAACGAAGATGCCCTGCTCATGACGGTGGAGTTTGGGGACCATGCCTGAGCTGCGCCTGCTCACCGACCGTCAGCTGCGGCAGGTCTACCGGACCTTTGTGCGGGCGGACTTTCCGCCCAACGAACGCCGGTCTCTGGCGTCTATCGAGTCCCTGCGGCGGACAGGGCGGTACGATACCTGGGGCATTTTTGCGGGTGAAAAGCTGCTGGCCTATGCCTTTCTTTGGAGAACGGCGGAGGGACACTGCGCCCTGCTGGACTACCTGGCTGTGTGCCCCGACGGCCGGGGCCGGGGACTGGGTACCCAGGCGCTGGAGCTGCTGCAAGCCAGGTACGGCCGGTCCTGTCCCCTGCTGGTGGAGGCGGAGGCCCCGGAGCCGGGGACGCCGCCGGAGGAGGAACGCCGGCGGCGGCTGGCCTTTTACCAGCGGGCGGGTTTTCGTCTGCTGGACTATCAGACCGATATTTTTCGGGTGCGGTATGCCATGCTGGTGTGGCCGGAGGACTGCCCCCTGTCCCCGGCGGAGCTCCAGCAGGCCCACCGGGGCCTGTACCAGGGGCAGCTGCCCCCTGTTTTATTCCGCCGGATGATCTATATCCCGGCGCTTCACTGCGGAAAGAAGGAATGAACCATGAACATACTTGCCATTGAATCCTCCTGCGACGAGACGGCGGTGGCGGTGGTGAAGGACGGCCGCACCGTCCTGTCCGACGCCATCGCCTCCCAGGCCGACATGCACGCCCTGTACGGCGGCGTGGTGCCTGAGATCGCCTCCCGCAAGCACATCGAGGCCATTGCCGGTCTGGCCGACCAGGCCCTCCGGCAGGCGGGTGTGACCCGAAGCGACATCGACGCGGTGGCGGTGACTTACGCCCCCGGCCTTATCGGGGCTCTGCTGGTGGGGGTCAACTTTGCCAAGTCGGTGGCCTACGGGCTGGATGTGCCCATCATTCCTGTCCACCACGTCCGGGGCCACATCGCCGCCAACTACATCGCCCACCCCGACCTGGAGCCCCCCTTTGTGTGCCTGTGTGTGTCGGGCGGCAACACCATGATCGTGGACGTAAAGGGTTACACCGATATGGAGATCCTGGGGGCCACCCGGGATGACGCGGCGGGGGAGTGCTTTGACAAGGTGGCCCGGGTGCTGGGCATCGGCTACCCCGGCGGCGCGCCCATGGACAGGCTGGCCCAGGGGGGGGACGACAAGCGGTACGAGCTGCCCCGGGCCCATGTGGCAGATGCCCCCCTGGATATGTCCTTCTCCGGTTTGAAAACGGCGGTGCTCAACCTGGCCCACAACACCGCCCAGAAGGGGGAGCAGCTGGACATGAAGGGGCTGGCGGCCTCCTTTGCCGCCGCCGTCAGCGATACACTGGTGCCCCGCACCATGGAGGCGGCAAAGATCTGCGGCTATGGAAAGATCGCCGTGGCCGGCGGTGTGGCGGCCAACTCCCGGATCCGTTCCGACCTGGAGGCGGCCTGCCGTAAGACGGGGGACAAGCTGTACCTGCCCCCGCTGTCCCTGTGCGGGGACAACGGGGCCATGATCGGCTGCCAGGGCTACTATGAATATCTGGCGGGCAGGCGGGGCGGCATGGATTTGAACGCCTACGCCACCCGAGACATCAAAAAAGGCTGATCCCGAACGGCGTTGGGGCGGCGGCATGGTGGTCTGGACCATGCCGCCGTCCTGTTTTTTACCTGTCGGACGGATGAAAAGCAGAGTTGAGTGGTATCCTGTAGACACAAGATACAAAAGCAACAATCTAATATTTGAAATTATATTATCTTTTATTGTTGACAACATCGCGAGATGTGGACTATACTATAGGAGAACACAAAACAATGCGGCAGCATTTTCGGAATAGTCAGGTGAATGCAATGAATCAGGAAACCATCATGATGGGCAATCCCTCTGCCCTCTATTATCACCCCGCGGCGCAAAAGACGAAAAAGGCCAAGCGGGAGCGGGACCCCTATGACGGGCTGCGGCCCTGGTCGGCCATTACCCACGGTGTCGGAGCGGCGCTGGCGGTGGTGGGGACGGTGCTGCTGGCGGCCCGCTGTGTCCTGGAGGGGCTGAGCGTCTGGCACCTGGTGTCCTTCCTCATCTACGGGGTCAGCATGGTGTGTCTCTACACCGCCAGTACGCTGTACCACTGCGTCAACACCACGGTGGCCGGGCGCATCGCGCTGCGGAAGTACGACCACGCCTCCATCTATTTCCTCATCGCCGGCAGCTATACCCCCATCTGTCTGGTGGCGCTGCGGGAGTCCGGTGCCTGGGGCTGGGGCCTGTTCGGTGTGATCTGGGGTCTGGCTGTGGCCGGGCTGGTGCTTACCATCCTGTGGCTCTCCGCCCCCCGCTGGCTCACTGCCGGCATCTATATCGCCATGGGCTGGCTGGCCGTTGTGGCGCTGGTGCCCCTGATGCAGGTGCTCCCCGCGGAGGGGATGTTCTGGGCCCTGGGCGGCGGTGTGCTTTACACCATCGGCGGCGTGCTCTACGCCGTCAAGTGGCCCGGACGGAACAACCCCAGGTTCGGCTGCCATGAGATCTTCCACGTCTTTATCCTGGCGGGCTCCCTGTTCCACTTCATGATGATGTACCGGGTCATCGCCACGCTGTAACAGCGGGCTTCCGGCTGTATAAAACCAGACATAAAAAATTGCTGGGGACCACCTGTGTGGTCCTCAGCAATTTTTTTGCGCTGTGGCCGGAAGGGCTGCTCTGTGCGGGCGCTTTTACGCAGCGGGGAGGGGTCAGAGACTCTGGTCGGCGGCCCGCTCCACATGGAAAGAGACGGACTCAAATGCGGACGGGGAGGGTTCGGCCTCTGTGCCGTCCGGCCGGGGCAGTCCCAGGGTATCATAGTAGTCATTGGAGAAGGGGATCTTCTCATAGGGGAACTGACTTTGCAGAGCCTTGACCACCCCAAAGGGGTCCTCCATGGGTGTCAGCTTCAGCCCCTCGGCAATGGTGCGGAGCGCCTGGGTCACCTCCGGACTAGACCGGTATTCCCGCTCCTCCGGGTCGTTCAGAAAGGCGTCGAAGGCGCATTTGTCCCACCAGATGATCTGTTGCAGGATGTTGGTGTTCCCAACGGCCAGGATCAGCCGCAGAAAGTCCCGGAAGGTTTCGGCGATGGGGTAGACATAGTGGTCGCAGCAGGTCTCCGGATTGACGCAGAAGACCATGTCCCCAAATTCCGGCAGGAAGCAGTAGTGGATGCCGCTGTCCCACCCGATGATCTCAGTGCCCACCGGGGTGCAGAACCAGGGGGTATCGTCGCCCGGCTCCAGACCGATCTGGCTGCCGTCCAGCCGCAGCCGCTGAAACTCCGTGTAAAGCAGATCCATAGAAACATCCTCCCGACTCAATATGGGAAGAGTATACCACATACGGAGACGGGAGGCAATGGAGACCGGGCGGTCTCAGGACTTGGGCCGGGATTTGAAGAGCAGGGCGGCCAGCAGAGCAAAGAGCACTGCCGCCGTGACGCCGCCTGCTGCCGCGGTGAGACCGCCGGTCAATATGCCCAGCGTCCCCTGCTCCGCCACCGCCTCCGCCACGCCCTTGGCCAGCAGATAACCGAAGCCGGTGAGAGGGACCGTAGCCCCTGCCCCGCCCCATTCCACCAGGTAGGGGTAGATCCCCAGGCCGCCCAGCACGACCCCGGCCACCACATAACAGACCAGGATCCGGGCGGGGGTAAGGGAGGTCTTGTCGATGAGCAGCTGCCCGATCAGGCAGAGGACGCCGCCGCACAGGAAGGCCCGGGCATAGCTCCAGAATATCTCCATGGTGGAAACCTCACTTTCTGTTGTCCAGCACTACCGCGTGGCAGATGCCGGGAATACTCTCCCCCTGCTGGGAGGAGGTAGGGGAGAGCAGGGCGCCGGTGCCGCAGAACAGGACCCGGCGCCAACGCCCGGCGGCCATCCCGGGCAGGATCAGCCCGGACAGCACCGCCGCCGAGCAGCCGCAGCCGGAGCCGCCGCAGTGGACGTCCTGGACAGACGGGTCGTAGATGAGAACGCCGCAGTCGGTCAGATTGTTCAGCTCCATCCCGTCCCGGCGGAACCAGTCGGCCACGATGTCCAGCCCCAGCCTGCCCAGGTCGCCGGTGGCGATAAGGTCGTAGTCGGAGGGCTTTCGGCCGGTGTCCTGCAAATGGGCGGAGATGGTGGAGTAGGCGGCGACGGCCATGGCAGCCCCCATGTTGGAGATATCCTTGACGCCCTTGTCCACGACCTTGCCGGCGGTCACATGGGTAACAAAAGGCCCGGGGCCCTGGTCGGCCAGAACCACGCAGCCCGCGCCGGTCACCGTCCACTGGGTGGTGGGGGAGCGCTGCCCGCCGTACTCCAGCGGTGTGCGGTATTGCCGCTCGGCGGAGCAGAAGTGGGAGGAGGTCACCGCCGCCGCCCGCTGTCCAAAGCCGCCGTCCACCAGCATGGCCGCCAGGGCCAGCGCCTCCGCCATGGTGGAGCAGGCCCCATACAGCCCCAGAAAGGGCACATCCAGGTCCCGGGCGGCGAAGCTGGCGCCGATGCACTGGTTGAGCAGATCCCCACCCAACAGGTAGTTCAGGGCGGATACGCCCAGACCGGCCTTGTCCAGTGCGGCGGACAGGGCCAGCTTCTGCATGGCGCTCTCCGCCTTCTCCCAGCTGACAGCTCCGAAGGAATCGTCCTGACTGATGTGGTCAAAGCCTGCTGCCAGAGGCCCCTCCCCCTCTTTTTTGCCCACCACGCTGGCGTTGCCGATGACGGAGGGCGGGTCCTTCAGGGCCACCGTTTGACGGCCCACCTGTTTGCTTGCCATATTCTCACCTCTCGCGCTGCCGGGGCGGAACAGTTCCGCCCTGTAAACACTATTTTGAACGAAAAGGGCGCAAAATATGAGTGCGTATTTTGTATATGGCCCGTCTGGTCAATCGGGGGGATTTGCGCTATAATAATGTCGATAGAAAAGAATATCGTTTGCCCGTGGCCGGGACCGGCCTGCGGGCCCAAAATGGGAGGTCTCCATGGAAGCACAACCCAAGCGTACCCTGGCCTATCTCTGTCCGGTCTGCCGCCAGAGCGTAGTGGTGGAGCGTACCATCTTTCAGCTGGCGGCATCCTCCAACGAGCTGCCCTGTCCCTGTGGGAAATCTGCCCTCCGGGTGGAGATGATGGGGGACCGGGTGCGGCTGTCCGTGCCCTGTCTGTCCTGCGGCAGGGACCACACTGTCACCTGCTCCACCAACGCGTTCCTGCACCAGAAGGTGCTGGCCTTCTCCTGCGCGCAGTCCGGGCTGGACTGCTGCTATGTGGGGGAGGAGGGGCCGGTCTTTGCCGCCCTCCGGCGGCTGGAGCAGGCCGCCGACAAGATGGAGCCGGGCGAGAACCGGGAGCGGGGCGCCTTTTTGGACGAGCTGGTGATGCATGAGGTGCTCTCTGAGCTGAAGGAGATCGCCCGGCGGGACGGTATCTCCTGCACCTGCGGCTCCCACCGCTGGAAGCTCCAGGTCAACTACAGCTCCATCGACCTCTTCTGCGCCGACTGCGGCGCGGCGATGCGTATCCCGGCGGCCACGGACGGCGATATCGACGATATCTGCTGCAAGACCAGTCTGGTCATCCGGGGACAGAAGGGGGAATAAGAGATGTTTTTTGAGGGGCGCTACACCATCGACTCCCGGGACGTGGACCCCTGGAACCACTGCCGTCCTTCGGCCCTGATGGGGATCTTGCAGGAGGCGGCGGTGGCGGCGGCCAGCGCGCTCCGCGCCTCCCGGGAGGAGATGCTGGAGAAGTATGGCCTGTTTTGGATGCTGGCCCGGATGTGGTACCGGCTGGACCGGCCGCTGGGGTGGAATGAGACGCTGACCATCCGCACCTGGCACCGGGGCGGCAGAGGTGCGTCCAGCTACCGGGATTTCGACCTGTTTGTGGGGGAAGAGCCGGTGGGGGAGGCGGTGTCCGTGTGGGTGCTGGCCGATGCGAAGACCCACCGCCTGGCCCGGATGAGCCGGATCACGGAGTTTCAGGGGACGGACGGCGGGACGCTGTGCAAGCAAAAGACGCTCTCCCGCTTCAAACTGCCGCCGGACATGGTGGAGGCGGACCGGCGGCCCATGCATTACAGCGACACGGACATCAACGGTCATGTGAACAATGTGCGCTACGCGGATTTTATCTGCGACGCCATCCGAATGGACCAGCTGGGCGACGGATGTTATGTCTCCGCCCTCCAGGTGGACTATCTGGCCGAGTGTGTAGCGGGGGAGACCATCACCCTGCGCGCCGGCGCAGGGGAGGGCGTGCGCTATGTCTGCGGGATCGGAAGCGAGGGGAAAAGCCGCTTTGAGGGCGCTGTCACCCTGACACCCCTTGACAGTGGGACTGTAATCGAGTAGAATAGATGAAATTTTCCATCCAAGATACAAATTGATAAAAGGAGATGCACCATGGTCAATACCGACGAGCACCAGAAGTTCCTGAAGCAGGGCCTTACCTTTGACGATGTACTGCTCATTCCGGCGGAGAGTGACGTTCTGCCTGCGGACATCGACCTGCACACCAGACTGACCCGCAAGATCACCCTGAACGTGCCCCTGATGAGCGCCGCCATGGACACGGTGACGGAGTATCGCATGGCCATCGCCATCGCCCGTGAGGGTGGTATTGGCATCATCCACAAGAATATGTCCATCGGCGCTCAGGCGGAGCAGGTGGACATGGTGAAGCGCAGCGAGAACGGCGTTATCACCAATCCCTTCTGGCTGGCTCCCGGCCACACCCTGGCCGAGGCCGACGAGCTGATGGCCAAGTATCGGATCTCCGGTGTGCCCATCTGTAAGGACGGCAAGCTCATCGGTATCATCACCAACCGGGACATGAAGTTTGAGACCGACATGACCCAGCTGGTGGACAATGTGATGACCAAGGAGAACCTGGTGACCGCCAAGGAGGGCGTCACTCTGGAGGAGGCCAAGGAGATCCTGCGCCGCCACAAGATCGAGAAGCTGCCCATCGTGGACGACGAGTACCGCCTGAAGGGCCTCATCACCATCAAGGATATCGAGAAGGCCAATGTGTACCCCAACTCCGCCCGGGATGAGAAGGGCCGTCTGCTGGTGGGCGCCGCCATCGGCGTCACCCCTGACGTGCTGGACCGGGTGCGGGCTCTGGTGGAGGCCGGCGCCGACGTGCTGTGCCTGGACTCCGCCCACGGCCACTCCAACAACATTCTGGACTGCGTCCGCCGCATCAAGGCTGTCTACCCCGATGTCCAGCTCATCGCCGGCAACGTGGCCACCGCCGCAGGTACCCGCGCCCTCATCGAGGCGGGCGCCGACTGCGTGAAGATCGGTATCGGCCCCGGCTCCATCTGCACCACCCGCGTGGTGGCCGGTATCGGCGTGCCCCAGATCACGGCTGTGTATGACGCCGCACGGGTGGCCGCCGAGTACGACGTGCCCATCATCGCAGACGGCGGCGTGAAGTACTCCGGCGACATCGCCAAGGCCCTGGCCGCCGGCGCCAACGTGGTCATGCTGGGCTCCCTGCTGGCGGGCTGTGAGGAGTCCCCCGGGGACACCGAGGTCTATCAGGGCCGTCAGTTCAAGGTCTACCGCGGCATGGGCTCCCTGGGCGCCATGGCCTGCGGCTCCAAGGACCGCTACTTCCAGCAGAACAACAAGAAGCTGGTCCCCGAGGGCGTGGAGGGCCGCGTGCCTTACAAGGGCCTGACCGGCGACACCATCTATCAGCTCACCGGCGGTCTCCGGGCCGGCATGGGCTACACCGGCTGCCACAGCATCGAGGAGCTGCACACCAAGGCCCAGTTCATGCAGATCACCGCCGCCGGTCTGAAGGAGTCCCACCCCCACGATATCTATATTACCAAGGAGGCTCCCAACTACACCGTCAATCCCCAGTAAGCCGTGGAGCGGATCACAGAGCGGGGTGACGATGGTATCTGGACCATCCCGCCGGAGCAAAACGGGGCGGCTGCGGCCCGTCTGGCCGCCTTTGAGAACGCCTATGAGCGCCTGACCGCCCGGCAGGGCGAGATCGCCGCCAGGATGGAGGCGCTGAAAACCCAGGGGAAACAAAAGACGGCTCAGTTCCGGGAGCTGTTCGGAGAAAAGCTGACCAATCAGAATATCCTGGCGCTGTGGGAGACCTACGGCGTCCGGTAAGAACAGGGAGGGGACTGCCGCTTCTGCGGCAGTCCCCTTTTGTGCCGCCGCATTGTGCCGGGGCGGCAAATATGCTATAATTTTGCTGCTAGACAGGAAGGAGGGAGCGCCATGCTCAAGCTGCTGCTGGGCCGGGCGGGCACCGGCAAGACCCACGCCATGCTTACCGCCATGGGGGCGGCCAACCGGCCCCAGATCCTTATTGTACCGGAGCAGCACTCCCACGACATGGAGCGCCGGCTGTGTGCCATCGGCGGCAACGCCGTCTCCGCCCATGCCGAGGTCCTCTCCTTTACCCGGCTGGCAAACCGGGTGTTTTCCGTCTGCGGCGGCCTGGCCGCCCCCATGCTGGACGAGGGGGGACGGCTGCTGCTGCTGTGTACCGCCCTCAAGTCGGTGACGGACCAGCTCAAGGTATACCAGCGGCCGTCCCGCAAGCCCGCTTTTCTCAGCAGCCTGCTGGCCACAGTGGACGAGCTGAAGAGCTGCTGCATCACGCCGGAGCAGCTGTGGAGCGCCGGCAGCGAGACCGGAGGCAGCGAGGGAGATAAGCTGACCGACCTGGCCCTCATCTGCGGGGCCTATGAGGCCATGACCGCCCGGAAGTGGGCCGATCCCCGGGATAAGTTGACCCGGCTGGCCGAGGCCCTGGTCCGGAGCGATTGGGCGGCGGGGAAGGATCTCTATGTAGACGGCTTTACCGACTTCACCCCCCAGGAGCGGCAGGTGCTCTCCGCCCTGCTGGACAAAGCGGCCACGGTGACAGTGGCCCTTACCTGCGACAAGCTGGAGGAGGACGAGGGGGGGACGGGCATCTTTTCCCCCGCCAGGCGCACCGCCCGGCAGCTGATACGGCTGGCCAGGGAACGGGGGGTGCCCGCCCGGACGGAGGTGCTGACAGAGGACCGGACGGGCCGTATGCCCGCCCTGGCCCATCTGGAGCGGCAGCTGTTTGCGCCGCAGCCCCTGCCGCTGGAGACCGACGGGGAAGAGGTGACGCTCTTTACCGCCAATATGCCCTACTCCGAGGTGGAGTGGACGGCGGCGGAGATCCTGCGCTTGGTCCGGGAGGAGGGATACCGCTTCCGGGATATCGCCGTCTGTGCCCGGAGCATGGAGGGGTATGGCCCCATTCTGGAGACGGTCTTTGCCCGCTACGGGGTGCCGCTCTTCCTCAGCCGCATGAGCGACATTCTGGAAAAACCCATCCTCACCCTCATCACCGCCGCCCTGGACACGGTGACCGGAGGGTACCGGTATGACGACCTGTTCCGCTGTCTCAAGACCGGTCTTACCGGCCTGAGCCGGGAGGATGTGGATCTGCTGGAGAACTACGCTTTGACCTGGAGCCTGGAGGGGAGCGCCTGGACCGGCAAAAAGGACTGGACCAACCACCCCAAGGGCTACGGACGAAAGTTTACCGAGGCGGATGCGGACCTGCTGGCCCGGCTCAACGCCCTGCGCCGGCAGGTGACCGCCCCCCTGGAGCGGCTGCGGAAGCAGCAGGACCGGACGGGGCGGGGCCAGGCCATGGCCCTCTACCGCTTTTTGGAGGACATGGGGGTGCCCGAGCGGCTTGCGGCCCGGGCGGAGGAGCTGCGGCAGGGGGACCAGGCGGCTCTGGCGGAGGAGTACGCCCAGCTGTGGGATATCCTGTGCGGCGGCCTGGAGCAGTGCGCCCAGATCCTGGGGGACACCCCTATGGAGCTGGAGGAATTTGCCCGGCTCTTCTCCCTGGTGCTCTCTCAGTACGACGTGGGCTCCATCCCGGTTTCCCTGGACCGGGTGAGTGCCGGGGAGATGCCACGGCTGGCCCACAGGAGCTTCCGGGCGGTGTTTCTGCTGGGGGCGGACGATGGGGCCATCCCCGCGGCCGCTCCGGCGCCGGGACTGCTCAGCGACGACGACCGCAGCCTGCTGGCCTCCTACGGGCTGGAACCCGCCCCGCGGGCCGGGGACAAGCTCTATCGGGAGATGACCATCGTCTATGAGACCTGCGTCCTGCCCCGGGAGCGGTTTTATGTCTGTTGGTCTGCCGCCGGCGGAGAGGGGGAGGAGCACCGGCCCGCCTTTCTGGTGCCCCGGCTGCGGGCCCTTCTGCCCGGCCTGCGCCGGGTGGAGGAGGGACGGCTGGACGGCTCCTTCCGTCTGGCGGCCCCCCGGCCTGCCCTGGAGCTGGCGGGCTGCTTCCCTCAGGCGGCCCGGGCGCTGGCAGCCCTTCCGGAGTATGCCCCCCTGGTGGAACGGATGACCGCCGCCGCGGGCCGGGAGCGGGGAAGCCTGTCCCGCCCGGCAGTGGACGCGCTCTATGGCCGGCGGGTGCCCATGTCGGCCTCCCGGATGGACAAGTACAAGGCCTGCCACTTCTCCTACTTCATGCAATACGGTCTGAAAGCGGAGCCCCGGCGGGTCGCCGGCTTCCAGGCGCCGGAGTACGGGACCTTTATCCACGATGTGTTGGAGCATGTGCTGAAGGCCTGTCTGGAGCGGGGCGGCGTGAAGGCGGTCTCCCCGGAGGAGCTGCGGGCCCTCACCGATCAGGCAGTGGAACGCTATGTGGCGGAGCAGCTGGGTGGGCTGGAGCAGGAGACCGCCCGGTTTCAGTACCTGTTCCGCCGCCTGCGCAAGTCGGTGCACGCCGTGGTGGAAAATGTGGCGGAGGAGCTGCGCACGTCTCAGTTTCAGCCCATCTCCTTTGAGCTGGGCTTCGGCAGCGGCAAAGACCTGCCCCCGGTGGAGCTGAATGTGGACGGGATCACCGTCAGTATCTCCGGCTTTGTGGACCGGGTGGACGGCTGGGAGCACGACGGGCGGCTCTATCTGCGGGTGGTAGATTACAAGACGGGCCGCAAGTCCTTTGATCTGACCGATATCTGGCACGGAATGGGCCTTCAGATGCTGCTCTATCTGTTCACGCTGGAACGAGAGGGAAAAACACTTTACAAACATGATGTGACAGGGGCTGGCGTTCTCTACCTACCCGCCAGAGACGCGGTGGTGGCGGGCAGCCGCACCATGAGCGACCAGGTCCGGCAGAAGATGGTGGACGCCGAGCTGCGCCGGAAAGGCGTGGTGCTGGACGACCCCGATGTGCTGGCCGCCATGGAGGACCCGGAGGAGGGGCCCATCCGTTTCCTCCCCGTCCGGGTGAACAGGGCGGGGCAGTTCACCGGCGACGCCCTGGTGTCCGCCGAGCGGCTGGGCAAGCTGGCCCGCCACACCGACCATATCCTGCGCCAGATCGGCCAGGAGCTGGCGGCGGGCAACATCAACGCCGACCCCTTCTGGCGGGGACCGGAGCAGAACGCCTGCCAGTGGTGCGACTATGCCGCCGCCTGCCACTTTGAGGAGGGCAGGGGGTGCGACAAAAAGCGGTGGCTCCCCACCGTCAAGGGCGAGGACTTCTGGTCGGCTGTGGAGCAAGAGCAAGGCTGAGCTCCGCCCCCAGCCGCAGGCCGGAGAGAAAGGCCTGGTCGCGCTCCAGGGCGAAGAGCTTTCCCGTTTCCGTCCAGAAGTCGTCCAGAAAGGCGGAGGAGAATCCCCGGCTCATCCTGTGGAGGTAGGCTTCCACTACCTCCTGCTGCTTGCGGTACTCCGGGGGCATTTCCTGGGAAACCAGCTGCCTCAGAAGTAACAGGTCAAACATAAAAATCCCTCCAAATGTGAATTTTAACTCTACACATAGTATAGTGAGATAAACTCAACTTGTCAAGAGAGGGGAACAAGATGGCGACATTTGAAGAAAGATTGGCAGCCCTTCGGACGGCTGCGGGCGTATCACAACAGACCATTGGGGATATGTTAGGGGTAACGCGCTGGTCGGTCCACAACTACGAAGCGGGGAAGAACCGACCCGATTACAACGGCCTGCTGGCCCTGGCCGACTATTTCGACGTGTCTCTGGACTATCTGGTGGGCCGCTCCGACCACCGGGAGGTCATTCGGTAGCGGCGGGCGCACTGGAGCCGCGGTTATCAATGCGGCCAATCAGGAGATAAGCGATTAAGAGAAAGGAATTATAACTATATGGCGTTTTTTGGGAGCCTTTTAAGCAACACCAGCAACTTTCTTTACACCTATATCCTCATCGCCCTGCTCATCTTCGCGGGGGTGTACTTCACCATCCGTACCAGGGGCGTCCAGTTCCGGCTGTTTCCCGAGGCCATCCGGGTCCTGGGGGAGAGAAAAAAGGACGGCAAGGATATCTCCTCCTTCCAGGCCCTGATGATCTCCACCGCCTCCCGGGTGGGCACCGGCAACATCGCCGGGGTGGCCAACGCCATCATCGCCGCCACCCTCATCGGCGGCTATGGCGCGGTGTTCTGGATGTGGCTGCTGGCCCTCGTCGGCGCCGCCTCCGCCTTCATCGAGAGCACCCTGGCCCAGTGCTACAAGGAGAAGCACGGGGAGAACTGGGTGGGCGGCCCGGCCTATTATATCCAGAAGGCCCTGGGCAGCCGGACCTGGGGCGTGGTGTTCGCGGTGCTGCTGATTGCCTGTTTTGCTTACGGCTTCAACGCGCTCCAGGCCTATAACGCCGGCTCCGCCCTCCAGTACTACCTGCCCGACTACGCCTCCAGCATCTGGCCCGCCGTGGTGGGCGGAGTGCTGGCCCTTCTCACCGGCGTGTGCATCTTCGGCGGTGTGCGGCGCATCAGCGCCATCACCTCCGGCATCGTGCCGGTGATGGCCCTCGTCTATATTGCTCTGGGCCTGTTCATCACGATCAAGAATATTGACCAGGTGCCCCACATGATCTCCCTCATCGTCTCCCAGGCCTTCGACCCCAAGGCCATGTTCGCCGGGATCGGCGCCTCCTGCGTCATGCAGGGCATCAAGCGGGGACTGTACTCCAACGAGGCGGGCATGGGCTCCGCCCCCAACGCGGCGGCGGCCGCTGATGTGTCCCATCCGGTGAAGCAGGGGCTGGTGCAGATGCTGTCCGTGTTTATCGACACCATCCTCATCTGCTCCACCACCGCCTTTATGCTGCTGCTGTCCGGGGTGCCCATCGACGCCTACAGCGAGGGCATGAACTTTGTCCAGGCGGCGGTCCATGCCCAGGTGGGCCCCTTCGGTCCGCTGTTCATCACGGTGTCCATCTTCCTCTTTGCCTTCAGCTCCCTGGTGGGCAACTACTACTATACCGAGTCCAACTTCAAGTTCATCCGGGACTCCAAACGGGGGCTGCTGGTGTTCCGGCTGACCTGTGTGGCGGCCATCTTCATCGGGGCACAGATGAGCTTCTCCATGGTGTGGGACCTGGCCGACGTGCTCATGGGCCTGATGGCCCTGGTGAACCTGGTGGCTATCCTGCTGCTGGGGAGCAAGGCTTTGAAGGTGCTGCGGGACTATATGGACCAGAAAAAGGCGGGCAAGGACCCGGTGTATCGCTATGCGGACGTAGGGGTTGGAGACCCGGAGATCTGGGATGAGGCCCACGCCCGCAAGTGGGAGGACCAATAAGCGAGAAAGCGATGCAGGGGACGTCGAACACGACGCCCCCTGCCGGTCGTCCGATGGAAAGGAGAGAACCAGATGGCCTTTTCCCTGACAGAGGAACAACAGGCGGCAGTAGATAACCGAGGCGGAGGTCTGCTTGTGTCCGCCGCCGCCGGCTCCGGTAAGACCCGGGTGCTGGTGGAGCGTCTGCTGGCCCGGGTGGAGGAGGGGGCCGACGTGGACCGCTTCCTGGTCATCACCTACACCAAGGCCGCCGCCGCCGAGCTGCGGAGCCGCATCGTGGAGGAGCTGTCCGACCGGCTGGCCCTGCGGCCCACCGACGGGCATCTGCGCCGTCAGGCCACCTTGGTGTACAAGGCGGGCATCTCTACCATCCACGCCTTCTGCGCCCAGCTGCTGCGGGAGTGCGGCCACCTGCTGGACCTGGACCCGGACTTCCGCCTGTGCGACGAGGGGGAGGCGGGCATTCTGATGCTCCGCGCCCTCAACGACGTGCTGGAACGGCGCTATGAGTCCATAGAGACGGAGGGGGACTTTGCAAAGCTGGTGGACACCATGTCCGCCGGGCGGGACGACCGGCGGCTGGTGCAGATTGTGCTGGACATCCGGGGCCGGGTCCAGGCCCACCCGGACCCCGCCGCCTGGCTGACCCAACAGGAGCGGGTATTTGCCCTGGAGGGTGTGACCGACCCGTCCCAGACTCCCTGGGGAGAGCTGCTGCTCTCCGATGCCGCAGGACAGGCGGCCTACTGGCGGCGACGGATGGAGGAGGCCCGGGACCTGTGCGAGCGGGATGAAAATCTGCTGGCCAACTACGGGGACAGCGTGGCTCAGACCGCCCGGGCGTTGCAGCAGTTCGAGGCGGCGGCGGGGAAGGGCTGGGAGGAGGCCCGCGCCCTGCTGCCCATCCCCTTCCCCACCGTGGGGCGGAAGAAGATGGTGGACGATCCTGCCGCCGTGGAGCGGGTGAAGGCCATCCGTACCGCCTGTAAAAAGCGGATGGAGAAGCTGGAGGACTGGTTTGCGGACAGCGGGGAGGCCCTGCTGGCCGACCTGCGGACGGTGTACCCCGCCATGCGGGGGCTCTTCGCCCTGGTGAGGGACTTCGAGTTGGCCTATGCCGCCGAAAAGACCCGGCGGGGCCTGCTGGACTTCTCCGACCTGGAGCACATGACAGTGCGCCTGCTGGTGGGGGAGGACGGCCGTCCCACCGAGCTGGCCCGCCAGTGGAGCGGGCGGTACAACGAGATCATGGTGGACGAGTACCAGGACACCAATGAGGTGCAGAACGCTATTTTCTCTGCCCTGTCCAAAGAGGGCACGAATCTCTTCATGGTGGGCGACGTGAAGCAGTCCATCTACCGCTTCCGGCTGGCCGACCCCACCATTTTTCTGGGCAAGTACCGCACCTTCAAGCCCTATACCCAGGCCGGGGAGGGGGAGGAACGACGGGTCATCCTGTCCCGCAATTTCCGCTCCCGGCCGGAGGTGCTGGAGGGGTGCAACGACCTCTTTCGGGCCATTATGTCGGTGCCCTTCGGCGAGATGGCGTATACCGACGACCAGGCCCTCTATCCCGGCGCGTCCTTTGCGCCGGACCCCGCCTATCAGGTGGAGCTGGATGCGCTGGATGCCTCCGGCAGCGGGGAGGAGGGGGCGGAGAAGGTGAGCCGGGACCTGCTGGAGGCTCGGTTTGCCGCCTGCCGCATCCGGGAGCTGCTGGACGGGAAGTTTCCCGTCTCCGACGGGGAGGGAGGGACCCGCCCGGTCCGCCCCGCCGATGTCGTCATCCTGCTCCGCTCCCCCAATACAGTGCTGCGCCACTATGCCAGGGCTCTGAGTGAGCAGGAGCTGCCCTGGGAGGCCGAGGGGGGCGGGGACTTCTTTGGGTCCACCGAGATCTCGGTGGCGCTCTCCCTGCTCCAGATCGTGGACAATCCCCGGCAGGATGTGGCGCTCATCTCGGTGCTCCGTTCTCCGGTGTACGGCTTTTCCGCCGACCGGCTGGCCCAGATCCGCGCGGCCAGCCCGGATACCGATTTTTATGCCGCCCTGGCTGCCGACGGTGGCGCGGACAGCTGTGGGTTCCTGCGCGAATTGGACGCGCTGCGGGCCGGGGCGGGGGACATGAGCAGTCATCAGCTGCTGTGGCACGTCTATGACCGCACCAACCTGCTGGGTGTGTTCGGAGCCATGGGGGAGGGGGAGACCAGGCAAGGCAACCTGTTGGCGCTGGCGGAGCTGGCCCGGCAGTTTGAGGGGGCGGGACACAAGGGCCTGTTCCGGTTTCTCACCTATCTCACCCGCCTGCGGGAGAACGGGGCCAAGCTGGCCCCGCCCACGGCGGGCCGCACCGGCGGGGGGGTGCGCATCATGAGCATCCACAAGTCCAAGGGCCTGGAGTTTCCGGTGGTGCTGCTGTGCGGGCTGGCCCGGCGGCTCAACCGGGAGGACATGAGCCGCCCCATCCTTTTTCACCCCAAGCTGGGCGTAGGGCCCAAGGGCCTGGATGTGGACCGGGGCATCGAGTACCCCACCCTGGCCCGGATGGCAGTGGCCCGCCAGCTGGAGCGGGAGATGATGGCGGAGGAGCTGCGGCTGCTGTATGTGGCCATGACCCGGGCCAAGGAGAAGCTGATCTTATCGGTGGCCCTCACCGGCGGCGGAAAGGATCTGGAGAAGCTGGCGGGGGACAGCGGATATCCGGTGGACCCCCAGGTACTGCTGGGCTGCCAGAGCGTGGGCCAGTGGGTGCTGCTGGCCGCCCTGTGCCGCCCGGAGGGCGGTGCGCTCCGCCGGGCGGCGGGCCGGGAGGTGGCGGTCCCCGCCGCGCCCTTTGGCCCCGGGTGGGACATCCGGTTCGTGGATGGCGCCCCGCTGGCCCAGGCCCCTCCCCAGCGCTGGAGCGCTCCCGCCCAAACGGCGGAGCAGGAAGCGGGGGACGGGGAGGAGTTGGTGGACCGGCTGCGCTGGACTTATCCCCATCAGGAGGAGGTGGCCATCCCCTCCAAGCTGACGGCCACGCAGTTAAAGGGCCGGGCTCTGGACGAGGAGGCGGCCGAGCAGGCCCCCAGACCCGTCAGACCGCTTACCTTCGGGCGGCCGCGGTTTGCCGCCGAGGAGCTGGGCCTCACCGCCGCCCAGCGGGGCACCGCCCTGCATCAGGTGCTCCAGTTCATTGATTTCGAGCGGACCGGGACGGTGGAGGAGATCAAGAGCGAGATCGCCCGTCTGGTGGAACAACAGTACATCACCCCGCAGCAGGGGGAGGCGGTGGACCCGGCCCCCATCGCCGCCTTCTTTCGTTCGGCGCTGGGAGAGGAGCTGCTGTCCTCCGTCTCCCTGCGGCGGGAGTTCAAGTTTTCCATTCTGGAGCCCGCCGGCCGCTACTATCCCCGGGCGGGGGAGGGGGAGCAGGTGCTCTTCCAGGGCGTGGTAGACTGCTACTATGAGACCCTGGAAGGCATCACGGTGGTGGACTTCAAGACAGACCGGGTGACCAAAGCCACCATTATGGACCGGGCGGAGCACTACCGCCCCCAGCTGGAGGCCTACAGCAAAGCCCTGGAGGAGATCACCGGCAGACCGGTGATCCGCCGGGTACTGTGGTTTTTTGCCCTGAATCAGGGCGTGGATCTGTGAAGCGTCGAAAATTTCTGAAAAAACTGTTGCAATCCACCAGCCTTTGTGCTATCATATTCTAGCGTTTATAAGGCGTGGAGGTTTGCTGCGCCGCTTCATCCGAAACGAGAAAGAGGTGAACACAACAATGAAGGAAGGCATCCATCCCAACTACGAGCAGACCACCATCAAGTGTGCCTGTGGTAATGTGATCGAGACCGGCTCTACCAAGAAGGACATCCGCGTGGAAGTTTGCTCCAAGTGTCACCCCTTCTTTACTGGCAAGCAGAAGATGGTGGATACTGGCGGACGTGTCAGCCGCTTCAACAAGAAGTTCGGCCTGGACAAGTAAGTTCGTATGTAAAGGGCTCGTACCGGTTTCGGTACGAGCCCTTTTTCTATTGGTGCTGCACCGTGTTCCCTTACCATACACAAAGTATGCCTGCGGGAAAACGGCTTGCCTGACAAAAAGAGCCTGAGCCCGGCGAATATCCGTCCCCGTCAGGAACAGCACCTTTCTTTTTCTGAGAAAGACACATATAATAGGTGAGAGACAACAGGAGGTGCACGCCATGTTTGAAAAGATCGACCCCAAGGCTTTGGACCAGAACGTCTTTTCCCTGATCGGCGACCAGTGGATGCTCATTACCGCCGGGACCGGGGACAAGTGCAACACCATGACCGCCAGCTGGGGCGGCCTGGGAGTGCTGTGGGGCAGGCCGGTGGCCACCGTATACATCCGGCCCCAGCGGTACACCCTGGAATTCGTGGAGCGGGAGGACACCTTCACCCTGTGCTTCTTCGGCGAGGAGTACCGGAAGGCCCTGGCCCTGTGCGGCTCCAAGAGCGGCCGGGAGGTGGATAAGGTGAAGGAGTGCGGCTTCACAGTGGCCACCGCGGAGGGCGCCCCCTACTTTGAGGAGGCCGATCTGGTGCTGGTGTGCAAGAAGGCCTACTGGCAGGACATGGACCCCACCCACTTCCTGGACGGGGAGATCGACGAAAAGTGGTACCCCCAGAAGGACTATCACCGTATTTTTATCGGCGAGATTTTGGAAGTGCTCAAAAAGAAATAAGGCCGGGTGCGGCGGGCAGGTCTCCGGGCCGCCCGCCGGCCCAGGCCCATCGGAGGACACATGACAGAAAACCAAGAGAAAAAAGCCATGAACCGGGCCGTGCTGGTGGGCCTGAACGCCCACTGCCTGTCCGAAGCGGAGAATGCCGACGACTCCTCCATGGAGGAGCTGGCCGACCTGCTGGAGACGGCGGGCGGCGTGTGCGTGGGCACTGTGTTTCAAAACAAGAACACCCCCGACCCCCGTACGTTTATCGGCGAGGGCAAGGTGGGGGAGGTCAAGGAACTGGTGGACGCCATGGGGGCGGACATGGTCATCGTGGACAACCCCCTGTCTCCCTCCCAGCAGCGGGTGCTGTCGGAGGAGCTGAAGGTCCAGGTGCTGGACCGGGCGGCCCTGATCCTGGACATCTTTGCCCAGCGGGCCCGCACCCGTGAGGGCCGGCTCCAGGTGGAGCTGGCCCAGTACCAGTATCTGCTGCCCCGCCTGCTGGGTATGTGGACCCACCTGGAGCGCCAGGAGGGCGCCATCGGTACCCGGGGCCCCGGCGAGACCCAGCTGGAGACCGACCGGCGGCACATCCGCCGCAAGATCCAGAAGCTGCGGGAGGAGCTGGAGCAGGTGCGGCGGGTCCGTTCCACCCAGCGTTCCCGCCGGGAGAAGAACGAGGTGCCGGTGGTGGCCATTGTGGGGTATACCAACGCGGGCAAGTCCACCCTGCTCAATAAGCTGACCGGCGCGGATATCCCCGCCAACAACCGGCTTTTCGATACCCTGGACACCACCACCCGCACTCTGGAGATCAGCGACACCTGTACGGTGCTGCTCAGCGACACAGTGGGCTTCATCCGTAAGCTGCCCCACCATCTGGTGGAGGCCTTCAAGGCCACGCTGGAGGAATTGAGCTATGCCGACCTGCTGCTCCACGTCATCGACACCTCCAACCCCGAGTGGCGGGAGCAGGCCCAGGTGGTGGAGAAGCTGATCTGTGAATTGGGGGCGGAGCACACTCCGCGCATCGATGTGTTCAATAAGATCGACCGCTGCCCCGGCGAGATCCTGCCCCACGGGGAGGACATCGTGTCGATCTCCGCCAGGACCGGCCAGGGGCTGGACGAGCTGCTCCGCAAGATTGGGGACCGGCTGGATACCGGCGCCCACCGGGTGGTGCTCCACATCCCCTATGACAAGGGCGGGATCGTGGACCTGCTCCACCGGGAGGCCAAGGTGGAGCGGGTGGACTACGGCGAGACCATCGAGGTGGAAGCTGTTTGCACCCCCATTCAGCTGGGCCGGTTGAAGGACTATATCGTGTCCGGCTGGACGCCGCCCAAAGAGCCCTGGGAGGACTGAGACGCAGGCATTTTCTGCGGGAAATACACCGCTTCGAGGGGCTTTCAATGCTTACGATATGAGGAGGAACCGCCATGCAGTCACTGGAGACCGAGCGCCTGCTGCTGCGCCCCTTTACAGAGGACGATGCAGAGGGCCTGTATGCCTATGCCAGCCACCCGGAGGTGGGCCCCTGGGCAGGCTGGAACCCCCACGCCAGCGTGGAGGAGAGCCGTCAGGTGATCCGGGACATTTTCGTGCCCGCCGAGACCCTGGCAGTGATCCGAAAGTCCGACGGACGGCTCATCGGCGCCGCCGGGTTTGTGGGCAAGCACCGCACCGAGCTGGGGACGCCCAGTGAGGAGGTGGGCTATTCCCTGGCCCGGGACTGCTGGGGGCAGGGCCTGATCCCGGAAGCGGTGGAGGCCATTCTCCGTCAGGCGTTTACGGAGCAGGGCTATGCCGCCATCTGGGCCGCCTACTATGACGGCAACCGCAAATCCAAGCGGGTGATGCAGAAGTGCGGCATGACCTACCGCCTGTCCCGGGTGGAACCGGTGGAGCAGATGGGGGAGACCCGCCTGGCCCACTACTTTGCCATTACCAGAAGGGAGTGGGAGGGCCGATGACGGAGTACTACATCCCAACCGCACCCTCCGAGACCGAGTTTGTGGAGAAGCGCTCCCGCTTCATCGGCCACGTCTGGCCGGTGGAGAGCGAGGAGGAGGCCCGGGATCATATCGAGGCCATGAAGAAGAAATACTACGACGCCCGCCACAACTGCTGGTGCTATCGTATCAAAGAGGGGGGCGTAGAGCGCTACTCCGATGACGGGGAACCCCAGGGCACCGCCGGCCAGCCCATGCTCAACGTGTTCCAGCGGGAGGAGGTCACCAACGTGTGCTGCGTGGTGACCCGCTACTTCGGCGGAGTGCTGCTGGGGGCGGGCGGTCTGGTGCGGGCCTACACCCAGAGTGCCAAGGATGCTCTGGATGCCGCCGGGATCTCGGTGGTGCGCCGGTGGGTGGAGGTGGCAGTGACTTGCCCCTACTCCTTCTTTGAACGGGTGCGCCAGGAGGCGGAGGCCCAGGGCGGCATACTGGGAGAGAGCGAGTACGCCGTCGATGTCACCGTCCATGTACTGCTGCCTGAGGAACATACCGGGGCCTTTGCAGACCGTCTCACCGAGCTGACCGCCGGTGGGGTGGCTCCCGTCACCCTGGGCGAGTCCTTCCGGGCGGTGCCCATCAAGTGAACGGAAAAGAGCCCGTTGCAGAATGTGGTCATTCTGCAACGGGCTCTTTTTAGTTGCCGGTCAGCAGCAGCAGATCTTTGGCGGGCAGCTCCAGCCAGAGCTGTTTACGCTCCGCCAGGGCGGCCCACTGTCCTTTTTCCAGCTCCATACGCAGCCGGGAGAAGCCCTGGCTGCCGCCGGGCGTGGTCAGCATGACCACCGTGGAGAAAACATTCTCTACCACTCGCTCGACCCGGCAGGGCAGGATGTTGGGGCCTGGACCATCCACAGACCTGATGTAGTGGGCCCGCACGCCGATGTGGGTCAGACCCTCGGGCAGAGGCTGGCCCGGGTCCAGGGAGATCCCCCAGTCCAGGGCCTCCACCATGCCGTTCTCCGCGGGGCGTGCCCGGGACACGTTTTTGCAGCCGGACAGCAGACAGGCCGACAGGGTGCGGGGGGCATCAAAGAGCTGATGCACCGGCATGACAGTCTGGGAGCGCCCCTGGTCCAGCACGCACACCTGTTGGCACAGCCGCTGCACCTCGTCCCGGTTGTGGGTGACGAAGAGGACCGGGCCGGAAAAGGCGGAGAGAATATCGGCCAGCTCCAGCTCCACCTGCCACTTCAGGTAGCTGTCCAGGGCGGAGAAGGGCTCGTCCAGCAGCAGCACCTCCGGCCGGCTGGCCAGGATACGGGCCAGGGCCACCCGCTGCTGCTGCCCGCCGGACAGCTGCCGGGGATATTTGCGCTCCTGTCCCTCCAGATAGAAGGCGGAGATGAGACGGCGTACCGTCTCCTTGCGGGCGGCTCTGTCCTGCACGCCCACGGCGATGTTCTGGGACACCGTCATATTGGGAAAGAGGGCGTAGTTCTGAAAGAGGTAGCCCACGCTCCGCTTCTGGGGGGGCAGGTCAATGTGCTGCTCCGAGTCAAAAAGCACCTGGTCGTCCAGCACGATGCGGCCCCGGTCAGGTCGCTCGATCCCGGCGATGCACTTGAGGGTCAGGCTCTTGCCGCAGCCCGAGGCGCCCAGCAGGCCGGTGACCTGTCCGGGCTCCGCCTCGAAGGCGCAGTTCAGCTGAAATTTGCCGAGCGCCTTGTGGATGTCCACCTGCAGATGCATCACTCCACCTCCCCGGAGACAGCCGCCGCCTGACGGCGAGGCCGGCGGTCCTTTTTCTCCAACATATTGACGGTCAACAGGACCACAGTGGAAATAACCAGATTGATGAGCACCCACCGCATGGCCCCGGCGTCGTCCCCGGTGCGCCACAGCTGGTATACCGTGGTAGAAATGGTGGCGGTCTTGCCGGGGGTAAATCCGGCGATCATGGCGGTGGCGCCATATTCACCCAGGGCCCGGGCAAAGGCCAGTACGGTGCCCGCGATGATACCCTGTTTGCAGCAGGGCATCATGACCCGCCAGAAGATCCAGGTGTTGGATCTGCCCAGCGTGCGCCCCGCCTGGGCCAGTGTCTTGTCAAAGGATTCAAAGGCGCCCCGGGCGGTGCGGTACATCAGCGGAAAGGCCACCACCGTCGAGGCGAAGATGGCGGAGTACCACACCATGGTCAGCCGCAGGTCAAACGCCTCCAGAAACCACAGGCCCAATACCCGCTTTGGCCCCAGCAGCCGCAGCAGGAAGTAGCCCACCACGGTGGGCGGGAGGACCAGCGGAAGGGTGAGCACCACATCCAGCACGCCCTTTACCAGCCGGGGCAGCTTAGCCACATAGTAGGCGGCGGCGATCCCCAGAAAGAAGATGATGGCGGTGGAAATGGCGGCGATGCGCAGGGAGTTAAAAAGAGGATAAAGGTCCAAGTAAATTCACCGTCCTGTGTCCAGGGTAGGGGCGCGCACCGCGCGCCCTTATAAAACAGGGTGGCGCTTATAGAACAGTGAAGCCCACGCCCTCCAGGATGGAGATGGCGGACTCATCGGTGTGCAGATAGTCCAGAAAATCCTGAGCCGCGGCCTGGCTGGCCTCGCTGCCGCCGCATTTCATAACGGCGGCGGGGTAGATGACCTGGCTGCACATATCAGCGGCGGCCTGATCCACTACGGTGAGCGCATAGGTAAAGGCGTCGGTGGCGTAGATGATGCCGCAGTCCACCGCCCCCTCCTTCACCTGATTGGCGACCTCAGACACATTGGAGGCGTAGGTCACCTTGCCGTCCCCTTCCAGCGCGGCGATGTCGATGCCCAGGCTCTCCAGGATCTGGATGGAGTAGGCCCCCACAGGCACGTCGTCGTTGCCCAGGCAGAGCAGCTCCAGCTTGTCGGCAGCCAGGTCGGCAAAGGACTGGATATCCTTGGGGTTGTCGTCGGGCACCGCCAGCACCACCTTGTTCTCCACCAGGTCGATGCGGGAGTCCGACAGAACGAAGTCGTGGCCGTCGGCATTGGCGCCGGTGGTGTCGGCGGCGTCCAGCTGGTTCATCTGCTTCTGGGCGGCGGAGATGAACAGGTCGCACACCGCCCCCTCCTGGATCTGGGTGCGCAGGGTGCCGGAGGAGTCAAAGGTGAAGATCAGGTTGACGTTGGGGGCGGTCTCCTTGTACTGCTGGGCGATCTGGGTGAGCGTGGCCTCCATGGACGCGGCGGCAAAGACGACCACGTCTACGGTTTCTTCCTGAGCAGGGGTCCCGCTGTTCTGGGCGGGACTGTTGGCGGCGCCGGGATCGCCGCCGCAGGCGGCCAGGGACAGCGCCAGTGTCAGGGACAGGATCAGGGATACGAGTTTTTTCATGCTGCATTCTCCTTTACAAAGTGGTAGGCGGCCCCGTTTCCAGGGGCGCCCCGGCCCGCCGCCATGACGGAGTTTGCCGTTTTAGGCGATACAGGCTCGAAGTGATGAGACAAGGGTCACTCGTCCACAGCCACCATGACGGAAGTAGCCTTGATGACGGCGTAGGCAGTGCCGCCTACCTTCAGGCCCAGTTCCCGAATGGAGGCCATGGAGATGGTGGAGGTGATGACGTTGCCGCCACCGATATCGATCTTAACAATACCGTTAACGGCTCCCTCCTGAATGGATACCACTGTACCCTTAAATTGATTGCGTGCGCTGAGTTTCATTCTGATCTTCCTTTCTCTGTTTAAATTGTTCTAAACCACCAAAGTCTGGGGTCAGAATCAAAGTTATCTGGCGCAGTTGCCCGTAGTCCCCCTTAAAATCTCCAGGCCGTGGCCCAGCGCGGGGAGAATGAACTCCAGGCATTCCCGCACCGCCTTGGGGCTGCCGGGCAGGTTGACGATGAGCGTCTGTCTGCGGATGCCCGCGGCCGCCCGGCTCAGCATGGCGCGGGGTGTGATCTGGAGGGACTGCCACCGCATGGCCTCGGCAATGCCGGGGGCGGGGCGCTCGGTCACCGACAGGGTGGCTTCCGGGGTCAGGTCGCTGGGAGAGAAGCCGGTGCCGCCGGTGGTGAGCACCAAGTCGGCCAGGTCATTGTCGCACAGCCGCTTCAGCTCAGTGGCCAGCGGCTCCATGCCGTCGGGCAGCAGGGCGGCGTGAACCACCTCATAGCCTGCCGCCTCTACCATTTCCCGGATCACCGGTCCGCTTTTGTCCTCCCGCTGTCCGGCGTAGCCCGAGTCGCTGAGGGTGAGAATGGCTGCCCGCATCTTCAACCCTCCTCCACAATGGTGAGCTCGTCCCCCACCGAGATGGCGCCCCCGTGGAGCACCCTGGTAAATACCCCCTCCCGGGGCATGATGCAGTCCCCCATGACCTTGTAGATCTCGCAGTGGGCGTGGCACTGCTTGCCCACCTGGGTCAGCTCCAGTACCACGTCGCCGCACCGGAATTTGGTGCCGATGGGCAGGGTCTTGAAGTCGTAGCCCTCCACCACCAGGTTCTCACCAAAGGCTCCGTCGTCTACTACGGCGCCTTTGGCCCGGAAGGCCTCCACCTGCTCGTGGGACAGCAGGGACACCTGCCGGTGCCATTTGCCCGCGTGGGCATCCCCCTGGATGCCCCAATCCTCAACGAATTGGGCGGAACCCACATTCTTTTTCTGGGTGCCCTTCTGCTCACTGACGCAGACAGCGATCACTTTACCCATGGTCTTATCCTCCGATCTGATTCATGTTGCGGCGCTCGTCCGCCGCCTCCCGCCGGCCGCCGAAGTGGTGGCTGGCAGGCTTGTGCGCGATGGCCTGTTCCATGGCCGCGCGCAGGGTGTCGTCGTCCGCGCCGGCGTCCAGCAGGGCCTTCAGATCCGCCCCGTGGTCGTATTGCAGACAGGTTTTCAGAAAGCCGGTGGCGGTGAGCCGCACCCGGTTGCAGCTCCGGCAGAACTGGTGGGATACCGCGCTGATAAACCCCACCCTGCCCTGAAAGCCGTTGAAGGTGACGTTTCGGCTGGGTCCGCCCAGGTCGTCGGTGGGGCAGGGAATGGCGGGGCCGAAGGCCTCCTCCAGCCGGGAGAGCACCTCCTCCTCGGTGCGGCGGGTCAGGGAGTCCCCCAGCCCGATGGGCATCAGCTCAATGAAGCGGACGCTCAGATCCCGGTCCCTGGCCAGGGCGGCCAGGGGGACCAGCTGGCTGTCATTGCCTCCGGAGGGGATGCAGTTGATCTTGACGGAGAGCCCCGGCGCGGCCAGTGCGGCCTCCAGTCCCTCCAGGGCCCGGGGCAGCTCGTCCCGCCGGGTGAGAGAGGCAAACTGGGCCCGGTCCAGGGTGTCCAGGCTGAGGTTGACCCCGTCCAGCCCGGCCTTCCGCAGTGCGGGCAGCTGCTCGGCCAGCAGCACGCCGTTGGTGGTGAGGGTGACGGTGCGGATGCCGTCGATGGCCTTCAGATCCTGTACCAGCCCGGCCAGTCCCCTGCGTACCAGGGGCTCGCCGCCGGTGAGCCGCACCTTCTCCACCCCCAGCCCGGCGGCCAGACGCACCAGACGTACGATCTGCTCGTAGGAGAGGACGTCGCTGTGGTCCACCCACTCCACGCCCTCCTCGGGCATGCAGTAGCGGCAGCGCAGGTTGCACCGGTCGGTGATGGATACCCGCAGATAGCGGATGTTGCGGCCATATCGATCATACATGGGAAATGCCCTCCTTTGCGAGGTGGAGCAGGAACCGGGCCACGGCATCCGGCTCGTTCAGCGGCAGCGCCGGTACGCCGGGGAGGGTCAGCGGCAGGTCGGTGACCAGGGCCAGCAGGCTGGCCGGGTCGCACACAGGGCCCGCCGAGTTCCCCGCCCGCACGACCTCCAGCTTGGGCCAGGCGGTATACTTAAAGCCCTCCAGCAGGATCAGATCTGCCTCGGGAAACTGGGCGATGAGAAACTCGGCCGTCACCGGCAGACGGCGTACCACCTTGAACTTCTCGCCGTCAAAGATGGCGGTGCCTGCCGCTCCCGCCGCCATAAAGCGTCCGGTATCGGTCCCCGGCGGGTCGGGGTCGAAGGAGTGGCCGTCATGCTTGACCACCGCCACGTTCAGCCCGGCGTCTTTCAGCAGGGGAAGGACCGATTCAATGAGGGTGGTTTTCCCGGAGTTTTTTACCCCGGATACCGCCACCACAAGAGGTTCATTCACGGTCGTACACCCCCGACTTGCCGCCCTCCTTGTGGACCAGATGGATCTCTCCCAGCTCCATCCCTTTGTCCAGCGCCTTGCACATGTCGTAGACGGTGAGCAGGGCCACGGAGACGCCGGTGAGGGCCTCCATCTCCACGCCCGTCTTGCCGGAGAGCTTGACGCTACACTCTGCCCGGACGGCGCATTCGTCTTCCAGGATCTCAAACTCCACGGACAGATGGCTGAGCAGCAGGGGGTGGCACAGGGGGATGAGCTCAGAGGTGCGCTTGGCGGCCATGATACCCGCCACCCGGGCCACACCCAGCACGTCGCCCTTGGCGGCGGTGCGCCCGGCGATGGCATCCAGAATGGGGCGGGTGACGAAGATCTTGCCCTCGGCTACCGCGGTGCGGAAGGTGGGCTCTTTGCCGGTCACATCCACCATGACGGCGTTGCCGGCTTCATCAAAATGATTGAACGCTCGTTCCATGAGAACCTCCGATTGGACGGCGGGCGGCCGTAAAGGCCGCCCCTGCGGCGTCCGTTTTGTAGGGGCGGCCTGTACGGTCGCCCGTGTATCCATTACAGCAGCCAGACCTGTACGGTCTGTCCGGCTTCCGCCGGAGGTGAGCCCGCCGGCAGCTCCACCAGACAGTTGCACCCCAGCAGGGAGGCCAGCTGACCGGAGGAGTGGCCTTCGGGCAGTTCTACCCGCCCCTCCTCATATCTGCCCCGGAGAAAGCGGCGCCGGGGACTGGGCTTGCCGTACCGGGTGGTCAAAAGGGCCTGCCGCTGTTGGGGGAGCAGGTGGGGCTCCCCGGAGAGAGCGGCCAGCAGGGGCCGGGCCAGCAGTTCAAAGGTGGTAAAGGCGGCAAAGGGGTTGCCGGACAGGGAGAGGATGGGTTTGCCGCCATACCGGGAGAACATGGCCGGGGTGCCCGGCTTCAAATTTACCTTCCAGAACACCCGCTCCGCCCCCAGCAGGGGGAGCGCCTGGTGAAAGATGTCCTTGTCCCCCACCGATACGCCGCCGGTGGTGATGAGCAGGTCGCAGTCAGCCAGCAGCTCTGCCATGGCCTCCGCCACAGCGGCGGGGGAGTCGGCGGCGTGTCGGCCGGCGGCGGAAATGCCCAGCTCCGCCAGCCGGGCCAGGAGCAGGACCTGGTTGGAGCCGTAGATCTTCCCCGGCGGCAGGGGCTGCCCGGCCTCCACCACCTCGTCCCCGGTGGTGAGCACCCCGACTCGGGGACGGCGGCACACCGGCACTTCTGTGATGCCGGCGCCGGCCAGCACCCCAAGGGCAGCGGCGTCCAGCCGGGCGCCCGCGTTCAGCAGCAGGCTGCCCGCCCGGTAGTCCTCCCCCCGATGGATGTAGTTTTTATAGGAAGGGAGAGCGGCGTAGACGGCAACCGGGTCGCCCCGGTCGGTGTCCTCCTGCCGGAGCACGCAGTCGCAGCCCTCCGGCAGCATGGCCCCCGTCATGATGCGGATGGCCTGTCCGGGGCCCAGGGGACGCCGGGGGGCGTCCCCCGCATAGAGCGTATCCACCACAGGCAGACGGATGGGATGTTCCCGGTCCGCCCCGGCGATGTCGGCGGCGCGGAGGGCGTAGCCGTCCAGGGGGGAGCGGTCAAAGGGCGGCTGATCCATAGGCGCAGCAACGTCGGCCGCCAAAGTGCGGCCCAGTGCCCGCATAACGGGCAGCTGCTCCGGCTCCAGGGGGGACAGCCCGCCGCTCATGAGAGAGAGGGCCTTTTCCAGAGAGAGAGCGGTGCACATGGTCACGCCCCCTTGCCGAAGGGGCAGTTGGGATAGTGACACTCGGGGCAGCTCAGGCAGAGCCCACCGTGACCAAGTGCCTTCAGGTCGGTCCGGCTGACAGGCACCCCGGCGGCGATGCGGGGGAGCACCAAGTCAAACACGGTGGCTTTGGCGTACATGACGCAGCCGGGCAGGCCCAGGATGGGCGTGCCGTCGGCGAAGTAACCCAGCAGGAACATGGCGCCGGGCAGCACCGGAGCGCCGTAGGACACGATATCCGCGCCGGTATCCCTGATGGCCCTGGGCGTCTTGTCATCCGGGTCCACGCTCATGCCGCCGGTGCAGAGGACCAGGTCCACCCCTTTGGCCTTGTAGTCCAGAGCGGCGGCGGTGATGGCCGCCATATCGTCGCCGGGCAGACAGTGCTCCGTCACCTTAATGCCATAGGCGGCCAGTTTGTCCACAATGACGGGGGTGAAGGTGTCCTCGATCAGACCCTTTGCCACCTCGCTGCCGGTGGTGATGAGGCCGCAGGTCTTCAGCTTCCAGGGGGTGAGGGTGAGGATAGGGCCGTTTCCCGCCCGATCCTCCACCGCTTTCAGCTTGTCCTCGGCAATGACCAGAGGGATGATGCGGGTGCCTGCCAGCTTGTCCCCTTTGTGGACGGCGGTGTTGGTGTGCCGGGTGGCGATCATGATCTCGTCCTCGCCGTTGAGGGCATTGAGCCGGGCTACGTCCACCTGGAACAGCCCGTCGCAGTCGGCGATGAGCTCCACCTTGCCCTCTTTCACGGCGGTGGCGTGCATGTGCTCGTTCTGGCACAGGGCCCGGAGCCTCAGAGCGGCCTCATCCTCGTGGAGCATGCCGGGCTGGCGTTCCCATACATAGAGGTGCTCCTTGCCCATGCTCAGCAGCACCGGGATGTCCGCCTCAGTGACCACATGGCCCTTGCGGAACCGGGCGTCCTTGGTGACGCCCCGGATGATCTGAGTCAGATCATGGCAGAGCACATGGCCCACCGCATCGCGGGTATCGATCAGTTTCATATCAAGTTCCTCCCAAACAAAAAGAGGTGCCGTCTTTGCGGCACCTCCGGACAGAAGGATACAATATCCCCCTGAGCAGCAGACTCCTTTTCAAAGACGGAAGGCCGCGCCGTTTCCAGCGTGACCCTGGCGGTGCGCCGTAGGAAGATCCCTTAGGCGGTCCCGCTCGGAGCGTATCTATTTGTGGTTAGTCTAGCATACTTTTTTTTAGATTGCAATGGCCAATGGCGGCGTGGTGTGATACACTTTGAGGGAAAGGGGAGAGGGTATATGAAACAGCTGCGGGGGCGGTTTGCCCCCAGTCCCAGCGGGCGGATGCATCTGGGCAACCTGTTTTCCGGCCTGCTGGCCTGGCTGTCGGTGCGCTCCGCCGGCGGTACCATGGTGCTGCGGATGGAGGATCTGGACCCGGACCGCTGCCGGGAGGAGTACGCCCTCCAGCTGGCGGACGATCTGCGGTGGCTGGGCTTGGACTGGGATGAGGGATATCAGGCGGGCGGCCCTCATGGCCCCTATTCCCAGAGCGGGCGCACAGAGTTATACGCCGGAGCCTTCCGGAAACTGGAGGAGATGGGCCTGGTCTACCCCTGCTTCTGCACCCGGGCGGAGCGGCTGGCAGCATCGGCGCCCCACCGGTCAGACGGACAGATCATTTATTCTGGCAGGTGTAAACACTTGACAGAGGAAGAAAAAACGGCATTGGCCGCAAACCGTTGTCCCGCATGGCGTCTGGCTGTAGATGACAAGGATATATACTTTACGGATAGACTGCAAGGAGACTGCCGGGAGAACCTGCTGCGGGATTGCGGAGATTTCATCATCCGCCGGTCGGACGGGGTGTATGCCTACCAGCTGGCGGTGGTGTACGACGACGGAGATATGGAGATCGATCAGGTGGTACGGGGAAGGGATCTGCTGGATTCCACCCCCCGGCAGATCTGGCTCCACAGGCTGCTGGGGTTCCAGCCTCCGGAGTTCTGCCATGTCCCCCTGCTGCTGGCGCCCGACGGGCGGCGGCTGTCCAAGCGGGAGCGGGACCTGGACATGGGGGCTCTGAGACAGCGGTTCACACCGGAGCGGCTCACCGGTCTGCTGGCCTTCTGGGCGGGGCAGCTGGACCGGCCGGAGCCGGTCACCCCGGCGGAGCTGGCCGCAGAATTTGACTGGGGCAGGGTGCCGGCGGAGGATATTGTGGTTCATCCCCAGCTGCTGTGCTGACTTTTTCAAAGCTTTTTGGTAAGCCGAGCAAAATACCCGGCGTCTGTCTCTGGGACAGACGCCGGGTATTTTGCCGGAATAGGGTGGTCAGCCGCACCGCACCGTGATCATGGTGATATAGTGGTCGCCGTTCTGGAGGAACAGCTCGTTCAGCTCCTCCTCATAGGCGAACCCCTGTAGGGTCAGTCCCTGCTCCCGGGCGTATGCGAGGATGCGAGCATAGATCTCGGGCAGTCTGTCCCAGCCGCCGATGCAGAAGGTGCGGAGATAGGTCCCGCCGGGCAGGATCTCGTCGGCCTCCGGATCATCATCCTCCACATAGGCAAAAAAGCGGTCATATTGCTGGTGTTCTCCGCGGATCAGCCGCTCCGGATAGTGGATCAGCTCCATTTTTCCGTGCTCTGCCACCAGACCCAGCTCCAGCTTGTCGGATTTTTTCTGCAAAAAGGCCTTTGCCGCCAGCAGTTGCCGGATGGACTGGTCGATCAGGTTTTTCTTTTCGGCCACGATCTGGACAAAGGAGCCGTCCTGGGGGTCGGACATGTAGGACTTGATGTCGTCGATGGACAGGCCCAGCCGGCGCAGCGTCAGGATCAGCTCCAGCTGAACGATTTGGAGGCTGGTGTAGTAGTGATATCCGTTTTCGCCCACGACCGCCGGAGAAAACAGCCCGATCTCATGATAGTAATGGAGGGTCCGCTTGTTGATGCCGTTCAGCTTGGCAAACTCGCCCGATGTGTACAGATAGGATTTTTCTTTCATAACAGCACCTCCCGAGTCGAAATGCCTGTAGTACTATCATAGGACATAGACGGAGGAAAATCAAACAAAATACCCCCGATGCTGCGCAGATTCAGCATGGGGGTATTTTTTATGTTCTGTATGGGCGGCCCGCGGATTTACGGGACGGGCAGGTCAGAATGCGGAGTGCATCATGGTGTTGATGGCCTCCTGATAGGAGAGCTGGATATGTTCGACCAAAAGCTGACAGGCGGTCTCCTGCTGCTGCTGGAGGATGGCGTCCAGAATCGCGATATGCTCCTGGTTGCTGACCTGATAACGAAGCGGCTTCCAGGCGGTAATGCGGATCAGGTTCAAAAGATCCACAAGGCTGCGCATCAGCTGAGACGCATATTGATTATGGAGCGTATCTACAAGGGCCAGATGGAACTGGTTATCCAATTCGATCAGGGGCGAGGCCGTCTGCCCATCCTGTCCGGCAGCGTCATCCTGGTGTTCCAGCAGGAGCGCGCGCATCTCTGCGGCCCAGACCCAGCAGCTCCTGTAACTGAGACTCATTCACAAACTGACCGGGGGACAGAGTGTATAAATACGGCTGCGTCATCGGTCGTGTCACCGCCGGAGGCGGCGGAGATGCTTCAGGGCTTCCGGGATTACTTTGTCTCCCATGGAGAAAACGTCTATGAAAATCCCTCTCCGGGCAATAAAGCGGGGGGGATCACGACTCTGGAGGACAAGTCCTGCGGCTGTGTCCAGAAGGGCGGGACTGCACCCATCGTCGGTGTGGTGCCTTACGGCGGCCGGGTAGAGACGCCTGGGCTCAACCTGCTGTGGGGGCCGGGCAACGATCTGGTGTCCACCACTGCCCTCAGTGCGGCCGGAGCCCATCTGATCCTCTTTACCACCGGGCGGGGCACCCCCTTCGGCGCGCCGGTCCCCACGCTGAAAATCGCCAGCAATTCTTCTGTGGCGGCGCGGAAGCCCCAGTGGATCGATTTTAACGCAGGCGCGGTGGCAGAGGGGCAGAGCATTGATGAGACGGCGCAGCGGCTCTACCAGCTGGTGCTGGATACCGCGGCCGGGGCACAGACCGGGAGCGAGCGGGCAAACCGCCGGGGGATCGCCATCTTTAAGGACGGCGTGACACTGTAGATAAGACTCCCGTCTACAGAAGCCCGTTGTGCCTGTCAAGCACGCCCGGTCAGGTGGGCGGCGATGCGGGTGAGCAGCTCCACCGAGCCCACATGGTAGCCGCTGACGCCGTATACGGCCTGCCCCCGGCCATTGCAGGCTACTGCCAGCGGCGGCCGGTCCGGGTCGCAGCCCAGGTGGCGGGCGGCGGTCTCCAGGTCGAAGTCCCAGTCGTCCAGCAGGACGCGGAGCTCCGGCCAGCTCCGGCACAGTGTGTCGAGGGCGGGGTGCGCCAAACTCTTTGGACTGCGGATGAGAAAAATCAGATTGACCGGCAGCGCCCGAAGGGCGTCCCCGGCGTCAGAGAGCTCATGGAGCACATGCTCTGTGGGCTCGCTGCCTTCTTCCAGCCAGAACAGCAGGGAGGGCCGCCCGTCGATCCGCCACAGGTCGGGGACCTCTTCGCCGCCGGTGGTGCGGGCGGACATGGGGGGCATATCCTGACAGCCCAGCAGATCCTCCAGCAGGTAGGGGCGCAGCCGCAGGTCGGAGACAGCCGTTTCACCAGCCCGGACGGTCAGGACCCGGCTGGAGGCGAACTGGTTTCCGTTGGGCATCCGCACTGAGGTGATGAGCCGGTAGCGCCCGGCGGGGAGGGGGATGATCCGCTGGCCTCCCTGCCAGCCCCCATCGGTCAGCCGGAGCAGCTGCCATGTTCCGTCTTTCCACAGGGAGAGGGTCCAGTTCTTTTGGTAGAGCGGCGCCTGGGGATCCGGATGCCGCAGGCACAGCCTGCCCTCTCCCTGGGGATGGAGCGGGCAAAACCCGCCGTCCTGCCAGAATTCCGGCATGCCGTCCAGGGTCCGCAGGCGGGCGGGCACCCCCAGGGTGCGCAGCAGGGCCACATAGAGGATGCGCAGGCTGCGCCTGTCGCACCGGCCGGAGCGCCAGGCAGCCAGGGGCGTCCACACCAGACCGGTGTTCTGCCCGGTATAGATCCGGGAGAGATCGGTGTCCATCCGGCGGCACAGCTCATCCCACAGAGCGGCGGGCTGAGCGCGGTAAGCCGCCTGCTCTGCCGGTGTAAATGCCTGCCCCAGTGCCTGCCGCCAGGGGGTGAGAGGCTCCAGCTCAATGCGGGGGCAGAGTACCCAGGGGGCATACACCTCCGGGGGCAGGCGGTGCGCCGGCGGGGTGTGCTCCAGGTGGTCGAAGAGCACTTCCTCCGTCACGTCCCGCAGGTCCTTGCGGGTGAGGGAGCGGACCAGGGCCTCCCGGCGGCCGTCCGGGTCCTCGGCCAGAAATGCGGCGATGACCGGCCCGTTGCTGCGGGCGGCCCTGACCAGAGGGCGGCAGGATTCCGGGACCTGTCCGGAGCAGTCCAGCGCCGCCAGCTTTTGGGCCCGCTGGGTCTGGCCGGCAGAGAGAACGGCGGCCCGCTCCTCCTTTTGCGCGCTGGTGAGCAGTGCGGGGTGGAGCGGGGCGTCTTTGGGGGCGGTCATATCAAAATCCCGCCATGCCGTGTCCCCCTGTCCGGGCCGCTCCAGTTCCAGGGTGAGGGAGGGGCCGCAGCAGTCGCGCTCCGCAGTCAGGCCGTCCAGCCGGGCCAGCACATGAAACTGCCCCAGGCCCAGCTCGGCCCGGGCCTGTCCCTGTTCGTCGGCGGTGAGGGTGGCCACCGTGTGAAAGCTGGCCTCGTTGAGCACCTGGATATGGATGCCGGCCCCGGCGGCGGGCAGGCCGTTCCGCAGGACCTGGAAGGTATAGGTGCAGGTGGGGGCGTAGCGGGGCGTCTGGTTGTACCAGGACACCGCCCCTGTCCGGCCCAGCGGGGCGCCGTGGAGGGGAGAGGTCCCGGAACCGAACAGCCGGGAATGGACCACAATGGCCCGGGAGGCGGCGGTATTGAACCAGCCCCGGTCCAGAATGGGCTCGGGCTCACAGGCCCCCAGGAAGCGCCACTGTCCGTCGCACAGGGCCTCCACCCAGGCGTGGTTGTCGTCGCAGTGGGCCCAGCGGGGGGCGTAGACCTGCCGGGCGGCGATGCCCACGCTGCGCAGGGCGGATACCAGGAAGGCGGATTCCTCGCCGCAGCGGCCGCTGCCGTTGCGAAACACCGTCAGGGGAGAGGCGGTGCGGTCGTCCTGGAGCTGGTAGGAGGCCTCCTCATGGCACCAGCGGTTGACCTCCAAAATCCGGGCCTCCTGGGTAGGGAGGGCGGACACCCGGTCCCAGAGCGCGTCGTGAAAGAGGGCGCGGTGGAAGGACAGGTCCTCGTCGTTGACCCGCGGGAAGAGCACATAGTGGAGAAAAAGCTCCTCCTCCAGCGCCGCGCACCAGGGGGCCTGCCGCCGCAGCGCCAGGGCGTGGTCGGCAAACCGGAGGAAGAGGGAGAAGGGGTAGCAGTCCAGGTCGCTGGCGGGCAGGTGCCCGGCCAGGAAGGACATGGCCCGCCGCCGCTCCGGGGCGAGCTGATCCAGTTGAGTGGTCCAGAGTTCCATGGTTGTCCTCCCGGATATCAGTCTTGCAGCGCCGCGTTCCGTCTGTATGTGGGCAGCGGCTGATTCAGCAGACTTTATTATAGGAAAAAGCCGGGAGGGATGCAAGCGGTGATTGACAAGTTGCCGGTATCATATTAGAATTTGTGCCTGTAGAAACAGCAAAGATACGGGGTGGAGATAACTGTGAAAAAAGTGATTTTAGAGGTCTGCTGCGGCAGTGCAGACGACGTCATTCAGGCCTGCCGGGCGGGCGCTCACCGGGTGGAGCTCAACAGCGATCTGTTCCACGGGGGGCTGACTCCCACCATTGGCGAGCTGCTGGTGGCCAAGCGGGAGACCGGCATGAAGATCATGACTATGGTGCGTCCCCGGGAGGGCGGCTTCTGCTATACCGACGCAGAATTTGCCACTGCGCTGGAGGATGCAGCGCAGCTTCTGGCCAACGGAGCGGATGGCCTGGTTTTTGGTTTCCTGCACCAGGACGGCACGCTGGATGTGGAGCGTACTGCCCGTCTGGCCCGCCTGGCCCAGGAGGCGGGGAAGGAGACCGTGTTCCACCGGGCCATCGACGTGGTGCCCGACTGGAGAGAGACGCTGGACGCTCTTATGGAGCTGGGGATCACCCGGGTGCTGACCAGCGGACAGGAGTCGGATGTGTCGCTGGGGACCCAGACCGTTCGGGAGATGATCGAGTACGCGGCGGGCCGCATCCAGATCCTGCCCGGCGCCGGTATCACCGCCCGCAACATGGATCGGATCATCGCCGAGACCGGGTGCGACCAGATCCATCTGGCCGCCCACAGGATCCAGTACGATACTTCCGTCAACAACAATCGGTCCATCTATTATGGCGGCGCCCTCTATCCCCCGGAGGACCGCTTCAGCGTCATTGACAGCGACTATATCGGCGGCATGGTGCGCCGCCTGCCGGATTGAACTGAGAACTGAGGAAAGAGCAGCCCCCCGCCCATGTCTCCTTCTTCCTGGGCAGACAGAGGGAAGGGTTTGCAGTGACGTATCAGGTATCAGTCCCAAGGAGGCTGAACTTCAGGTTTTTGTAGTTAAGGGTCGGCTCCTTTCCTCCGTTGAAACAGACCTTGTTTTCCCCATTGTAGCGGCGGTGTTGGCTTCTGTCAATCAGGACGGATTGCCAACCTGCCGCTGCCGCGCTATAATAGACAACAGAATAGAGCCGGAGGAGGGCGCGCCATGAATCTGAAGCTGGTCCAGGGGGATATCACTACAATGAAAGTGGACGCCATTGTCAACGCTGCCAACAGCAGCCTGCTGGGGGGCGGCGGGGTGGACGGCTGCATCCACCGGGCGGCCGGGCCGGAGCTGCTGGCCGAGTGCCGCACCCTGGGGGGCTGTCCAACCGGCGAGGCCAGAATCACCGGCGGATACCGCCTGCCCAGCAGCTATGTGATCCACACCGTTGGCCCCGTGTGGGGCGGCGGCGGATACGGCGAGCGGGAGAACCTGGTCAGCTGTTACTGCCGCAGCCTGGCCCTGGCCGGGGAGCATGGCTGCAAAACGGTGGCCTTCCCCCTCATCTCCGCCGGGGTGTACGGATACCCCAAGGAGGAGGCGCTGGAGGTAGCGATTACCAGCATCCGGCAGTTTGCCGGCGCGGACATGACGGTGTACCTGGTGGCCTATGACGCGCCGACCTTCCGGTTGGGCCGGCAGGTGCTGGCCCGCCTGGACCGGGCCTGACCGTCTCCGGGAGTCCCATTAAAATAAGAGAGCAGGAGAAAAGACCATGGCCAACATCATTGAGATCACCGATTATTCCGATCCCCAGCTGGACTGCTACGCCCGGCTCACCGAGGCCCAGCTGCGCAACCGGCTGGAGCCGGAGAAGGGGATCTTCATCGCCGAGAGCCCCAAGGTGATCTTGCGGGCGCTGGACGCGGGGTATGAGCCTCTCTCCCTGCTGATGGAGCGCAAAAAGATCGACGGCCCTGCCAAAGAGGTGGTGGCCCGGTGCGGGGAGATCCCCCTCTATACCGCCGACCGGGCGGTGCTGGAGGGGCTCACCGGCTATGAGGTGACCCGGGGCGTGCTGTGCGCCATGCGGCGGCCGGTGCTGCCCACGGTAGAGGAGCTGTGCGCCGGTGCCCGCCGGGTGGCAGTGCTGGAGGGCATCGTGGATTCCACCAACGTGGGGGCCATTTTCCGCTCCGCCGCCGCCCTGCACATGGACGCGGTGCTGGTCACCCCCACCTGCTGCGATCCCCTGTACCGCCGGGCGGCCCGGGTGAGCATGGGTACCGTGTTCCAGATCCCCTGGACCCGCATCGGGGACGACCCCTCCCAGTGGCCCCAGCCGGGTCTGAGCCGGCTCAACGCCCAGGGCTTCAAGACGGTGGCCATGGCCCTCAGTGATACTGCGATCAGCATTGAGGACCCGCGGCTGTGGGCGGAGGAGAAACTGGCCATCGTACTGGGTACCGAGGGGGACGGCCTGTCCGGCCACACCATCGCCGCCTGCGACTATACCGTGTGCATCCCCATGTCCCACGGGGTGGATTCCCTCAATGTGGCGGCGGCCAGCGCTGTGGCCTTCTGGGAGCTGCGGGCCAGGTGACAGTGGGGGGAGTGTCCAAAATAAAGATTTTATAGTAGAATGGGGAATATGAGAAAAATA
>CAUWDA010000004.1:0-109312 GCA_963557075.1 uncultured Flavonifractor sp. | reverse complement strand
GTCTGGTGACCGAAGTGGACGCCCGCCTCGAGAAGCTGCTTCATAGATACGACTGCCATGGTAAATTTCCTCCTTTAATTGTTGATTCCTCCACCCGTTTCATTCGGAGCCGGCCAACTTTCCAGGGAAAGCACCTGGCCCCCCGTCCCCGGGTGTGCGTAATCATGCCCGGATATCATATCACAGTGTTTCCGGTTTTGCAAGAATTTTTTCCGCGTTCCGGCACAAAAATGTCCATTTTCCCGGCGTTCCTGCGGTCAGGACTGATTTCATTCCCGCCACCAGGCGGCGGACTCGGCCCAGGCAGCGGTGTTTTCCGACCTCTGCGGCCGCGGGAGCACCCCGGCCTCCCCGGTCAGGAAGTCCCCCAGCCAGGCAGAAAAGCGTTCCGCCCCAGCCCGGTTCAGGTGCCCGCCGTCATAGAGATGCTCCTCGGGAGCCAGCCCCATCTGCTCAAAGCAGTCCGACCAGTTGTAAACCAGCGTCCCGCTGTCCAGCGCTAGGATATCCGCCGCATCGCGGGCATACTGCTCCGCCGAACAGCGGGTATAGCTGGGGAAAAAGGCCACGATAGGCTGGACGCCGTGCTGCCGGCATAGGTCCAGGATCCTGCCCAGCCAGACCAGATTGGCGGCCCGGTCCTCCTCCGACACAGTGCGGTTGCCCTCCATCTGGACCAGCTCCACGCCCTCCTTTTCCCCCTCCATCGGGGTATGGCCCTTGTAGTGGTCCCGCCGGAGGGGCCGGAGCGCCTTCTTCCAGTCGTCGGCGCCCGCCTCCCGCCAGCGGCTGTGGTAGAGGGAGAGGTCAAAGAGCAGACCGCCCCGCACCTCAGGCTCAGAGGCCGTGAAGATGGCCCCCAGCTTATTGAGGGAAAAGGGCATCTGGCTCACGTTCTGCTGGGTATAGTTCTGGTACTGCTTAAAATAGAGGGATGTGCCCTCCAGCACCACAGCGGCCGGGGACTGGGTGCGGAAGATCTCTTTCAGGTACCAATAGGTAATGGACAGGGGCTGCTCAGATCCGGCCATTACATACCCGGTCAGCCCGGAGGCATCGTACACCACCGAGGGATTGACGTCGCAGTAGGCAAAGGAGCTACCCAGATAGATCACATCCAGGCTGTCCCGCGGCTCCGCCCGAAAGGCGCTCCAGGTGGAACCGTAGGTGGTCTGGGCCGGGCGCAGCACATCGGAGACAAAGTTGACCAGCACCGCCGTCAGCAGCAGAAATAGGAGGGCAAAGCAGCACTCTCTGCCTCTTTTCATCCGCTTCATCCGTCCGCCCTCCTCAAAAGCTGAATCCGTACATAAAGTCCTGCGCATGGTAGCCCGCTCCATAGCTGCCGAAGATCAGGCAGGCAAACAGCAGCACCCACAGGATGACCCACCGCACCGGTCTGGGCTGCTTTATCCAGCTCTCCCCCAGGTCCCGGCGGCGGCCCAGCAGGTCTGCCGCCAGGAGGAGGAGCAGTCCCGCCGCAGCAACCAGCAGCTCCCACCGGTCCAGGCCCATGCTCTGCCGCACCCACAGCGGCCCGCGGAACATCGCGGCCAGCACCGCCAGGGCGTTGGACAGGGAGTCCGCCTTGAAGAACACCCAGGCCACCGTCGCCAGCAGGAAGGTGGTCAGCACCTGGATCCCGTGGCGGAGCCGCCCGTCCGTCCGGATGCGGAGCAGCCGGTATCCCCGGTCCCGCAGCGGCGCCGTCACCGCCCCCGCCACCTGGTACAGGCCGTTGAGCAGCCCCCACGCCACAAAGGTCAGCGCCGCCCCGTGCCACAGGCCGCTGAGAACAAAGACGATGAGTACATTGAGGTATTTCCGCCCGGTCCCCCGCCGGGAGCCGCCCAGGGGGATGTAGAGATAGTCCCGGAACCAGGAGGACAGGGACATGTGCCACCGCCGCCAAAACTCCGCGATGGAGCGGGCAAAATAGGGGGCATCAAAGTTCTCCCGCAGGGTGAAGCCCATGCTGTCCGCCACGCCCAGCGCCATATCCGTATAGGAGGAGAAGTCGCAGTAGATTTGAAGGGAAAAAGCGACCGCCGCCCCTATCACCTGTACTGCGCCAAAGGTCTCCGGCGCGGCAAAAACGGTGTTGACCAGCACCGCCAGCCGGTCGGCCAGCACCATCTTTTTGAACGCCCCCCACAAAAAGCGCAGCAGCCCCCGCCGGGCCCGATCCCAGTCAAACGGGTGGTGCTCCAGAAACTGGGGGATCAGCTCTGCCGCCCGCCCAATGGGACCGGACACCACCTGGGGAAAGAAGGAGAGAAAGAGGGCGTGGAGCACAAAGCTCCGCTGCGCCTCCACCCTGCCCCGCCATACGTCGATGACATAGCCCATGGCCTGAAACAGATAGAAGGAGAGCCCCACCGGCAGCACGATATCCAAAACCGGGGCCTGCCAGGCGATACCCAAATATCCCAGCAGGTCCGCCGCCGTCGTCAAGGCAAAATTGACATACTTAAAGAGGAAAAGCAGCACGATGTCGGCCAGCAGACAGAGGGCCAGCACCCACCGGCTCCTTTTCCGTCCCAGCGCGATCCCCGCCCAGTAGGAGGTCAGGATCACAAAGAGCAGCAGGGTCAGGTAGACCGGCCCGGCGCAGAGGTAAAAGAACCAGCTGGCCAGCAGCAGCCATACATTTCCCGCCCGCCGGGGCAGCAGAAAATAGCCCAAGGCCGTCACCGGGAAAAAGCAGAGAAAGGGCAGGGATAAAAAGTTCAAGGCGGCCACCTCCTTCCTGAAAAAACGCCCCAAGCCGACCCGGAGATCTCTCCCCCGGCCAGCCTGAGGCGGATCGGCTCTGCTTACTTGTTCATCTGGGCGCTCATGGCCTGATCGAAGTGCTCGTTGATCTGCTTGGTGAACTCCAGGGCCGCGTTGTAGCCCATCTTCTTGTGGCGGTTGTTCATGGCCGCCACCTCGATGATGACCGCCAGGTTCCGGCCCGGCTTCACCGGCACGGTGAGGGAGGGCACCTGCACGTCCAGAATGGTGGTGTACAGATTCTCCAGGCCCAGCCGGTCGTACATGGCCCCGTCCTTCCACTGCTCCAGGTTGATGACCATGTCGATCTCCGCCTCTTCCTTGACGGCGCTCATACCGAACAGGCGGCGCACGTCGATGACGCCGATGCCCCGCAGCTCGATATAGTGGCGGATCAGCTCGGGGGCGGTGCCCACCAGGCCGCGGGTGACGGTCTGCTTGATCTCCACCGCATCGTCGGCGATGAGCCGGTGGCCCCGCTTGACCAGCTCGATGGCGGTCTCGCTCTTGCCCACGCCGGACTCGCCCAGCAGCAGCACGCCCTCGCCGTACACCTCCACCAGAACGCCGTGGCGGGTGATACGGGGGGCCAGATAGGATTTCAGCGAGGCGATGATGGTACTCATGAGCACGCTGGTGGTATCCGGGCTGCGGAGCACCGTCCGGTCGTACTTCTCCGCCATCTCCATACATTCCTCAAAGGGTTCGATGCCCCGGGAGACGATAAGGGCAGGGATCTCCTGGCTCAGGAGCAGCTCAAAGCTGGCCCGCCGCTGATCCGGCGTCAGCCCCTCCAGATAGGTGGTCTCCACCCGTCCGATGACCTGGAGCCGGTGGGGATCGAAGTAGTCGAAAAAGCCGGTGAGCTGAAGGCCGGGGCGGTTCACGTCCTCGGTGCGGATGGCCTGGTCCTCATACCCCTTGGCCCCCCGCAGCACCTCCAGGTTGAACTTTTTGATCAGCTCGCCCAGCTTGACGGTATACAAACTATCCATAGCGCTGCCTCCTGTACCGCTGTATTCTCCCCGCCGCCCGAGGGCATACAGGTCGATTGATGTTATTATACCATTTTCTCCGTCCCGTTTGCAATATACAGCCCGGTCTCCCGGCCGAAATCCGGGGGTCTGCCCCGCCGATTTTGAGGGGCTTTGGAAATTTCCCAGGCAATTTCAAAAAAACACTTGCATTTTCCGAAAACATCTGCTATCATATCGTTCGATGCTTTTATAAGCGTATCCTGACGAGCGAGGAGGTATAAGCGAATGGCCAAATGTGAATTTTGCGACAAGGGCGTTGTGTTCGGTATTCAGGTGTCCCACTCTCACCGCCGCTCCAACCGCCCCTGGAAGCCCAATGTGAAGCGCGTCAAGGCGATCGTCAACGGCACGCCCAAGCACGTTTATGTGTGCACCAGATGCCTCCGTTCGGGTAAGGTCACCCGCGCTGTGTGATTGACCAATAGAAAAAGGACTGCCCTGTAGGGCAGTCCTTTTTTCCTTTCCAGGCATGACAAGCCCTTCCTTCTGTGCTATACTGGACCCAGCTTTACAAGTGAGGAGGTCCTGCTATGAGCGACTGTCTGTTCTGTAAGATCGCCGCCGGGGAGATCCCGTCCAACAAGGTCTATGAGGACGATCAGGTCTTTGCCTTCTATGACATCGATCCCCAGGCGCCCACCCATTTCCTGGTGATCCCCAAGGCCCACATCGGCTCCTGCGGCGAGATCAACGCCGACAACGCCGGTGTGGTGGCCCACATCTTTGAGGTCATCTCCAAGGTGACTCAGGAGAAGGGCATCACCGATTTCCGGGTGGTTTCCAACTGCGGAGAGCAGGCGGGCCAGTCGGTCCACCACCTGCACTTCCATGTGCTGGCGGGCCGGGACATGACCTGGCCTCCGGGCTGAACCCACGCAAAAAGCGGCCGCGCACAGCGCGGCCGCTTTTGTTATGTTCTCTTCTGCAAATGCCCCTCCAGCCAGGCCAGCACATCCTCATAGACCTGCCGGCGGTTGGTCTCGTTGAGCATCTCGTGGCGGCCCTCCGGGTAGAGCTTGACGGTCACATCCTTCACGCCCGCCTCCCGGAACCAGCGGGCCACCTTCTGCACGCCCTTGCCGCAGCTGCCCACCGGGTCCTTGTCCCCGGCAAAGAAATACACCGGCGTATCCGGGTCCAGCCGGGCCAGGGTGCTCTTCCGGGCCAGCAGGTTGAGTCCCAGCATCATCTCGTGGAACATACTGACGGTAGGCAGGAACTGACACAGGGGGTCGGCGCAGTAGGTGTCCACCACCGCCTGGTCCCGGGAGATCCAGTCGGCAGAGGTGCGGTTGGGCTTGAACTGCTTGTTGTACGCCCCCACAGACAGATCATCCAGCAGCTTGCTGTGTCCCCGGGGCCCTTTGGTCTTGATCAGCAGGCCGGACAGGGCCAGCCCCGTATTGACCCGGACAGGGGGCTCCTGACCGGTGCCGGACAGGATAGCGCCGTCCACCGTCCCCGGCCAGGCGCTGAGGTAGCCCCGCACCACAAAGGAGCCCATGGAGTGGCCCAGAAGGAAGTAGGGCACGTCCGGGCAGGCCTCCCCAGCCAGACGGCGCAGAGTCTTGACGTCCTTCAGCACATATTTCCAGCCGTCCTTATTGGCAAACCAGCCGAACTCCGACGGGTCCGCCGCCGTGCGGCCGTGGCCCAGATGGTCATGACCCACCACCCAGAAGCCCTGTTCCACCAAGAAGCGGGCAAAATCGTCGTAGCGGCCGATGTATTCCGAGATGCCGTGGACCAGCTGTACCACCGCACGGGGCCGCTCCGCCTCGTCCCGCCACCAGGTAGCTCCCACCAGGTGGACGCCGTCGCTGGAAGGAAAGGTAAATTCCTGCGTTGTGACCATAGAAATCGCACTCCTATTGTGGTATAATGACCGCAGTACAAACAGCCCTGCTGTTTGCGGCCGCCCAAAAGGCGGCGGGGCGCGGCGAAACGCCGCGCGCTGCGTTTATTGTACCATGGCCAAAACCGGGCTGCGGCGCGCGAGCCGAAGCGGCTTGCAGCCATGGTACAATGGTTGTCATGATTTCAGTGTATTCCATTGTCCGGCTCCCGTCAAGAGAAAGCGGCAGTCCGGACAGAAAGGATGTAAGACGATGAATGCTGTGGAACGCTTTTTGAAGTATGTGACCTACGATACCCAGTCCGACGAACACAGTCAGACCACCCCCACCACCGAGAAGCAGAAGGTGCTGGGCGCCGCGCTGGCCGAAGAACTGAACCAACTGGGTCTGCACAACGCCCACATGGACGAGTTCGGCTATGTCTACGCCTGGCTGCCCGCCACCCCCGGCTGCGAGGGCACCCCCTGCGTGGGGCTCATCGCCCACATGGACACCGCCCCCAGCGCTCCCGGCGCCGGCGTCACCCCCCGCATCGTCCACTATGAGGGCGGGGACATCGTGCTCAACGATGAGAAGCAGATCCTGATGCGGGCCGCCGAGTTTGAGAGCCTGGCCAGCTATGTGGGACAGGACCTGATCGTCACCGACGGCACCACCCTGCTGGGGGCGGACGACAAGGCCGGCGTGGCGGAGATCATGTCCGCCGTGGAATATCTGACCCTCCACCCCGAGATCCCCCACGGCCGCATCGCCGTTGGCTTCACTCCCGACGAGGAGGTGGGCAGCGGCGCCGACCACTTCGACGTGGCCGGTTTCGGCGCGGCGGTGGCCTACACGGTGGACGGCGGCGAGCTGGGCGAGCTGGAGTACGAGAACTTCAACGCCGCCAGCGCCCATATCACCGTCCACGGGGTGAACATCCACCCCGGCTCCGCTAAAAACAAGATGAAGAGCGCCATTCTGATGGCCGTGGAGCTGGTCAACATGCTGCCCCCCGCGGAGACCCCCGCCCACACGGAGGGCTACGAGGGTTTCTACCACCTGTGCGAGATGTCGGGCGACGAGACCACCGCCACCCTCTCCTATATCATCCGGGACCACGACCGGGCCAAGTTCGAGGCCCGCAAGGCCTGCCTGACCCGGGTGGCGGACTATCTGAACGCCAAGCACGGCGCAGGCACCGTGGAGCTGGACCTGAATGACTCCTACTACAATATGCGGGAGCAGATCGAACCCCACATGTACCTGATCCACCGGGCCCGGGCCGCCATGGAGGCGGCGGGCGTCGCGCCGCTGGAGGTCCCCATCCGGGGCGGCACCGACGGCGCCCGGCTCAGCTACATGGGCCTGCCCTGCCCCAACCTGTGTACCGGCGGCGTCAATTTCCACGGCGTCCACGAGTACATCCCCGTCCAGGCTCTGGAGACCATGACCCAGGTGCTGGTCAACCTGGTGCGCAAGCAGTAACAAAAAAGAATCGGGGCTGTTTCTGTCGGAAACGGCCCCGATTCTTTTTTAGAGGATCATCTGGAAGAACTGCCAGATCAGCTTGCCGCCATAGAAGATGATGATGGCGCCGCAGACAACATTGATGATCCGGAGGATCTTGTCGTTGAAGCGGGCGGAGAAGCAGGAGATCAGGACGGTGATCCCCAGGAACCACAGGAAGGAGGCGGTGGTGGAGCCCAGGATCAGCTGGGTGCTCACCGCTCCCGGGTTGCCCGCTCGGAAGCCGCCGAAGAGCATGGTGCCGTCAATGATGGCCTGGGGATTGAACCAGGTGACTACGCAGGCCTTGGCCGCCACCTTGTGCATGGGGATATTCACATCCACGCTCTGGTCCATGGTGGGCTTATCCCGCAGCAGCCCGATGCCGATCCAGATAACGATGGCGCCGCCCACCAGCAGAATGACCATTTGAAGCCAGGTGAAGTGCTCCATCAGCGCTCCGATGCCGAAGAAACAGGCCAGCGCAAGAGTCACGTCGAAAAAGACAACGATGAGGGCGGTAAGCAGTGCCCGGTGGCGGGGCTGGGTCAGGGCTGTATTGATGACGAACAGATTCTGCATCCCAATGGGGGCCACGTAGGCCAGGCCGATGCCCAGGCCGGTCAAGTACGGCGGCATGGAAATTCCTCCTAAAAATACTTTTCTTTTTTCGAACCTAGTAGTATTATAGTACCTATACTGCGCCAGCGCAAGAGCTTATCATTTTCGTACCAGGTAAGGAGGAACTGACCTGTGGAACACGATAACTGTCCCTGTATGGAAACCTGCCCCCTGAATCACGCTCTGTCTCTCATCGGCGGCAAGTGGAAGATGCAGATCCTGTGCTCTCTGTACAACAACGGCCCCACCCGGTACAATCAGCTGAAAAAGACCCTGGACGGGGTGTCCAATACCGTGCTGGCCAACGCCCTGCGGGAGTTGGAGGAGGATGGCCTGGTCACCCGGACGGAATACCTGGAGGTGCCTGTGCGGGTGGAGTACGGCATCACCGACCCCTGCAAGCAACTCATCCCTATCCTGGATCAGCTGGGCAACTGGAGTATTTCCCTGTAAAAAAGCCGCAGGCACAGGGCCTGCGGCAGTCGGTAAACTCAGTCTTTGTGGGTCATGTTGAACCTGATCCGGTTCCAGAAGGTATCCCTCTCATAGCCCTTGGAGACCCGGAACTTCCATTCCGCGTCCCTGGCCCGTCTGCGGCAGGACTTTTCCTCATGGCTCATCCGGTCCTCAGGAGGAAGGTTCTGGCTCATCTTGACCTGTAAACCAGCAAACCCGAACATACTGTACTCCTTTCTTCAGTCGCACAAGTAACAGGGCTTCCTTCTGGTTCAAGCATACCAGAGCGTTATCCAGAAGTCAACCGTTGATCATCACCCGGAAACGCCGTTTACCGGCGGTTAGGAGAAGCTATATGGCTAAAACATTGGTATTGGCAGAAAAGCCCTCGGTAGCGCGGGAATTGGCCCGGGTGCTGGGCTGCAAGCAGTCCGGCGAGGGCTTTCTGGAGGGGGAGCGCTATATCGTCACCTGGGCCCTGGGCCATCTGGTGGAACTGGCGCCCCCGGAGGACTACGACAAGGCCTGGGCCAAGTGGGACCTGCTCACCCTGCCCATGCTGCCTGACAAAATGAAAACGGTGGTCATCCCCCAGTCCGGGCGGCAGTTCCGGGCGGTACAGACCCTGATGCGCCGGGGGGATGTGTCCGATCTGGTCATCGCCACCGACGCCGGCCGGGAGGGCGAGCTGGTGGCCCGGTGGATCATGGAAAAGGCGGGCTGGAAGAAACCCGCCAAACGGCTGTGGATCTCCTCCCAGACGGACAAGGCCATCAAAGAGGGCTTTGCCCACCTGCGTCCCGCCGCCGACTACGACGACCTGTACCACTCCGCCCGGGCCCGCAGCGTAGCCGACTGGGTGGTGGGCCTCAACGTCACCCGGGCCCTCACCTGCAAATACAACGCCCAGCTCTCCGCCGGCCGGGTCCAGACCCCCACCCTGGCCCTCATCGTGGACCGGGAGGAGGAGATCCGCAGGTTTCAGCCCAAGGAGTTCTTTACCGTCTCCGCCAAGCTGCCCGGTTTTACCGCCACCTGGCGGGACAAAAACGGCCAGGCCCGTATCTTTGACCGGTCCCAGGCCGAGTCCCTCGCCGCCCGGCTCAGCGGCAAGACCGCCGTCCTCACCGAGGTCAGGCGGACCCGGAAGCAGACGCCGCCGCCGCCGGCCTACGACCTGACCGAATTGCAGCGGGACGCCAACAAGAAGTACGCCTACTCCGCCAAGGAGACCTTGTCTGTGATGCAGAGTCTCTATGAGGTCCACAAAATCCTCACCTACCCCCGCACCGACTCCCGCTATATCTCCGACGACGTGGTCCCCACCCTGCCGGAGCGGCTGCGCAGCGTCATGATCGATGCCTATGCTCCTCTGGCCCGGCAGATCATGATGAACCGCCCCCTCCAGACCCGCTATCTGGTAAACAACGCCAAGGTGAGCGATCACCACGCCATCATCCCCACCGAGGAGCAGGTGGAGCTATGGCGGCTGTCCGGCCCTGAGCGCAACATCTTCGACCTGGTGGCCCGGCGCTTTCTGGCGGTGCTGCTGCCCCCCTTTGAGTACGAGGAAGTCGCCCTCACCCTGACCATCGACGGCGAGACCTTCCACGCCCGCGGCAAGGTGGTGAAGGAGCCGGGCTGGAGGGCGGCCTACGACCGCTCCTTCGACCTGGAGGAGGAGGACAGCGACGAGGAGCAGGAGCAGTCCCTTCCCGAGCTGCGCCAGGGCGACAGGCTGACGGTCCAATCCGTCCGGATGGTCCCCGGCAAGACCGCTCCCCCCAAACGGTACACCGAAGCCACCCTCCTCACCGCCATGGAGCACCCCGCCGCCCAGGTAAGGGACAAGGATCAGAGCAAGATCCTGGAGGAGACCGGCGGCCTGGGCACCCCCGCCACCCGGGCCGATATCATTGAAAAGCTGTTCTCCGCCTTCTATATCGAACGGCGGGGCAAGGAGCTGGTCCCCACGTCCAAGGGCGCTCAGGTGGTGGGACTGGCCCCCGCCGACCTGCGTTCGGCCGCCCTCACGGCCAAGTGGGAGCGCCGCCTGGGGGAGATCGCCCTGGGCCGGGAAAAAGAGGAGGCTTTTGTGGGCGAGATGCGGACTTACGCCGCCCACCTGGTGGCCGAGGTGAAGGCCAGCGACGCCACCTACACCCACGACAACGTGACCCGGGAAAAGTGCCCCGACTGCGGCAAGTTCCTGCTCAGCGTCAAGGGCAAGCGGGGCAAGCTGCTGGTGTGTCCCGACCGGGAATGCGGCTACCGCCGCTCGGTGACCCAGACCACCAACGCCCGCTGCCCCAACTGCCACAAAAAGATGGAACTGCGGGGCGAGGGGGAAAAGCAGCTCTTCGCCTGTGTGTGCGGCTACCGGGAGCGGCTCAGCGACTTCAAAAAGCGGCGGGAGAGCAAGTCCGCCGGCAAGGGGGATGTCCGCCGCTACCTCCAGCAGCAGGAGCAGCAGAAGGACAGCGGTAGCTCCGCCATGGCCGAGCAGCTGAAAAAGTGGCTGGAGCAGAATCAATAAGACCCCAAAGAGAGATTTGAGAGAGAAGAGGCATTTTTATGGATGTGATCGTATCCTTCATCAACTGGCTGGACGAATTTATATGGGGCGTCCCCATGATCGTCCTGCTGCTGGGCACCCATATTTTTATGACGGTGCGTACCGGCTTTATCCAGCGCAAGACCTTTACCGGCATCCGGCTTTCCGTGACCCGCGACCCGGACTCCCCCGGCGACGTAAGCCAGTTCCAGGCCCTCACCACCGCCCTGGCCTCCACCATCGGCACCGGCAACATCATCGGCGTGGGGACCGCCGTCTTTCTGGGCGGCCCCGGCGCGGTGTTCTGGTGCTGGATCGCCGGTATTCTGGGCATCGCCACCAAATATGCCGAGTCCCTCATCGCGGTCAAATACCGGGTACGCACCCCTGACGGCAAGATGCAGGGCGGCGCCATGTACGCCCTGGAGCGGGGGCTGGGCCTGAAGTGGCTGGGGATCCTCTTTGCCGCTCTGGCGGCCCTGGCCTCCTTCGGCATCGGCTGCGGCACCCAGATCAACGCCATCGCAGAGGTCATCCAGAACAACATTCCCTTCCCCATCCCGCCCATCGTCATCGGCCTTGTGGGGGGCGTACTCACCGCCGTGGTCATCATCGGCGGCATCAACTCCATTGCCAGCGTATGCGAAAAGCTGGTGCCCTTTATGGCCATCTTCTATGTGCTGGGCTGCGTCATCATCCTGGGCTTCAACTATGACTTCATCCTGCCCGCCATCGGCGCCATTGTCCGGCTGGCCTTTACCCCCGGCGCGGTAGCCGGCGGACTGGTGGGACAGGGCCTGATGGTCGCCATGCGCTTCGGCGTGGCCCGTGGCCTGTTCTCCAACGAGTCCGGCCTGGGCTCCGCTCCCCTGGTGGCCTCCACCGCTCAGACCCGCAACCCGGTGCGTCAGGCCCTGGTGTCCGCCACCGGGACCTTCTGGGACACCGTGGTGGTGTGCCTCATGACCGGCCTGGTCCTGGTATCCACCATCATGAAAAATCCCAATATCAACATGGAGACCATTGCTGACGGCGGCAAGCTGACCACCCTGGTCTTTGCCCAGATCCCCGTGCTGGGCCCCATTATCCTGGTGGTGGGTATCATCACCTTCGCCTGGTCCACCATTCTGGGCTGGTCCTACTACGGCGAGCGGTGCGCCCAGTACCTGTGGGGCAAAAAAGCCATCCTGCCCTATAAGATCCTCTTTGTCGCTGTAGTGGTAGTGGGCCCGGTGCTGGCTCTGGACCTGATGTGGACCATCGCCAACATCCTCAACGCCTTTATGGCCATCCCCAACCTGATCGCGGTGCTCCTCCTCTCCGGGGTGATCGCCAAAGAGACCAAACACTATCTCAGCAACCTGGATGAAGTGGACACCACAGAGATCCCCAGCGTGGACAAGTAAGCAACGACAATGAGGGCCTGCTGCAAATTGCGCAAGCCGCACAAAAGGCCCGTCATTCCGAGAAAAATGGCCGCCCACTGGGCGGCCATTTTCTCAGGACGACAGAGTTGTGCAGAAGGTCAATTTCGCAACAGGCCCTTCAGTTTTATTTCAGCAGGCCCGCCATGTCCGCCGGCAGCGGCGCCGTCCAGTGGAGCGGCTCCCCGGTGATCGGATGGGTGAGAAAGAGCTCCGCTGCGTGGAGGGCGGGCCGCGTGATGACCGCCCTGTTCTCCGCGCCGTAGAGAAAGTCGCCGGTCAGCGGGCAGCCCATCCAGGCCATATGCACCCGGATCTGGTGGGTACGCCCGGTCTCCAGCTCCAGCTCCACCAGCGCCCGCTCCCCCGGCGTCTCTATTACCCGGTATCGGGTGGCTGCGGGCTGCCCCGCCGGGTCCACCCGCCGCTGGATCAGCGAGCCATCCACCCGGCCGATGGGGGCCTCCACCCGGCCCTGCCGGGGCTCCGGTATCCCGTCGCACACCGCCCGGTAGATCCGGCGGAAATCCGGGGTGTGGAGCTGCCGCTTCAGCCGCTCCTGAGCGTGGGGGTGCTTGGCCGTTACCAGCAGACCGGAGGTGCCCCGGTCCAGCCGCTGGACCGGATGGACTCCGGCCCGCTCCCCCCGCTGCCGGTAATAATAGGCGATGTGGTTGCACAGGGTGTCCCCGCTCTGGCCCGGACCGGGATGGACCCGCACGCCGGGAGCCTTGTTGACCACCAGCAGGTCCCCGTCCTCATAGACCACCTCCAGCGGCCCCGGCTCCGGTGGGATATCCGCCGTCCGTTCCGGCTCGTCCACCCGCACAGACAGGATCTGCCCCGCCGCCGCCCGCTGGCCCGTGATGGCCCGCACGCCATCCAGCAGGATGCCGTCCTCCCGCCATTTGACCCGTTTGATCACCGTGCCCGACAGCCCCAGCTCCCGCCGCAGCAGGGTATCCACCTTCTCGCCGTCCCAGGCCTCCGCCACCGTCAGCGTCAGCCGGCGCCCCTCCTGTTCCACCTCTGTTCGCCCCCTCTCTGTTTTTTCAGTATAGCATGGCCGTCCATGCTTTTCAAATCGAAGATTTTGATGTATAATAGTTGGTATTGGAGCTGCGGCAGGCCCCGACCCCCGGCCTTTGGGCAGGCAGGATCGACCGCTCCCCTGTGGGATCGCTCCGTACTCTTCAGGAAGCGAGGCACCGTCTATGGCAGAAAAGCTGGGCATCTACATCCATATTCCTTTTTGCCGCAGCAAATGCGATTACTGCGATTTCTACTCTGTGGCTGGCCAGGAAGCGCGGATGGATGAGTACCAGAAGGCCCTCATGGCCCATATGAAGGAAACCGCCCCCCAGACCAAGGGCTGGCAGATCGACACCGTGTATTTTGGGGGTGGGACCCCCAGTTTTTATGGAGAAAAACGCCTGCGGGAGCTGCTGCGGCTCATCAACAAGCGCTTCGACCTGTCCAAGGACGCGGAGATCACCGTGGAGTGCAACCCGGACAGCGTGGACCTGAAGATGCTCCAGGCCCTGCACAAGGCCGGCGTGAACCGGCTCTCTCTGGGCGTGCAGTCCGCCTGCGACCGGGAGCTGCAATGTGTCCACCGGCCCCACACCTTTGAACAGGCCGTTCAGGCCGTGGAGCTGGCCCGTACGGCCAAATTTCACAACCTGAGCCTGGACCTGATCTACGGCCTGCCCGGCCAGACTGCGGAGGGTTGGCAGGACACTGTTGAGCGCGCTCTGGCTCTCAAGCCGGAGCATCTGAGCTGTTACGGTCTCAAGGTGGAGCCGGGTACGCCCCTGGACTACCGGGTCTCCCGGGGAGAGCAGCTGCCCGACGACGACGCCCAGGCGGATATGTACCTCTGGACCGTGGACCGTCTGGCCCGGGAGGGCTACCGCCAGTATGAGATCTCCAACTTCGCCCGCACCGGCTTCCAGTCCCGCCATAACCTGAAATACTGGATGAGCCACCCCTATATCGGCTTCGGTTCCGGCGCTCACTCCGACTTCGGCGGCAGGCGCTACTCCTTCCTCCGGGATCTGGAGGGCTATATCGCCGGGGTACTCAACGGCGGCACGCTCATCGACAGCTCCGACCTGATCCCCGCCCGGGAGCGGGGCAGCGAATACCTCATGCTCCGTCTGCGCACCACCCGCGGCATCGAGGAGTGGGAGTACCGCAGAGAGTTTTTCCTGGACTTCGACCCCATCGAGCAAAAGCTGGAGGACTACGAGCGGCACGGCTGGGCCGAGCGGCACGACCGCCGCTGGCACCTGACGCCCAAAGGCTTCCTCGTCTCCAATCAGCTCATCGGCGAGCTGCTCTCCGTCCAGGAGGAGGCCACGCTGGAAAAGACCCTTCCCCGGCTGAAGCAGGGCAAGCCCGACTGATCCGCCGGTTTGCCCGCAGACAGCACCAGCATTTTTTCTTAGACTGACGCCGCCGCTTGTTTACAAGCGGCGGCGTTTGTGTTAACATAATGTTCGTATCTACCCGTTTAACCCATCTTAGGAGGACTACTATGAAGCATTTGATCCGCCGGAGCATCGCAGCGGGCCTGGCACTGTCCCTCACCCTCACGGCCGCCTCGGCCTCTTACGCGCTGGGCTGGGATCTGCATACCAGCCAGGTGCCCCTCTCTCAGGGGGCTGCCCTCGGCAAGAATATTTTCTGGAGCGACAGTCTCTCCGACTTGCGCCATGAGTACTACATATCCTACACCCCCAATCAGGCCGTGATCCCCACCGTGGCTTACGGCAGCAAGGTGCTGGACAGGGTCACCCTCTCCGGCATGGCGAAGACCCTGGAGAGCCAGGGCAGGCGGGTGGTCTCCGGCGTCAACGGCGACTGGTATGTGCTGAACACCGGCTCCACCGTGGGTCTACTGGTCACCGACGGCGTAGTGCGGGCCACCCCGTACTACAGCAACGCCTGGGCCATCGGCTTCCAGGAGGACGGCACCGCCTTCATCGGCCAGCCCGCCCTCTCCACCACCGTCGCCTTCGGCGGGGAGACCTTTAAGCTCAGCGGCGCCATCAACAAGGTACGCAAGGTCACCGCCAGCGACAACAGCGGCGGTCTCACTCTGCTCACCTCCGACTTTTCCGCCACCACGCAGAACACCTCCCCCGGCGTGGACGTGATCCTGACCCCGGTGGACGACGGCTCCGGCGTGCTCTCCCCCACCATCGGCGGGCAGGTCCAGTACACCGTGGAGCAGGTGCTGGAATCTGCCGGCAGCATCCCCATCCCCGAGGGGAAGGCGGTGCTCACCCTCAACGCCAAGGATAACGCCGTCCTCCTGGACAAGCTGCGGGCTCTCCAGCCCGGAGATGCCGTCACCCTGTCCGTCACCAGCCCGGACCAGCGCTGGAACACCGTGACGCAGGCTCTGGGCGGCACCTACCGCATCGTCGCCGACGGCGCGGTGGCCTCCGGCCTGCCCACCGAGCGCACCGCCTGGACGGCGGTGGGCATCAAGGCCGACGGCTCCCTGCTCTTCTATGCCCTGGACGGCAAACAGGCGGGCTACAGCGTGGGCTGCACCCTGACCCAGGCCGCCCAGCGGCTCATCGAGCTGGGCTGCGTGGACGCCATCGCCATGGACGGCGGCGGCTCCACCACCCTGGGCGTCACCTATCCGTCTGCCGACGGGATGCAGGTGGTCAACCGCCCCTCCGGCGGCTCCCAGCGGGCCAACAGCACCGCCATCTTCCTCACCACCGACCTCCAGCCCACCGGCGAGCTGGACAGCTACGCCGTCTCCCCCACCGACGGTCTGCTCCTGTCCGGGGCCACCGTCCAGCTCACGGCCTCCGGCCTGGACACCAGCTACTACCCCACCCCGGGGAACGAGGTGTCCTGGGACGTGTCCGATGGCGGCGGCAGCATCACCGACGACGGTCTGTATACCGCCGGGACGGAGAGCGGCACCTTCCTGGTCACCGCCTCCGACGGACGGTACTCCGGCTCCGCCTACCTCACCACTGTCTCCACTCCGGACAGCGTCACCCTCTCCGACGAGGCCACCGGCACCCGGCTCACCAGCCTGAATCTGGACCCCGGCCAGGAGATCAACCTGAAAGCCAGCGCCGCCTACCGCAAGCTGGCCCTCACCGCCCAGGACACCTGCTTTACCTGGTCCCTGGACCCCGCGCTGGGCAGCGTGGATGCCAACGGCGTCCTCACCGCCGGGCAGACCAGCGCCCGGGGTGAGCTCATCCTCACCGCAGGCGAGAAGCGCTTCACCTTCCCTGTGGTCATCGCCAGCCACGTCACGCCGCTGGAGAACTGCGAGGGCGATCTGTCCGCCTTTACCGCCACCGACACCGCTGCTCCCGCCCCTGAGACCAGCCCAGACCACGTCCACAACGGCCGCCAGAGCCTGAAGCTGACCTACGACGCCTCCGCCGGCTCCGCCAGCCTGTCCGCCGATCTGGCCATTCCCGGCAACGACAGCTGGCTGGGTCTGTGGGTGTACGGCGACGGCTCGGGCAACGCCCTGATGGGCACCGCTCTGGATCTCTCCGCCATGCCCCAGCAGTTCCTTCTCACCACGCTGGACTTCACCGGCTGGAAGTATATCACCGCCCAGCTGCCCGCCGGTTCCACCGCGCTGACCAGCCTGGACGTGGGATACGGCGGCGCGGAAGGCCGCCAGACCGGCTCCCTCTGGCTGGACCAGCTGGTCACCTCCAACCAGCAGCTCACCGACGCGGTCCCGCCCACCATCTCTCTCTCCGTTACCGGGGACCAGCTCACCGCTTCCGTGCAGGACGATCTGGACCAGATCATCCCCCAGGGCAGCGTCACCCTGACCTATGACGGCGCTCCTCTGTCCGGCAGCTGGGACGAGGGCACCGGCACCCTGACCGCCACCCTCCCCGCCGCCGACAACGGTTATCACCGGATCACGGTCACCGCTGCCGACGCCAGCGGCAACCTGAGCCGGGCCTCGGCGGACCGCGCCCCCGCCACTGAGCGGGTCAGCCCCTTCTCCGACCTCTCCGGCCACTGGGCCGCACCCTATGCCACCTTCCTCTATGACCAGGGCATCTCCCAGGGTACCGGCGGCGAGGTCCCCCGGTACGAGCCCGACCGGAGCATCTCCCGGGCGGAGTTCTTCACCCTGGTGGCCCGGTGGATGGACCTGGATCTGACCCCCTACACCGATGTGGCCCTCCCCTTCGCCGACGCCGCTGAGATCCCTGAGTGGGCGATGAAAGAGGTCCAGGCCATGTACGCTCTGGGGATCCTTCAGGGGGCATCCAGCGGTGGACAGCTGCTGGCCGCCCCTGCCTCCACCATCACCCGTGCGGAGGCTATGGTCATTCTGAGCCGTACCCAGGCCAGGGGCTACGTCCCCGTCCCTCTGGCCTTCAGCGACGCCGGAGCGGTGCCTGACTGGGCCCTGCCCCATGTGGAGGTGCTGGCCGCCCAGGGCGTGCTCGGCAACAGCAGCGGCGAAGCCCTCCGCCCCCTGGATCTCATCACCCGGGGCGAGATGGCAAAGCTGCTCTACGCCCTGCTGTAAGCGGCTCTGTACAAACCCTATCGCATAAAAAAGAGACTGCAAACCGCCATTCCGGCGGTTTGCAGTCTCTTTTTGTTTTGGCACGATGGCACAGCCGCCCCTCTTGCAGCGGGGCATTTTCTTTAGCAGGACGGGTGGCGGTAGACACACTCGCCCCCCACATAGGTGCGAAGCACCCGGGCGGAGAGCAGCTCCTCCGGCGGACAGGACAGCAGATCCCGGTCAACCAGGATGAAATCGGCCAGCATACCGGGGCGGATGTGGCCCTTGATGTCCTCCTCGCCGCTGGCGTATGCGCCGCCTGCGGTATAGGCGTAGAGCGCCTGCCAGGGCGTCAGGGCCTGCTCCGGCAGGAACGGCCCTCTGCCGCTGAGATCCCGGCGGGTAACGGCGCAGTAGACCCCCTCCAGCGGGTGGAAGCGCTCCACCGGGCAGTCGGTGCCGAAGGCGGTGTGGATACCCAGCCGCTCCATCTCGCCCCAGGCATAGGAGTGGGGGAGCCGGGCCGCACCCAGACGGTCCGGAGCAATGTGCATATCGCCGTTGATAAACACCGGCTGGACAAAGGCGGTGACCTCCAGCTCCGCCATCCGGCGAAGCTGCTCTTCCGTCAGGATCTGGCAGTGGACCATCCCGTGGCGGGGACGCAGCCAGGGCATCTCCTCTCTGGCCCGCTGGAAGGCGCGGAGCACCATTTCCGCAGCGCCGTCCCCGATGGCATGGATCGCCGCCGGCATATTGTGGCGGTGCGCAGCCAGCACCAGCCGGTCCAGCTGCTCCTGCTCCGGATAGATGGGCAGGCCGCAGGTGGCCGGATCATCGGCATAGGGTTCCTGCAAAAAGGCGGTCCTGGCCCCCAGAGAGCCGTCGGCCAGGATCTTCACGGTGGAGATGCGGAACCGGTTGCCGCCGCCGAACTCCGCTCCCCCCCGCTGGAAGAACTCCTCCAGGGTCTCCGGCTCGGTGAGCAGGGCCTGCTCCGCGAGGCGCAGCTTCAACCCGCCGCCCTCCGCCATATCCCGCAGGCCGTCCATCAGGGCGTAGGGCTTCTCCTCCGGCGCATACTTAAAGTCGTCGCTCTGGATGCTGGTCAAGCCCTCCGCCAGCAGGTCGTACTGGGACTGGGCCACCTGCTCCAGCAGGGGAGCCAGCCCCACGGAGGGGATACCGGCCTTGATATCGTCCAGTACATTCTCCTTGATGACGCCGGTGGGGGCGCCGGTCTCATCCACCTCGGCAAAGACGCCGTAACGCCCCACCGTGTCCCGGTCGATGTGCAGCAGCTCCATGGCTTTGGAGTTGAGCACCCCCACATGGAAGCAGGAGCGCAGGATCAGGATGGGATGCTCACGGCTCACCTGATCCAGATCCCGGCAGGTGGGGAAGCGCTTTTCGTCGGTAAAATATTCCTGGTTCCAGCCCTCGCCCAGGAGCCACCGGCCGGAGCCGGTCTCCCAGCCCTCCAGTCCCCGGCGCAGCCGGTCCAGCGCCTCGCCCAGCGAAGCGCAGCCGAAGAGGTCCACCGAGAGCTTGGTTTTGACATAGTGGATGAAATGCAGGTGGGAGTCGTTGAAGCCGGGCATCAGGAAGCGGCCCTGGAGGTCCAGGGTCTCCCAGGTCCCGCCGGAAAAGCGGCGGACAAAGTCCAGAGCGTCGCTCCGGCCGCCCACATAGGCAAAATAGGCGCCGTCCACCACGGCGGCCTCGGTCAGAGGCCGGGCCGGGTCCATGGTGGCAATGGTCCCGTTGGTCAACAGCAGCATGGCAGATCCTCCTCCGTGGCGTCAGTCCCGAAAGGGATCGGGGTCAAACTGTTCGTCCAGGGAAGCCAGGAACTCAGCCAGCACCTCCACCGTCTGCTCCACGTCGGCCAGAGAGCCCACCTCACTGGGGGAGTGCATATAGCGCAGGGGGATGGAGAGGGTGGTGACAGGCATGCCCTCGCCGGTCTGGTTGAGCTTGTCCCCGTCGGTACCCATGACGCCGGGCGTGACCGCGTATTGCAGGGGGATGCCCAGCCGGCCGGCGGCCTCCTCCAGCGCCCGGTTGAGGGGCCCGTTGCACACGGAGCCCTGCGCCAGGGCGGGGCCGCCGCCCAGCTTGATCTTGCCGAAGCGCTGGGGGAGCATACCGGAGAAATCAGAGCTGTGGATCACGTCCACCGCGATGCCCAGCGTGGGACGCACCCGGCCCGCCACATGGAAGGCGCCCCGCATGGTGGTCTCCTCGCCGGTGGTGGTGGCGGCATATATGCCCACCTTGGCGCCCTTCTCTCTGGCCCGCAGCAGCGCGTGAAGCACGGTATAGGCGCCCAGGCGGTCGTCCAGACCCCGCCCGGCGATGCAGTCGTTCTCCAGCTCGTCCACGGTGTAAGAATAGGTAACAAAGTCCCCGGGGGCGACCAGCTTCATGGCCTCCTCCCGGCTGGTAAAGCCGCAGTCGATGTAGAGGTCGGTGAGCTCGATGTCGGTACGCACCTCGCCATTGCGCAGCAGCAGGCCCATAACGCCGTTGATCCGCTTCCGCCCCAGCACGGTCACCCGCTTGCCCTGCGCCAGGGCAAGGCGGATCCCGCCGGCCTTGCCCACCTGGAGATAGCCCTCATCGGTGATATGGGTCACCCGGAAGCCAATCTCATCAATATGCCCGCACAGAAGCACCTTGAAGGGGCAGTCCCGGTTGATGGAGGCGATCACGTCGCCCGCCAGGTCGGTCTCCACCTCTACCCCCTGGGCCCGCATATAGGCGGCCACCTTTTTTTGAAGGGCGATCTCTCCCCCGCTGACGGACTCTGTACGGAGCATTTCATATAAAAATTCCTTATTCATGATCCTGTCATTCCTTTCTGTCGCCGCCCGGACGGGCGTTCTTCCTTGCGCAGCAAAAGCTGAAACCGCACTCCGCCGGTCCAGTTTACCGCCCAGATATCTCCCTTGTGAAACTGTACGATCTTTTTGGCAATATAGAGGCCCAGGCCGAAGCTGCCGTCCGTGCCCTTATAAAATTTCTCGAACAGGACGTTCAGTGTAGCCTGCGGGATGGGGTCGCCGTCGTTCTCCACGGTCAGCAGATAGCCCCCGGGCTCCTCTCCGGTGAGTTCCATTCGGATATAGCTCTTGGCATAGCGCAGGCCGTTTTCCACCAGGTTGTCAAAGACGGTCTGGAGCGCGGCCTCGTTGCCGGGCACCACGCGGCCCTCCGGGACCGCCAGCTCCAGCCGGATGTTCCGTTCATTGCCTGTAAAGCGCCTGCGGCAGGCCTCCAGCAGACCCCGCAGCTCTACAGGGCGAAAGTCGCTCTGCCTGCCCAGCATGTGGTCAAAGGAGGAGACATAGAGCAGCTTTTTGATGCCGCCCTCCACCGCCGCGATCTCTTTCATGATGATGTCGATGGCCTCCGGACCGTAGATGCCGTCCTGATAGGCGGCGCAGCAGTTCTGGATGACCATGATGGGGGTCTTAAGTCCGTGGGACACGCTCTGATAAAAGAACTCCTCGTCCTCGTTGAGCTCCACCACGTTGCGCTGGATCTGACTCAGGGCGTTGATCAGCGTACCGATCTCATCCCTGCGGGTCACTTGCAGCACTGGCTCGCTCCAGTTTTTTCCCCGGATCCGCTCCAGGTCGCCGGACAGCCGCTCCAGCGGCTCGGTGATCCGGCGGGCCACCAGCTTGGCAACAAACAGATTGGCGATCGCCATCAGGGGGAAGAGCGCCGCCAGCGCGTACCACCGCCGGGGCTCCGCCGGAGCCGCCGGCGGGAAGAGCAGAAACACGCACGCCAGTGCAATTGCCAGCGTGACCCCCTCCGCCAGGGAGAGGCAGACCCACAGCTGGACGCTGAGGGGCTTGTTTTGCAGCCAGTATCTAGTCGCAAACCGATTCATGTTTCTCCCCCGTCAGGCAGTAGCCCAGACCATAGAGCGTGCTGATCTCGATTTGAGGCAGCTTTTTCCGCAGCCGGCGGATGGTGTCGTCCACCACCCGGTCGGAGCCGTAAAAGGTATAGCCCCAGACGGCGTTCAGGATGTCCCCCCGCTTCAGCACATGGCCCCGGTTGGCAGCTAGATAGAGCAGCAGATCATATTCCTTCACCGTGAGATTGATCTGCTCTGCGCCGCAGCGGACCAGGTGCTTTTCCAGCTGGATCGAGTACGGTCCTACCTGGACCTCCGACTTGGGGCGGGTCCCGTTCAGCAGTCTCTGGATGCGGATGACCAGTTCCCGCACCAAAAACGGCTTGGAAATATAGTCGTCACCCCCCAGTTCCAGCCCGGCCAGGCGGTCGATATCCTGGTTGCGGGCCGAAATGAAGATCACATAGCTGTTGGGATTCTTCTGCTGCACCTCCCGAAAGACCGTAAAACCGTCAATGTCCGGCAGCATGATGTCAATGACCCAAAGGTCGGTGGGCTGGTCCAGCCCCTGAATGGCATCCTCCCCCCGCAGATAGCTGCGGACGGAGTACCCCTCCTTTTGCAGATACTTGGTGATCAGATTATTCAGGACCGCCTCGTCCTCCAAAATGCTGATCCACATATAGCACACCCCTCTGTTCCAAATCGTCGAAACCAGTATATCATATTCCGATCAGATCCGGTAGGGGCGTACACGAGAAAAGGCGCCCCCCATGCGCCGCAAGGGGCATGAGGGGCGCTTTGGTTTAGCCGTTGACAGTATAGTACTGGAAGTCCCACTGACCGACGGGGGTGCGGCCGGGGCCGGAAACTCTGCCGTGGTCAATGACTTGGGTATAGGTGGTGTAGTTGATGGGGCAAAGCACCATGTTCTCCATGAGCACGTCCTCGGCCTCCTTCAGGTAGCCGTCACGCTCCTCGCCGGAGGTCTGGGCAGCCATCTTCACGGCCTTGTCATAGGCCTCGTTCTCCGGGTTGAGCACAGTGTCGTTGGGCATACCGGAGTAGGGCTTATAGCGCCAGCGAGACTCATTCAGGCCCTCAGCAGTAAGCAGAGAGAGCATGGTCATGGGATCGTTGTAGTCGGCGCTCCAGCCGGTAAACGCGATGCTCCAGTCACCGGTGTTGATGGTGTTGGTGAACACAGCATACTCCTGGACCTGCAGCTTGACCTTGATGCCCAGATTCTCCTGCCACATCTGCTGCACCGCCTCCACGATGAGGGAGTTGTTGCCGCTGTCGTAATACAGGACATTCAGCTCAGGGAAGCCCTCGCCGTTGGGATAGCCGGCCGCGGCCAGATAGGCCTTGGCTTCCTCCACCTTGGCGGAGTAGGGATCGATCTCATACTCTTCGACCACGTTGCCGTTGGCGTCCAGGGGACGGAAGCTCTCACCGGTGGACAGCTTGAAGGGAGGCGCCACGAAGGCCGAAGCAGGCACAGTGCCGTCCCGCAGGATTTGCTCGGTAATGGTGCTGCGGTCAATGGCCAGAGCCAGAGCCTTACGCACGTTGAGGTCGTTCACCACATCGGCGTCCATGTTGAACTGGAAGTAGGCGCAGCCCAGGGCGGGCTCGCTGGAGAAGTTGGGGTCCTCCGCCAGCAGACGGGGGATCTCCGCGCCGGGCAGGATAGAGGTGACGTTGATCTCGCCGGCCTCATAGCCCTGGAGGGAGGTGGTGGCATCGGAGATGAAGAGGATCCGCACGCCGGCCAGGTTCACATTGTCGGCATTCCAGAAGTTGGGGTTCTTCTTGAGGAGGATGTGGGAACCCACCTTGTACTCCTCCAGCATGAAGGCGCCGTTGGAAATGCACTTGGCGGGGTCCTTCTCCCAGCCCTCACCGGTGGCGACCATGTCCTCACGGCAGGGCATGTAAGTAAACCAGGACACCAGATTCAGGAAATAGGCGGTGGGCTGCTTCAGCTCCACCTGCAGGGTCTTGTCGTCCAGCGCCTTGACCGCCACGTCGTCACGGGAGCCCTCGCCGCTGAAGTACTCGTAGGCGCCCTTGATGTAGTCGGTCATCAGGAAGGCGTAGGGAGAGGCCATCTCCGGGGAGCAGGCCCGCTTCCAGGCAAACTCATAGTCGTGGGCGGTGAGGGGCTCACCGTCGGACCAGGTCAGGCCGTCCTTCAGGTAGAAGGTGTACACCGTGTCCTCCACACCCTCGGCGTTGGCGGAGAGCTCATACCGCTCGGCAGAGGCCATCTTGACGCCGTCACGGGTGTCCCGCACCAGGCCGTCATACAGGTTCAGGATAACATGGCCGCCCATGCTGGAGGTGTTGAGCTGGGGGTCCCAGGTCTTGGGCTCTTCACCGGTGTTGTAGACCAGATACTTGGAGGATGCGGTCTCGGAGCTGGACTCCGTCCCGGTGGGCTTGGGGTCCTTGTTCCCCCCGGTATTGGTGGTGGGGGCGCAGGCTGCCAGACCCAGTACCATAGAGCCGGCCAGCAGCAGGGATACGAGATGCTTCGCTTTCATAATATGCCTCCTCATTCCTTATTCCCCCTTGCGGGGGGTCACTTTATGGCAGGCTACCGCGTGGTTTTCTGCCACTTCGACCAGGGGCGGCTCCTGTTCGGCGCACAGTTCCGTGGCATAGGGACAGCGGGTACGGAACCGGCAGCCGGAGGGGGGATCGATGGGACTGGGGATGTCCCCCTGGAGCATGATGGGCTCGCTCTTATGGGCCAGCTCCGGATCGGGGAGCGGCACGGAAGAGAGCAGGGCCTCGGTATAGGGGTGCAGGTGGTTCTGATAGATCTCCTCGCTCTCGCCCACCTCCACCAGCTTGCCCAGGTACATGACGCCGATGCGGTTGGAGATGTGGCGCACCATGGACAGATCATGGGCGATAAACAGATAGGTCAGACCGAATTCCCGCTGAAGGTCCTCCAGCATGTTGACCACCTGGGCCTGGATGGACACATCCAGCGCGGAGATGGGCTCGTCACAGACGATGAACTCGGGATCCACCGCCAGAGCCCGGGCGATACCAATGCGCTGGCGCTGGCCGCCGGAGAACTCATGGGGGTAGCGGTTGGCGTGCTCCCGCATCAGACCCACGTGATCCAGCAGCTCGTAGACCCGCTGGCTCTTCTGCTCCTTGGTGGTGAACCCGGAGTGGAGGTCCAGAGCCTCCCGGATGATATCCATGACCGTCATTCGGGAGTCCAGGGAAGCGTAGGGGTCCTGGAAGATCATCTGGATCCGCTTCCGGTAGGGGAGCAGCTGGGGTCCGGTCAGGTGGCTGATGTCGTTCCCGTCATAGATGATCTTTCCGTCGGTGGGCTCATAGAGCCGGGTGATGGTGCGGCCCAGGGTACTCTTGCCGCAGCCCGACTCTCCCACCAGGCCAAAGGTCTCGTGGCGCAGAATGTGGAAACTGACATGGTCCACAGACTGGACCACCTGCTTCTTACGGCCCAGAAGGCCCTTGGGCTTATAAAAATACTTGGTCAGGCCGTCCAGCTCCAGCAGCTTATCCGTCGGCATGGCGCATGGCCTCCTTCCGCTGAACATATTCCGGGTTGACCGGAGCTTCCTGATCCAGAAGCCAGCACATGGTCCGGTGTCCGTCCTCCTGATAATAGGGGGGCATCTCCTCCGTGCAGACCTGCATGCAGTAGGGGCACCGTGTACTGAAAGGGCAGCCCTTCGGCGGATTGATCAGGTTGGGTGGGGTGCCCGGGATGGGCTTGAGGCGCTGCTTCTCCCCGCCGGTGACCCGGGGGATGGAGTCGATCAGGCCCATGGTATAGGGATGTCTGGGGTGGTAGAAGATCTCCTCCACCGAGCCGTCCTCCATGATGAGTCCGCCGTACATCACCACCACCTTGTCGCAGAGCGTGGCCACCACGCCCAGGTCGTGGGTGATGAGGATGGTGGTCATATCCAGTTCCTGGTTCAGATTCTTGATGAGGTTGAGGATCTGGGCCTGGATGGTCACATCCAGGGCGGTGGTGGGCTCGTCGGCGATAAGGAGCTTGGGGTTGCAGGCCAGGGCAATGGCGATCATGGCACGCTGGCGCATACCGCCGGAAAACTCATGGGGATAGTTGTTGATGCGCTTTTCAGGCGAAGGGATACCCACGAGCCGCAGCATCTCAATGGCCCGCTGCTTGGCCTGGGCCTTGCTGATCTTCTCATGGGCCCGGATCATCTCCACGATCTGATCGCCCACGGTGTACACCGGGTTGAGGGAGGTCATGGGGTCCTGAAAGATCATGGCGATCTCCTTGCCCCGGACCTGGCGCATCTGCCGCTTGCCGTAGGAGAGAATGTCCTGGTCCTGGAAGAAGATCTCTCCATCCACCACCCGGCCGGGGTGCTGGAGCAGGCCCATGATGGACAGGCTGGTAACGCTCTTGCCGCTGCCGCTCTCACCTACGATCCCCAGCACTTCGCCCTGGTTCACATCAAAGCTGATCCCACGGACCGCTTTGACTTCACCCACATGGGTAAAGAAGGAGGTCTTCAGATTTCGTACCGAAAGTAAACGTCTCGACATATCGCAAACTCACTTTCTCAGCCGGGGATCCAGAGAGTCCCGCAGGCCGTCGCTGAACAGGTTGAGCGCCAGAATCGTGATACTCATGATGAGGGCGGGGTAGAAGAGCTGATAGGGGCTGGTATACAGGCTGGGCAGGGCGGCGTTGGCCAGCGCGCCCCAGGATGCCTGGGGCTTGGAAACGCCCAGACCGATAAAGCTCAAAAACGCCTCGGTAAACATGGCGCTGGGGATCTGCATGGTCAGGGACACCATGATGGGGCCCATGGCATTGGGGATCAGGTGGCGGACCAGGATCTTCCGCGTGGGCACACCCAGCAGGATGGCGGCGGAGATAAACTCCTGCTCCCGCATGGTGAGCACCTGGGAGCGGACGATCCGCACCATACCCACCCAATAGGTCAGGCCCATGGCTATGATGATAGAGTGCAGGCCGGAGCCCATTACCACCATGATGAGGATGACGTAGAGCATCATGGGGATGGAACTGATGGTATCCACGATACGCATCATAATGTTATCCACCGCGCCGCCGAAGTAGCCGGCGATGCCGCCGTAGAGCACGCCCACGATCAGGTTGACCAGAGCGGCCACCACGCCCACCAGCAGAGAGACTCGGGCGCCGTAGATCACCCGGATGAACAGGTCCCGGCCCAGAGAGTCGGTGCCCCAGATGTAGGTCTTGTTCAGGACGGTCTTGGCGGGGCGGATCTGCTCGCCGTCGTATGTGACCCGGAAGCGGTCGATCTTATCTTCCAGGATGTGCTCGGCCTCCCGCAGGGTCACGGTCTCGGGCATATCCGCTCCGAAATATTCCTTCAAATATTCCACCTCGCTGGTGGAGATGGGGGTGCCGTCACTGTGGGAAGCCTGCTGCGCGATAAACTCCGACTTGGCCCGGAAATACACGCCGTAGTCCACCAGCAGGTCCTTCCCGCCCACCTCGTAGTGGTAGCTCCGCCCGGCCTTGTCGTCCTTGACCAGGTTGGCAGTCCCCAGCAGGTGGCCGGAGTCATCAGTGTTGATACACTTAAAATCGCTGGTAACATAGACATAATTGCCGTCGCCCAGGTCGTAGATCTCCAGCTCCGGAGGAATGTTGGCATACCGGAGATCCTGCTCCTCATAGGAATAGGGCCAGAACATGGGCACAAAAATGGCGGCGAGAACCACGATCACCACCACCACCATGGACAGCAGGGCGGTCTTGTTCCGGCAGAGCCGTTGCCAGCAGTCCTGCCAGTACGTCAGGCTGGGGCCGCCGATGACCTCAGAAGCCATGGCGTCCCGATCCGCCGGCATCCAGCGGCGATCCGTTTCCTTATTGCTCATGTGCTTCACCTCAATCCAGCTTGATTCTGGGGTCGATCAGAACATAAACCAGGTCCACGATCAGCACCGCCAGCACCAGCAGCACGGCAAAGAACACCGTAATGCCCATGATCAGCGGATAGTCGCGGTTGACGATACTGTCGGTAAACAGCTGACCCACGCCGGGAATACCAAATACCGTTTCAATGACAAAAGAGCCGGTGACAATGGAGGCCACCATGGGTCCGATGTAGGTCACCACCGGCAGCAGGGCGTTGCGCAGGGCGTGCTTATAGATGACCCGGAACTCGGAGATGCCTTTACTGCGGGCAGTGCGGATATAATCCTGCTGCTGCACCTCCACCAGGCTGGTGCGGGTCAGGCGGGTAATGAAGGACAGGGGGAACGCGCCTATGACCAGCACCGGCCCAATATAGCCCGTCACCTCATTCACGCCAAAGGGCGGGACCAGGCCCAGGGTCTTACTGAAAATAAACAGGAACCCTGTGGCCAGCACAAAGCTGGGTATGGTGGAGCCCAATGTGGACAGCACCATAAAAAATCGGTCTATCAATTTATTTTGTCGCAGGGCACAGACCGATCCAAACATGATGCCGGCAAATACCACCACCAGGGAGGCATAGATACCGATGGTCAGCGAGAAGGGAAATCCGTCGGAGATGACCTGGTTGACCGTCAGTCCGGCCTTGGTGTAGGAGACGCCGAAGTCACCCCGTACAAAGTTGCCCAGGTAAATAAGATACTGTTTCCACAGCGGCTGATCCAGACCGTATTTGGCCATCATCGCCGCTTCAATCTCAGCATTGGGCATCTTTTCTGCGGCAAAGGGGTTGCCGGGGATCGCCTTCATCAGGAAGAAGGTGATCGTGATGATGAAAAAGATGGTGACCAATGCGGACAGGATTCGTTTCAGCACATATTTGAGCATACAGACTCCTTTCTGAACAGACGATACCGCTCCGCTCTGTCCCAGCACAGCCAAGAATGCAGCGCTTTAGTGTGTTACAGAAGATTATAAAGTAAAAATGTCTTGAGAATATCGTCAATTTATGTGAAATATCACATAGTTTACAAGTTGTGTTCTGTATGCAGCAGATCAGGATGGGGTGTCGTATGCCAAATGCGGGCATCCCGGTAGTGCTCCAGCAGCAGGAAGTACCAGTTGCTGTCCAGCATCAGCAGTCCCGCCAGGGCCAGAGCCATCGCCCCTGCCGCCCCTCCGGTCAGCAGCGCGAGGAGGTCGTTCCCTACCCAGAAGTCCAGCGCCACCACCGCCGCCACGATGGCAAAACAGAGCAGCCCCCTCCGCCGCTCCCCCGGCCAAAGCAGGGTCTTAATGACCCGCACCCCCCAAATAAGACTGAACAGGCACAGAAACAGCCACAGGCAGCGTTGAGACCACCGGTTGTCCTGGGGCACAAGCTGGGCGCACAGGAAGAGCAGGCCCAGTATCAGCTGGATCGCCATCTGGATCAGTCCCCGCAGGCCATCATAAAAGGCAGCCTGAGCAGGATGGGAGAAGACCGGTCTCCCCCTTCGCGGGCTAAGCGTCCGGAGCACGGCGCAGCAGCAGCCCGCCGCCCCGCCGGACTGAAGCACCGCCGCCACCCCCCCTCCCGACAGGGCAAAAATAAAGCGATTCTGGTCAAATGCATCCCGTACCACTAGCTTGATGGCAGGGATCAGGTTGGACAGGTTGTCCACCAGAGCCACCGCCAGTGCCAGGAGAAAGAGAAGCGCAAGTCCTATTTCTCCCCGCTCCCCCAGACAGCGGCAGAGCAGCCACACCAGCACCAGCCCAATCAGCCAGGGCAGCGCCCCAGAAGCTGGGGACGGCGCAGCCGAGACGGAGAACAGAGAGAGCAGCAGGGGGAGCAGCATGCACAGAGTCAGGGTCTGAAGCCAACGGAGCAGCCGCTCTAAGCCCGGCCTCGGCTGGGCCTTCTTGCGGGTCATCATCCCCGCCAGCAGCCGGTCCGCTCTGACCGGCCCATCCCCCTCCGGCTGGTAGTAATGCCACAGGCCGGCCAGGTCCTCCAGCGGGTGCAGCCAGAGCAGGGAAAAGATCAGGTACCAGAACAGCGCGCCGGCTCCCCCCAAAGAGATCGCCGCCAGCGTGAGAAGCCAGGCGGGAAAGGCATTGTCTCCCGGAAGGCCCGCCAAAAGGCAGCGGAGAATCGTGCGGCGCCGCTCCGGCTCACACTCCTCCGCCAGAAAGCTCCACAGCGTGTGTCGATAGGGCGTCTGGGAAAAGACCCGGCGATATCCGCGCCAGAAAAACACCCCCAAGCACGCCACAAAAAAGAGCAAAAACAGATTTTGCAGCACAAAACTCCCCCCTGCTGTGCCGGCTTATTTCCCCGGCAAATAACTGTCATTTCCGGTATTATACCAAGGGTGGAGCCGCCTGTCAGGCGGCAAAACTGAAAAAGAAGGACACGCCTAAGCGTGTCCTTCTTTTTGGTGACCCGTCGGGGATTCGAACCCCGGACCCACTGCTTAAAAGGCAGTTGCTCTGCCGACTGAGCTAACGGGTCATATGGCTGGGATGGCTGGACTCGAACCAGCGGATGCGGGAGTCAAAGTCCCGTGCCTTACCACTTGGCGACACCCCAATGTGTTCTCGTCAGTGGATACGCTCAAGGGTCAGGGGAAAAAAGTAGAGGGATTGGGATCATCTCCCAATCCCTCGCCTTTTTGTCTGGGGTGGGTAAAGGGACTCGAACCCTCGACACCCGGAACCACAATCCGGTGCTCTAACCAACTGAGCTACACCCACCAAATCGCTTCCTAAGCAGTAACAGGGAAACATGGCACGCCTGAAGGGACTCGAACCCCTGACCCACTGCTTAGAAGGCAGTTGCTCTATCCACCTGAGCTACAGGCGCGTATGGAGCGGGTGATGGGAATCGAACCCACGCGACCAGCTTGGAAGGCTGGGATTCTACCATTGAACTACACCCGCATGGGCGCTGGACGTTTTTAATTACGCCAGCCAGAATATATTAGCACATCATTTTCTGTTTGTCAACGTCTTTTCCCAAAGAAAAAAAGTTTTTCCTTTTCCCGCCCGCTCTTGCAAAACAGCGGCGGCTTGATTATGATGGAGACGGCGGCTGAGCCGCGGAAAGGAAGCGGAGTACTATGCAAGTAGATTTTCAGACGGTGCGGCAGTCGGAAGAGATCCGCACCTATATCACCCAGGCGGACCGTTCGCTGCTCGCCCTCGGCTTTACGGAGCACAGCTTCGCCCATGTGACCCGCTGTGCCCAGGTGGCGGCGGATATTCTGGCCCAGCTGGATTACGACCCCCACCAGCAGGAGCTGGCCCGGATCGCCGGCTTCATGCATGACATCGGCAACGTGGTCAACCGCCATGACCACGCCCAGACCGGCGCGGTCATGGCCTTCCGCATCCTGGACAAGATGGGGATGGACCCGGCGGATGTGGCGGCCGTGATCACCGCCATCGGCCACCACGACGACTCCACCGCCTTCCCGGTGAATCCCGTGGCCGCAGCCCTGATCCTGGCGGACAAGACCGACGTGCGCCGCAGCCGGGTACGCAACAAGGAACACCAGAGCTTTGATATCCACGACCGGGTCAATTACGCCGCAGAGCGCTCCGATCTGTCGCTGGACCGAACCGCCGGTACCTTCACCCTGACTCTGACCATCAACACAGAGTTCTGCGCGGTGATGGACTATTTTGAGATCTTTCTGGAGCGGATGCTCCTGTGCCGCCGGGCGGCGGAGCACCTGGGCCTGCGGTTCCGGCTGGAGATCAACGGACTGGCCCTGCTGTGAGCCAGAGCGCGCAATAATTATAAAGATATCCACACCAGAGAGCGCCCAACTCCTTTTTTAAGAGAGTTGGGCGCTCTCCTCGTTCTGCCGCCAATGCAAAACGCGCCTTGCGCCAACGTCAGAAAATCTGGCGTCCCTGAACAAATTTGTGTCGCAGGTCCCGCTCGTCACACAGATAGATGGAACGCTCCAGACGGTCCATCAGGCTCAGCTCCCCCGCCGGAGTGTACCGGCTGTCATCAATGACAATGGCGTCAAACTCCCAGCCGGGAAGGAAGGCGCCCACATTTCCGAAAAATGCTCCGCCGCCAGCGGTGCCCAGATAGAATGCCTCTGCCGCCGTCAGGGGAGGCAGCGAGGTATCAGACAGCCGCCAGCGTAGCTTGGATACCTGAATGGCATCCGCCATCGCCCGGAATATGGAGGTATGGGTACCGCCGGCAACATCACTGCCCAGACCCACAGGGACCCCCTCGTTCAGGAACCGGCGGACCGGCGCAATGCCGGAGGACAGGTTGGTATTGGAAGCGGGGCAGTGGGCCACAAAGACCTGCTGCTCCTTCATCAGAGACAGCTCCTCGCCATCAGAGTAGACACAGTGGGCCATAACGGTGGGGCAGCTCTGTCCGCCGAACAGGCCGAACCGGTAATAGGCGTCACCATAGTGTTTAGCCTGGGGACAAAGCTCCCTCACCCAAGAGATCTCCCCCTGGTTTTCCGACAGGTGGGACTGCACTGGCAAATGGAACTGCTGCTGCAGGGAATGGAGCTGCTCCATGAGCTGGTCGGTACAGGAGGGGATGAAACGCGGGGTGAGGATGGGTGTGGTATGCTCATAGCGGCCCTCGGTCCGGCGCAGCCAATCCAAGGTGGCCGTTACGCTGGCCTGAGCATCTGTCTCCCGCAAGATATCCGGGCTATTGCGATCCATGTTGACCTTACCAACCATGGTACACAGGCCGGACTCCTCCAGCAGATCCATCAGGTGGATGGTAGCCTCAGTGTGGATGGTGGCAAAGACACAGGCTCGGGTATTGGGACCCCGGGCCACATCCCGGACAAAGCGGCGGTAAGCCCGGTCCGCATAGTCCGCGTTTGCATACTTGCTCTCCTCCGGGAAGGTGTGGGTGTTGAGCCACTCCAGCAGCTCCAGGTCCATCCCCAGCCCCCGGAAGGCGTACTGCGGCGCGTGGACATGGAGGTCCACCAGACCAGGCACCACCAGTTTGCCCCCACAGTCGACCAGGGGCAGAGCACGGTATGCCTGGGGCAGTTCCCGGAACACACCGGCACAACGCCCTTCCTCACAGACGAGATAGCCGTTCTCCACCGTCTCCACAGTCTGAGGCGATGCACTGTAGCAGATATCTCCCTGGATTACAAACGGTCGTACTCTTGTCATAATAACTCCTTACTTTCTTTGCAGGATCAGCCCAGCGTCATGAATGCATAGCGCAGGATAAACACGATGGAGACGATGGCGGCCAGAGGCCGGATCTCTTTGGCCTTGCCGCTGAACAGCTTGACCAGGCAGAACATAATGAGGCCCAGCGCTACGCCATTGGCGATAGAATAGGTGAACGGCATAAACACGATGGTGCAGAAGGCTGGCAGGGCCTCAGTCATGTCGCTGAAATCCACGTCGCGAATGTTGCTCAGCATCAGGATGCCCACGAAGATCAGGGCGGGGGCGGTGGCAGCACCGGGGACGATGCCCACCACGGGGGCAAAGATCAGAGAGGCCAGGAACAGCCCAGCGGTAACAAGACTGGTCAGACCGGTGCGGCCACCCTCAGCGATGCCGGCACTGGATTCCACCACTGTGGTGACCGTGGAGGTACCCACCAGGGCGCCGGCTGCGGTGGAGATGGCGTCGGACATCAGGGCCTGCTTCATGTTGACCACTTCGCCCTTTTCGTCCATCATGCCGGACTGCTTGGCGGCACCCAGCAGCGTGCCGATGGAGTCGAACATATTGACCAGGGAGAAGCTGATTACCAGCATGGATACGGTAAAGATGGTGTGCAGTAGATTCTCTCCGGCGAACAACCCAGCAAAGTCCAGCTTCAGGAAAGAAACCTCGGCAAAATCAGCAAACTTGGCTCCCAGGTCGAAGCTCAGGTTTCCCATGTGAGTCACGCCCAAGGGGATGCCGGCCACTGTGGCCACAACGATACCAATGAGGATTGAACCCTTGACCCGGCGGGCATGGAGCACCGCCATGACGATGAGACCGATGATTGCAACCAGCGCGCCCTTCATGGCGGTCAGATCCGCGTCGGGATTCTGCCACTGGGCGAAGTCCACCATGCTGACCAGGGTAGCGCTGTTGCCCACCACAAGGCCGCTGTTTTTCAGCCCAATGATGGTGATGAACAGGCCGATGCCGGGGGTGATGGCCGCCTTGACGGATTTGGGAATGGCCCGGATGATGGCCTCGCGCAGGCCAACTGCGGTAATGACGATGAACAGGATACCGGAAATAAACACAACGACCAGGGCCTGGGCGTAGCTGTAGCCCATACCCAGCACCACAGTATAGGCAAAGAAGGCGTTCAGGCCCATACCAGGCGCCTGCGCGAAGGGAAGCTTGGCGTAGAGCGCCACCAGAATGGTTCCGATAAAGGCACCCAGGCAGGTGCCAATGAACACACCGTTGGAGATTTTCCCTGCCAGGACCGGATCCCCCATGATCACAAAGGGGTCCGCCAGGATCTGCGGGTTCAGGATCAGGATATAGGCGATGGCGATAAAGGTTGTAATACCAGCCAGCACTTCCGTACGGACATTGGTACCGTGCTTTTTCAGTTCAAAATACCGCTCCACGATACCGGGCGTCTTTGTTCCAGTTGACATACTCTTACCTCCATGTCGATTTTGAGTGTGCCACCAATCCGCTCCGGCTGATCTCACACCTCCTCTAGGCAGGGGCGAACGGTGCACGCTTCTTCAAAATACGAGCTCCTGATGGAGTCTCAGGCAAACAAAAAACTGCCGCAAACAGGTCGGCTATCGATCCCGGTCCCTCACGCGCCTCGCTGAGGGATTGGAACTTATAGTCGACTGTTTGTGGCAGCCGGTAGAAACGTCCGTCCATATTACGGACTTATATAAGCTCAGTCTGACGGGATCTTATAGCCGACTGTTTATGGCAGTCTGTAGAAACGCTTGCCCATATCGCAAGCCTATATAAGATCGATAAATTTTCCTTGAAATCAGCACTTGACTTGTGCGTTTTTTACATGGTAGCATAGGAAATATTTTTTGTCAACAGAAATTTTTTATTTTTACATCAAAAATATTCAGTCCTCTCCGACGGAATTAAAATTTTTAAAAAAAAGGACATTTGGCCTTTCTTTTTGTGCGAAAGCCACGATATAATGAATAAAACAGGGGGTGAACTTGTGGATGTTTTCGAGATCCTACCGCCGCAAAAGCGGGCCTATATGGAGCGTCTCTTCAAAAACTGCACCGAAGACGTTAAATACTACATGACCCTGGTGGAGATCGATGCAGATCAGACCTTCATCAAAGCCGGCGCGGACTGCACCCATATTTTTATCATCCTTTCCGGCAAGGTCACCGGGGTGGAGTGGCCGGTGGATGCCCGGGCCTATCCATTCAAGGATTTTGGTCCCGGCGATTTCTTCGGGGAGATCGAGTGCTTCGCCGGGCTGGAGCACTACCGCATCAGCATCGTCTCCTCCACCAGGTGCCAGGTGCTGTCCATCCCCGTCTCCTGCTATATGGAGTGGATGCGGATGGATGTGGACGCCCTCTTCCTCCGGACCCAGGAGAATATCTCCCGGCTGATCACCCAGACGGCCGAGGCCAGAAAGTACCTCTTCATGGAGGGCAGGGACAGACTGATGACCCACCTGATCCGGAAATTTGAGCAGCGCCAGCCGCTCCCCGCCGCACTGGAGCTGAAAAAGACCAGGGCCCAGCTGGCGGATGAGATCGGCTTTTCCGTCAAGACCTTGAACCGCAGCATCGGCAAGCTGGCAGAGCTGGAGCTCATCCAGCTCCGGCGGGGAAAGATCGTCATTACCCGGGAGGGCTATCAAAAAATGAGGATCTACATGGAGCACCAGGTCAACGGAAACGATTTAACGGTATATCACTCAGTGGAACAGGAGGAATGAAACGTGTATGTCGGAAAGAAAGTAACGCGGGTGGACGCCTATGACAAGGTGATGGGCCGCACAAAGTACACCGACGATCTGTGCGACAGCGGCGCCTATGTGGCCCGCATCCTCCACGCCACCATCGCCAACGGGCTGGTAAAGTCCATCGATGTCTCCGCTGCGGAGCGGATCCCCGGCGTCGTGAAAGTGTTTACCTGCTTTGACGTGAAGGAGAAGCACTATTTCCCCACCGCCGGACACCCCTGGTCCACCGACGAGGAGCATCAGGACGTGGCAGACCGGCTGGTACTGACCCAGCGGGTCCGCTTCTACGGCGACGACATCGCCGCCGTGGTGGCGGAGAACGAGGTGGCCGCCGCCCAAGCCCTGCGGGCCATCCAGGTGGAATATGATACGTATCCCTTCGTTCTGGACGTTCAGGAGGCCATGCAAGACGGCGCCCCCCAGCTCCACGAGGCCTATCCCAACAACATTCTCAAGCACACCTCCATCCGTAAGGGCAACTACGAGGAGGCCATCCGGGAGCCTGGTCTCATCAAGGTGGAAGGCTGGTACGAGACCCCGGCGGTCCAGCACTGCCACATCGAGAACTTCATCTGCTATGCTGAAATGATCGGGGAGCGCATCAAGGTGGTGACCTCCACCCAGATCCCCCACATCGTACGCCGGGTGGTAGGGCAGGCCCTGGGGCTGCCCTGGGGCAGCATTCAGGTGATCAAGCCTTACATTGGCGGCGGTTTCGGCAACAAGCAGGACGTGCTCTACGAGCCGCTGTGCGCCTGGCTGTGCATGCAGCTGGGCGGACATCTGGTCAAGCTGGATATCCCCCGGGAGGACACCTTCGTCTCCACCCGGGTGCGCCACGCCATCCGCAACCATATCATCTCCTGGGTCCGGCCCGACGGCACCTTTGTCGCCCGCAAGCTGGAGGCCTTCTCCGACCAGGGGGCCTACGCCTCCCATGGGCACAGCATCGTAGCCAAGGGCATGGGGGCCTTCCCCCAGCTCTACCCCTGCGATAACGTGGAGTGCGACGCCTACACCGTATTCACCAACAAGTCGGTGGCCGGCGCCATGCGGGGCTACGGCATCCCTCAGGCCATGTGGGCCGTGGAGTGTCACACCGAGGAGGTGGCCGCCCGTCTGGGGATGGACCCCATCGAATTCCGGCGGAAAAACCTGATGCCGGTGGGCTATGTGGACCCCTTCTCCAAAAACGAGCTGTACTCCGATACCTTCAACCAGTGCATCGACAAGGGGATGGAGGTCACCGACTACCTGCGCAAATATGAGGCCTACCAGAACCAGACCGGAGACGTCCGCCGCGGCATCGGCATGGCGGTGTTCTGGTACAACACCGCCGTGTGGCCCATCTCGCTGGAGACCTCCTCCTGCCGGATGGTGCTCAATCAGGACGGCTCTATCCAGGTACAGCTGGGCGAGACCGAGATCGGCCAGGGCGCAGACACCGCTTACGCCCAGATGGCCGCCGACGTGGTGGGTATCCCCATGAACATGGTCCATATCGTCTCCTGTCAGGATACCGACGTCACTCCCTTCGGCACCGGGGCCTACGCCTCCCGGCAGACCTACACCGCCGGCTTCTCCATCCGGCAGACCGGCCAACTGCTGAAGGAGCGCATCCTGTCCTACGCCCAGGAACTGACCCGGATGCCCCCCTACAACCTGGACATCGTGGACGGAAAGATCGTCCGCAGCACCGACGGACGGGAGCTGATGTCTCTGGGCGATTTGGCCACCGAAGCCCTTTACAGCATGACCCACAGCCAGCACCTGACCGCCGAGAGCACGGCCCAGATCAAGTCCAACGCTTACTCCTTCGGCTGCACCTTCGCCGAGGTGGAGGTGGACATCCCCATGTGCAAGGTAACGCTGCTGGACGTAGTCAACGTCCACGACGCCGGTACCATCATCAACCCCGCCCTGGCGGAAGCCCAGGTCCACGGCGGCATGAGCATGGGCATCGGCTTCGGTCTGTCGGAAAAGCTGCTCTTCGACCCCGGAAGCGGCCGGGCCCTGAACAACAATCTGCTGGACTACAAGCTGTCCACCTTTATGGACCATCCCCGCCTGCGGGCCTTCTTTGTGGAAAATCCGGAGCCCACCAGCGCCTTCGGCACCAAGGCTCTGGGGGAACCGCCCACCTGCTCGGTGGCGCCCGCCATCCGCAACGCGGTCTATCAGGCCACCGGCGTATTCGTCAACGAGGCGCCGCTCAACCCACACAACCTCTTCCGCCGCTTTGCGGAGGAAGGTCTGATCGAAAAGGAGGCTCCCGGCCATGTATGATATCAAGGCGCTTTATGAAGCGGAAAGCGTTCCCCACGCGATCCAGCTGCTGTTGGAGCACCCGGAGGCCCAGATCATCGCCGGCGGCAGCGACGTGCTGGTGCAGATCCGGGAGGGCAAGCGGGCAGGCAAGGAGCTGGTCAGCATCTACGGGCTGAACGAGCTCCGGGGCGTCACGCTGGAGGAGGACGGTACTCTCCGCATCGGCTCCCTCACCAGCTTCTCCCACATCACCCGCGACCCTCTGATCCAGCGGTATATCAACGTGCTGGGCCAGGCGGTGGACCAGGTGGGCGGCCCCCAGATCCGCAACATCGGCACCATCGGCGGCAACACCTGTAACGGCGTCACCTCCGCCGACTCGGCCTCCACCCTCTTTGCCTGGGACGCCATCATCGAGATCACCGGGCCGGACGGAGTCCGGCGGGTGCCCATCGAATCCTTCTACATCAGGGCCGGCCAGGTGGATCTGCGCCCCGGCGAGCTCCAGACCGGCATTCTGATCCCCAGAAGAGCCTACGAGGGCTATGAGGGCCACTACATCAAGTACGCCATGCGCAACGCCATGGATATCGCCACCACCGGCTGCTCCGTCAACGTGAAGCTGTCGCCGGACCGGCAGACCATGGAGGACGTCCGCATCGCCTACGGCGTGGCCGGCCCCGTCCCCCTGCGGGCCCGCACCGCGGAGGACGCCGCCAAGGGACAGCCCACCACCCAGCAGGCCGTCAAGGCCTTCGCCCGGACGGTGCTGGAGGACATCAACCCGAGAGACAGCTGGCGGGCCGCCAAGGACTTCCGGCAGCACATCGCGGTGACCCTGGCAGAGCGTGCCCTCACCCAGTCCATTCTTCTTGCAGGAGGTGTGATCCATGCCTAATCAATACAAGCTGGTCCGCTGCACCATCAACGGCAAGCTGGTGGAAAAAATGATCGACGTGCGTGCCTCTCTCACCGATATGCTGCGGGACGACTACCGCCTGACCAGCGTCAAAAAGGGCTGCGAGGTGGGGGAGTGCGGCGCGTGCAACGTGCTGGTGGATGGGGAGTGCTTCAACTCCTGTATCTACCTGGCGGTGTGGGCTGACGGCAAGGAGATCCTCACGCTGGAGGGGCTGGCCGGGCCCAACGGCGAGATCTCCGACATCCAGCAGGCCTTCATCGACGAGGCCGCCGTCCAGTGCGGCTTCTGTACCCCCGGCTTTATCATGAGCGCCTCCGAGATCCTGGCGTCCGGGCGGGAATACTCCGACGACGAGATCCGCAAGCTGATGTCCGGCCACCTGTGCCGCTGCACCGGATATGAGAATATCTTCCGGGCGGTAAAAAAGACGATGCTGCGCCGCCTGGGCAAAAATGCGGAAGCAGACGCCGTATGACCGGCCAAAAGAAATAGACGAAGAAAACAGAGCCTGCCGCGGAACACGAACTGTTCCGCGGCAGGCTCTGTTTTTCTTCCATGCGATTTGAACAGAAAAAATCGGAGTATCCCGAAGGATTCGGGAAAATACAAGTTTATCAATGGTTTTAGCGCAGCGAGCAAGAGGTTTTTATCCCATTAGATACGATAATTAGAAAGATCATCCGGCATTTCGGCAAATGATTTTGTCTGATCGGCTTCTTTTTCAAATTGTGCCTTGATTTGTTCGTTCACGCGCGCATCAAGGATTCGTACGACTTCCAAATCTTCTTCTTTGATGCTGATTTCGGCAATATCATCCTTCTCGCCGCATTGTGGAAAATTGACCAGCCAATAGCCTTTGACGCATTTTGGATAGCAAATCCATCCATACATACCTTTATGAACGCCATCTCGTGAATAGGTTTCTTTTTCAACGGTCACTCTGACATTATCCATTTCTTGCATATTATTTACCTCCATAGGGTGTTGTCATCCTCAATTTTCCGCCTGGCTCCACCATCCAACCGGTAATGAAGGAAACCTCTCCAGCTCCATCTCTTCTTGGAACGATAACACGGATACTAATTCTTTGACCATTCCAGTTTAATTTACCAAGGGTATATTTGCCTGCGATATATCGTTCCTTCGCCTGCCGCTCTATCTCTGTTTGTAGCCAGCTTGCATCCTCGACAGTATATCCCCATTCTTTGAAGAGCTTTTCTTTATTGTGTGTTTGCAGTCCGGTTGTGTTAAACAAATATGGATCAAATTTTCTATAGTCGCTGTATGCGGATGCATTTATCAGGACTACAGCATAATCAACTAGCTCTAAAGTACAGTGGCAGAAAGGGTGATGCGGACAAGGCGGATGATTGGATGCCGTAAAGAAACATCCATCCAGCATCAAGCATTCGGGGCAATGGGTTTTGCCCTCCGAATGATGCCTCCATTGGACCCAACATGGCTGCTCTGCCGTTTTCTGCGGCAGCAGCTTTCCTGGATATCGTTTGTAGTATATCATATTTCCTCCTATCATGTAGTCAAATCAGACTTCTACATATAGGCTGGAAAAAGAAAAAGTTGTACATTTCTGTACAACTCTCAAAACGGATTTACAAATTACTAAAAAAATGGGTGAGTCCCATAAGGACTCACCCATGGTCCGAGTGACTGGATTCGAACCAGCGGCCTCTTGAACCCCATTCAAGCGCGATACCAAACTTCGCCACACCCGGAAATCGCCGCCGTATTTCAGACGGCTTGATTATATTACCACACCTCTTAGAGGATTGCAAGTGTTTTTTTCATTTTTTTGCGATTTTTTAAAAACGCTTTATACCCAGCTATCCTCCAGCTCGTGTTTCCGCTCCCGGGTCATCAAATCCACGATCACCTGGCGGGGGTCCTTGTCCTCATAGAGCACCTGATAGGCCGCCTCGGTGATGGGCATCTCCACCCCCACCTTCCGGGCCAGCGCCCGGGCGGTAGCCGCGGCATAGTAGCCCTCCACCACGGCGCCGATCTCCTGCACCGCCTGACTGGTGGGCATCCCCTTGCCGATCAGGATGCCGCAGCGGCGGTTTCTGGAGTGCATGGAGGTACAGGTCACGATCAGGTCGCCCACGCCGGACAGGCCCGCAAAGGTCTCTCTGCGCCCTCCCATGGCCACGCCCAGCCGGGCGATCTCCGTCAGGCCGCGGGTCATCAGCGCCGCCTTGGTGTTATCCCCATAGCCCATGCCGTCACTGATGCCGGCACACAGCGCGATGACGTTTTTCAGGGCTGCGCCCAGCTCCACACCCACCACGTCGTCGGAGGCGTACACCCGGAAGCGCTCGTTCATAAACAGGTCCTGGACCCGCTCAGCGGCCGCCCGGTCCCGGGACGCAGACACCACCACGGTGGGCACATGGCGGCCCACCTCCTCCGCGTGGGAAGGGCCGGACAGGGCCACGATGGGATGGGCGTCCCCCACCTCCTGGGCGATGGCGTCGGTGAGGGTGAGGGAGGTGTCCTTCTCAATGCCCTTGGACACCGACACCAGCACTGCGCCGGGGTCCAGCAGGGGGGCCACCGCCCGGGCCGTGGTGCGCACGGCAAAGGACGGGGTGGCCAGCACCACCGCGCCGCACCCCTTCACACAGTCCAGCGCGGACGTCAGCTTCAGCTCCTCAGGCAGAGCCACGCCCTTCAGCATGGGATTCTCCCGCTGCTCCCGCAGCAGGCTGGACTCCGCCTCGGTGTAGGACCACAGGGTCACGTCGTGGCCGTTTTCCAGCAGCACCAGGGCCAGAGCCGTGCCCCAGCCGCCGCTGCCCATGACAGAGATCTTCATTTTACTGCCCCTCCATCCTTCTTCCGGTGCAGGCTGAATTTGGATTCTGTACCGCTGAGGATACGCTTCAGGTTGTCCCGGTGCTTCCACACGATGAGACCGCCCAGGACGATGGACAGGATGAGCACCAGCCACGCGTGGGCGGACCAAGCCGGGTCCAGCAGATAATCCCGGTAGACAAAAGCGGTGGCAAAGGGGAAGGAGGCCCCCGCCCAGATGGAGCCCAGGGAGACCCACTTGGTGAGTGCGGCCAAGATAATAAACCCGCCCCACACCACCAGGGCGATGCGCCAGTCCATCATGATGGCGATGGTGCCACCGGAGAGGATGCCCTTGCCCCCTTTGAAGTGGAACATACAGGGGAACATGTGGCCCAGCAGGCAGAAGGTGCCTGCCCAGTACTTTCCAACCACCACGCCGAATGCCCCGCCCGCGCCAAAGACCCAGCACCCGATCAGTACCGCGATCACCGCCTTGAGCACGTCGGTGAGGATGACCACCAGGGTCAGCGGGCCGCCGAAAGTGCGGTAGAAGTTGGTCAGGCCGGCGTTGCCGCTGCCGTGGGTACGCACGTCATCCCGCAGGATGTATTTGGAGACGATGACCGCTCCGTTGAAGCAGCCCAAGAAGTAGGCCGCCAAGGCTACGCCGGCATAGGCCAGGATTGCATACATTGTCCAATCCATTTCTCGTCACTCCTTGTCACTCTTCTGCCGGATGGTGAGCCGCACCGGGGTACCCTCCAGCCCGAAGGTAGAGCGGATCTGATTTTCCAGATAGCGCTGATAGGAGAAGTGGAAGAGCTTGGCGTCGTTGCAGAAGCAGACGAAGTGGGGGGGCTTGATGCCGATCTGGGTCATATAGTAGATCTTCAGACGGCGGCCCTTGTCCGTGGGGGGCTGCACCCGGGCGGTGGCGTCGGCCAGCACCGAGTTGAGCATGCCGGTGGTGATCCGCAGAGAGGCCTGGTCCACCACATAGTTGATAAGCTCGAAGAGGCGGTCCACCCGCTGGCCCGTCAGGGCGGAGATGAACAGGATGGGGGCGTAGGTCATATAGGACAGGTCCCGGCGGATGTCCTGACGCATCCGGTCCATGGTCTTGTCGTCCTTCTCCACGGCGTCCCACTTGTTGACCACGATGATACAAGCCTTGCCCGCCTCATGGGCCAGACCGGCCACCTTGGTATCCTGCTCGGTGACTCCCTCGTTGGCGTCAATCATGATGAGACACACGTCGGCCCGCTCGATGGCCATGGTGGCCCGGAGCACAGAGAATTTCTCAATGGGGTCGTCCACCTTGGATTTCTTCCGCATCCCGGCGGTGTCAATGAGCAGATACTTGCCCTTGGCGTCCTCAAAGTAGCTGTCCACCGCGTCCCGGGTGGTGCCCGCCATATCGCTGACAATGACCCGCTTCTCCCCCAGGATCCGGTTGACCAGGGAGGACTTGCCCACGTTGGGCTTGCCGATGATGGCCACCTTGACCACGTCGTCGTCCTCTTCCTCCTCGTCCTCCGGGGGGAAGTACTTGAAGCACTCGTCCAGCAGGTCGCCGGTACCGTGTCCATGGACGGCGGAGACGGCGATGGGATCGCCCAGGCCCAGATTGTAAAACTCATAGATATCCGGGTTGGTGTGGCCCACCTGGTCCATCTTGTTCACCGCCAGCACCACCGGCTTGCCGGAGCGGAGCAGCATGTTGGCTACCTCCTGGTCCGACGCGGTGAGGCCGGTCTTGACGTCGCACAGGAAGATGATAACGGTGGCGTTCTGGATGGCGATCTCCGCCTGCTGCCGCATGAAGGCCAAGATCTCGCTGTCGGTGCCCGGCTCGATGCCGCCGGTATCCACCAGGTCGAACTTCCGGCCCAGCCACTCGGCCTCGGCATACAGCCGGTCCCGGGTGACGCCGGGGGTATCCTCCACGATGGACAGCCGCTGGCCCACCAGCTTATTGAACAGCATGGACTTGCCCACGTTGGGCCGGCCCACAATAGCGATCAACGGTTTCATTCTATCATCCTTTCATTGGCCCCCCGTCCAAAGCCCAGCACAGCAGGTTTGGCCGGGGGAGGAGGCGTCCGGGAGCAGACCTTGCTCCGCCTATGGGTTATAACGGTAATACTCTGCCTCCGGAGGCAGCACGGGGCAGTGGGCCGTCACTTCCCGGCCCAGAATTGCGTCAGCCAGGTCAAACCCGCTGTCGGCGGGCACGGGGATCACGGTCACGCCCAGAGCCCGCTCCAGCTCCTCCACGGTCACGTCGTCCAAAAACACCCGCTCCCCCGCCCGGAGCATATTGTCCGGGATGAGCAGGCGGCGGCCCAGCTCTTTTCCCTGAAGCTGCTCCTTCAGGTCAGCGCCGGTGATCAGGCCGGACACGGTGATGGTCTCTCCAAAAAAGCGGTTGACGATGGGATAGACCGTCCCCTGCACCCCGCCGCACTTTTCCCGGGCGGCATCCACGATCTTCTGTACAAAGGGCGCGGCGGACAGGCCGGTGGCGATGGAAAAGGGTTCCGTCCCCACCGGCTCTTCATCCTCCAGGGCCATCTCCGCCTGGCTGGTCAACAGGCGCAGCATACCCACCCCGTTCTCCAGCTGGTCCATATCCTCATAATAGCTCTTGTCCGGCAGTTCCCGCCCGGCCAGCAGGTAGAACTCGTCGGAGCACCAGGCCAGGCTGGTGCCGTGCTTCTGCATAAAAGCCTGGGCAAAGGTCTCCACCTGATCGATAAGGGCGGCGGCCTGCTCCCTGGTGTAAGGCTCGATGGGGCACAGGCCCTCCCGGAAGCGGGTGACGCCCACCGGCACCACCGCCACGCTGGTCACCCCGGGATGGAGCTCCCCCAGCTCCCGCAGGGTGCGGTCCAGGGCGGGGCCGTCGTTGACGCCGGGACAGGCCACGACCTGGCAGTTCATTTCGATCCCCGCGCCGGCAAATTCCCGCATGATGTCCATGCATTCCCCGGCCCGGGGATTCTTGAGCATGGCGGTACGCAGGGCCGGGTCGGTGGCGTGGACCGAGATATTGATGGGGCTGATGCGCAGATCCATCACCCGCTGGATCTCCCGCCTGGAGAGGTTGGTCAGGGTGATGTAGTTGCCCATCAGGAAGGACAGGCGGGCGTCGTCGTCCTTGAAATAGAGGGTGTCCCGCATGCCGGGGGGCATCTGGTCCACAAAGCAGAAAATACACCGATTGGCGCAGGACCGGGCCCTGTCCATCAGGTAAGTCTCGAAATTCAGCCCCAGGTCCTCCCCCTCCTCCTTCCGGAGCCGGAGGGTGCGGCTGCCGCCGTCCGGCCCGGACAGGGTCAGCTCCAGACGGGGGTCGTAGGCATAAAATTTGTAATCCAGCACGTCCACGATGGGGTGGCCGTTGATGTGGGTCAGGGTCTCCCCCGGCCTGACGCCCGCCCTCCGGGCCGGGCTGTGGGGGTCCACCGATGCGATTTTGGTCAGACTCATGGGCGCGCTCCTTCTTCGCAGACTCGACAGCCCGCATATTTATGCCGCGCTGTGCGCTTCTTTTGCTATTGTACCCCATTTCCGGGCAAAAAGAAAGAGGGGCTTCTCTCCCCTCTTCTTTTTCGGCTATTTAGTTCGCCTCAGCAGTGGTTTCCACCTTGCCGAACTCATGGCCCTTGTAGGTCATGCAGCTCTTGCACATCCGGTGGGGCAGGCGGAACGCACCGCACTTGGGGCAGGTGGTGACGCCGGGAGTCTCCAGCTTCCACACGGAGCTGCGGCGCTTATTCCGGCGCTGCTTGGACACTTTACTCTTAGGGACTGCCATCTATGACACCTCCTTAGGTTCATGCCCTGGCCGGGCAAATCTTACTCATCTTTATCCAACAGCTGCGCAAGGGCAGCCAAACGTGGATCGATCTCTCTTCTGCATCCGCAGGGGCCCTCGTTCAGATCGGCGCCGCAGGTGGCGCACAGGCCTTTGCAGTCCTCGGAACAGACGTGCTTGGAGTCCATGGACAGGACCAATGCCGTGGTGAACAAGTCGTCCAGATCCACAGCGCCGTCCTCCAGGAGCACGATCTCGTCGTTCTCCTCGTCCTCCAGCGTCTCCGCCAGCAGGGTGCTGACGGGCAGATGCAGGTCCTGCTGAAAGGGCTTGAGACAGCGGTCACACACCAGTTCCATGGTGGTCTCCGCAGCCCCCTCCAGCAACAGGGCGTCCGCCATGTTGCGCACCGTCCCCCGGATCACCACAGGGTGAGCGAAAGGCTGCGCGCCGTAAAAATCCAGCTCGGACAGGTCCATCTGGGACTCAAAGGGCAGAGAGGCGCCCGGCACATGAAGTATCTCCCTCAGATCTAAGCGCATAATACCCTCCTCATAACGGTACGCGGAATATTATAGCGAAAATACGCCGGGTTGTCAAATCTTTTTTTCAACTTTTTTCTGCCTTTTTTTGCGTTCTCCCCACCGGTCCGCCTTGCGCTCCAACAGGGAAACCGGTATAATATAGAGTCACTGAAAAAATCGCGCTCCGGCGCGGCGGAGGTCACTATGCGGGAATTTACCATTGGAAAGAATGACGCCGGACAGCGGCTGGACCGGTGGCTGGGCAAGACCCTGCCCCTGCTCCCCGCCCCTCTGGCCCAGAAGTATATCCGGCTCAAGCGGGTGAAGGTCAACGGCAAGGGCTCCCAGCGGGACGTCCGGCTCCAGGTGGGGGATGTACTGCAATTATACATCAACGACGAGTTCTTTGACCAGCCCCGGGAGGACAACGCCTTTCTGGCGGTGTTCAAGCCCAAGCTGGATATCGTATACGAGGATGAAAACCTGATGCTGCTCAACAAGCGGCCCGGCCTGCTGTGCCACGCCGACGAGCACGAGAAGGTCAACACCCTCATCACCCATATCCAGGCCCACCTCTATCAGAAGAAGGAGTGGAATCCCCGGGACGAGCACTCCTTCACCCCCGCCCTGTGCAACCGCATCGACCGCAACACCGGCGGCATCGTCATGGCCGCCAAGAACGCCGAGACCCTGCGCATCCTCAACCAGAAGATCCGGGACCGGGAGATCGCCAAGTTCTACCTGGCTATCATCCACGGGCGCATGACTCCGCCCCAGGGCAAGCTGGAGGGTTTTCTTCTCAAGGACGAGAGCAAGGCCCAGGTGAAGGTGTTCAGCCGCCCGGTGCCCGGCGGCAAGAGCGCCGCCACCTTATATAAGACCCTGAAAGTCAACCGGGGGCTTTCCCTGGTGGAGTGCGAGCTTTTGACCGGGCGCACCCACCAGATCCGGGCCCAGTTCGCCGCCGCCGGTCATCCTCTGCTGGGGGACGGCAAGTACGGCCGGGAGCGGGACAACAAGCAGTACGGCCGCTCCTTCCAGGCCCTGTACTCCTACAAGCTGGCCTTCACCTTCCCCACCGATGCGGGGATCCTGGAATATTTAAGGGGCAAGGTGTTCACGGTGGACAACGTGGACTTTGTGTCGGAATATTTTGGGGAATAAGAATAGAACGTCTGCGGCGCCCGGTCAGGGCGCCGCAGACTGTTTGTTTCCATCTCTCTACTCGTACAACCAGCCTTCCAAGGCCGCCAAAAACGCCTCGCCGCCCTCCACATGGAACGCCTTGCCATCGGCCCGGATAAGGCCCTGCTGCGGATCGTCCAATGGGATCTGAAGCTCCAGAAGGTACGACGTCCTATAGATTTCTATCCAGAAGCAGCTATAATATTCTGCCGCGTCCCACAGATCGTCTGACAGCCTGGGCCAGGAAAAATCCAACCGTTCCACCTCGGCCAGTACCGCCGCGCGGTCCTGCGGATCGTCGATGGTCCTCCGCTCCCGGTGTCCGTCCTCATCGCTCACATAAAACTGCATTTCGCAGTCTTCGGCCGTCGGCAGCCGCTCCATCAAGACCCGGAATGCCCGGGCGTGGCTCCCCCACCATGCGCCGACCAGAATGAGCAACCCGCACACCACGCCGACGGAGCAGGCCATCACACGTTTCCAGCCGCCAGATGTCTTTTCCATGCTATCCCCCCTGTTCTTTCGTGTCTCCACACAGCTTGCCGCTTCTGTCCGCTCACCGCGCGTCAAACAGCTTCTGCACCGGCACACCCAGGGCATCGGCGATGTCCAGCAGGGTGGACAGGCTGGGGACCGCCGTGGCCGCTTCGATCCGCTGCATATGATTTCGGCTTAAATCAACAGCTTCGGCTAGATCCATCTGCGTCCAGCCCCGTTCTTTTCTGTAGTACATGATATTTAATCCAATCTGGACAAATATTTTATAATGTTTGGCATCCATCGGCTCTCGCTCCTTTTATTTAAGTGTAGCGAGAGCTCCTTCTTTTGTAGGCAACTTACTTCATCCCTTATACACCATAATATATTGTATTTCATCACTATATATGTTATTATATCCATTGAGGTGATGGATATGTACTCCAACGAGTTTGAACGGTGCTTCGCCGACTTCCTGGACCGGCACGAGTATGACGAGGCGGAAAATGCCCTGTTTGCCATGGTCCGCATCGCCTTTTCCGCCGGCTGGCAGGCCGCCGGCGGCGCTCCGCCTCGATCCGAGCGCATCTACCAGCTGCTCCCCTCTGCTCCGTCCCGGCCCGCCAAGGACAGAGAGCCGTAAAATCCCCCGAAAAAAAGCCGTTTTATTATTGACATTTTTCGCAATAACATATATATTGGTCTCGTCGATAAGGGCGTACCCAACCGCCGGTTTGGGTACGTCCTTTACTAACATGTCAAGAAATGGGGGAGGATACATGTCCAAAGAACTGATCCGCCTGTCGGACTGCTTCATGAAATTTGACGACGACGTCATTCTCGACCACATCAACCTTTATATCAACGACAAAGAGTTCCTCACGTTGCTCGGTCCTTCCGGGTGCGGCAAAACCACGACGCTTCGTATCATCGGCGGCTTTCAGAAGCCCACCTCCGGCGACGTGTATTTTGACGGCGTGAGGATCAATGACGTTCCCCCTCATAAGCGGAAGGTCAACACTGTCTTTCAGAAATACGCCCTGTTCACCCACATGAATATCTTTGAAAATGTGGCCTTCGGCCTGCGGGTGAACAAGATCCCCGACCCCAAGCACCCCGGAAAGTTTATCAAAGTCCCGGAGTCCGAGGTCAAGGAGCGGGTGGAGGAGGCTCTGGCCCTGGTGAACCTGGCGGGCTACGGCAAGCGCTCGGTGAACTCCCTCTCCGGCGGTCAGCAGCAGCGGGTGGCCATCGCCCGGGCCATCGTCAACCGGCCCCAAGTCCTCCTGCTGGACGAGCCGCTGGGCGCCCTGGATCTGAAGCTGCGCAAGGATATGCAGATCGAGCTGAAAAAGATCCAGCAGCAGGTGGGGATCACCTTTATCTACGTCACCCACGACCAGGAGGAGGCCCTCTCCATGTCCGACACCATCGTGGTGATGAACGAGGGCAAGATCCAGCAGATCGGCACCCCCGAGGATATCTATAACGAGCCTAAAAACGCCTTTGTTGCCGACTTCATCGGCGAGTCCAACATCATCGACGGCATCATGCACGAGGACTTCGTGGTGGGGATGTACGGCCGGAAGTTCAAGTGCCTGGACAAGGGCTTCGCCCCCAACGAGCCGGTGGACGTGGTCATCCGGCCCGAGGACATCGACATCGTGCCCGAGGCCGAGGGCCAGCTCACCGGCACCGTCACCGAGGTCACCTTCAAGGGCGTCCACTACGACACCATTGTGGACTTCCGGGGCTTCAAGTGGCTGATCCAGACCACCGACTACTCCCCTGTGGGGGCCAGGATCGGGGTCAAGATCGACCCCGACGGTTTCCACATCATGAAGAAGAGCCAGTACTCCGGCACCTTCGGCGACTACAGCTCCTACTCCTCCGAGTATGACGAGCTCAACGAGGACCGGCTGGAGGAGGACTGCGGCGATGAGGAATAAGTGGCTGGCCGCGCCCTATGTGGTCTGGATGGGCCTCTTTGTGGTGGCCCCCCTCATTCTGGTGGTGGTCTTTGCCTTCACCGACAAGTCCGGCGCCGTCACCATGGGCAACTTCAACAGCATGAGCACCTTCCTGCCCGCCTTTCAGCACTCCTTCGTGCTGGCCATCGTGGCGACCCTGATCTGTATCCTCATCGGCTATCCCCTGGCCTACTTCCTGTCCCGGGAGAGCCTGATGGTGCGCAAGGTGGCCATGATGCTCATCATGCTGCCCATGTGGATGAACTTCCTGCTGCGGACTTACGCCTGGATGTCCATTCTGGATGACAACGGTCTGATCAATCAGTTCCTGTCCAACATCGGATTTTTCGACCTGTGGAACTCGATCTTCGGCACCAACCTCCGGTATTTCCCCATGATCAATACCCAGGGGGCCATTGTGCTGGGCATGGTATACAACTTCCTGCCCTTCATGGTGCTGCCCATCTTCTCGGTCATTGAGAAGATCGACCCCAAGGTGGTGGAGGCCGCCCAGGACCTGGGCGCCAACAGCTCCATGGTGTTCCGCAAGGTGATCTTCCCCCTGTCCCTGCCCGGCGTGCTCTCCGGGGTGACCATGGTGTTCATCCCCTCGGTGTCCACCTTCGCCCTGTCCCGCCTGCTGGGCGGCGGCAAGACCCTGCTGCTGGGCGACCTCATTGAGATGCAGTTCCTGGGCAACGCCTACAACCCCCACCTGGGCTCCGCCATCGCCCTGGTGATGATGGTGATCGTCCTCATCATGATGGCCATTATGAACCGCTTCGGCGAGGGTGAAGAGGGGGTGGCGGTACTGTGAGAAAGCATCGGATCCCCTCCCGGTTCTTCACCCTGCTGGTGTACATCTTTCTGTACGCCCCCATCGCGCTGCTCATCATCTTCTCCTTCAACGCCACCAAGAGCAACCGGGTCTGGGGCGGCTTCTCCCTGGACTGGTACAGCGAGCTGTTCCACAATACCCGCCTTTTAGGCGCGCTGCGCACCACCATCATCCTGTCGGTGCTGGCCGCCGTTATCGCCACCGTTCTGGGCACCGCCGCCGCCATCGGCTTTTACTCCATGCGCCGCCGGTCCCGTACCATCTACCTGTCGGTGAACAATATCCCCCTGACCAACGCGGACATCATCACCGGCGTATCCATGATGTTGCTCTTTGTGTTCGCCATCGGAGCCTTCAACAGCAGCTTCCTCAGCGAGTGGCTGGGGGTACGGTGGAAAATGGGCTTCGGCACCCTGCTCATCGCCCACGTCACCTTTAACGCCCCCTATGTGATCCTTTCTGTCATGCCCCGGCTGCGGCAGCTGGACGCCAACATCTACGAGGCGGCTCAGGACCTGGGCGCCCCCGGCTTTCTGGCTTTCCGCAAGGTCATCCTGCCCGAGATCATGCCCGGGGTACTCAACGGTCTGATCATCGCCTTCACCATGAGCATCGACGACTTCGTCATCAGCTACTTTACCAAGGGCTCCGGCGTCACCACTCTGGCGGTGGAGATCTACACCATGGTGAAAAAGCCTGTGACCCCCGAGATCAACGCCCTGTCCACCCTGATGTTCTTGGTGGTGTTCGCCCTGCTGCTCACTGTCAACATCCGGCAGGCCCGGCAGGAGACCGCCTCCGCCCGGCGGAAGGCCAAGCTGAACCCCGGCTCGTAGGGCGAGCCTCTCCCAACTGGTGACCCGCCCCTCACCGGGGCCCGTCATAGATCACATTTCCGAAAGGGGATAACGAAAGAAATTGAAAAAGTTTCTCGCACTCCTGAGCGTTTCCGCTCTCACCCTGGGTCTGCTGTCCGGCTGCGGCGGCACTACTTCCGGTAACTCCAAGGAGCCTGGCGCCGCCGCCAAAGGCGTGGTCAACGTCTATAACTGGGGCGTCTATATCGACGAGTCCGTTCTGGAGGATTTTGAAGCCGAGACCGGCATCAAGGTGGTATATGACACCTTCGAGAGCAACGAGGCCATGTACGGCGTTCTGAAAAACGAGGGCGCCAGCTATGACGTGGTCATCCCTTCCGACTATATGATCTCCCGAATGATCGAAGAGGATATGCTGGAGCCGCTGAACTTTGACAATATTCCTAACTTTGCCGATGTGGACCCGGCCCTGAAAAACCCGGATTACGATCCGGAGGGCCTGTACAGCGTGCCCTATATGTGGGGCCTGCTGGGCATCATCTACAACACCACCATGGTGGACGAAGTGCCCACCGGCTGGGACATCATGTTTGATGAGGACTACGCCGGCCAGATCCTCATGTTCAACAACTCCCGGGACGGCCTGGGCGTGGCCCTGAAGGAGCTGGGCTACTCCTACAACACCACCGACCCGGCCCAGATCAAGGAGGCCGTGGATCTGCTCATCCGTCAGAAGCCCCTGGTGGACTCCTATGTGATGGACGACATTTTTGAGAAGATGCAGGGCGGCTCTGCCGCCATCGGCGCATACTACTACGGCGACTTCCTCACCATGCAGGAGATCAACCCCGACCTGGCCTTCTGCCTGCCCGAGGAGGGCACCAACCTGTATGTGGACGCCATGTGCATCCCCAAGAATGCCGAGAACAAGGAAAACGCCGAGATCTTCATCAACTATATGTGCTCCACCGCCGCCGGGCTGAAGAACTGCGAGGAGATCTGGTACTCCTCCCCCCTGCTGTCCGTCCGGGAGGAGCTGGACCCCGAGGTGGCCAACGACCCCTACGCCTATCCCGACGCGTCCATCCTGGCCAACTGCGAGAGCTTCAAGAACCTGCCCGCCGACACGCTGGCCCTGTATGACTCCGAGTGGACCCGCCTGATGCTGGCCGCCAACTGAATCAACACACCGGAAAGCCGCGCCGTCAGGCGCGGCTTTCTGCTTGCCTTTCCTGATGAAGTGCGGTAAAATGACGTTTGAACGAATTCTTTTACAGAGAAGGAGCCATATCTATGTCACTTTCCGTTGGAATGAAAGGCCGTGCCGAAACGACCGTCACCGCTGAAAATACCGCCGCCGCAGTGGGCAGCGGCCTTGTGCCCGTCTTTGCCACCCCTGCCATGATCGCCCTGATGGAGAACGCCGCTGTCAACGCGGTACAGGCCCAGCTGGAGGAGGGGCAGGGCACGGTGGGCACCCTGCTCAACGTGTCCCACGACGCCGCTACCCCGGTGGGGATGCGGGTGTGGGCCGAGGCGGAGCTCACCGCCGTCGAGGGCCGCAAGCTGACCTATTCCGTGACTGCCTACGACGAAGCCGGTCCCATCGGCAAGGGGGAGCATCAGCGTTTCATCATCCAGGCTGACCGCTTCCTGGCCAAGGCCCAGGCCAAGAAAGAAGGCTGCTGAACATGTCCATCGAAACGGGCCGTCTCTACCTGCGCCAGCAGGGGTATGAGGACCGTATCCGGGAATTCGATGTCTCCAGCGCCACGGTGGAGCTGGCTGCCCAGGCCGTCGGATGCGAGCCTGCCCGCATCGCCAAGACCCTCTCCTTCGTCCACGGGGAGGGGGCTCTGCTCCTTGTGTGCGCCGGTGACGCCAGGATCGACAACGCCAAATTCAAGGCCACATTTCACCACAAAGCCACCATGCTCACCCCGGAGCAGGTGGTGGCCTTCACCGGTCATGAGATCGGCGGCGTATGCCCCTTCGGCATTGTGTCCCCCGATACCGTCACCTATCTGGACGTCTCTCTCCGGCGGTTCGACATCATCTATCCCGCCGCCGGGAACGCCGCTTCCGCCGTGGAACTCAGCTGCGAGGAGCTGGCCCGGCTGTCCGGCAGCGCCGGCTGGGTCGATGTGTGCAAAGGTTGGCAGGCCCCTGAACTGTAAGGGGCAGGAAAGGTGGTTTTTATGAAAGAGCGTCTGAAAAATATGTCCGTCAGTTTCGTGTTCCTCTCTGTACTCTATCTGCTGCTGGGCGTCGTTCTGCTGCTGTGGCCCAACACCGTCATGGATCTGATCTGCTATGCCTTCGGCGCCATCCTGCTGCTCTACGGGCTGTTCACCGTGATCGGCTTCTACCGCAGCGAGGACCGCAGGGGCGGTGCCCTCCTGGAACTGTTCCTGGGCATCGTGGCCCTGGCGGTTGGCGCCGTCATGGTCCTCTATCCCCCTCTGATCCAGAGCATCATCCCTGTGATCCTGGGCCTGTATATTGCCATTGACGGCCTGCTCAACCTCAAGCGCACCCTGGAACTCCACCGGATGGATTTCTCCCGCTGGAACGTGAATCTGATCCTCTCCCTCGTCTCCACCGCTCTGGGCATCTTTGTGGTGTTCCACCCTCTGCTCAGCGAGGCCGCGCTCTTCCGGGTCATCGGCGCGGTTCTGGTATACGCCGGCGGCTCCGACCTCTGGACCCTTTTCCAGCTCTCCCACTGGGGCAAGGAGTACCGCAAGACTCATCCGGTGGATGTGGACCCCATCGACCTGTAAAAAAAGACGTGCTGCGCCGGCAGCACGTCTTTTTTTACAGCAGGACCAGAGAAAAGATCACGGTGACCAGGCCGCACACGCCGATGGCCAGACCGCTCATAGCGCCCTCCGTCTCCCCCAGCTCCAGGGCCTTGGAGGTACCGATCGCGTGGGAGCAGGCGCCGATGGACAGACCGGCAACCACCGGGTCCTTCACCCGGAACAGACGGATCAGCAGAGGGGCCAGGATGCTGCCCATGATCCCGGTGAGGAGCACCGCCACCACCGTGATGGACGGGATTCCGCCGTGGGCCTGGGAGACACTGACCGCGATAGGGGTGGTCACCGACTTGGGCAGCAGAGAGGCCGCCATGACCTCGTCCAGCCGGAAGAGCCGGCACAGGCCCAACACACTGCCCATGGACACCGCCGAGCCCACCGCGCACCCCACCAAAATGGGCAGCCAGTTCTCCTTCAGCAAGCGCACCTTGCTGTAGATGGCCACCGCCAGGCAGGCTGTAGCAGGGGCAAGAAACAGATTGATCAGACTGCCGCCCTGGTTATAATGCTCGTATGGGATCCCCAGGACCAGCAATACCCCCACCACCAGAGTCACCGCCACCAGCAGCGGGTTACACAGCACCAGCCCCGTCTTTTTTTGCAGCTTCACCCCGATCCAGAAGGCCGCCACACTGAGGGCCACGCCAAAGAACGGGGAATTGGTCCACTCAGCCATTTCGGTCCTTCCTCCTTCCCATCAGGCGCAGGGTGAGCTTGATGCTCAGCGCTGTCGCGCCAAATACCAGCACGGTGGTCACCAGGCAGATGACCAGCAGGGGCACCAGGGCACCGCCCAGCACGTCAAAGTAGTTCATCACACTGACGCCGGCAGGCAGGAAAAAGAAGGCCATGTTGGCCAGCAGAAAATCCGCCTTCTCCCGCACGTGCTCCAGCTTCAGCAGCCCGGTGGCAAGCAGGATAAAAAGCAGCACCATGCCGATCACGCTGGCAGGGAAGGGAAAGGGCAGCAGGCGCTCCAGGATCTGGCTCACCCAGCACACCCCGAAGATCACGCCAAATTGACAGAGCAGTTTCATCGATCATTTCGCCTCTCATCCGGATTTAAGGACCGGCAGCCCCGGTCCAACAGGCCCCATTGTAGCCCCAGCCCACCCCCGCTGTCAACCCGCCCGCCTCCATTTTCTTCCCCGGCTGCCGCCCTACCCCCTTGCACCCCATAAAAACCATGATATAATAAGCGCAGTACAAACAGCCCTGCTGTTTGTGGCCGCCTTTCCGGCGGCGGGGCGCGGTGAAAGACCGCGCACTGTGCTTGTTACACCATGACCAATCCGGCAGAGCCGGCTTCTGCCGGATTCCCGGCGACCAAGCGGTGAAACCGCTTGCCGTCATGGTATAATGAGGGCATCCCAGTTTTACAGCAAGGAGGCCCGCCATGCGTATCCTCATCTCCCCCGCCAAAAAAATGCGGGTGGATACCGACAGTCTCGCTCCCGCCGGTCTCCCCGCCTTTCTTCCGGAGACCCAGCGGCTACTTGCCGCGCTGCGGGCTATGACGGCCCCCCAGCTCCAAGCGCTGTGGAAATGCAACGACTCCATTGCCGCCCTCAACCTGGAGCGCCTGACCGGCATGGACCTGCACCGGCAGCTCACTCCCGCCATTCTCTCCTATGAGGGCATCCAGTACCGCTATATGGCCCCCGGCGTCCTGGACCGGGGCGCTCTGGCCTACCTCCAGGCGCATCTGCGCATCCTCTCCGGGTTCTACGGCCTGCTGCGGCCCTTTGACGGCGTAACGCCCTACCGGCTGGAGATGGCCGCTCCCCTGTCTGTGGACGGCAGGAAGGATCTGTACGCCTTCTGGGGGGACAAGCTGGCCCGGGCAGTAGCGGAGGAGACCGACCTGGTGATCGATCTGGCCTCCAAGGAGTACAGCAGGGCGGTGCTTCCCCATCTGCCCGCCGGCGTCCGGGTGCTGACCTGCACCTTTGGGGAGCGCAAGGGGGACAAGGTGGTGGAAAAGGGCACCTTGTGCAAAATGGCCCGGGGCGAAATGGTGCGCTGGATGGCGGAGACGGGCGCACAGTATCCGGAGGACCTGCGGGCCTTTGACCGCCTGGGCTTCCGCTTCTCCCCCACCTTTTCCAACCCGCAAAACGCTGTTTTTTTGAAGGAGGAACTCTGATATGCTGGAAGTCGGAACCAAAGCGCCGGACTTTACCCTGCCGGATCAGGACGGCAACCTTATCACCCTGTCCAGTTTCCTGGGCAAGCGGGTGGTGCTCTACTTCTATCCCCGGGACAACACCCCCGGCTGCACCAAGCAGGCCTGCGGCTACGCCGCCGCCTATGACGCATTCTGCGCGCTGGACACCGTGGTCATCGGCATCAGCAAGGACTCTGTGGCCTCTCACCAGAAGTTCGCCCAGAAGTACGCGCTGCCCTTCCTGCTCCTCTCCGACCCGGAGCTCACCGCCATCCAGGCCTACGGCGTCTGGCAGGAGAAGAAGAACTACGGCAAGGTAAGCATGGGTGTGGTCCGCACCACCTTCGTCATCGGCCCGGACGGCGTCATCGAACAGGCGATGCCTAAGGTGAAGGCGGACACCAACGCCGCCGACGTCCTGGCCGGACTACAGGGCTGACTCCCCCACGACCATAAAAAAAGCTGCCCGGAGCCGGGCAGCTTTTTTGCTATGCAAACGCATAGCAAACTTGGTCATGTGCCGCTTTCGGCGGCACGGCCATGAGATCAAAGCGCATGGGCCGGGACGGCCCATCTGCGGATAAAACTTCATGCGCCGCAAGTTTTTGCCCGCTTTCACGGTACGCTCTTGGCTCATGAAGTTTTATGCCATTGCATCCGGGCTCTGTGCCGGCAGGTCAGGACTGCTGTCTCGCCTGCTCCGCCGCGTTCCTGCGCCGCACTCCGCCGATCCCCGCGTGGCTGAGCACCGGCAGCAGCACCGCGCACACCACTACGCCCGCCAGGCCCTGCACCACGTTGAAGGGCACGCCCACAAGCACCGCGGCGGAGGCGGCGGCCAGGGAGCTGCCGCTCACCGCCATCATGCCCACCTCATAGAGGAAATAGCCCGCCACCATCACCGCTTCCGCCGGAACGCCGCACAGCAGCACCCGCAGCGGCGTGGGCAGGTGCTCCCACCGCAGCAGAAGCCGGTAGAGCAGCCCGCCCGTCAGTGCGGTCAGCGCCTTGATGGCGAAGGTGCCCGGCACCCACGCCATATAGCCGGCAAACAGGTCGGCCAGCATGGAACCGATGCCCGCCGCCGCCGCGCCCAGCCCGGGGCCCAGCAAAATGCCGCAGATGAGCACCATGCCGTCTCCCAGGTGGATGTATCCCAGGGTGGGGGTGGGGATCCGGATCACCATTGTAGCGGCGGTGGTCAGTGCCGCCAGCAGCGCCGCCATCACCATGCGTCTGGTTGTTTGCTTTGCCATACTGGAACGCCCTCTTTCTGTTTTTTTGATCTGTGCTTCCAGTATAATTCCTTTCTGACCTTTTTAAAAGTATCACTTTTTATCTATTTTATAAGGTCAGTTTTCATTTATTCCAAAAAGAGGGCCTGCCGCGTCAGACGCGGCAGGCCCTCCGACCATTCGTTCTGTGATATCGTTATACCCGGGTCCAGGTGGTCCCTTCCTTGCTGTCCTTGATCTCCACGCCCATGGCCTTGAGCTGATCGCGGATAGCGTCGGCGGCGGCCCAATCCTTGGCCTTCTTGGCCTCCAGCCTCTTGGCGATGAGGGCCTCGATCTCCTCGGCTCCCTCCACCGGGGCGGCAGCCTTCTCCCGCAGGGCGGCGGCCTTCTCCAGCAGATCCAGACCCAGCACCTGGTCAAAGCTGCCAATGAGGGCCCGCTTGGTGGCGTCATTGATGTCGGCCTTGAGCACGTCGTACACGGCGGTAACGCCCAGAGAGCTATTCAGATCGTTGCCCACCGCCTCAATGAAGTCGGCCTTGTACTTGGCGGCGGCCTCCTCATCCACGGCCTCGGGTCCGTCGGACAGGGCGGCGACGCGGCTCACCAGCTTGTCGTAGGCAACCTTCGCGTTGTCCAGGTTCTCCCAGGAGAAGATCAGGCTCTTGCGGTAGTGGGACTGGAGGCAGAAGAAGCGGTAGACCAGGGGGTCGTATCCCTTCTCCTCCAGCAGGGAGACCGTGAGGAACTCGCCGCTGGATTTGCTCATCTTGCCGGAGTTGGTGTTCAGGTGGTGGACGTGCATCCAGTATTTGCACCAGGGATGCCCCAGATAGGACTCGGACTGGGCGATCTCATTGGTGTGGTGGGGGAAGGCGTTGTCGATGCCGCCGCAGTGGATATCCAGGTGCTCCCCGTTGTACTTCATGGAGATGCAGGAGCATTCGATGTGCCAGCCGGGATAGCCCACGCCCCAGGGGGAGTCCCACTTCAGGGCCTGGTCCTCAAACTTGGATTTGGTAAACCACAGCACAAAGTCGTTCTTATTGCGCTTATTGAGATCCTCCTCCACGCCCTCCCGGACGCCCACCGCCAGATCCTCCTGGTCGTGGTCGTTGAACACATAGTAGCGCTTCAGCTTGGAGGTATCAAAATACACGTTGCCCCCGGCGAAGTAGGCGTAGCCGGTCTCCATCAGCTTGGTGATGACCTTGATATAGTCGTCGATCATGCCGGTGGCGGGCTGCACCGCGTCGGGGTACTTGATGTTCAGCTTCTTGCAGTCGGAGAAGAAGGCGTCGGTATAGAACTGGGCGATCTCCAGCACGCTCTTGTGCTCCCGCTTGGCGCCCTTCACCATCTTGTCCTCGCCGGTATCGGCGTCGGAGGCCAGGTGGCCCACGTCGGTGATGTTCATCACCCGGTTCACGTCGTAGCCCTCGTAGCGGAGGAATTTCTCCAGCACGTCCTCCATGATATAGCTGCGCAGGTTGCCGATATGGGCAAAGTGGTACACCGTGGGGCCGCAGGTGTACATTTCCACCTTGCCGGGCACATGGGGTACAAATTCTTCTTTTTTGTGGGTCGCGGAGTTATACAGTTTCATGGTTGTTCGCTCCTTATTGATTTTGGTTTCTGGCCTGCTCATCCATCAGCTGCTCCAGCCACTCCAGGCGGGAACTGATGGCCTGCAATTCTTTCTGTACCGGGTCGGTCACATGGATCTGGTCCACAGAGGAGGCGTAATCCACCTTCTCCCCGGCAATGCGCACCACCCGGGCGGGTACGCCCACCGCAGTGGCATCCGGCGGGATCTCGCTGAGCACCACCGCGTTGGCGGCGATGCGGGAGTTATCCCCCACCTTGAAGGGGCCAAGCACCTTGGCCCCGGCGGACACCATCACGTTGTTGCCCAGAGTGGGGTGGCGCTTGCCCTGGTCCTTGCCAGTGCCGCCCAGCGTGACGCCGTGGTAGATCAGGCAGTCGTCGCCGATCTCGGCGGTCTCGCCGATGACGATACCCATGCCGTGGTCAATGACGAACCGGCGGCCGATTTGGGCCCCGGGATGGATCTCGATGCCCGTCCAGAACCGGCTCCACTGGCTGACGAACCGGGCCAGGAACTTCAGCTTGTGCCGGTAGAGGAAGTGGGCGAAGCGGTGGTAGATCATGGCGTGAACGCCGGGGTAGAGCAAAAAGATCTCCAGGCGGCTCCGTGCCGCAGGGTCGCGGGCCTGATAGGCCCGCAGGGTCTCGCCGAGTCGGGTCAGGGAAAACACCTCCAAAGAAAAACGCCTCTTATGCACAGGCATAAGAGGCGATGAAATCGCGGTTCCACTCTCATTTCTCACTCGATGGCCATGACGGGGCCAGCCGGGGGGCATCTGCATCCCCCGCGCTCCCGGACGCACGTTCTCCAGTTACCCCCTGGGACCGCTCTCAGCCGGTGACGCTCCCTCTCTGGCGGGTACTCGCTGGGTACTCTTTCCGTTCCTCGCGCTATTTGATTGCCATAGTATATTACCACGATTCCCATTTGGTGTCAAGCGACAGGGCGTTCTTGTTAGCTCCCGCGCAAAACAGAGGCAGCCGCAGCGAGCATATAGACAGCAATGACGCCAAAGCAGAAGCTCCATGCGGCTCTTTCTTTCCCACAGGAGGGTTCACATAAAGGACGGGTAGCTGGGTTATTTTAGTCCACAGGGTCATACTTCCTGCAGAAGGCGGCCACATCGTCAAAGTCCCGCAGCCGCTCCCGCAGCTGCTCATGGCTCCAGTCCCACCAGCAGATCCGCAGGAGGGCGGCAATGGTGTCCTCATCGTACCGCCAGCCGATATGGCGGGCAGGCACGCCCCCCACGATCTCGTAGGGGGCCACATCGTGAGTGACCACCGCGCCCGCCCCCACCACCGCGCCGTGGCCCAGGGTGACGCCGGCCATGATCACCGCGTTGTGGCCGATCCACACGTCATGTCCGGTGACCACCCGGTGGTTGTCCCGCCGCCACTGGAGCAGCGCCTCGTCGTCGGGGCCGAAGCCGTAATGGGCGCAGCGGTAGGTAAAATGGTGGGCGGCGGCCCGGGTCTTGGCCGGGTGCTGCACCGGATTGATGCGAACGCCGGTGGCGATGGAGTTGAACTTGCCGATTTCTGAATAGATCACATCATTGGAGCCGAAAAGATAGGTGTAATCCCCAATGCGGGTGTCCTCCACCACACAGTGGTCCCCCAGCTCCACATAGCGGCCGAAGGCGCAGTTCTTCACCGTGCAGGTGGGGTGGATCAGGGGTTCCGACTCATGTAAGGTCTGCGTAAAGTCCAGCATTACAGCTTGCTCCAGTCGATCACGTCTTTATTCTTCACAAAATACTCGATCCCGGAGTAGATGGTGGTGACCAAAATCAGGGCCACACACACGCCGTCCAGCACCGGGTGGTGGATCAGCAGCATCAGGCAGATGCACACCATGGTGGAGGCCGTCTTGATCTTGCCCGACCAGGCGGCGGCGATGACCCGCCCCCGCTCCACAGCGATGAGCCGCAGGCCGGTGACGGAGAACTCCCGCACCACCACGATGAGCAGGGCCCAGGCGGGAATGCGGCCCATCTCCACGAACCACAGCATGGCGGCCATGACCAGCATCTTGTCGGCCAGCGGGTCCATAAACTTGCCGAAATCGGTGGTCTGGTCATAGTGCCGGGCGATATAGCCGTCCACAAAGTCGGTGACGCTGGCCAGCACGAACACGGCCAGCGCGTAGTACATGTGGAAGGGGAACTGGAGGTAGAGCACCACCAGGAACACGGGGATGAGCAGCACCCGGAGCATGGTCAGCTTATTGGCGGTATTCAAGTCAACTCACTCCTCTATTTCCCCGGTCAGATCCCCGTCACTGGTACCGGTGATCCTCACATTGACAAAGCTGCCCGCGGGCACCAGGCCCGCCGCGGTAAAGAATACCTTTCCGTCCACGTCGGGGGAATCGGCGTAGGACCGGCCGGCGTAGCACCCCATCTCCGGGTCGAAGCCCTCGCACAGCACCTCCAGGGTCTCCCCCAGACGGCTCTCGTTCCAGGCGTCCATCACCCGGCTCTGGAGCTCCACCAGCAGCTCCACCCGCCGCTTGGCGGTATCCGGGTCCACCTGGTCGGGCATGATTGCGGCGGGAGTGCCCTCCTCGGGGGAGAACTGGAAGATGCCCGCCCTCTCAATGCCGCTCTCCCGCAGGAAGTCGCACAGCTCCTCAAACTCCTCCTCGGTCTCGCCGGGCAGGCCGCAGATGAGGGAGGTACGCAGCACCAGACCGGGCAGCCGCTCCCGCAGCTTCTTCAGCAGGGCGATGATCTCCGCCTTGGTGGAACGGCGGTTCATGGCCTTGAGGATCCGGTCATTGATATGCTGGAGGGGGATGTCGATATACTTGAGGACCTTATGCTCCCGGGCCATCACGTCGATGAGGGCGTCGTCCAGCTCATCGGGATACAGGTAGTGGAGCCGCACCCAGTGGAAGGGCAGCTTGCACAGCTCGGTAAGCAGCTCGGGCAGCATCCGCTTGTGGTACAGGTCGGTGCCGTACCGGGTGATGTCCTGAGCGATGACGATCAGCTCCTGTACTCCGTCGTCGGCCAGCTTTTTGGCCTCGGCCAGCAGGGACTCCATGGTGCGGCTGCGGTACCGGCCCCGGAGGGAGGGAATGACGCAGTAGGCGCACCGGTTGTCGCACCCCTCCGCGATCTTGAGGAAGGCGGTGTAGGGGGGCGTGGTGACCATACGCGGGCCGTCCTCGATGGTGTGGTCGATGTCCCCGAAATAGGTGGGGACATCCCCCTCCATCATAGACTCGATGGCGGGCACCACGTCGGTATAGCTTCCGGTGCCCAAAATGCCGTCGATCTCGGGCAGCTCCTCCAGGATCTCGTCCCGGTAGCGCTGGCTCAGGCAGCCCGCCACCAGCAGCTTGCCCAGCTTACCCTGCTCTTTCAGGGCGGCCAGCTCCAGGATGTTCTGGATGGCCTCGCTCTTGGCGACATCAATAAACCCGCAGGTGTTGAGCACCGCCACGTCGGCCCCCTCTGGGTCGCCGGTGACGGTATGGCCGGCGGCTTTCACCAGGGCCATCATCTGCTCGGTATTCACCAGATTCTTGGCACAGCCAAGAGAAACAAATGCAATCTTCAACAGACTGCCTCCTTACACGATGGTATATCTGCCCTCCCGGCGGGGGGGCATCTTGGGCTGCTGGTCGGGATAGCCCAGGGTGATGGCGGCCACAAACTCCCCCTTGTCGGGGGCGAAGCGGCTCTGGAAGGCGGGCCCGAAGCCCATCCGCTGGGGGGCGGACAGCCAGCAGGAGCCGATGCCCTTGTCCCAGGCGGCCAGCAGCACATTTTCAATGGCGGCGGACACGCTCTGCATGGCGCCGTCCCGGTCCGGATAATCCGGCTTCAGCAGGAACACCAGCACGCACACCGGCGCCCCGCCCAGGGTGGACAGGAACTTGTTGGTGATGCCCACCTGCTCCGGGTTGCGGGAGAAGCGCTCCTCCAGGATGGGGGTGAATTTTTCCACCACCCCGCCCATGATCTGCCGCACCTCCTCCAGGGCATCCGGGTCCTGGACGGCCACGAAGTACCAGTGCTGCAGGTTGATGGCGGAGGGGGCGGCCAGCCCTGCCTCCAGGATCTCTCTCAGGTCGGTCTCGGGAATGGGGTCTGCCTTGTAACGGCGGATGCTGCGGCGGGTCATCAGAGCCTCTCGGGTATCCATTACCATTCCTCCTCAACGGCCCCGCCGTACCGGCGCAGGCCCTCTTTGATGTCCTCCCACCGGAAGCCCCGGCGGGCCAGCGCACCGGCAGCGCGCTGGTAGGTCCTGGGGTCGGCAAGATCCGCCCCCCGGAGTTTTTTCTGCAAAAAGGCGTCAATGGCCTCATTGGGGGCGTCCAGTTCCTCCAGAGCGCCGTCCCAGTATTCCCGGGGCACCCCCCGGCGGTACAGCTCCTCCCGGATCCGGGCGGGGCCCCAGCCCTTGGCGGCGTAGTGCTCCGCCACCGTATGGGCGTAGGCTTCGTCGTTCAGGTAGCCCAGCTCCTCCAGCCGGTCCGCCGCCGCTTCCGCGGTCTCCCGGTCAGCCAGCGGCTCCTTTTCCCTGTTCCGGGGGCGGGCAGTCAGCTTGTCCACCAGCTCCTTTCGGGACAGGGGCCGGGCAGCCAGCAGATCCATGGCCTTGTCCCGCACGGTGGCGGCTTTGGCCGCCCGCTCTACTGCCGCCAGCCCCTCCGGCGTCAGCTCCAGACCGGAGCACAGGCCGAAAGCGGCGATCTCATTTTCCGTGACGCGCAGGATGGTCCCGTCCTCCAGGTGGCACAGCCAGCGGCCCGCCACCCGCTGGGAGGGGGCCAGCTTACTGATCCGCATCCTCAAAGTCCTCGGCGGACACATCCACCGCACGGCCGGCGGCGCGGGCGGCGGCCCGGGCCTGGCTGCTCATCAGCTTATAGGAGTTCTTACGGATGTCGGCCTCCAGCTTGTCGCACACCTCCGGGTTGTCCCTCAGGTACTGCTTGGCGGCGTCGCGGCCCTGGCCCAGCCGGGTGTCCCCCATGGCGAACCAGGAGCCGGACTTCTGCACCAGGTCCAGCTTGGTGGCCAGATCCAGGATCTCGCCCACCTTGGAGATGCCCTCGCCGTACATGATGTCGAACTCCGCCTCCTTGAAGGGGGGGGAGACCTTGTTCTTGACCACCTTGACCCGGGTGCGGTTGCCGATGATCTCAGAGCCGTTCTTCAGGGACTCCACCCGGCGCACATCCATACGGACGGAGGCGTAGAATTTCAGGGCGCGGCCGCCGGTGGTGACCTCCGGGTTGCCGTACATGACGCCCACCTTTTCCCGCAGCTGGTTGATGAAAATGACCACGCAGTTGGTCTTGGCGATGGAGCCGGCCAGCTTCCGCAGGGCCTGGCTCATGAGGCGGGCCAGCAGACCCACATGGGAGTCGCCCATGTCGCCCTCGATCTCCGCCCGGGGGGTCAGAGCCGCCACCGAGTCCACCACCACCACGTCGATGGCGCCGGAGCGGACCAGGGCCTCACAGATCTCCAGGCCCTGCTCGCCGGTGTCCGGCTGGGAGATGAGCATGGAGTCGATATCCACCCCCAGCGCCCGGGCATAATAGGGGTCCAGGGCGTGCTCGGCGTCAATAAAGGCCACCTCACCGCCCCGCTTCTGGGCCTCGGCCACAATGTGGAGGGCCAGGGTGGTCTTACCGGAGGACTCCGGCCCGTAGATCTCCACGATACGGCCCTTGGGGACGCCGCCGATGCCCAGCGCCAGGTCCAGGGACAGGGAGCCGGTGGGGATGGCCTCCACCACGATATCGCTGTTGTCCCCCAGGCGCATAATGGAGCCCTTGCCATAGGTCTTTTCGATCTGGGCCATGGCGGTCTCCAGCGCTTTTTTCTTGTCAGAGGCGGGAGCGGCGCTCTCCACCACAGATTTCTTCTTTTCTGCCATGTGTATCTCTCATCCTTTCCCAGCGGGCCGGCAGGCTCCGCCCTCAGCCGTTGATCACGCCCTCCGTCACCCGCCAGATGCCCTGGGTATCCTGGGTAGAGCGGACGTCGGAAAATCCCTGGGCCTTCATCAGGCTCTCCACGTCGGCGGCCTGGCCGATCCCCACCTCAAAGAGGAGCGAACCGCCCAGCCGCAGGGCCTTGGCCCACCGGGCGGACACCGCCCGGTAAAAGTCCAGGCCGTCCGCGCCGCCGTCCAGGGCGGTGCGCGGCTCATAGTCCCGCACCGACTTGTCCAGCCCGGCGATATCCCCCGTGGGGATATAGGGCGGGTTGCAGGCGATCACGTCAAAGTCCCACAGCGCCCCGTCCGGGGGCTGGAGGGCGTCGGCCCGGATACAGGTCACCCGGGCATTCAGGTCGCAGCGGCGGATATTCTCCTTGCAGGTTTTCAGCGCCGCTTCGCTCAGGTCGGCCAGCACCACCCGGCAATCGGGCACATTGGCGGCCACCGCCAGGCCCACGCATCCGCTGCCGGCGCACAGGTCCAGCACCCGGGCCCCCGCTCCGGCGGCCCGGGCCAGCAGGATGGCCCGCTCGGCCAACACCTCGGTGTCCATCCGGGGGATGAGCACCCCCGGGTTCACCGCCAGGGGCAGGCCGTAAAATTCCCACTCCCCGATGATATAGGCCACCGGCTCTCCGGCCAGCCGCCGCTCCACCAGGCCGCGCAGCTTCTGCTCCACCGCGTCGGAGGCGTAGAGGGCCATGTCCCGATAGTACTGCTCCCGGCTCTTTCCGGCGGCAGCGCACACCAGCTCCCTGGCCTCCAGCTGCGCCCCCTCGATCCCGGCCTGCCGCAGACACCGGCGGGTATCCAGGTAGAGGTTGTTGTAGGTGGTCGCCATGCTGTAACCACTCCTCTGTCTTCTCTCTTGTTCTCTCTTCTCCCGCGCCGCGCCACAGGGGGCGAACGCGGGGTATCAAATCCGCTCTACCGCTTTACCAGCGGTCCTCGCCCTCCTGCTCCGGCAGCACCAGCGTAAAGGCCCGGATGCCCACTTCGATCATGCTGTCATCCGGCTCGAAGGTGGTCCAGTTCTGGAGCCACATGCCGGGGGCGGATATCAGGCGGGTGAGCCAGTTGTCGTACCGCCCCACCAGGCGGTTGAGTTCATAGGTCAGGCTGACGATCACAGGCAGCATCAGCAGATGCAGGCCCATCCGCAGGAAGGTGTTGGTCACCTCTACAAAGGAGAACACCACGCTGGACAGCAGGATGCTCACCACGATGACCACAAAGAGGAAGCTGGTGCCGCAGCGGGGATGGTGCCGGGGCTGCTTGCGCACATTCTCCACCGTCAGGGGCAGGCCGTGCTCATAGCAGAAAATGGTCTTATGCTCCGCGCCATGGTACTGGAACACCCGGTGGATGTCCTTCATGTGGGAGCACAGGATCAGGTACCCCATGAAGATGACCACCTTCACCACGCCCTCCAGCAGGTTGCGCAGCCACATGGCCAGGGGCACGAACCGCCCCAGCACGCCCACCAGCGCGGTGGGCAGCAGGATAAAGAGGAGCACCGAGAAACAGATGCCCAGCACCACCGCCAGCGTCACCAGCGCGGAGGCGGCCTTCTCGCTTCCCAGATGCTTGTCCAGCCATGCTTCAAATTTGGAGGGTTCCTCCGGTTCTTCCTCCTCCGGCATAAAAGAGGCGGAGTACATCAGTGCCTTGACGCCGTTGGCCATAGAGGAGCAGAAATTGAATACGCCCCGGAGAAAGGGCAGCCCCAGCGCCGGGTGACGGGTCTTGATGAGTACCCGGTCTTCTACCTGTTCCTCCATCGTCCCGTCCGGCTTACGCACTACGACGGCCTTCTTCTCCGGCCCCAGCATCATGATCCCCTCGATCAGAGCCTGACCGCCGATCATGGTCTTATAGGGGGTATCACAGGATCGTTTCGTCTGTTTGGACATGGAATCGTTGTTCTCCTTGCTGTTGAATTGTCGTACTTTCCCGTCTATTGTAACAGACCCGCACCCCGATTGCAAGGGGCGCGGGTCTCTTTTTTAGAACGAATGTTCTATGCTTCTGTTACTGTGTCACGATGGGCAGACGTATGGTGACGATACACCCGCCCTCCTCCGCGTTGCCGATCTCCAGCGTACCCTCGTGGCGGCTGATGATCTCATCGCACACCGCCAGACCGATGCCGGAACCTCTGGCCTTGGAGGAGCCCTTGTAAAACTTATATTTGACGTGGGGCAGCTCCTCCTCCGGGATACCGGGCCCGTAGTCCCGGACGGTAATGACCACCTGGTCCCCCTCCCGGCAGATCGCGGTGTCGATCCGCTTGCCGGCGCCGCCGTGCTTGGCCGCGTTGTCCAGCAGGTTGCAGAACACCTGCCGCAGGCGCTCCGGGTCACCGGCAATGGGGGGAAACTCCTCGTCGCAGTCAAAGTGGTTGAGCTCGATACCCTCCCGGCGGAAAAACTCCCGGTAGGTATAGACCGCGTCCTCCAGCTCGGCCTTGATGTCCATGGGCTCCACCGACAGGGTAAAGCGCCCGTCCTGGATGCGGGAAAACTCCAGCAGCTCCTCCACCATGTTGGTGAGGCGGCGGGCCTCGGACACGATGATGCCCATCCCCTTCTTCACATCGGCTCCGTCCCGCACCTCGCCGTGCATAATGGTCTCCGCCCAGCCGTTGATCGCGGTCAGGGGGGTGCGCAGCTCGTGGGACACCGAGGAGATGAACTCATTTTTCATTTTCTCGCTCTGGTTGATCTTCAGGGACATATCGTTGATGGCGTCGGTCAGGTCGCCGATCTCGTCGTCAAACTGCTTCTCGATCTGCACCCCGTAAGACCCCGCCGCGATGCGCTTGGCGGTGTCGGTGATGCCCGCCACCGGCTCTACGATGGAGCGCACAAAATACAGGTTGGAGAAATAGACAATGGCCAAAATGGCCAGGCCGATCCCCAGCGAGATGGCCACCACAATGATGATCTGCCGGTCCACGTTGCGCAGGGAGGTCACATAGCGCATAGCGCCCACCACCTTGCCCTCCACGATCAGGGGGCTGGAGGCTGCCATGATATGCTCCCCGGTGCTGGGGTCAGAGCCGGTCCACACCTTGGTCTTTCCGATGCTCAGCGCCTCAGCAATGTCCAGCGTGCCGGGAGACCGGAAGGCGGTCAGGTCGGAGCTGGAGTACCGGATCTGGCCGCTGGCGTCCAGAAACTCCACCTCCAGCTGGTCGCTGGACTGATCGCCGCCCACCAGGGTACGGGCGTAATCATAGTAGGAGTCCCCCGTGCTGCGGTAATAGTTGAAGCTGCGCACCGCGCTCTCCGCCTTCTGGGAGAGGGACTCGCCCAGCGTAGAATAGTAGTAGCTGCCCATGGCGGCGGAGAATGCGGTCACCGCCAGCAGTACGATGAACAGGACCACACTGATAGAGTTCACCATCCAGCGCTTTCGGATACCGCGGATCCCTTTCATTTTTTTCATAGGCTGATCGTTCACCACCTGGGTCAGATTCAAATTTTTCCTGCGTCAGAACGCTTGTACGGCGCAGGCGCCGCCCCGCCCTCCGGGCGGGGATCGAGGACGACGGGAAACCCGTCAGAATCCCCACTTATAGCCATAACCCCATACCGTTGTGATAAGGGCGGGATTGGTGGGGTCGTCCGCCCCGCAAAACCAGTTTTGCGGGGACCCCTTTTATCATCTGCGCGGCGGAAATAAATTCCACCGGCGTCAAGGTTTTGGCTGAGCCAAAACGCTTGTACGGCGCAGGCGCCGCCCCGCCCTCCGGGCGGGGATCGAGGACGACGGGAAACCCGTCAGAATCCCCACTTATAGCCGTAACCCCACACGGTAGTAATAAAGGCGGGATTGGTGGGGTCGTCCTCGATTTTGATCCGCAGACGGCGGATATTCACATCCACGATCTTCAGCTCGCCGAAATAGTCCCGGCCCCACACCGAGTCCAGGATCTCCTCCCGGGAGAGGGCCTTGCCCGGGTTGTCCATAAAAAGCTTCATGATGGAGTACTCCACCTGAGTCAGTTTGACCCGCTGCCCGTTTTTCTCCAGGGTGCGGTTGCGGGTATTGAGCAGGAAGGGCGGCTGGCTGATCTCCCCGGTATCCACCGCCTCCGCTCCGCCGGTGCGGCGGTACAATGCGTCGATACGGGCGGTGAGCTCCGCCGGGGAGAAGGGCTTGGTCACATAGTCATCCGCGCCGGTCATCAGGCCGGTGACCTTGTCCATCTCCTGGGTGCGGGCGGTCAGCATGATAATGCCGATGTTATTGTCCCCCGCCCGGATACGGCGGCACACCTCGAACCCGTCCATATCCGGCAGCATGATGTCCAAAAGCGCCACCTTGATATCCGGGTTGCGTTTGAGCTGGGCCAGAGCCTCCTCTCCGGTCTCAGCCTCAATGGCCTCATAGCCGGCCCGCTTCAGATTGATCACTACAAAGCTGCGGATGTTGGCCTCGTCTTCCAGCACGAGCACCTTTTTCATCCCGTTCCCTCCTTCGTTTCAGGTCCTCAGGACCACTGCTTCATGATCAGGGCAAAATGCGACCTTACGCCCTCTTCGTCCAGCTGGCAGTCCCAGCTGTTCTGGATAAACCGTGCGGCATAGATGGTGTCGCTGTCATCGTCCCCCTCCAGCAGCCGGAACCGGCCGGACATATTGGCCCGCATGAAGCGGTTGTCCCCGCTGAGGGTGTAGATCACCAGGAAGGGGCTGGGATCCACCGCCGGATCCCCCTCCCAGTAGGAGAAGATGACCGCCCGCTCGCCGCCGCCCGCCATGTCGTTGCGGGAAACGGTGATCTTGTTGTCCCACTCGTCGGGCAGGATGAAATACCAGCTGTCCCGCTCGTTGTAGTAGGTGGTAAAGACCGGGTGGGCCTCGCCGTTGATGTCGTACTGCCGCCAGCGGATGGCCCAGAAATTGACTGCGACGCTGGTGCTGCTGGGGTCGGGCAGGGCATAGGGGTCCGGCAGCTCCAAAATGCCGTCCTTATTGATATCCCGGGCGCCCACAGCGGTGTACCACCGAATGGTGTTGTCGCTCTCCCCTGTCTCCGGGGACAGCGTGATATTTTGGAGCCGCCCCTCCTTCCAGGCAAAGATGTCGGTGATGTGCCCCGACTCTCCGTAGGCGCTGTCCATAAAGCTCTGGGCGGTCCCGCTGATGCCGTAAGTGGAGCTGACAAAGAGGGCGGGGATATTCCCCTGCAACGCTCCGATCCGGACGCCGCCGTCAGGCAGCCCCGTCACATTGCGGGACAGGGGCGCGGCGGAGTCCATCTCCAAAATCCCGTCTCTGTATTTATAGAGCAGGACCCGGTTGCTCTCCTCCGTAACGCCGGTCTGGATGACCGCCACTTCCTTCCGCCCGTCCTGATCCAGGTCGCAGATCTGGAAGCTGGTGTAGTTGGTGCGCATCAGCTCCAGCACCTGGTCTCCGTGGATGGAGTAAGCCGCCAGGGAGTGATTCTGGTCGCTCATCATCTGCCAGCTGACCACGATCTCCTTGCTGGGGGTGTCGTCCAGGTTTTCATAGGAGACATAGTTGATGGCGGAGCCCTCTCCTTCAATGATGGCGGCCACCTCGTAGTCGTCCCCCGCCTGGCGGTAGATATAGATCTTCAGCGGCCGCTCCGAGGAGCTGACCCGGAAGAAGGCGATGGCCTCCTTGACCCCGTCCCCATCCAGATCCTGGAGCTGCACCTTTTGGGTCAGTTCTCCGGTCAGGGGGGCGGCGTACTCCCCTCCGGCGTTGAGGACCTCATTGATCTTGTTGTCCAGCTTCAGGTAGTCGTCCGGCGCTCTGGGCGGCGCGTACAGATCGTCCACCGTCTGGGAAAAACAGCCTGACAGCAGCAGCAAAACCCCTGTCGCCAGGATCAGTCTGAGCTTTTTCATACCTGTTCCGCCCTCCGTGGGAGATTTCGATGTTGCTATCATACCACATCTTCGGGGGAAATGGTACCCTCAGTGCACCGCAGAACGCGCAAATTCTGCATGAATTCCCACCGGAGGGCTTGCCAAGCGGAACCAAGTCGTGTATAATACCCAGCAGACCTCTTTTTTGCCGGTGTGATGGAATTGGTAGACGTAGTGGACTCAAAATCCACCGGTGGCGACACCGTGCCGGTTCGAGTCCGGCCACCGGCACCAAAAAGAAAGACATGACCAATAGGTCATGTCTTTCTTTTTGGGTTCCGGCCGCTGGAGGCGGCCTCCACCCTTCGGTATTTCAAATGCTCGGGGCAAATGAATTGCCCCTGCGCCAAGGTTTTCACCTGCGGCAAAAACGCTTGTACGGCGCAAATGCGCCGCCGGCCGGATGGCCGGTAGGTGCGTCGGCTGGAAGTCGTGCGAACTTGAGAATCTCGATTTTAACCGCCCTCTGCGCGTTGGAGCAAAGGACGCTTTGCTCCGACGTTTTTCATTCCTTCGGAAGGAGAAACGTCATTCGCCCCATACCAAAAAGCTGCTGATGACCGTTTTTACGTCGGTCATCAGCAGCTTTTTCAGGTTCGTTGATATTCCCACCGCAGCGGAAAGGTCACCGGCTCCAGTCCCGGCTGCGGCCCACCGCCTTGTGCCAGCCGGCCATCAGCCGCTCCCGCTGAGCGGGGTCCATGCGGGGCTCAAAGGCGGTGTCGCACATCCACAGGTGCCGGATCTCATCGGTATCCGCCCACACATGGGCGGCCAGTCCGGCCAGATAGGCCGCGCCCAGAGCGGTGGTCTCCCGGATGGCGGGGCGGCGCACCTCCCGGTCGATGATATCGGCCTGGAACTGCATCAAAAACTGGTCCCGGCTGGCGCCTCCGTCCGCCTTCAGCTGGGTAAGGGGCACGCCGGTATCCGATTCCATGGCGTGGACCAGGTCGGCCACCTGGTAGGCAATGGACTCCTGGGCTGCCCGGATGATGTGCTCCCGGCGGGTGCCCCGGGTGAGGCCCACCAGCGTGCCCCGCGCGTACATATCCCAATAGGGGGCGCCCAGCCCGGTGAAGGCGGGCACCAGATAGACCCCGCCGTTATCGGGCACCTTTTGCGCATAATACTCCGCGTCCCGGCTGTCGGTGAAAAAGCGCATCTCGTCCCGCAGCCACTGGATCACCGCCCCGCCCACAAAGACAGAGCCCTCCAGAGCATACTGCACGCCATCGTCCCGGCCCACGGCGATGGTGGTGATGAGGCCATTTTTGCTCTCGCAGGGGGTGGAACCGGTGTTCATCAGCAGGAAGCAGCCGGTGCCGTATGTATTTTTGGCGTCCCCCGGCTCAAAGCAGGTCTGACCAAAGAGCGCCGCCTGCTGGTCGCCGGCGATGCCGGCAATGGGCACCTTGACGCCCTGGATCTCCGTATAGCCGTAAATCTCGCTGGAGGAGCGCACCTCGGGCAGCATGGCCCGCGGGATGTCCAGCGCCCGGAGCAGAGTGTCGTCCCAGCACAGCTTATGGATGTCATAGAGCATGGTGCGGGAGGCGTTGGTCACGTCGGTGACGTGTACCGCCCCGCCGGTCAGCTTCCACAGCAGCCAGGTGTCCACCGTACCAAAGAGGATCTCCCCCCGGCGGGCCTTCTCCCTGGCCCCCTCCACATGGTCCAGCATCCACTTGATCTTAGTGGCAGAAAAGTAGGCGTCCGGGATCAGACCGGTGGTCTTTCGGATATGCTCCCCCAGCCCCTGCTCCAGCAGCTGGTCCACGATCCCGGCTGTGCGGCGGCACTGCCACACGATGGCGTTGCAGATGGGCCGGCCGGTGGCCTTGTCCCACAAGATGGTGGTCTCCCGCTGGTTGGTGATGCCGATGGCGGCGATGCGGGCGGGGTCCACGCCGGACTGGGCGATGACCTCCATCATCACCGCATACTGCGAGGACCAGATCTCCATGGCGTCGTGCTCCACCCAGCCCTCCTGGGGATAGATCTGGGTAAACTCCTTCTGGCTGATGCCCAGGATATTCTGCTCCCCGTCAAAGAGAATGGCCCTGGAACTGGTAGTGCCCTGGTCCAGGGAGAGGATATACTTTTCCATAACAATGCCTCCCGATATTCCGCAGAGCGGCTGCGGTCACAGATCCCGTGTGGCGACAAAGGAAACGCCGGTGCCGCAGATGTCCGGCGCCACGATATCGCCGGTGTGCACCGGCGCGGTCAGCGTCACCCGCTCCAGCGCGCGGACCGCCTGGGGGATCAGCGCCTTGGGGATGGGTCCGTCTGTCTTGACCGGACAGCGGGGATGAGCCCCGCCGGTACAGCGGACCGTTGATGTGACCACCCGCGTGGGGTGGGTCAGCTCCATTTTACCATATTCTTCGCCCCGGGGACAACCGTTTCCCGACACTTGATACCCCTGTGTCTCATCCACCTTCAGGTGGCAGCCCTTGGGGCAGACGATGCAGATCAGTTCCTTCATTGTTTCTCCACCTCCCGGATGGATATGGTCAATTTTCCCTCGGCCCGGTCCAGCAGGGTCCGGGGCAGGACGATATGCTCCATCTCGCCGGGGGCCAGGTGCTCCCGGGAGAAGCGGGCAATGACGGCGTCCCCCGACTGCACCAGGATCTCGCTGTCCCCGCACACCCGGTTGACCCGGAAAAAGAGTCCGCAGGCCTTTTCCACCCGGCCGGGCCGGATGCGCTGGGGCACAGTATAGGTGACGCCGTCCCCGGTCTCCACCTCCAGCACCGGGCCGTCCGCCAACCCGCCGCCCAGCACATAGTCCGCCGCCGCCTCGCCTGCCCGCTGGCTCTCCGCCGTCACGAAGTCCACCAGGTCGTGGACGTGGGCCACGTTGCCGCAGGCAAAGACGCCGGGCAGGGAGGTCTCCATGTTCTCGCAGACCACTGCGCCATTGGTGCGCGGGTCGATCTCAATGCCCGCCTGGCGGGTGAGCTCGTTCTCCGGGATCAGCCCCACGGAGAGCAGCAGGGTGTCGCAGTCGAACACCATCTCCGTGCCGGGAATGGGCCGGCGGCTCTCGTCCACCGCCGAGACCACCACCTGCTCCACCCGGTCCCGCCCCCGGATCTCCGTGACGGTATGGGAGAGATAGAGGGGGATGTCATAGTCCTGAAGGCACTGGACGATATTCCGGTTCAGGCCGCCGGAGTAGGGCATGACCTCCACACAGGCCAGCACTTCCGCCCCCTCCAGGGTCATGCGGCGGGCCATGATAAGGCCGATGTCCCCGCTGCCCAGGATGACCACCCGCCGCCCCGGCAGCCAGCCCTCCATATTGACATACCGCTGGGCCGCCCCGGCGGTAAAGACTCCGGCAGGCCGCTGGCCGGGAATGGCGATGGCACCCCGCGTCCGCTCCCGGCAGCCCATGGCCAGCACGACGGCCTCTGCCTGCTCAACGCGGTAGCCGGTGTCCCGGCCCACCATATGGACCTGCCGGTCAGGGGTGACGCTGAGCACCATGGTGTCCAGCCGCACCTCTACCCCGGTGTCCTCCAGCATCCGGATGAACCGCCCGGCGTACTCCGGCCCGGTAAGCTCCTCTTTGAAATAGTGCAGCCCGAAACCGTTGTGGATGCACTGGTTGAGGATACCCCCCAGCTCCCGGTCCCGCTCCACGATCAGGATGCGTCTCAGGCCCCGCTCCCAGGCGGCGCAGGCGGCGGCCAGCCCCGCCGGCCCTCCGCCGATCACGATCAGATCATACATGCGCGCTGCCTCCCTTCGTCCGCTCCGCCAGCAGCCAGCTGCCGGCTCTGTCCTGTACGATGTCCCCCGGGTCCACGCCCTGCTCCCGGGCCAGGATCTCCACCACCCGGGGGCCGCAGAAGCCGCCCTGGCACCGGCCCATACCAGCCCCCACCCGGCGCTTCACTCCGTCCACGGAGCGGGGCGGGATGGGGCAGCGCAGGGCCTCCAGGATCTCCCCCTCGGTGATGGTCTCGCACCGGCAGATCACCCGGCCGTAAGCCGGGTCCCGCTCCACCAGCCCGGCCTTCTCCGCCGGGGACAGGTCGTGGAACCGAACCCGGCGACGGCGGCAGAAGAAGTCCGGCTTTTCTTCCAGCTCCAGCCCGTCCCGTTCCAGCAGCTCCGCCGCGTATTCCGCGATGGCGGGGGCGGCGGTGAGGCCGGGGGAGCAGATGCCCGCCAGGTCCAGGAATCCGGGGGCCGCCAGCTCAATGATGAAGTCCCCCCGGTCCGACGCCGCCCGCACACCGGCAAAATTGCGGATGGAATCCCGGAAGCCGATGGAGGGCACTGACTTGAGGGCAGTCGTCCGCACATAGCCCAGTCCGTCAGCAGTCGTCCCCACGTCCTCGCCGGGGACGGGCTCGGCGTTGGGCCCCACGATCAGGTTGCCGTGGACGGTGGGGGCCACCAGCACCCCCTTGCCGCTGGGGCCGGGGCACTGGAAGATCACATGGCCTACCCGGTCCCCCTCGCTCTTGTCCAGCAGGTAATACTGTCCCCGGGAGGGATGGATGGTGAAGCTCCCGGGGGCCGCCATCTCATGGATGTTCTGAGCAGAGACCCCGGCGGCGTTGATCACATACCGGCTGCGGATGTCGCCCCGGTCGGTGTGGACCAGCCAGCCGTCCTCCTGCCGCTCCAGGCCGGTAACGGCGGTCTCCAGCCGCAGGTCGGCGCCGTTGCGCACGGCGGTCTCCGCCAGGGCCAGGCAGTACTCCCAGGGGGAGCAGATGGCGGCGGTGGGGGCATAGAGGGCGGCGGTCACATCAGGGGAGAGCGCCGGGTCCATGGCCCTGGCCCGCTCCCCGGTGATCAGCCGCAGCCCGGGCACGCCGTTCTCCCTCCCCCGCTCCAGGAGGGTCCGCAAAGTGTCCTCCTCCTCGGGGGAGAAGGCCGCCACCATAGAACCGCACTGGCGGTAGGGCACGTCCAGGCTGGCGCACAGCTCCCCCGCCAGGGCCGCGCCCCGCACATTGAGCCTGGCCATCAGGGTGCCAGGTTCCGGGTCGTACCCGGCGTGGAGAATGGCGGAATTGGCCTTGGTGGTGCCGTTGGCCACGTCGTTTTCCCGCTCCAGAACGGCGATCCTGAGCCGGTAGCGGGAGAGCTGGAAGGCGGCGGCGGCTCCGGTGATGCCGCAGCCGATGATAAGAACGTCATACATGATAAAACCTCCTGGTATAAGTCTTCATGCGCTGCGTTTCCATAGCAAAAAAAGAGCAAAACAAAGCCTCCCCCAGGGGGACGCTCTGTTTCACTCTCACTCTCTGGAAACAACGATATAGGATCTACATAGCCCAGACGGCGGGATCGGTGGAGGACACCGCCACCGCGCCGGCGCCCAGAGCGCCGGTCACATCCTCCTTGTCGGAGATCAGCCCGCCGGCAATGATGGGCTTTCCCGTGGTCTGGCACAGCTGGCGGATAATCTTGGGCATCAGGCCGGGCAGCACCTCCACCAGGTCGGCGGACTCCTGGGAAAAATGGCGCGCCACGTTTTTCAGGGCCATGGAGTCCAGCAGAAAGACCCGCTGGATGGCCACCAGCCCCAGCTCTCTGGCCCGCCGGGTCAGCGGGGCCTTGGTGGAGATCACCCCGTCGGCGGCGGTATGCCGGGCGATAAAGTCGGCGGAGACCTCCCGGGCGGACAGGCCGTCGATCAGGTCCAGGTGGACGAAGGCCCGCTTGCCCGCCTGATGGACCCGGTCCACCTGCTCCCCGATGGTCAGGATGTCGCCGTAGAGCAGGAACAGGACGGCCACCTCGCTCTCCAGGGCGGCGGCCAGCCCGGCCTCATCCTTGACGGCGGCGATCACCGGCCCGTCGGCCAGCAGCTCCAGCAGACTTGTGCAGTTCATGGTCCTCGCCTCTCTTCCGTCCCCGGCGGGAGGATATAAAAAGACGCAAAGCAGCCTTGGGCCGCCTTGCGCACTCTACCGCTCTTCTGCACAGAGGACAGTATTATCATAGCAAGGCGCCCCGCAAAAAGCAAGCCGCGGGGCGCCCAAAGTGATATTTTGGCGACCAGCCTAAAATACTCCGCCTTTTTTTGTCCAAATTACCCAAAGGAGTCCGGACTCCCCCTATTCCTCCCCTTTGTGGAGCAGGTGGGAGACCAGAAGGCAGAGCGTCCCGGCCACAGGATAGACGATCCAGCCCCAGCGCCATCCCCAGTCGTTGCCGTAATCGCCCGCCATGGCCATAGCGCCAAAGCCCACGATCAGGTAGAGCACGGTGGCGCCGATCATGATGGCCCCGCAGATCCAGCTCTCCTTTTTGCGGAGGGCCACCGCCTCCGGGCTGGGGTCGTGCTCCTTGTTCCAGCCTTCAATGTCATACTTGCTCCGGCGCAGCCCGGTCCACACCAGCACCGTCACCGCACAGGCCACAATAAACAGGAACCCGGCTGTCAAACTCAGCTCGGCCAGCTCGCCTTTCCGCTCCGCGGCTTCCCCCAGCAGCACCAGCCACACCACGCCCACCAGGATGGCAGCGATGGGGAGGGCGATGAGGAGCGGGAACCGCTCGAGAAAGCGCTCCCGCTGCTCTTTGGCGTAGAAATCTTGAAGCACCGGATGCTCCTTTTCAAACCGGTCATAGCGGATGCCGGCCACCACAAAGAGGGTCACTGCCACGGCCACGCCGGTCAGCAGCACCGCGGGGATCACCACCTCAGGCGCGCCGAACCACCCCACCAGGCCCATTCCCAGCGACAGGGCCAGCAGGATCAGTCCCACACCCAGGGCCACGCAGTTGGAAAACCAGTTCATGAACCGGTCATACCCGGCGGCGTCCGTCTGGTAGCTCTCCCGCACATCCCCCCGCAGCAGGGTGTCCAGATCGGTATGGAAAATCTCGCACAGCACCAGCAGCTTTTCCATCTCCGGAAAGCTGGTGTCCGACTCCCACTTGCTCACCGACTGCCGGGAGACCTGAAGCTGCTCGGCCAGCTCCTCCTGGGTCATGCCCGCCCGGTCCCGCAAAAACTGTAAATTCGTTCCAAAACTCATGATCTCTGCCTCCTCTCAAGGTGGCTATAACATACCAAAACCTAAATGCAACCGGAACCAATTTCCGGTTGCATTTAGGTTTTTCCCCGTAAACTTCCGGTTGCAACGGGCTTTTTGCCCGCAAAAAGTGCTCAGTGGGACCGTCCGCCCAGCATAGCGTTCAGCTCCGCCTGGGTACAGTGATAATCCCCGTCCCCGCTGCGGCGATAGGACCCCCGGCGCAGGTCTCTGCCGATATACACCGGCAGCTGGTCCCGCGGGGCCATGGGCACCATGACCGCCACGATATCCCCGCCGTCCACATGGAGGATCTGGATATCCTCCTCCCCCAGGAGGTTGATGCTGACCACCGCCGGATCGTCCAGCCCGGCAATAAGCTCCTCTACCATGCCCTGGGGGTCCAGCAGGCCCTGCACCCGCAGGCTGCGGTCGGGCAGCTCCTCCACGCCCAGCAGGATCACCCCGCCGTAGCTGTTGGCGAACGCGGAATAGGTCTCCCAGATGCTGTGGGGCAGACCGCCGGTGGCCAGCTTGGCCTCCAGGCGGTTGTTCTCCCGGTAGCGGCTGATCTGCGTAAAGTCAAACATAGACCCGGCCTCCCCTTCTGTTGTGCCCCTATTATACCGGGAAGGGCGGCCGTTGGCAAGAGAAAACGGGCCCGCTGCAAGCTCAGCACAGCAGGCCCGTCTTTGGTTTATAAGGAGATCCCGCCCAGGACCTCTCCGATGGGGCGGTTGATCACCAGATCGGCCTCCCCATCGTAGGGCGTGGTACTTTTATTGATCAGGGTCAGCTTATGGCCCCGGTAGTAGCGGATCAGCCCCGCCGCCGGATAGACCGCCAGAGAGGTGCCGCCGATGATGAGCATATCCGCCCGGGAGATGGCTTCCACGGCCCCCTCGATGGTATCCTGATCCAGAGACTCCTCGTAGAGCACCACGTCGGGCTTGATCATCCCTCCGCACACCGGGCAGCGGGGGACCCCCTCCTGCTTTATCATGAAGTCCAGGTCGTAAAACTGGCGGCACTTCATGCAGTAGTTGCGGTGGACCGAGCCGTGGAGCTCGTAGACATTGACGCTGCCCGCCGCCTGATGGAGCCCGTCGATATTCTGGGTCACCACCGCTTTCAGCTTTCCCGCCCGCTCCAACTCCGCCAGCTTCAAGTGGGCGGCGTTGGGCCTGGCGTCGGGGAAAAGCATCTTGTTGTGGTAGAACCGGTAGAACTCCTCCGGGTCCCTCTGGAAGAAGGTGTGGCTCAGAATGGTCTCCGGCGGATAGGCATACTGCTGGTTATACAGGCCGTCCACGCTGCGGAAATCCGGGATGCCGGACTCCGTGCTCACCCCCGCCCCGCCGAAAAAGACGATGCTCCCACTCTCGCTGATCCAGTCCTGAAGCTGTTTCTGCTTGTTGTCCATAAGAAAACCTCCTTGGGACAGCCCGGCGCATCCACAGGTGCGCCCCTACGATGATTCCCGGTGGCGGCAGCCGGTGTGGGGGCAGCTGGAGCAGCCGCCGCAGCCGCACCCCCGCTTGCCCTTCAGGCTCTGGTGGAACCGGTAGATCAGGTAGGCCGCCGCCCAGATCACCAGAGCAGCCACACCGAGATAGATCACATATTTCATTACGCTATCACCCGCAGCACAAGAGATCCGATCTGGTACACCAGGAAGGAGCCCAGCCAGGCCGCCCCCAGCTGCCAGAGCACGGAGACCAGGGTCCACTTGACGGAGTTCATCTCCTTCCGGATGGTGGATACCGCCGCCACGCAGGGCACATAGAGCAGCACGAACACCAGGAAGGAATAGGCCGCCAGGGGGCTCTGGAAGGTGCCGCCCAGAGCGGCGGCGATGGCCGCGCCGCTGGCCGTGATAGAAAAGCCGTAGAACATGCTCATGGAGGACACCACCATCTCCTTGGCCACCAGGCCGGAGAGGAGGGCCACCGCCGCCTGCCAGGTGCCGAAGCCCAGCGGGATAAAGATGGGCGCCAGGAAGGAGCCCACCGCTCCCAGAATGGAATTGGCCTCGTCGCTCACCATGCCGAAAGCGCCCCCCTCAAAGCCGAAGCTCTGTAAGAACCACAGCAGCACACTCATGGCCAGAATGAGGGTGCCCGCCTTCACCAGAAAGCCCTTTACCTTCTCCCACACGTGGAGGGCGATGTTCTTCAGGGTGGGCAGACGGTAGGGGGGCAGCTCCAGCACAAAGGCGGCAGGCTCCCCCTTGAACACCAGCTTCTTCAGCAGGATCCCCGAGAGGATGGCAAAGACCAGGCCCAGCAGGTAGAGGGAGAACACCACCAAACCGCCGTACTTGGGGAAGAAGGCGGCGGTGAGCAGGCCGTACACCGGCAGCCGGGCGGAGCAGGACATGAAGGGCACCAGCATGATGGTCATGCGGCGGTCCTTTTCATTTTCCATGGTGCGGGCGCCCATGACCGCGGGCACCGTACAGCCAAAGCCCATCAGCATGGGGATAAATGCCTTGCCGGACAGGCCGAACCGGCGGAGCAGCCGGTCCATAATGAAGGCCGCCCGGGCCATATAGCCGGAGTCCTCCAGGAAGGACAGGAAGAGGAAGAGAATGGCGATCTGGGGCAGGAATACCAGCACTCCGCCCACACCGGCGATGACGCCGTCCACCAGCAGGGCCTCCACCCAGGGGGCGGTACCGGCAGAGACCAGCAAGCCCCGCACCCACTCGGCAAAATAGCCGCCCACAAGTGTCTCCACCCCGTCGGACAGCATCTGGCCCGGCCCGAAGGTGAGGGCGAACATGGCCAGCATCAGCAGCAGGAACACCGGGATGGCCAGCACCTTGTGGGTGACGATGGCGTCGATCCGGTCGGACAGGGTGGGCGCGCCCAGGGGCCGTCCCCGCTGGATACAGCCGTCCACCACCCTTTGAATAAACTGATACCGGGCGTCGGCGATCAGGGTCTCCCGGTCGCCCAGCTCATAGGCGCTCTCATACTCCCGGCAGACCCCCTCAATGGCCGCCCGCTCCACGCCGCTCAGGCCCAGCGTCTCCTCCACCAGCGTATCGCCTTCGATGAGCTTGATGGACGCCCAGTGGGCCGGAATACCGGCCTCATAGGCCTTGTCGTGGATCAGCTCGCCCACCTTGTGATGGATCTGATGGGTAAAGGCGTCGTACAGGTCGTCCGGCTCCAGGGTGACCCCCACATGCATCTGGCGATGGGCCACCTCCAGCAGTTCCTGAATGTTTTCCCCAGAGCGGGCCGTAATGGGGATCACCGGCACCCCCAGCTCCCGGGACAGCCGGTCCACGTCGATCTTATCCCCCCGCTTTTCCACCTCGTCCATGAAGTTGAGGGCGATGACCATGGGCCGCTCCAGCTCCAGCAGCTGGGTGGTCAGGTAGAGGTTGCGCTCGATGTTGGTGGCGTCGATGATGTCGATGATCGCGTCGGGCCGCTCCCCCACGATGAAATCCCGGGCTACGATCTCCTCCATGGAGTAGGGGGACAGGGAGTAGATGCCGGGCAGATCCACCACCGTGACGTCCTTTCCGTCTACCTGGGCCCTGCCCTCCTTCTTCTCCACCGTCACGCCGGGCCAGTTGCCCACATACTGGTTGGACCCGGTGAGGGCATTGAACAGGGTGGTCTTGCCGCAGTTGGGGTTGCCCACCAGGGCCAGCTTCATCTCCCGGTCGTCATGGCTGGCATAGTCCGGTACGCCGATGTGCTCGGCGGCCTCATGGGCGTGGTCGGCGCTCATCCGGCGCAGCGTCTCCTCATCGGGCAGATGCTGCACCATGCCGATGCGCTGCCGGCGGGCCTGGGCCTGCCGCTCCCCCTCCTCGCCGGTGGCAATGAGGATCTGGGCCGCGTCCGACTTCCGCAGGGACAGCTCATAGCCCCGGAGATTCAGCTCGATCGGGTCGCCAAAGGGGGCCACCTTCCGCACCATGACCTGCGTGCCGGGGGTCAGGCCCATATCCACCAGGCGGCGCTTCACCGGCCCCCGGTCATTTCCCACCCGGAGGATGGTGCCCTGTTCTCCGGGGCGGACCTCCTCCAGCGTTTTGCAGTTTTGAGTCTCTTCTATCTTCATGTCGTTCTTATCCACCTGCAAAGTTAATCATATCTAATCCAGTCTCATTATACTACGCCGTCCGGCAGCGGCGCAAGAGACATCCCCCGCCATTTTCACCAAAATCCAACCGGCCGCGCGGGGATCTGTCCTGACTTTCTCCACAGAAAGGCGGCAGTTTTCCACCATCAGCAGGCAAAATGGGGATAAAAAGAGGAGCGCCGCAGACGCGGCGCCCCCCTTGATACACATATTATGTGGACTCAGTCCTCGTGGGCATGGTCCTCACAGCCGCAGCCACAGCCGCAGTCGTCCTCGTCCTCATCGCCGCAGCAGCAGTCGTCGGACAGGTCCAGAGCGAACTTCTGCTTGCAGTTGGGGCACTGGATCACGCCCTCGTCCAGAACGGTCTCGTCGATGACCAGAGTCTCCCCGCAGTTGGGGCACTCGGTCTCGAAGAAGTCGTCCTCGCAGCAGCAGTCGTCATCCTCGTCGTCCTCTTCCTCATAGACGACCTTCTCCACGTCGGACAGGTCGTCGGAGATGGCGTCGATCTCCTCACCCAGAGCCACAGTGTTCTCCTCCAGGTCCTCGATGGACATCCCGATCTCCTCCAGGATGCCGATCATCACGGAGATGAGCTTGCCCTCCTTGGACTTCTCGGTGTCGATATTCAGGCCCTCAGCCAGGCCCTTCAGATACGCGACCTTCTCAGAAATCGTCATAACTGGTTCTCCTTTTCTCAGTTGTCGGCCACGAAGGGCCAATAGAATAGGAATCTGTTTTCGGGGGAATTCACTTCACCCGAAAACACCTCGACCCGCGCCACGGGGCGCGAAACCGGGGGTATCAAATGGGTTGTGCCGCTCTGCGGCGCGGCCCATTTGTATCTAGGGGGCATTGGATGCCCCCTGGACATTGATTAGCCCTTGCAGCGCTCCAGGTACTCGCCGGTACGGGTGGCCCGGCCAAATCTCCGATTTGTCCAGGGACCCTTTTCACTTCCGCGGGCGAAGTAAATTCGCCCTGCGGCAAGATTTTGCCTACGGCAAAATGCTTGTACGTGCTGATGTACGCCCCGCTTTGCGGGGCCCCATCGACACCCGCGATACCAACAGCGTCTACCGCCATTCAGGCACAAATTAGCCCTTGCAGCGCTCCAGGTACTCGCCGGTACGGGTGTCGATCTTGATCTTGTCGCCGGGGTTGATGAACAGAGGCACCTTGATCTCGGCGCCGGTCTCCAGGGTGGCGGGCTTGGTCACGTTGGTGGCGGTGTCGCCCTTGAAGCCGGGATCGGTCTCGCTGACCTCCAGCTCCACAAAGGTGGGGGGCTCCACGGCGAAGATCTTGCCCTTGTAGGAGTTGATCTTGCACACCATGTTCTCCTTCACGAAGCGGAAGCTGTCGCCCAGCAGCTCGGCGCCGATGGGCACCAGGTCGTAGGTCTCGGGGTCCATGAAGTAGTACAGGTCGCCGTCGTTGTAGCTGTACTCCATGTCCTTGCGCTCCACATAGGCCTGCTCGAACTTGGCGGTGGGGTTGAAAGAGGTCTCGGTCACGCCGCCGGTGATGACGTTCTTCATCTTGGTGCGGACGAAAGCGGCGCCCTTGCCGGGCTTGACGTGCTGGAACTCGACGACCTGCATGACCTGGCCGTCCATCTCAAAGGTCACGCCGTTGCGGAAATCACTGGCAGAAATCGTAGGCATTGAAATTCATCCTCCAAAAGGTATTTTATATAATCAGCTAAGTCATTTTACCCTATTATTTCCCGCATTGCAAGGGGTAGTCCCATCTTTTTAAGGGATTTTGCCCCGCAGCCTTCCAGCCGCTCCCGGGCCTCGTCCCCAGAATCCGGGGCATCCAAATCGGTTCGCTTCCGCATTCCATTGCGTTTTAGGTATACCACAAAGGCGGCAATACCCAAAATATAAAAGCAAAATTCGGTCATTCTAAAAACAACATTAGCCAACAGCAGCGACACAGAAACGTCCCTTCTCCAAAATATGCCCCGCTCTGCATCCGGCAGAGCTTTTGGTCGCTGGGTGGATCAACTTCCTCTTGAATCCTGCCGGGATCTCCACAAAATCCCTCAATGCATAACACATGAGTCTCTTCCATCCAGCTTCCATGCATGCTTAACCGTTTAGCAGCACTGCAAGCATTCTATCGAGGGCGTTCATAAATTACGCCGGCTTTAAAGAATGATCAGCTCCTTGGGGGAGTGGGTGATGTCCACATTGCCCTCCTCGGTGTAGATGAGCACGTCCTCGATGCGCACGCCGAACTTGCCGGGCAGATAGATGCCGGGCTCGGCGGAGACGGCGGCGCCCACGGGCATGGGGGTCTCGTCCCGGCCGTTGGCGTTGGGGGACTCGTGGATCTCGATGCCCACACTGTGGCCGAAGCCGTGTCCAAAGTACTCCCCGTAGCCGGCCTCCTCGATCACCTGCGCGGCGGCGGTGTGGATCTCCTTGCCGGGCACGCCGGCCTTGGCCTTGGCGATTCCGGCCAGCTGGGCCTTCAGCACGGTGTCGTACACCTTGCGCATCTCCTCAGTAGGCTCGCCCAGGGCGATGGTGCGGGTCATGTCGGAGCAGTAGCCGCCGAACTTACAGCCGAAGTCCATGGTGAGGAACTCGCCCTTCTGCACCTTCTTCTCGCTGGGGATGCCGTGGGGCAGGGAGCCGTTGGGGCCGGAGACCACGATGGGGTCAAAGCTCATCTTCTCAGCGCCCCGGAGCAGCATCTCATACTGGAGCCGAGCGGCGATCTCCTGCTCGGTCATGCCGGGCTGGATGAACTTCAGAATGGCGTCAAAGGCCTGGTCGGTGATGTCCTGGGCCTTCTTCATCAGGGCGATCTCTTCCTCGTCCTTGGCGGCCCGCAGGCCGTCCAGCAGGCCCTGTGCGGGCACCAGCTCGCAGGGCAGCTTGGCGTACTGGTTGTAAGCCGCCACGGTCACATAGCCGTCCTCAAAGCCCAGCTTCTTGATGCCCAGCTCCTGCACGGCCTGCTCCGCCAGCACCATGAAGTTCTTGTTCCGGTCGGTCATGGTGATGTGGGCGCCGGTGACCAGGTTGCCCGCAGCCTCGATATACCGGGAGTCGGTAAAATAGCGGCTCTCGGTCCGGGTCACGACGATCATGCCCTCGCCGTGGAAGCCGATGGCATAAAACTCGCCGGGCTCACTGGTGATGAGCATGGCATCCAGCTGGTACTGGTCCAGCTTGGCCGCGATCTGATTGAGATGATTCATGATAATGACTTCCTTTCTATCTCGCGCCGCGGCGCCCTACAGGGCGCCTTGGTACAGTTTTTTCATGATCAGTGCATCCTCGGCCTGGGTTCCCGCGCTTTGCCCCAGCGGACCACGGTCCGCCGGGGACCCCATATTCTTATCTGCTCGGTCGAAATGAATTCGCCCGGCATCAAGGTTTTGGGCCAAGGCCCAAAACGCTTGGTACGGCGCAAATGCGCCGCCCCGCGCTGCGGGGCCCCTGCGAAAGCGCACAGGAACTTACGTCAAACTATTTTGGTACAGTTTTTTCATGGTCAGTGCGTCCTCCGCCTGGGTTCCCGCGCTTTACCCCAGCGGACCACGGTCCGCCGGGGACCCCATATTTTTATCTGCTCGGGCGAAATGAATTCGCCCGGCATCAAGGTTTTGGGCCAAGGCCCAAAACGCTTGGTACGGCGCAAATGCGCCGCCCCGCGCTGCGGGGCCCCTGCGAAAGCGCACAGGAACTTACGTCAAACTATTTTGATACAGTTTTTTCATGGTCAGTGCGTCCTCCGCCTGGGTTCCTGCGCTTTCGCAGATAAAGGTGGGGCTCCAGCCCCGGCGGGCCACCTCCGCCATCAGCGGCTCCGGGTCGGGGCCAAACTCCTCCTGGTCAAAGGTCAGGTGCATCTTTTCGCCCCCGTTGGGGGTGAACTGGATTTTGGAGAAGTGGCTGTGGAAGCGGCTGGCCCGCTCCTCCCCCAGCACCTCTTTGATGCGGTCCAGCATCCGGACACAGGCCTCGTGGCCCTCCAGCTCCCCCAGAGACCGGGCATACAGGTGTCCAAAGTCCACGCAGGGGGTGAGCCGCCCCTCCAGGGTGCACAGCTCCAGCACTTCGTCCAGGTCCCCCAGCTGGTTGATCTTGCCCATGGTCTCGGGGCAGAGGGCGATGTGGCCGAAACCGGCGTCGTCACAGGCGGCCACCACCGTCTTCAGGGACTTCAGGGCGATGTCCTGAGCCTCCCGCCGGGTGCGCTTCATCAGGGCGCCCGAGTGGATGACCACCCGGGTGGCCCCCATCCAGTCCGCAGCCTGACAGGCGGCAGTGATATAGCCGATGGTCTTTTGCAGGCTCTCCGGATCGGGATTGGCCAGGTTGATGAAATAGGGGGCGTGGAGGGACAGCGAGATCCCCGCCGCCCGGGCGGCCTCTCCCACTTTGCGGGCGGTGGCCTCCCCCACGTTGACCCCCTTGCCGCACTGGTACTCATAGCAGTCCAGGCCCAGCCCGGCCAGCCACCGGGGGGCGTCCACCGAGGACTTATAGGGGAAGGACTCCGCGTTGCCCGCGGGGCCGAATATAGCGCTCATAACGGTTTTGCTCTCCTTTTTGTCAGGGCGCGGAAGGGCCACTCGGCGGCATACCGCAGGTAGCGCCCCGGATTGCCCGCCAGCCGGATGGGCTCCACCAGCAGGGTGGTCACTCCGGCACGGCTGCCGCCCAGGATATCGGTAAAGATCTGGTCCCCCACAATGGCGGTCTGCTCCGGCGTGCAGCCCATCTGCTCCATGGCCCGGTAAAAGGAGCCCGCCTTGGGCTTGCCTGCGTGGCCGATATAGGGGACGCCCAGGGCCGTACAGAACCGCTCCGGCCGCTGGGGATGCCGGTTATTGGACAGCACAAACAGGGTGACGCCCCGCTCCCGCAGCGCCGCCGTCCACTCCCGCACCGGCAGGGTGGGCTCCGGCACCCCATAGGGCACCAGGGTGTTGTCCAGGTCGGCCAGCAGCAGCCGGATGCCCCGCCGGGCCAGGGCGGCGGGGTCAATGTCGTAAATGGTCTTTCCCGACCAGTGGGCCGTCAGCATGGCTTCACCTCGTCTATTTGCCGTCTGGCCCGCATAGAATGATACGGGCTATCGAAAAGAACCTACAGCACAACGGATCCAAAGGCATTTTCGACAAGCTGATTATACACGCTTCTTACAACTTGGACAAGGGGGTAGCTCGTATGCAGCCGAATTTCACACTTATCCTCACCGCGCCGCCGGGCCACAGCCGGGCGGCCCTGCGGTTTGGCCTGCCGGTGGCCCACGCGGCCTACCGGATAGGCGGCGGCCCGCATCTTTTCCGGGCCAACATGCCCATATCCGTCCGGGGCGGCCTGATGGCCCTGGACTGCGCCGGCTTTGACGGCCGCGGGGAGGCCGCCCCCTTCTGTCAGGAGATCCTGCGGGAGTGCGCCGCCCGGGGATACGACGGCATCCTGTGCGACTTTGAGGGCCGCCCCATCCCCCTGCTGGCGGAGGTCGTAACGCTGCTGGGCGGTCTGGCCCACAAGCGGGGCTGGCCCCTCTATGTGCCGGAGGCCTACGGGGACTGCTCCCCCCACGCCCGGGTGATGATCTCCTCCGCCCTGTCCGGCGGCTCCCTGCGCCAGCGGCTGGAGGAGGCTGTGGAGCGGTACGGCCCCCAGCGGACGACCCTGGCGGTGGAGCGGGTGGCGGAGGATTTCTTTCTCCCCTCCCCAGCCGGGCAGGGGCGTCCCCTCTCTCCGGAAGCGCTGGGGCGTCTAATGGAGGAGCGCTCCCCCTCTGTCTTTTTCTCCACCGAACTGTGCGCCCACTATTTTACTTATATGTCCCGGGAGAACGGCGCCCACTTCGTCCTCTTCGACGACGCCGGGTCCATCCGCAAAAAGCTGCAGGTGGCCCGTCAGGCCGGTATCCGCCACGGGGTGCTCTCCTATCCCCAGACCGAGGACCTGCTGGACGGCATCCTGGCGGGGCGCTGAAAACACAACAGGACCCCGCGCCGATGGCGCGGGGTCCTGTGATTTGTAGGATTAGTAGTACTTCTTGCGGTTCTTGCGGGCGGCCTCAGACTTCTTGCGGCGCTTGACGCTCGGGCTCTCGTAGTGCTCACGCTTGCGAACCTCGGCCAGAACACCAGACTTGGCACAGCTGCGCTTGAAACGCTTCAGCGCGTTCTCCAAGGACTCGCCGTCCTTCACATGGACTTCCGACATTGACTTCCCCTCCCTCCGAAGCGGCGGGGTTCCACCGCCAAAGGGCCACACATAGATATGGCTTTAACAGAATCATTGTATGCTATCCGCAGGCAAATGTCAAGAGCGGATTTCGATTTCCCCTGTGGTATTGTTACCGTTCCTGGAAAAACTCGATCTCCTCCCCGGCCGGGCCGGTGCAGAAGGCGATCCGGATGGGGTAATCCCCGCCCAGATTTTTGTCCTCCGGCCCCAGAAAGACCGGATACCCGGCCTCCCGGACCCGGCGGGCCATGCCGTCCACGTCGTCGGCGGCAAAGGCGATATGGGCAAAGAGACCCTTTTCCTCCGCCTTGCCGTTGGCCATGACCTCCAGCAGGGTGTTGCCCAGGTCCAGCATAGCGCCCTGGCTCTCCCCCTCGCCCCAGCGGCGGACCAGGGGACAGCCCAGCACGTCCCTGTAAAAGGCCAGCACGCCTTCAAACGCAGCCGCGCCCTTGGCCTTGAGGGAAATATGGTGTACCCCCCGCATCTTACTTGGCGATGAGGTTGACCAGCTTATTGGGCACCAGGATGGTCTTGACCAGGTTCTTGCCCTCGGTGAACTTCTGCACCTTGGGGTCGGCCAGCGCGGCGGCCACCACGGCGGCCTCATCGCTGTCCACAGGCACAGTGATGGTGGCGCGCAGCTTGCCGCACACCTGGACCGCCATCTGCACCTCGGCAGCCACGGTCTTGCTCTCGTCATAGGCGGGCCACGCCTGCTGGCAGGCCATGCCGCCGGCGTTGAAGCCCAGGGTCTCCCACAGCTCCTCCACCATGTGGGGCGCGAAGGGAGAGAGCATCAGCAGCAGGGTCTTGTAGTCGCCCTTGGAGCAGCCGTTGGCATAGAAGTCGTTGACCAGAGCCATGAGGGCGGCAATGGCGGTGTTGAACTTCATGGCCTCGATGTCGTCGGCCACCTTTTTGATGGTCTTGTGGACGCCGCTCTCGTTGGCGGGGGTGTAGTCCATGGAATCGGTCAGGTTTTCCGCCAGGTTCCACACCCGGTCCAGGAAGCGCTTGCAGCCCTTGACGGCGTTGTCGCTCCAGGAGGCGGCCTTCTCAAAGTCGCCGATGAACATGATATAGGTGCGCATGGTGTCCGCGCCGTACTGGGCCACCACGTCGTTGGGGTTGACCACGTTGCCCCGGCTCTTGGACATCTTCTCGCCGCCCTCGCCCAGGATCATGCCGTGGGAGGTGCGCTTCTTGTAGGGCTCCTTGGTGGGCACCACGCCGATGTCGTAGAGGAACTTGTGCCAGAACCGGCTGTACAGCAGGTGCAGGGTGGTGTGCTCCATGCCGCCGTTGTACCAGTCCACCGGGCTCCAGTACTCCAGCGCCTCCTTGGAGGCCAGGGCCTTGTCGTTGTGGGGGTCCATATAGCGCAGGAAGTACCAGGAGGAGCCGGCCCACTGGGGCATGGTGTCGGTCTCCCGCTTGGCGGGACCGCCGCAGTGGGGGCAGGTGGTGTTGACCCAGTCGGTCATCTTGGACAGGGGGGACTCACCGTCGTCGGTGGGCTCGTAGGAGTCCACGTCGGGCAGCAGCAGGGGCAGCTGGTCCTCGCTGAGGGGCTGCCAGCCGCACTTCTCGCAGTACACCATGGGGATAGGCTCGCCCCAGTAGCGCTGACGGGAGAACACCCAGTCGCGGAGCTTGTAATTGACCTTGGCCGCGCCGATGCCCTTCTCCTCCAGCCACTTGGTGATGACGGGGATGGCGTCCTTCACGGTGAGGCCGTTGAGGAAATCGGAGTTGACCAGGATACCGGTCTCGTCCTTGGCGGTGAAGGCGGCCTGCTGCACGTCCTCGCCGCCGGAGACCACCTCAATGATCTCGCAGCCGAACTTCTTGGCAAACTCCCAGTCCCGGTCGTCGTGGGCGGGGACGGCCATGATGGCGCCGGTGCCGTAGGTGGACAGGACGTAGTCGGAGATGAAGATGGGGATCTCCTTGCCGTTGACCGGGTTGACGCCCCGGACGCCGTCCAGGCACACGCCGGTCTTTTCCTTGTTCAGCTCGGTGCGCTCCAGGTCGGACTTGGAGGCGGCGGCGGCCTGATACGCCTTCACCTCGTCGGCGTTGGCCAGCTTGCCGCTCTCCAGCCAGCCCCGTACCAGGGCGTGCTCGGGAGAGAGGACCATATAGGTGGCGCCGAAGAGGGTGTCGGGCCGGGTGGTGAACACCACGATGTCCTCGCCGGTGGTGGCCTTGAAAGTGACCTCGGCGCCGGTGGAGCGGCCGATCCAGTTCTTCTGCTGGGTCTTGACCCGCTCGATGAAATCCAGGTCGTCCAGATCGTCAATGAGCCGCTGGGCATACTCGGTGATCTTGAGCATCCACTGGCTCTTCTCCTTGCGGATGACGGGGGAGCCGCAGCGCTCGCACACGCCCTCCACCACTTCCTCGTTGGCCAGCACGCACTTACAGGAGGTGCACCAGTTCACGGGCATGGTGGTCTTATAGGCCAGACCCTTCTTCCACAGCTGGAGGAAGATCCACTGGGTCCACTTGTAGTAATCCGGGTCGGTGGTGTTGATGACCCGGTCCCAGTCGAAGGAGTAGCCCAGCATGTGGAGCTGCTTGGTGAAGTTGGCAATGTTGTCGTGGGTCACCTTGGCGGGGTGGATGTGGTTCTTGATGGCATAGTTCTCCGTGGGCAGGCCGAAGGCGTCATAGCCCATGGGGAAGAGCACATTGTAGCCGTCCATCCGGCGCTTGCGGGCCACCACGTCCATGGCGGTGTAGGGGCGGGTATGGCCCACGTGCAGGCCCTGTCCGGAGGGATAGGGGAACTCCACCAGGCCGTAAAACTTGGGCTTGTCGCTGTGGTTTTCGCAGCGGAAGGTCTGCTCTTCCGCCCATTTTTTCTGCCACTTGGGTTCAATGGCGGCAAAATCGTACTTCATTGACTGCACTTCCTCATATCATATCCCGGCGGCGTCTGCCGCTCCATAATCCAGAACATTATACTAGAAACGCAGCGCCAATGCAAGGAAAACCATCTCGCCGCCCCTCCCGCCCGCAGTCTCCCGCTGTCCCCGCTCTGTCACGCCCTTCTCCCCATCCGTTTATATTGATAAACAATAAAAATACATTGACAAACGGTTTTCACGGTGGTATAGTGGCAGCAAAGGAGGGATCGCTATGGAGCGAACCGGAGTTCAGAAGTTGGCCCATGTATTGAAAATACTGGTGACCATCACCTTTGTGTGCAACCTCATCGCCCTGCTGCTGGTACCGGGGCTGGTCGGCATCGCGGTAAACGGGCCGCTGTCCGCCCTGGAGAACACCGGCATGCCCCTGCCGCTGCTCTTTCTGGCGGTATGCTGGCAGTACCTGCCCCGGATCTGGCTGGAGGGCAGTTATGCCGTCGTGCTCACCCTGTTCCTGCTGCTGTGCGGCGTGTGTACCGCCATCATCCTGTGGCAGGGGCGAAAGGTGCTGGACACCATCCTGCGGGGCACGCCTTTCTGTACGGAAAACAGCAGGAATCTCCAGCGGGCCGCGGTCTGCTGCTTCGGCATCGCGCTCTTTGCCCTGATCCGGGTGCTGTGGGGGATCTGGTTCCTCCGGTCTCCTGTGCCTCTGGCCAGCTACTGCGCCCTCTTCGTCCCCCTGTTCTTCCTGGGCGGGCTGCTCTGCCTGGTCATGTCCGCCCTCTTCCGCCAGGCGGCGGAGATGAAAGCGGAAAACGACCTGACCATCTGAGGAGGTGTTTCCATGCCCATCGTTGTGAATCTGGACGTGATGATGGCCAGGCGGAAGATGAGTCTCAACGAGCTGTCCGCCAAGGTGGATATCACCCTGGCCAACCTGTCCATTCTGAAAAATAACCACGCCCGGGCGGTGCGCTTCACCACTCTGGAGGCCATCTGCAAGGCCCTGGACTGCCAGCCCGGGGACATTCTGGAATACGTAGCGGAGGAGGAGTGAGCCATGGCGGTATTGGTCGCTATGATCCTGCTGGGCGCGCTTGGCCTGGGGCTGCTGTCCTGGTGGTTGGGGTTGGCCGCGCTGGTCCGCAGAAGGGAGCGTTTCTGCGTGTACAGCCTGGCCTGCTGCGCCCTGGCCCTGCTGCTGGCCTGCGCCTACTTCTATGGCGGCGTTCAGTGCCAGGACTGGTCCTCCCTGCTGGACACCAGCGACACCCTGCTGCTGGCCGCTGTGACCCTGACGGCGGTGAGCCTTCTGCTCAACGGCGGCGCCCTGGTGCGCCTGCATCTGGGAGGGAACGCCGGATGATCCGCATCCTTTCCGTGCTATTGCTGCTCCTGCTGACCGGCTGCGGCGGGGCCGACCGGCCGGATTACGCCGCCCATCAGCTGGACCTGGCCCTGCCCCCGTGCCGGAGCTTCACTTCCGCCGACGACCACGGCGGCTTCCACGGGGACGGCCTGCTCCACATGGAGCTGACCTTTTCCCCGGAAGACGGCGAATCGGTGGAAGCGGCGGTATCCAGCCACCCCAACGGTCTCTGGAACCCCTTTCCCATGGACCAGAAGATGGAGGACTTTCTCTGGGGCGGCGGGGCCGGCATGGCGGGCTGGCCGGTGCCGGAGGAGGGCTGGTGGTACCTGTCGGACCAACAGCCCGACAGGGAGGGCAGCCTGTTTGACCGCCCCTCTCAGAACTATATCTTTGCCTGCTACGATTCGGACAGCGACACGCTCTACTACCTGGAATTTGACACATAAAAAACAGGACCTGCCAACAGCAGGTCCTGTTTTTCAGTCGTAGGTGTGGGTGCAGGTCTCCCGGATCTTGGCCTGGAGAGTCTTCAGGTCCACAAAGCTCTCCGGCCGCTTGGAGGGATCCCGCAGCAGGGCGGAGGGGTGGAACATGGCCATCATCCAGACTCCGGCCTTCTCCATCCACTGTCCATGCTCCCGGGTGATCTTAAAGTCGTCCCTCATCAGCCGGATGGCGGCGATGCGCCCCAGGCAGACGATGATCTTGGGCCGGATGAGCGCCACCTGGTTGCGCAGGTAGCCGATGCAGGCCTCCTGCTCGATGTTCAGCGGATCCCGGTTGCCCGGCGGGCGGCACTTGACCATGTTGCCGATAAACACCCTGTCCCGGCTCAGGTCGATCATGGTGAGCATATCGTCCAGCAGCTGCCCCGCCCGGCCCACAAAGGGGCGGCCGGTCAGATCCTCCTGCTCGCCGGGCCCCTCGCCGATGAACATGACCTCCGCGTCCCGGGCCCCCTCGCCAAACACCACGTTGTGCCGGGTATCCGCCAGGGCGCATCTGCGGCACTCCATACATTCCGCATAGAGCTGGTCCCAGTTTTTCACGCCGTCCTTCCCCCTTTCTTCGCCGGTTTTCCCCATTGTAACACAGACCGCCGCCCTTTGACCAGAGCGTTTTTCCCGCCCCACGCAGCTGTTCAGCCCTTCAAACGGGCTATTCCGGGATGGAAAGCCCGCCGCCGATGTGGTATCCTTTAGAAAACCCACATGGCGGCGGCCCCTCTGTCCGCCGTCCCAAACACAGATCTAAGGAGGCCCCCATGAAAATCACTGAAGAGATGGTCGACCACATCTCCCGCCTCTCCCGGCTCCGGCTGCCCGCGGAGGAGAAAACCGCCATGGCGGCGGAGCTGGAGCGCATCGTGGCCTATATGGATGTACTGGGCGCCCTGGACACCACCGATGTGGAGCCTTTAAGCCATTGCTTTCCCCTGAAAAATGTGCTGCGCCCTGACGAGGTGGCTCCGTCCTTCGAGCGGGAGGCCCTGCTGGCGGGGGCCCCCGCCGGGGACGGAGAGACCTTCCTGGTCCCCAGGACGGTGGAGTGAGGTGGCCGAAATGCAGCTGTATGAACGGACTGCCCTGGAGCTGGGCCAACTGCTCCGCACCGGCGAGGTAACGCAGCAGGAGGCGGCGGAGACCGCCCTCTCCCGCATCCGCGCCGCCCAGCCGGACAACAACGCCTTCATCACGGTGGCACACCCCGCCCCCCCGTCGTCCGGCCGGTCCGCCTCCCCCCTGGCCGGGGTGCCCATGGCCTATAAGGACAACATCTGCACCAGGGGGACGCCCACCACCTGTGCCTCCAGGCTCCTGGAGGGCTTTGTCCCCTGCTACGACGCCACGGTGGTGGAGCGCCTGTCCGCCGCCGGGGCGGTGTCCATGGGCAAGCTGAACATGGATGAGTTCGCCATGGGCTCCACCTCCGAGACCTCCTGCCGCGGCCCGGTGAAAAATCCCTGGGATCTGACCCGGTCGGCCGGCGGCTCCTCCGGCGGCCCGGCGGCGGCGGTAGCGGCCAGGGAGATCTGGTATGCCATCGGCTCGGATACCGGCGGCTCCATCCGTCAGCCCGCCGCCTGCTGCGGCGTCACCGGCATGAAGCCCACCTACGGCACCGTGTCCCGGTACGGCCTTATCGCCTATGCCTCCTCCCTGGACCAGCTGGGCCCCATCGCCCGGTCCGCCGCCGACTGCGCGGCAGTGCTGGACCTGATCCAGGGCAGAGACCGCCGGGACGCCACCAGCCTGGACGTCCCCGCCGGGGGGCTGCTCTCCTCCCTGACCGGCGACCTGAGGGGGAAAAAGATCGGTCTGCCGGCGGACTGCTTCGGCGAGGGTCTGGACCCTGAGGTCCGGACCGCGGTATTGGCCGCCGCCCAGGTCCTGAAAGCCCGGGGGGCAGCGGTGGAGGAATTCGCCCTGCCGAGCCTGCAATACGCTGTACCGGCCTACTATATCATCGCCTGCGCCGAGGCCTCCTCCAACCTGTCCCGGTTCGACGGGGTGAAATACGGCTGGCGGGCGGAGGACTATGAGGATCTCACCGACCTCTACTGCAAGACCCGCACCCAGGGCTTCGGCACCGAGGTAAAGCGGCGCATCCTGCTGGGCACCTTCGTGCTGTCCTCCGGCTACTACGACGCCTACTACAAAAAGGCCCTCCAGGTGAAGGCGATCATCCAGAAGGCCTTTGACGAAGCCTTTGCCAGGTACGATCTGCTGCTCACCCCGGTGTCCCCCGCCACCGCCCCCAGGCTGGGGGAGAGCCTCACCGATCCGCTGAAGATGTACCTCAGCGACAGTTATACCGTGCCGGCCAACCTGGCGGGCCTGCCCGCCCTGTCCATGCCCTGCGGCTTCGACGGCAAGGGCATGCCCATCGGCGCCCAGCTCATCGGTCCCGCCCTGGGAGACGGTGCGGTGCTCAACGCCGCCCACGCCTTCCAGCAGGAGACCGGCTGGCACAAGAAAGCACCCAAAGGAGGCGACGCCCAATGACCTGGGAAACGGTGATCGGTCTGGAGACCCATGTGGAGCTGGCCACCAGGACCAAGATCTTCTGCTCCTGCACCACCCAATTCGGCGGCCCGCCCAACACCCACTGCTGCCCGGTGTGTACCGGTATGCCGGGCACCCTGCCGGTCCTCAACGAAAAGGTGCTGGAATTTGCGGTAAAAACCGGTCTGGCCCTGAACTGCGAGATCAGCCGGGCCAGCCATTTTGACCGGAAGAACTACTTCTACCCCGACCTGCCCAAGGCCTATCAGATCTCCCAGCTCTATCTGCCCATCTGCCATGACGGCGCGGTGGACATCGGCGGCGGCAAGACCATCCGCATCCACGAGCTGCACATGGAGGAGGACGCGGGCAAGCTGATCCACGACCCCGAGCTGGGTCAGACGCGGGTGGATCACAACCGCTGCGGCGTGCCCCTCATTGAAATCGTCACCGAGCCCGACTTCCGCTCGGCAGAGGAGGTCATCGCCTACCTGGAGAAGCTGCGCTCCACCCTGCAATACCTGGGCGTGTCCGACTGCAAGATGCAGGAGGGCTCTCTGCGGTGCGATGTGAATCTGTCGGTGCGGCCCGCCGGTTCCGCCCCGTTCGGCACCCGCACCGAAATGAAGAACCTCAGCTCCTTCAGGGCCATCTCCCGGGCCATCGCCTACGAGGCCCGGCGGCAGATCGCGCTCATCAAGGAGGGCGGGCAGGTGGTCCAGGAGACCCGCCGGTGGGACGAGGATCGGGACGCGTCCTACGCCATGCGCTCCAAGGAAAACGCCCAGGACTACCGCTACTTCCCCGAGCCGGACCTGCCGCCCCTGGAGCTGTCGGCGGATTACATCGAAGGGCTGCGGGCGGCTCAGCCCGAGCTGGCGGAGGCCAGGCAGGCCCGCTATCAGGCCGGCTGGGGCCTGCCCGCCTATGACGCCGAGACCATCACCAGTCAAAAGGCTCTGGCCGACTTCTTTGAGGAAGTGGTGGCCCTGGGGGCCGACCCCAAGCAGGCCGCCAACTGGGTCATGGGTCCGGTGCTGGGCCAGCTGTCCGCCCACGGCCTGGAGGCCAAAGATATGCGCCTGACGCCCCCCACGCTGGCCAGGCTCATCGCTCTGGTCCAGGCGGGCAGACTCAACCGCAACACCGCCGTCAAGGTCCTGGAGGCCGTCTTTGCCGACGACGGCGACGTGGACGCCTATGTGGCGGCCCACGGTCTGGCCCAGGTGTCCGACGCCGGGCTGGTGGCCGCTGTGGCAGAGCAGGTGCTCTCCGACAACCAGAAGTCGGTGGCCGACTTCAAAGCCGGCAAGGAGAAGGCTCTGGGCTTCTTAGTAGGCCAGGTCATGCGGCAGCTCAAGGGCCAGGCCGCCCCGGCGGTGGTCCACCAGGTCCTGCGGGAAATGCTGGCCCGGTGACCCATCTGAAAACAAAAAGCATCCGGAACTGCCACATTGGCAATTCCGGATGCTTTTATCAACAGGGCAAAAGGGCAGAGTTCCGTTGGCTCAGACGCCGGTGGCCTCGGCGGAAATGGAGGCTCGCTCCTGGGCAATGTTCAGGGCGTGGTCACCAATGCGTTCAAAGTCGGTGAGCAGCTCGGAGAAGATGATGCAGGCCTCGTCAGAGCAGGAGCCCCGGCGCATCCGCTCCAGCTGGTTGCGGCGGTACTTCTCGGTCATATCGTCGATCCGCTGCTCCAGAGCGGCCACCTGGCTCAGCCATTCCGTGGGATCGGTGACCCCCTGCTGGAGCAGGTCCATGGCCTCCAGACTCACCTGCTCCATCTTCTGGAGCTCCCCGCGGGCCTCCTCAGAGAAGTGGATCTGCTTGTCGTGCATCATCTGGGTATATTCGCAGATGTTCATGGCGTGGTCGCCAATGCGCTCGATGTTGCCGGTGATCTTGAAGTAGGCGCTGACGGCAGTAGAATCCTGCTCGTTGGTCTCGTGGACGATCACCTGGGAAATGTACTGGGAGATCTCCTTGTTCAGGTAGTCCAGATAGTCCTCGGTGGCCTCGGCCCCCTCCATCTTCTTGGGGTCCACATCCAGCACCGCCTGGAAGGAGGTAGCGATATTATCCCGGGCCATACCCAGCATCCGGTTCAGCTCCTGCCGCAGCTGGGTGATATACATGGCGGAAAAGCCGATGGGGTGCTCCTGCTTGGTGTGGGTGGGGTTGGTCATCAGGAAGGCCAGGTGCATGCCCTCCTCGCCGCTCTCCCGCCGGTCGGGCAGGATCCGCATGGCCAGCTTCACCAGCCCGTTTCCGAAGGGCAGCAGCAACAGCGTGGTAACGATGTTGAACAGGGTGTGCATATTGGCGATCTGGGCCTCCGGCCGGCCGGGGGTCAGGCTCACCATCAGGTCGGTCAGCGGAGTCAGGATACAAATAGCAGTGAAAAGAATCGTACCAAACAGGTTGAACATCAGGTGGATCACCGTGGTACGCTTGGCGTTGCGGCTGGTGCCGACAGAGGCCAGTACAGCCGTGATGCATGTGCCGATATTCTGGCCAAAGAGCACATACACTGCGCTGTCAAGGCCGATGACCCCGCTGACGGCCAGAGCCTGGAGGATACCCACCGATGCGGAGGAGGACTGGATCAGCGCCGTAAAGAGGGCGCCCACCAGAATGCCAATCAGGGGATTGGAGAAGGTGCTGACAATGTTGACAAAGGCAGGCCACTCCCGCAGGGGCTCCATCGCGGAGCTCATCATCTCCATGCCGATGAAGAGCACGCCCAGGCCGGCCAGAATGTTGCCATAGTGATGGATCTGAGGCTTTTTCAGGAACACCACCATGGCCACGCCCACAAAGGCGAACAGCGGAGCCAGCGCGCCCACATCCAGGGCAATGAGCTGCCCGGTAATGGTGGTACCGATATTGGCCCCCATGATGATCCAAACAGCCTGCCGCAGGGTCATCATGCCGGAATTTACAAAACCCACCACCATGACTGTGGTAGCGGAGGAGGACTGGATCACCGCGGTGATCACCGCGCCCACCAGTACGCCCAGGAATCGGTTGGATGTCAGTCGCTCAAGGATGCGCTTCATACGGTTGCCCGCTGCGGCCTCCAGGCCGGAGCTCATCATTTGCATACCGTAGAGGAACAGGGCAAGGCCGCCCAACAGCCCCAGAAGGATGCTCATCTCTCCCACGTCTTTTCTCCTCTTTTTACAATTTAATTTCTGATTTTCTGCAATATCCTGATTAAGTATATCGGATGTAAAGTGCGCCGTCAATGGAATTTTGCACGAACTTTCGACGGGAACCGTCCTCGCTTCCGGCAAGCCTCCCAGTGAGCTTTTCTGCAAATTTCACGCCGGTTTGGTTGCCTTTTCCTCCACTTTAGGCTATACTACCCTTATCAGGGCCATTCCATCCCTGCAAAAAATGTATAATCTGCCTAAAGGAGACATGCTCATGGAACAGCAACCGTCCAAAAAAGCCCGCGGTCCGAAAAGCAAAGGCGGCAAGATGCTCGTCTGTCTGCTCATCACCGCTGTCGTCGGGCTTCTTTACTTTTATGTAGCCCTCCCCCCCATCAACCTGCAGGCCAGTGACTTCTACACCTTTGTGGGCGTCCTGTGCGTCGTCTATGTGCTCTGTGCCCTGGTCACCTCCGGTATGGACCTGGTCCACGGCGGCGGCGGCCCCAGAGAGTTCCTCCAGTTCATCAAGGCCCGCTGCCTGCCGGTGGGCATCCTCTTCCTGGCCCTCATCGCGGTGGCCCTGGTGGGCAGCCTGATCTCTCTGCCCATCTTCCGGGCGGCGGCCTATCGGGACCTGCTGACCGTGGAGACCGGTAAATTCACCGAGGATATCAGCCAGATCTCCTTCGACAAGATCCCCACTCTGGACGAGGCCAGCGCCGAGTACCTGGGCGACCGCCAGATGGGTACCCTCAGCGACATGGTCAGCCAGTTCGACTACTCCGCCGACTCCACCCAGATCAACTATCAGGGCCGGCCCGTCCGGGTGGCCCCCATCGCCTACGCCGACCTGATCAAGTGGTTTACCAACCGCTCCCAGGGCCTGCCCGCCTACGTCATTGTGGACATGGTCACTCAGGAGGCCCAGGTGGTGCGGCTCAGCGAGGGCATGAAGTACTCCTTCTCCGAGCCCCTCAACCGCAATATCCTCCGTCACCTGCGCTTCCAGTATCCCACCTTTATGTTCGGCACCCCCCAGTTTGAGATCAACGAGGAGGGCCGCCCCTACTGGATCGCCCCCCGCATCGTCAAGACCATCGGTCTGTTCGGCGGCCAGGATATCCAGGGCGCCGTCCTGGTGGACGCCATCACCGGCGAGAGCACCTACTACGAGCTGGCCGACATCCCCAGCTGGGTGGACAACGTCTTTACACCCGGGCTTATCATGGAGCAGTATGATTACCACGGCACCCTGGTCAACGGCTTTATCAACTCCATCTTCGGCCAGCGGGATGTGACGGTGACCACCGCCGACTCCAACTATATCGCCCTCAACGACGACGTGTATATGTACACCGGCGTCACCTCCGCCAACGCCGACCAGTCCAACCTGGGCTTCCTGCTGTCCAACCAGCGTACCAAGGAGACCACGTTCTACTCCGCCCCCGGCGCCACCGAGCGTTCCGCTCAGATCTCCGCCCAGGGCGAGGTACAGGACCTGGGGTATATCGCCACCTTCCCCCTGCTGCTCAACGTGGACGGACAGCCCACCTACTTTATCCCGCTGAAAGACCAGGGCAATCTGGTGAAGATGTACGCCATGGTCAACGCCACCCAGTACCAGATCGTGGCCACCGGCACCACGGTGCCCCAGTGTGAGCAGGAGTATGTCCGCATGCTGCGGGAGAGCGGCATCACCCAGGGGGAGGTCATTCCCCAGACCGAGGCCAGCGGCGTCATTGACGACATCCGCTCCGCCGTGATGGACGGGAACTCCTATTACTTCATCCGGCTGAAGGGCGAGGACACCTACTACAGCCTGTCCGCCGCTTCCAACCCTCTGGCCGTCATCCTCAATGCGGGCGACTCCGTCACCATCCACCATGCCGCCCCTGTGGAGGGCCAGGACAACTCCATTCTGGACAGCTCCACCGTCACGCTGAACGCAGCCACCCAGCCCGCCCCCGAAAACACCCCCGCGGCGGCCCCTGCGGACACCCCCGCGCCCGCCCCGTCGGCCTCCCCGGCCGCCGAGGAGCCCGCACCCACCGAGACCCCTGTCCCGGCCAACTGATCTCAATTCAAAAACCGAGGGCCTGCCATGCGGCAGGCCCTCGGTTTTTGTTCGTTATCGCTCCGGCTGCGTCCGCCGCCACCGGTCCAGCAGGGCAATCGCCTCCGGAGAGAGGAGCAGCAGCGTGCACAGATTGGGCAGGGCCATCAGGCCATTGAAGATATCCGCCAACTGCCACACCGATGTTACATCCGCCACACTGCCCCATACCAGGGCCCACAGGAACACCAGCCGGTAGATCCCCCGCCAGCGGTTGGAGCCGCTGAGATATTCCAGCCCCCGCTCCCCATAGTAGCAGCACCCCAGCAGGGACGTGAAGGCGAACAGCAGCAGACACACCGAGACGAAGATCTCCCCCGCCGGTCCGAACACAGCGGAAAATCCGGCGGCGGACAGGGGCGCCCCCAGCATGTAGGGGGCCACCGTTCCGGAGGCGATGGCGGACAGCGCCGTCTCCGGCTGATAGACGCCGGTGGTGAGGATGACCAGCGCGGTGATGGAGCACACCACCAGGGTGGCCACAAACACCTCAAAGATCCCCCACATTCCCTGTTCCGCCGGTTCCCTGGTATCAGCGGCGGCGTGGGCAATGGCTGAGGCCCCCATGCCCGCCTCGTTGGTGAACACCCCCCGGGCCACGCCGTAGCGCAGGGCGGCGGCCATGCCGTATCCCGCGCCGCCCCCCAGGGCCGCTTTGGGGGTCAGCGCCCCCCGCAGGATCTGCTCCAGCGCGCCGGGCAGGGCATCGGCCCGGCAGACCAGCACCGCTACCCCGCCTCCCACAAAGAGCAGGGCCATGCAGGGCACCAGGGTCTCGCTCACCCTCCCGATGCGCCCAATGCCCCCCACGATGACCGCCCCGGTGATCAGGGCCACGGCCAGCCCCACCGCCAGCCGGTCCCAGCCCAGGCTGGCCTCCAGCGCGGCGGCGATGGAGTTGGCCTGCACCATGTTGCCGCCCCCCAGAGAGGCGGCCACGCAGCACAGGGAAAAGAGGGTAGCCAGGGCGCGGCTGCCCAGCCCCTGCTCCATGTAGCACATGGGTCCCCCCTGCCAGCGGCCCTGTCCGTCCTTCTCCCGGTAGCGCACGGCCAGGGTCTTTTCCACATAACCGGTCATCATACCCAAAAAGGCGGACACCCACATCCAGAATACCGCCCCCGGCCCGCCATAAAAGATGGCGGTAGCCACCCCGGCGATGGAGCCGGTGCCGATGGTGGCAGCCAGGGCGGTAGACATGGCCTGGAGCCGGGTCAGCCCCTGTTCCGTTCCCTCCCGCCGCCGGCGCAGCGCCCCCACCGTGGTCCTGAGCCACAGGCGGCAGTGAAACACCTGAAAAAAGCCGGTCCGCACCGACAGATACAGACCCGTGGCCAGGAACAGGCCCAGCAGCCACGGGTCCCAGATCAGGTCGGCCAACCGCTCCAGTCCCGACATATCCGCACCCCCTTGTCCCAGTGGTATGCGGAAACCGGGCCGTCCATGCCTGTCTTCTGCCGTCAGTCTCCTCCGTCAGAGCAGTCTGACCCCCATCAGGGGCACCAGATCCACCGCCTGACCGGGATTGATACACACTCCCCGCAGCTCCTGCAGGCTCTCCGACACCGTGATACCCTGGATCTGGCAGTCGGACAGATCCACGTCCTTCAGAGGGGTGCGGAAGAAGTCCACTCCCTGAAAATTGGTCCGGTGGGGGTCCATGCCCCCCAGCCTGGCCTCTGCCAGGGACGCCTCCCGCAGGTCGCAGCCGGTCACGCTGCTGCGGGTCCACAGGGATTTGGAAAAGTTTCCATAGCGGAATGCGCTGTCCTTGACGGTGCAGTCCCGCCAGTGGCTGGAGATAAATTTGCCTCCATCGCCTTTGCAGCCGGTGATGATACACCGGTTCCACACCGTGTCCAAAAATCCGCAGTTGGAAAAATCGCAGTCCTCAAACTCCACCTCATAGAAGGCGGCACGGGAAAAATCACACCGCTCGAACCGGCATTTCCGAAACCGCACACGGGTATATTCCAACCGGGACAGGTCCAGCCCGGTCAGTTGCTCCCCCTCTACCGTCAGGTCCTCCAGGTCCGTCTCCTCGATCCGGGCCAGGTGCAGCTGTTGCTCCAGCATTGATAAGCCTCCTTACGGGCCGCCGGTCCGTCTCTCTCCGGCGCCCCCCTATGTTATACTCCTTTTTTCCCGTCCTGAACAGGAAAAACAGCGCCCGGCCTGGGGCGTTCCCCCGCCGGGCGCGTATGTTCCCTCATCGCTCCTTCTGCTGCAGCTGAAGCCGGTCTGCGATCATGGCAATAAACTCCGAATTGGTGGGCTTTCCCTTGGCGTTGGAGACCGTGTAACCAAAATACTTTTGCAGCGTCTCCAGGTCGCCCCGGTCCCAGGCCACCTCGATGGCGTGGCGGATGGCCCGCTCCACCCGGGAAGCGGTGGTCCCGAAGCGCTTGGCCACCTCCGGATAGAGGACCTTGGTGACCGCGTTGATCACGTCGATATCCCCCACGGCGATGAGGATGGCTTCCCGCAGATACTGATAGCCCTTGATGTGGGCGGGCACGCCGATCTCGTGGATGATGGCGGTGACCACGCTCTCCAGCTTCTGGTCCCGCTCCTCCTCACCGGTCTGGGCCTCCTGGTCGCCCAGGGCGGCCAGCTGGCGCACCCGCTCAGCCACCGCTGTAAGCCGGCAGGGCTTGAGCATATAGTAATCCGCGCCCGTTTTGACAGCCAGCTCGGCTACGCTTCCCCTTGCAAAACCGGAGAGCACCAGGACCCGGGGCCGCTGGGGCCGTTTGGCCAGCTCCAGCAGGACCTCCACCCCGTCCATCCGGGCAAGTACCAGGTCCATCACCAGCACGTCAGGGCAGGCGCTCTCTGCCAGGCGCAGCGCCTCCTCTCCGTCCCCTGTGGCACCCACTACCTCGATCCCGGCTTCCGACTTCAGCTGCTCCACCAGGATGCGGCGAAATTCCTCGCCGGCGTCCGCTACCAGAACCTTGATTCTCCGTTCCAATCTTGACATCCTTTCCAGCAGGCTCCCCCTGCTCTACATTTGCGACTGGCCAGGTCTCTTTACCGGTTGGCTACAATTTACCATAATCAGACAGCAAACGCAAGACTTTGTTTGTCATTTTCTGGATATTTCTCTTCGACTTCGTTCGACTTTTTGCGGAAAACAGGCGAAAAACATCGATTTATGCCGTCCATTGCCAGATTCCGTACAGCAGCAGCAGATGGACCGGGTAAAAGCCATAGCAGGCGTACTGGAAGGCCTTACTGTGGTGCCCCTGCCTTCCCCGGTAGAGCCAGATGGGGATGAGGGCCAGCAGCGCAAATCCCTGCTGCACGATTTTGATCTCACAGCCCCCGATCACCAGGGGATAATAGTAACTGCCCAGCAGGCCGATGTGCAAGATCGCCAAACACAGGAGTTGTCCAAAAAAGCTCACCCAGCTTCTCCCGCGGAACAGGTAAAATACCAGCACCGTCAATACGCCGGCGCCGAAGTAGTCCACCATTGTGACCGACCCCAGCACATAGCCTGCCAAAGCGGCGGCTACCGCAGCCAGAATAAACTGCCACCGCTTTCCTTTCTTTCTGACCGTATCAAGCCCCCGGATCAGGGCCAGCGCGATCAGGAAGGTCCACAGGACGTTTTGGTGGAACGGATAGAATACGGAGCTTCCATAGATCAGGTCGAAGGGGATCTCGGAGAGCACTGCGAATATGAGCATCCGGCCCATATATCTGCGCACGTTCGATGTATGAACATATCCTTCGACGATCATGAAGGCAAACAGGGGAAACGCCACTCTGCCAAGGCAGGTCATCCACTCCTGAGCGGGAAACATGGTGGCCCACAGGTGGTCGCACAGCATGAGCGCCATGGCCAGGATATGTAAGGAAAACGAACTGAGACTCTGTTTGTTTGTCTGTGTCATGCAGCTGCTCCTTCCGCAGATCAGGCCGGTACCGGCCATTTTTTATATTATAGCACAAAAAAAGCGGGCGGTACAAATCTCGCTGTACCGCCCGCCCTATCACGAGTGACGGGCACTGGGGCAACCATTTTAAGCCGCCGGAGCGCCATGCGCTCCTGAACATACGGCGCGTTATGCAGCATTACGTTTTGTCGCTCATCAAAGAGATCCCGACGCAAGCAAGGCCAATCCCCAACATGACCATGCCAGACTTTGCATCCAGTGCATCGAGGACCGTCAGAGCTGTAACGGCAATTCCCATTGCAATGGCAACCGCCCTGGGCACGATCTTCTCGATATCTGGACCCTTGCTGACAGGTTCATCCGCCGCTTTCTTGACCTGCATCAATTCTTCGACGGATACGCCAAGAATTTCCGCAAGATCCGGAAGGGAGTTGATATCCGGGCAGGACAGATCCCGCTCCCATTTGGATACGGCCTTGTCGGTAACGCCCATCTTCTCTGCCAGTTCCACCTGTGTCATGCCGTGCTGCTTTCTCAGTTCTGCGATCATGGTACCGAGCGTCTTTTTCATAATCTATAGTTCCTTTCATTGGCTGACTTTTACGGTCATACTGTATCATTGCCCGCAAAATAACTCAACCGACCTGAAGTTTAGGGTCCTCTACCGTTGGTTTAGGGGCAGTTTCGTTGATCTTTTCCTGTCCTGGCACATCAAAATGAAAAATGGCAGGAGAATTTCTTCCCCTGCCATTTGATCTATCCCGCCGCTTCCAGCATATTTTCAATCAGGATCCCATAGCCGGTGTCCGGCTGGTTGACCAGGACGTGGGTGACGGCTCCTATGAGCTTGCCGTCCTGGATGATGGGGCTGCCGCTCATCCCCTGAACGATACCGCCGGTGGTCTCCAGCAGCCGTTCATCGGTCACTTTCACCATCAAATTGCGGGTATCTCCCGTTTTTTCGGGAAAGATACGGGTGATCTCTATCGCGTACTCCTCCACCTGGTCCCCGGCCACATTGGAGCGGATCACCGCAGGCCCCGGCTTCACCTCGCCGCGCCGGGCTACCGGCAGCGGCTTCAGGCCCTCGATCAGGCTTTTGTCGCTGAGCTGACCGAATACGCCGCTGTTGGTATTGGCCCCCAGGCCGCCCAGCTCCCGGCTGGCCTGGAAGGTGCCGTGGAGCTCGCCGGGAGCGCCCTTGGCCCCCTTCTTCACATCGGACACCTGGGAGTACAGGATGGCCCCCGACTGCATGGGCATGAGCCGGGCGGTATCCACGTCGTTGATGCCGTGACCCAGCGCCCCGAAGCGTCCGCTCGCCGGATCGCAAAAGGTCATGGTCCCGATGCCCGCCATGGAGTCCCGGATCCAGGCCCCCAGCTTGTACTGCCCATCGGCGCTGCACTGGACGGCCTGGGCAGTAAACTGGACCTCCTGCGTATCCCGCACCGCCCGGATGCTGACCGCCCGATCCCCCGCGCTCTGCAAAAGAGACTGGACGGACTCGATGCTGTCCACCTCCTCCCGGTTGATGTGGGTGATGATGTCGCCTTCCTTCAATCCGCAGTCCCGGGCGGGATTCTGGCTGCCCTGAGCGGTGGCCACCTCACCAAACCCCACCACCATCACGCCGTCGGAAAACAGCTTGATGCCCACGGTCCGTCCCATGGGGATCACCTGCCGCGGACCCTCCGCCCCTCGGGCGGGCGCCATCCAGGCCGCCCCCATCAGCAAAAACAGGGCCGCCAGCACGACCCCCGCCCAGGGCCTGATCTTGGGTTCCTCCTTTGCCATTTCGTTTTGTACACTCCTTTCCAAAAAACCGGCGCACCGCGCCTGTCTTTAATATGGACCCCGGCACACAAAACACGCTGGCAATGAAATGCTCCATTGGCTTGGTCCTAACTCCCATTCCGCCGCCCGGCTGAGATCCCGGTTTTATCCCCGGCCTTTTCTCCCCGGTTTTCCTGTTTTTTCTAGCTGGGCCCGGTCTTTTCTTCCTCCGCGCATACCTGCGCAGCGAGAGGCGGAGCCGCAGCCGGAACGGAAGGGTGCGCCATGCTCCGTCTGCGCAAAAAGGCGCTGGTCCTACCGGACGCGGCTGTCCCGCGCTTCACAGGCTCTGCCATGTAGGTATTATTTCCAGGTTATACCCGCCCTTTTTCACAGCTTTTCTATTTCTTGACACAAAATATACAAAAAAATGTCCGTTTCTCCTCCTACTCCTCTTGTATTCTTTCCCCTGTTTTGCTACGATTAAGATACCCGGTCTCCCTGCCCTTCGTATGTGGAGGGCAGACCATCCGGAAACAAAACAGGAAAGGTGGAATGTTTGTATGAAGAAACGCATGCGCAATCTCCTGTCCCTCTGCCTGGCCCTGGCTGTGACCTGTGGTCTCAGTCTCCCCGCTATGGCTGCGGACGGGACCGCCGCTGACGCTTCCGAGGACGGGATCGTCGTGCTCTACACCAACGACGTCCACTGCACCAGTGATGACGGTATGGCCTATGCCGCCATCGCCGGCTACAAGGCCCAGATGGAGGCCGTCTACGGCGCCGGCAACGTGACCCTGGTGGACAACGGAGACGCCATCCAGGGCGGCATTCTTGGCTCCATGTCCAACGGCAGCTGGATCGTGGACATCATGAACCATGTCGGCTACGACATCGCCATCCCCGGCAACCACGAATTTGATTTTAAGATGGACACTTTCCTGGACATCGCTAAAAATCAGGCTGAGTACACCTACGTCAGCTGCAACTTTGTGGACGCCGCCGGCAAGCCGGTGCTGGAGCCCTACAAGATGGTGACCTATGGGGATGTGGACGTGGCCTATGTGGGCATCTCCACCCCCGAGACCCTCACCAAATCCGCCCCCGCTTACTTCCAGAATGAGGCCGGGCAGTATGTCTACGGTTTCTGCCAGGGCGGCGACGGCAAGGAGCTGTACGACCAGGTGCAGAGCACCGTGGACGCCGCCCGCAAGGCGGGCGCCGAGTACGTGGTGGCCCTGGCCCATCTGGGTGTGGACGCTCAGAGCTCCCCCTGGATGTCCACCGAGGTCATCGCCAACACCACCGGCATCGACGCCGTGCTGGACGGCCACTCCCACACGGTCGAGCCCACCAAACTGGTGGCCAACGCCGAGGGCAAAAATGTGCTGCTGACCCAGACCGGTACCAAGGCCGAGTCCGTTGGTAAGCTGGTCATTTCCCCCGACGGCGCCATGACCGCCGAGCTGGTCCCCCTGGCCGATGTGGACACCGCCACCCAGGCCTACACCGACGCCAAGACCTTCGTGGAGGGCATCCAGAATGCCTACAAGGCCAAGGCGGAAGAGGTGGTCGCCACCTCCGCTGTGGACCTGACCATCAAGGACCCCGACAGCGGGAACCGCGCGGTCCGCTCCGCCGAGACCAACCTGGGCGACCTGTGCGCCGACGCCTACCGCGTGGTCCTGGGCGCTGACATCGGCTGGGTCAACGGCGGCGGCGTCCGCGACAACATCGCCGCCGGCGACATCACCTACGGCGAGGTCATCGCCGTCCACCCCTTCGGCAACCTGGCCTGCCTGGTGGAGGTCACCGGTCAGCAGGTCCTGGACGCTCTGGAGATGGGCTCCCGTCAGGTGGGTATCTCCGAGAACGGCGGCTTCCTCCAGGTCTCCGGCCTGAAGTACACCATCGACCCCACCGTCCCCTCCTCTGTGGAGCTTGATGACGCGGGTAACTTCGTCAAGGTGGCTGGCGCCCGCCGGGTCAAGGACGTCCAGGTGCTGGACAGCAAGACCGGCGCCTACGCCCCCATCGACCCCACGGCCACCTACACCCTGGCCTCCCATAACTACATGCTGAAGGACGGCGGCGACGGCTACGCCATGTTCGGCAGCGACAACATCAAGCTCCTTCAGGACGAGGTCATGGTGGACAACGAGGTCCTCATCACCTACATTAAGGACCACCTCAACGGCGTGGTGGGCGAGCAGTACGCCGCGCCCAGAGGGGAAGGCCGCATCACCATCCCCGGCACCGCCACCCGCGGCGCGGTGTATCAGGCCCTGTATGAGCTGGCCGGCAAGCCCGCTGCCCCGGACAAGGCCGCCTTCACCGATGTGGAGGGTAAGGACTACGCCGGCGCCGCCGCCTGGGCCAAAGCCAACGGCCTGACCAACGGCAGCGGAAACGGCCTCTTCGAGGGCGACCGGGCCATCACCCGGGCCGAGCTGGCCACCGCGCTGGGCCGCTATGCCGCGCTCACCGGCGTCACTGTGGAGGAGGGCGGCATGTCCATGCGAGAGGCCGCCGACTATGACCAGATCCCCGCCTGGGCGCTGGAGGGCCTGTCCTTCTGCTACTACGGCGGCCTGATGACTACCGACGCCGACGGCGCGCTCAACTTTGGCGCCCCCCTGCTGAGCGCCGATCTGGACCAGATGCTGGACGCTTTTACGGCACTGAAGCCTGCAAAGGCCGCCTGAGTCCCATCATCTCCGGCAGAAACGATAAGGGCCTGTTGCAAAACTGCTGTTCTGCACAAGTCTGTCATTGCAAGCCAGCCAGCATGCTGGCGTGGCGATCCGTTTTCCCAGCAGATCGAGACGGATCCCCACGAAAAATGGCCGCCCACCGGGCGGCCATTTTTCTCGGAAT
>CAUWDA010000003.1:0-112210 GCA_963557075.1 uncultured Flavonifractor sp. | reverse complement strand
GCCCGACCTATCCGACACAATGGCCAAGTGCCGGATAGGAACGGCAAAATTTTTTGCACTTCTATTACTTCTTTATCACACATAAGCAAAGAGGAGGGGCATCCATGCGGGAGACAGAACAGGACTATATGCAGGGCACCGTGGAGGCCGTGGTCTACCAGAACGAGGAGAACGGCTACACGGTGCTTCGTCTTGATGTGGGGGACGGCGCGCTGGTGACGGTGGTGGGCTGTATGCCGGGGGTGGCCCCCGGCGAGGGCATCTCGGTCCAGGGTGCCTGGACCCGCCATGCCTCCTACGGGGAACAGTTCAAGGCGGAGGCGGTGGAGCGCCGGCTCCCCGCCGGGGCCAAAGCCATTTTTGACTATCTGTCCTCCGGCGCGGTGCGTGGCGTCGGCGCCGCCACCGCCCGGCGGATGATCGAGGAGTTTGGGGAGGACGCTCTCACAGTGCTGGAGGAGCACCCGGAGCAGCTGACCCGCATCAAAGGGATCACCCGGAAGAAGGCCCTGACCATCGGGGAGAATTTCCGGCTCCAGATGGGGATGCGGCGGCTGCTGTCCTTTTTGGGGGAGCATGAGGTGCCTCTCCAGCTGGCCATGCCCCTGTACCGCCGGTATGGGGACCGGGCCCTGGAGGTGATACGGGGCAATCCCTACCTGATGGTGGACGAGGAGCTCGGGGTGGATTTTGCCACCGCCGACGCGCTGGCCCTGTCTCTGGGCATGGAGGGGGACGACCCTCAGCGCATCGAGGCGGCCCTGCTCTTCGAGCTGGACCACAATCTGGACAACGGCCACGCCTTTCTCCCCCGGCGCAAGCTGCTCCCCGCGACCGGGCAGCTCATCGGGGTGGAGACGGAGAGCCTGGAGGACGCGCTGGAGACCCTGCTGGAGCGGGGAGAGGTGGTCCAGGAATCGGTAGCGGGGGAGGAGGCCGTCTATCTCCAGTCCCTGTGCGAGGCGGAGCAGTATGTGGCCTGGCGGCTCACCGAGATGTCCCGGGGAGAGATGACCGCTCCCCATGGCCTGGAGGAGCTGATCGACCGCATCCAGGCTGACCAGGGCATCCGCTATGCCCCCCAGCAGCGGGAGGCGGTGGCCCTGGCGGCCACCAGCCAGGTGATGCTCCTCACCGGCGGACCGGGCACCGGCAAGACCACCTCCCTGCGGGGCGTCCTGGCCCTCTTTGAGCAGCTGGGGCTGGAGACCGCCCTGGCCGCCCCCACGGGCCGGGCCGCCAAGCGGCTGGGAGAGCTGTGCGGGGCGGAGGGATACACCATCCACCGGCTGCTGGAGACCCAGTACGACCCCCGCTCCGGCAAGCTGATCTTTGCCCACGACGAGAGCGACCCCCTGAAGGCAGACGCCGTCATTGTGGACGAGACCTCCATGGTGGATATCGTGCTGATGCAGGGGCTGCTTTCCGCCCTGCGGGACGACTGCCGCCTGATCCTGGTGGGGGACCCGGACCAGCTGCCCAGCGTGGGCCCCGGCAATCTCTTCTCCGATCTGATCCGCAGCGGGGCCATCCCCATGGTGCGGCTCACCGAGATCTTTCGTCAGGCGGCGGAGAGCGCCATCGTCCGCAATGCCCACGGTGTCAACCAGGGCGTTCTGCCCGATCTGCGGGACAATAAGCACGACTTCTTTTTCCTGCGGCGGAAGGACCCGGCCCGTGCGGCGGAGACCATTGTGGAGCTGGTGAAAACCAGGCTGCCCAACAATATGGGCATCCCCGCCGACCAGATCCAGGTGTTGTCCCCCACCCGCAAGCGGGTGACCGGTACCGCCTCCCTCAACCGGGCCATTCAGGAGGCGGTGAACCCCGCCGAAGCGGGCAAGCCGGAGAAGCGGTTTGGGGAGTATGTCTTCCGCCAGGGGGACCGAGTCATGCAGGTCCGCAACAACTACGATGTGATGTGGCACGACGGCGCCGACAGCGGCATGGGCATCTTCAACGGGGATATCGGCACTGTGACCCGGGTGGACAACCGGGAGGGGACGCTTACCGTTGATTTTGAGGGCCGGGTGGTGGAGTACACACAGGACATGCTGGTGGAGCTGGAGCCCGCTTACGCCATCACCGTCCACAAGGCCCAGGGCAGCGAGTACCGGGCGGTGATCCTGGCGGTGAGCGAGGGGGCCCCCATGCTGCTTACCAGAGGCGTGCTGTACACCGCCATCACCCGGGCCAGGGAGCTGCTCATCCTGGTGGGGGATGAGGAGGTAGTGGCCACCATGACCGCCAACGACCGCCAGCAGCGGCGGTACTCCGGCCTGCGGTGGCGGCTGGCGCAGATGAGAGAGCAGTGAGGAGATAGGAGATAGGAGATAGGAGACTCCTTAGACAAGTGGCAAAAAGGTCCTCTTCCCGGCGGGGAAGAGGACCTTTTTCATGGTTCTATTTTACTTCGTGCCGAAGATGCGGTCGCCGGCGTCGCCCAGGCCGGGGACAATGTAGCCGTGGTCGTTCAGCTTCTCGTCCAGAGCGGCGCAGTAGATGTCCACGTCGGGATGATCGTGATGGACCCGCTCGATGCCCTCGGGGGCGGCGATGATGTTCATCAGCTTGATGTGCTTGACCTCATAGTTCTTGATGAACTGGATGGCGGCGGAGGCGGAGCCGCCGGTGGCCAGCATGGGATCCAGAATGATGACCTCGCGCTCGGCGATGTCGTTGGGCATCTTGCAGTAGTACTCCACAGGCTCCAGCGTGTCGGGGTCGCGGTACAGACCGATGTGGCCCACCTTGGCGGAGGGGATCAGAGTCAGAATGCCGTCCACCATGCCAAGACCGGCCCGCAGGACGGGGACGATAGCCAGCTTCTTGCCGGCGATGGTCTTAAACTTGGCGGTGGTGATGGGGGTCTTGATCTCCACCTCTTCCATGGGCAGGTCACGGGTGGCCTCATAGCACATGAGGGTGGCGATCTCGGAGACGACCTGACGGAAGTCCTTGACGCCGGTCTTTTCATCCCGGAGGATGGACAGCTTATGCTGCAGGAGAGGGTGATCGAGAATGTGTACTTTTTCCATATCCATGGCGCTATTCCCCTTTGCTTTCTTCTTTTGCCAGCCGCTCCCGTTCAGCCTGGGAGAGCCGGTGATAGTCGGGTGCCAGACCGGCCGCGTCGGTGAGCCTGCCCTGACGAGCCAGCTCCAGGCCGCACCGGGCCACGCCCCACGCGCTCTGGAACCGCAGGTGAGGGGGCGCCAGACGGACGTCCAGACCCAGCTCTTTGAAGGTAGTATAGCACAAAACAGCGCCGTCTCCAACCAGTAATTGCGTTTTTTCGCTGATTTTTAATTCCGCGGCCAGTTCCTCCAGGGAGATGGCCCGGTCGGGGGTCAGCCGCTCCAGGGTTTCTCCGTCGCTGGCGAAGCGGGCGTTGTAGACCTGATGCCGCCGGGCGTCCATAACGGCACAGATCTCCAGACCGGTGTGGGCCAGGTTCCAGGCCATGGACTCCAGGGTGGAGCAGGCGGCGCAGGGCTTGCTTCCCGGCCAGGCCAGCCCCTTGGCGGCGGCCACGCCGATGCGCAGCCCGGTAAAGGAACCGGGCCCCGCCGCCACCGCGATGAGGTCCACATCCTCCAGGGTGAGGCCACAGCCGGAGAGCAGGGTGGTAGTCATGGGCATCAGTGTGACCGAGTGGGTCAGGCCGTTGTTTTGATAGGACTGAGCGATGAGCTTCTCATCCTCACACAGGGCCGCCGAACAGGCCACAGCAGAGGATTCCAGAGCCAGGATCTTCATAGGCAGGGACCTCCCGTAATGGTGATAATGCGCTGGTCGTCGTGCTCGCCCCGGCGGATATCCACACGGATGGCGTCCTCCTCCAGCGCGTCGGCGATGGTCTCGCTCCACTCCACAGCGCATACGCCGCCCCGGGCCAGATAGTCCTCCCAGCCGATGTCGAAGAGCTCGTCGGAGGAGCCGAGCCGGTACATATCGAAGTGGAACAGGGGCAGACGTCCGCCCTCGTATTCGTTGACGATGGTGAAGGTGGGGCTGGTGACCCGCTCCTCCACGCCCAGGCCCCGGGCCAGTCCGCGGGTAAAGGCGGTCTTGCCCGCTCCCAGGTCGCCGGTAAAGGCGATGACGCTCCCCGGCTTCAGCTCTGCGGCCAGTGCAGCGCCTGCCGCCTCGGTCTCAACAGGGGAGTTGGTTGTGATCTCCATATAACACCTCGTTCATTAGAACTGATAAAATACCTTGCAGAGTTCGCGCTGTCAGGCGCGAATCAAATAAAGTGCCGTTCAGCCCGTAAGTGTGGTATTTATCCGCATTCAGCGGGTAAATACTGGGGGCAGCGGGCTGCGAACTGCTCAAAAAAGCGGCGCTGCCGCTTTTTTGAAGGGCTTCAAATGTGAAGATTCTGACAAGATTATAACACACCTGTTTACCAAACGCAAAAAAGATGGTAAACTAATTTGACGTACGCCCGGTGTGTCCGGTGCGACCGGACCAAGAGAGAGGAGATGGGCTGTTGTCCTGGCTGAGAGATTCCGTCCGAGCCTTCTGGCAGCAAGGTGACCGGCTGCTGCTGACCCTGTGCCTGCTGGCCAGCGGATATGGCCTGGTGCTGATCTTCAGCGCCACCCGCTATCTGGGGGAGGCGGACGCTATGCGCTGCATGATCGTGCAGAGCGTAGCCATTCTGCTGGGCGTTGTGATCTATATGATCATGTCCTCGGTGGATATCGAGCTGTTTGTGGATCGCTCCTGGAAGCTGCTGCTGCTGTTCAACCTGGCAATCAACGCCCTGCTGCGGACTCCGCTGGGGATCGAGCGGGGCGGCAACCGCAGCTGGCTCCACATCCCCGGCTTTCCCGTCAACCTGCAGCCCGCCGAGCTGGCTAAGCTCACCTTTGTACTGCTGCTGGCCTGGCAGATGAGCCGCCTGCGGGAGCGGGATATCAGCCGGCCCTCCTCGGTGTTTCAGATCGCGGGGCACACCCTGTTTATGTTCGGCGTTGTGGCGGTGACCTCCGGCGACTTCGGCATGGGTCTGACCTATCTGGCTATTTTTGTGATCATGGCCTGGTCGGCCGGGGTGAAGAAGCGGTGGTTCCTGCTGGCTGCCGTGGTATGTGTGGTAGGCGTGGTGGTGATATGGCCCCATGTGAAGGATATGTACTTCATGAAGCGCATTACCGTGGTCATCGACCATATCACGGGCAATTCGGACACCCTCTTTGAGCAGACTCAGGGACAGGGGTGGCAGCAGACCAAAAGCATCATGGCCATCGGCAGCGGCGGGCTCACCGGTATGGGCTATCTCCATGGGATCCAGACCCAGAGCCCCTACGAATCCAGCCTGCCCGCCCGGGAGACCGATGAGATCTTTGCCGTGTGCGGCGAGGAATTCGGCATGATCGGCTGCCTGCTGCTGCTGATCCTGCTGGCCGCCATCATTTTGCGGTGTGTCTGGGTGGCCCGCAGGGCCTGCTCTCCCCAGAGCGCCCTCATCGCCATGGGCTACGCCGGGATGCTGCTTACACAGGTGGGTATCAACGTGGGCATGTGCCTCTATCTCTGCCCGGTGATCGGCCTGACCCTGCCCTTTATCAGCTACGGCGGCTCATCTATTATTACCATGTATGCCGCCATGGGTGTGGTGTCCAGCATCAAAATGCGCTCTCTGCCCAGCTGGCTGCGGGACCGCAGCAGGCTGTAAATGGATAGAGTCCGGCCTGCGGGGCAGGCTAGGACAGGAAACAAGAAAGGACGGTTCATGGCACATGAAGGTCACAAGACTTGAATTGCAGCCAGGGGTCTGGCTGACATCGGTACAGACCAAAAAGTTCAAATCCAGCGTTTTAGGGGCCCGGTTCCTCACCCCGCTGACAGCGGAGACTGCCGCCCGGAACGCCCTGATCCCCATGGTGCTCCGCCGGGGCACGGCGGCCCACCCCGATCTGGAGGCCCTGTCCGCCGCTCTGGACGAGCTGTACGGCGGATCTCTGGAGCCCATGGTGCGAAAAAAAGGGGAGACCCAGTGCGTTGGCTTCATTGGCAGCTTCCTGGATGACGCCTATACCCTGGACCGGGAGCCGGTGCTGGAACCTGCGGCTGCGCTTCTGGCGGAGCTTATCGGGGCGCCCTGCACGGTGGACGGGGTCTTTTCTCCCGACTATGTCCGGCAGGAGAAGGCCAATCTGATCGACCGCATCAAGGCTCAGGTCAACGACAAGCGGCAGTACGCCCAGATCCGGGTGGTGGCCGAGATGTGCGCGGGGGAGCCCTTCGGCGTGGATAAGCTGGGTACGGAGGCGGCGGTGGAGGCCATCACCCCCGAGAACCTGTGGGCGGGTTATCAGGACCTGCTGCAGGGGGCACGGGTGGAGCTCTACTACTGCGGCTCGGCGGATGCCGAGCGGGTGCGGGCGGCGTTTGCCCCCCTGCTGGCCCTGCTGCCGGAGGGGGAGCGGGCCGTGCTCGTCCGCCCGGCCAAGAAACAGGCCCCCAAACAGCCCAGGCGGGTAGAGGAGGCTCTGGACGTGACCCAGGGCAAGCTGGCCATGGGCTTCCGCACCAACTGCGATATCCGGGACGAGAGCTATCCCGCGCTGGTGCTGGCCAACGCCATCTACGGCGGGACCACCACCTCCAAGCTGTTTATGAATGTGCGGGAGAAGCTGAGCCTGTGTTACTATGCCAGCTCCGGGCTGATGAATCACAAGGACGTGATGCTGGTGTCCTCCGGCGTGGAATTTGATAAGGTGGGGCAGGCGGAGGCCGAGATCCTTTCCCAGCTCTATAAGTGCCAGAGCGGTGATTTCACCGACGACGAGCTGGAGTGGGCCCGCCGGTCGGTGGTGAGTACGCTGCGTACCACCCTGGACACCCAGGGGCGGCTGGAGGACTATTGGCTCAGTCAGAGTGCTGCCGGGCTTACCCAGAGCCCGGATGAACTGGCGGAGCGGATGGAAGCCGTCGTCCGGGAACAGGTGGTGACGGCCGCCCAGGATCTGACGCTGGACACCGTGTATTTCCTGAAAGGCAGGGAGTGATCTTATGGTAAGCAAGCAGTACCCCCGTCTGGGGGAGACCGTATTTCATGAGATCCTGGAGAACGGGCTTCACATCTATGTGGACCGCCGCCGGGACTTCCAGAAGAGCTACGCCTTCTTTGCCACCAATTACGGCGGCATGGATATGCGCTTTCACCAGGACGGCCGGTGGAAGGATACCCCGGCAGGTGTAGCCCATTTCCTGGAGCACAAGATGTTCGACACGGAGGACGGCAACGCCCTCCAGGACCTGGCGGCCAACGGGGCGTCCCCCAACGCCTTTACCAGCTCCGCCATTACCGGCTATTTCTTTGAGAGTACCGAGAAGTTCTTTGATAATCTGCGGATCCTGCTCTCCTTTGTGTCCGTGCCCTACTTCACGCAGGAGAGCGTGGACAAGGAGCAGGGCATTATCGGTCAGGAGATCCGTATGGTGGAGGATGACCCGGAGAACCAGGTGTTCTACGCGCTGATGGAGTGCCTGTACGACCACCACCCCATCCAGGTGCCCATTGCCGGGACCCAGGAGTCCATCTCCCACATCACTGCCGGCACGCTGTACGCCTGCCACAAGGCGTTCTACACTCCGTCCAATATGGTGCTTACCGTGGCGGGAGATGTGGACCCGGAGCAGGTGTGCGCCATCGCCCGGGAGATCCTGCCCCGGGAGTCCGCCGGCCAGAGCCTGCGGGACTACGGCGGCGAGGAGCCGCCCAGAGCGGCCTGCGGGGAGAAGGAGCTGACCATGGCGGTGTCTACCCCCATTTTCCAGCTTGGCTTCAAGTGCGACCCCGCCGAGCGGGGAGAGGAGTGGATGCGCCGGGAGCTGGCGGGTGAGCTGGCCGGCGAGGCCCTGCTGGGCAACTCCAGCCCGCTGTATGCCCGCCTGTACAGCGAGGGGCTCATCAATAAAAATTTCGGCTACGGCTTTGAACTCTATCCCGGCTGCGCCATGCTGGTGGCCGCCGGTGAGAGCCGGGATCCCCGGAAGGTGCGGGACGCGGTGCTGGCCGAGGGAGAGCGCCTGGCCCGGGAGGGTATCGATCCCGACCTATTCCACCGGCTGAAGAAGGGGGTCTACGGCGCCAAGGTCCGGGGGCTCAACTCCTTTGAGTACACCTGTATCGGCATGGCCCAGTCCCATTTCAGTGGGGCGGACTATTTCCGCTTCCCGGAGATCTTTGACGCCATCGATCGAGCTTATGTGGAGGACTGCATCCGCCGCTGGGTGACTGCCGAGCGGTGCGGCCTGGCGGTGGTCCGCCCGGGAGAGGGGGAGGTATGATGGGTACGGTAGCCTTTCCCGGCCTGGGTCTGGAGCTGACCATGGACCCCATTGCCTTCCGGGTCTTTGGCTGGCCCGTCCACTGGTACGGCATTATCATCGCCGCCGGCTTTTTGCTGGCGGTGGTGTTCTGCTCCTGGCGGGCCCCTAAATTCGGCATCCGGCAGGATGACATCATCGATATGCTCCTCTTTGCTGTGCCCCTGTCCATCATCGGGGCCCGGCTGTACTACATCATCTTCTATCTGGATCTGTACCGCCGGGAGGACGGCTCTCTGGACTTCGGGGCGATGGTACGCATCTGGGACGGCGGCCTGGCCATTTACGGCGGCGTCATCGTTGCGGTTATCACCTTGCTGATCTTTTGCAAGATCCGCAAGATCAAGTTCACTGCCTTTGCCGATCTGGGCGCCTTTGGTATGCTGATCGGCCAGCTGGTGGGCCGGTGGGGCAATTTTGTCAACATCGAGGCCTACGGCGGACCCACCGATCTGCCCTGGCGGATGGGGATCTATCAGTATGTGGACGGCGTCATGCAGTATGTGGAGGTCCATCCCACTTTTCTCTATGAGTCTCTGTGGAACCTGGTGGGTCTGGGGCTGCTCATTCTCATCGCCCAGAAGTTCCGCAAGTTTGACGGCCAGATCTTCCTGAGCTACTTTGCCTGGTACGGCGTGGGACGGGGCTTTATCGAAGGCCTGCGGACCGACAGCCTGTACTTCTTCAACACGCCGATCCGGGTGTCTCAGGTGTTCGGTTTTGTCACCGCCGCCGTGGCCATCGTGCTGCTGGTATACCAGCTGGCCTTCCGTAAGCATGACCCGTCTCAGCTGTGGGTCAACCAGATGGAGGCCAACCGCCGGCTGGTGGCCCTGGTATATCCGGAGGGCGGGGGCGGAGCCTGGCTGGACAAGCAGAAGAAGCGGCTGGAGCGGGACTTTGCCCGCGCGGAGGAGTATGCCCTCCCCGCCGGACTGCCCCAGGAGGAGCGGGCGGAACTGATCGCCGCCCTGAAGGAGCGCCCCGACCTGAAGGAAGTGCTGGTCATGGGAGAAAAACAGAAGTAAATCGCCTGCGTGTTGAAGCGTCTGCCGCGTCTGCGGCAGGCGCTTTTTCTGTGGGCATAAATGGGGACGGGCCCTCATAGATATGGTGCAGACGCCAAAGAAAAGGGTGTGAGAACATGAGGGAGCAAGGGGACGGAGCCCGGTATTTGCAGGCGGCGGCCCTGCTGCCGCCCCGTCTGCGCCGCCAGGCGGAACAGGTGGACAGGGCCGGTCAGGCCGCGGCGGAGGAGCTGCGGCTGCGGGTCGGGTGGCCCATGACAGTGGTATGCTCCGGCGGGGAGCGACAGATACCGGGCGGGGATACTGTGACGCCGGAGGACCTGGAGCAGGTGCTGGAGATCGCCACCATGGCCTCCGCCCATACCGCGCTGGAACGGCTGAGAAGCGGCTTTTTCACTGTGCGGGGCGGCCACCGTATCGGCATCTGCGGCAGCGCCGTGGTAAAGGACGGGGCGGTATACAGCATGGGCCGTCTGTCCTCCCTGGCGATCCGCATTGCCAGGGAGGTGCCCGGCGCGGCCGCCTGCGCGGCGGACAGGCTGTGGGAGGGGGAGGTTTTTCAAAGTACCCTCATCCTCTCCCCGCCGGGCGGCGGCAAGACGACCCTGCTGCGTGACCTGATCCGGCGGCTGTCCGACGGAGAGGGACACCGGCCCCTGCGGGTGGGTGTGGCCGATGAGCGGGGAGAGCTGGCCGCCATGTGGAACGGCACCCCACAGCTCCGGGTGGGACGGCGCACCGATGTGATGGACGGATGTCCAAAGGGAGCGGGGCTGCTCATGCTGCTGCGGGGGATGAATCCCCAGGTGCTGGCCGCCGATGAGATCACCGCGCCGGAGGACTGCGCCGCCCTGCTGGCGGCGGCCAACTGCGGGGTGAGCCTGGTATGCACTGCCCACGCCGCCGACCTGGACGACCTGCGGACCAGGCCGCTGTACCGGCCGCTGCTGGAGGGGCGCTGCTTCCGGCGGCTGGTGGTGCTCTCCCGGGACGGGGGCGGGCGGCGCTGCCGGGTGAGTGAACTGTGATCCGGCTGGTGGGAGCGCTGCTGACGGCGGCGGGTGGGACCCTTCTGGGCTTCATGGCTGCGGGGCGGCTGGCCCGCCGGGCGGAGGTGCTGCGGATGCTGGCTTCCGCTGTGGAGCAGATGGACCGGGAGATCTCCTTCCAGCTTACCCCCATGCCGGAGTTGATGGAGCGGCTGGCAGCGGACTATCCGCCGCCGGTGGGGACTCTCTTTTACAACTGCCGGCGGGGGATGGAGGAACTGGGAGACCGCTCCATGGGGGAGATCTGGCGGCAGGCCCTGGCAGATACCCCTCTGGATCTGGAGGGGCGGGAGAACGCTGTGCTGGAGGAGCTGGGGGAGGTGCTGGGTCGGTTCGGGGAGTCGGGGCTGCGCTCCGCGCTGGCCCGCGCCGGTGCGGAACTGGCCCGGGCGGGCGAGCTGGCCCGGGCGGACGGGGAAAAACGGGGCAGGATATACCGGGTGCTGGGGGCGGCCTCCGGCGGCCTGCTGGTCATCCTGCTGCTGTGAAGGAGCGAAGAAAATGGATGTGGATCTGATCTTCAAAATCGCCGCCATCGGGATCCTGGTGTCGGTACTCAATCAGGTGCTCTCCCGGTCGGGCCGGGACGAACAGGCCACCATGACCACCCTGGCGGGGCTGGTGGTGGTGCTTATGATGGTGGTACAGCAGATCAGCAGCCTGTTTGATCTGGTCAAGGATCTCTTCGGGCTGTAGCAATGGAGACCATGCTGAAGGTGGGGGCGGTGGCGGTGGCGGCCGCTCTGTGCGCCGTAGCGGTCAAGGGTACGGCCCGGCAGCTGGCGCTGGCCCTCTCCCTGACCGGCGCCGCCGTGATCCTGGGGCTGGCCCTTGGGGCCCTGGAAGACGTGGTGGCCATGGCGGAGGATTTGAGGGAGATGGCGGGGCTGTCTCCGGCGGTGGTAGCCCCGGTGCTCAAGACGGTTGGTATCGCGGTGCTGACCCAGATCGCCTCTCAGGTGTGCAGGGATGCGGGGGAGGGGGGCATCGCCGCGGCGGCTGAGACGGCGGGCACTGCGTTGGCCCTGTGCGCGGCCCTGCCGCTGCTGCGGGCGGTGCTGGATACAGTGGGGGCGCTGCTGTGAAGGACCCCGGTTCAGAAGTACCAAAGAGGAGGGGGAGATATGAGGCGATGTCTGGCCGCAATGGTGCTGCTGGTGCTGCTGGCGGGTACGGCCTCCGCCGCCGGGATGGAGACTGCGGCGGAGAGCCAGCGGGCGGCACTGGGACTGGACCAGCTGGAGGATGCCGGGGCGGAGTGGGTGCCGGACGCGGATCTGACCCAGGGTCTGGATGTGGATGGCAGCATTGGCCAGATCCTGGACACGGGCAGCGCTCAGCTGGGCGGCGTGATCCGAAAGGCGTTGCGCAGCGGCGCGCTGCTGTTGGCGGTGGTGCTCTTCTGCTCCCTGGCGGAGGGAATGGGAGCGGGGGGCGGGCCGGTGGATGCGGCGGCGCTGGTGGGTGCTCTGGCGGTGACGGCGGTGGCGGCAGTGGACGCCAACTCCCTCATCGGCATGGGCCGGCAGGCCATAGCCCACATGGATGCCTTCTCCAAGCTGCTGCTTCCCGCGGTGACAGCGGCGGCTTCTGCCGCCGGGCGTCCCGGCGGAGCGGTGGCCCGGCAGCTGGCCACCATGCTGTTTTCCGACGTGCTCCTCACCCTCATCGACCGGGTGCTGCTGCCACTGGTGTACACCTACATTGCCGCCTGCGTAGCCTGGGCGGCAGTGGGTAACGAGGGCATCAGGCGGATGGCGGCCACGTTGAAGTGGGCGGTGACCACGGTGCTCACCGGCGTACTCCTCCTCTTTGTCACCTACCTGACCGTCAGCGGTGTGATCGCGGGGACCACGGACGCCCTCACCGTCAAGGCGGCCAAATTTACCGTATCCAGTGTGGTGCCGGTGGTGGGCGGTATCCTGTCTGACGCGGCGGAGACCGTGCTGGCGGGGGCGGGTGTGCTGAAAAATACGGTGGGCGTGTTCGGGATGCTGGTGGTGACGGGGATCTGCCTGGTGCCCTTCCTCCAGCTGGGGTTCCATTACCTGACCTATAAGGTCGCCTCCGCCCTCAGCGCCACCCTGTCGGGCAGCCGGGTGGCGGCTCTTATCGACCAGATCGGCGGGGCCTTTGGACTTGTATTGGGCATGACCGGCTCCTGCGCGCTGCTGCTGCTCATCTCCATGGTCTCCGCCGTGTCGGCGGCAGGGGGGTGAGGACGTGCTGACAGAGCTGCTGGGTAAGTGGCTGATTGGAGTGACCTGCGCGGCCATGCTGCTGGCCCTGGCGGAGGGCTTGACTCCGGCAGGCGGTCCCCGGCGGGCGGCCCGTCTGGCGGGCGGTCTGCTCCTGCTGCTGGCGGTGGTGAGGCCGCTGTTGAAGCTGGACGGGGCGGAGCTGACCCGGGCCGTGTCGGAATATCGGCTGGAGGCGGAGTGGTCCGCCCAGGCGCTGGAGATGGAGAACAGGGAGCGGATGAAGGACATCATAGAAGCCAGATCCGCCGCATATATTCAGGACAAGGCGGCGGCTATGGGCATTGTATGCGGGGTGGAGGTGACCGTGGACGAGGCGGCGGAGTATCCCGTCCCCAAGCTGGTCACCATTACCGGCGCACTGAGCCGCGAGGAGCGAAAGGCCCTCGCCAGGCAGATCGAGACCGACTTCGCCATCCCGGCGGACCGGCAATACTACGAAAGCGGGGGAGCGGAATGAGCGGACGGGAACCGGAGCGCCGAACTGCGGCGGTGTGGCGGGAGCGGCTGGCCGCCCTGTTCCGGCGGTATCAATACGCGCTGCTGGTGGCGGCGGTGGGGGTGGTGCTGATGCTTCTGCCCGCCGTTGGCGGAGGATCGGATCAGGAGACTCCGGAGCGGCAGGCTGCTCAGACTGTGGACTTTGGCACAGAGGCGTTGGAGGGGCGGTTGGAGGATGCCTTGTCCCGTATGGAGGGGGTGGGCCAGGCCGACGTGGTGCTCACCCTGCGCAGCGGCCCGGGCCAGGTGCTGGCGCAGGATACGAAGCTGGCGGCGCGGGAGACCCAGAGCGAGTCCTCCCGTTCCACGGTGCTGATGTCCCGGGGCTCGGGGTGCGAGGAGCCGGTGGTGGTCCAACAGCTTTCGCCCCAATATCTGGGGGCCCTTGTGGTATGCTCGGGCGGGGACGATCCCTCGGTGCGTCTGCGGGTGGTGGAGGCGGTAGGGGCGCTCACCGGGCTGGGAGCCGACAGGATCTCCGTATCAAAAGGAAAGTGAGGCAGTAACAGTATGAATGTTTGGAAGCGCAACGCGGTGGTGGCCGCAGTGGTACTCTTTGTGTGCGGTGCGGTGTACCTCAACTGGTCCTACCAGAAGGGGGAGACGGAGTCGGCAGGCAAGACCCTGGGGGAGGCGGAGCTGGTATCCATGCAGACCACCGACCCGCTGCTGCCGGCCAGCCCGACCCCGTCGGCCTCGGCGGAGCCGGACGCAACCAAAGGCAGCGGCTACTTTGATTCTGCCCGGCTCAACCGGCAGGAGGCGCGGGACAGCGCCCTGTCCATCCTTCAGAGCGCGGTGGCCGATGAGAACGCCAGCGAGACGGTCAAGGCAGAGAGCGGCGCAGCCATCCAGACCCTGGCCAACTACACGGTGTCTGAGGCCCAGATCGAGAATCTCATCACCGCCAAGGGATACGCCGACTGCGTGGCCTTTATCAGTGACGGCAGCGTCAGCGTAGTGGTGTCCGCCACCGCCGACGGACTCACCGACGCCGATGTGGCCCGCATCACGGAGGTAGTCACCGACGAGACCGGCTTCGAGGCCGGCAGCGTAAAAATCATCGAAGCCCAGCCCTGAGCCGGGCCGTCCGGTCAAAAATCAGTTGTATTTTTTCTGATTTGTGGTACAATGGTTCCACAGTACACAAAAGGAGCGTGACCGGTATGGGCGATGGAAAAGAATATATCTCCCGGCCTGACGAGCTGGGCAATATCCATATTTCTGAGGATGTTCTGGCTGTGATCGCGGCGGCCGCCGCCACAGAGGTGGAGGGCGTGGGCAGTCTGTCCACCAATCTGAGCAGCGACATCGCGGAGCTGCTGGGCGGGAAGAAGAACCTGTCCAAGGGCATCCGTATCGCGATGGAGGAGGACAGCGTCCAGGTGGACGTGTCTCTGCTCATCAAATACGGCTACACCATTGTTGATGTGGCCAAGGAGGTACAGAACGCGGTGTTCCTCGCCATTGAGAACACCAGCGGTCTGCCCGTGGAGAATGTCAATGTCCATGTGGCCGGCATCCTCTTCGACAAGGAGAGCAAATAAGACTGTACGCAAAAAAGAGGCGTCTGCACGGGGTGCAGACGCCTCTTTTTGTTGGTCCTGTTCTGGAGCGTGTCACTCGCTGAGGAGCAGACGGTCGCTCTGGACATTGAACTTATCCAGCAGGTCCCGGACGGTGAGGTTCTTTTTCTCCTCGCCGCGGATATCTACCACCACCCGGCCGCCGTCCATCATGATCAGCCGGTTGCCGTGGGCGATGGCGTCCCGCATATTGTGGGTGATCATCAGTGTGGTGAGGTGGTCCCGCTGAACGATGGTCTCAGTGGTCTCCAGTACCTTGTCCGCCGTTTTGGGGTCCAGGGCGGCGGTATGCTCGTCCAGCAGCAGCAGCTTGGGCTTTTTCAGCGTGGCCATCAGCAGGGTGAGGGCCTGGCGCTGACCGCCGGAGAGAAGTCCCACCTTGCTGGTCATCCGGTCCTCCAGACCCAGGCCCAGAATAGCCAGCTTCTCCCGATAGAGCTTTCGCTCCTCGTTGTTGATGCCGTAGCGCAGACCGCGGGCCTGTCCGCGGCGGAAGGCCAGGGCCAGATTTTCCTCGATGCCCATGGTGGCGGCAGTGCCCATCATGGGGTCCTGAAAGACCCGGCCGATGAACTTTGCCCGCTTGTGCTCCGGCAGACGGGTCACGTCCATGCCGTCGATGGAGATGGTGCCGCTGTCCACGGGGTAGACGCCGGCCACCAGGTTGAGCAGGGTGGACTTGCCGGCGCCGTTGCCGCCGATGACGGTGACGAAGTCGCCGTCCTCCAGGGTGAGGGACACGCCGTTCATGGCGCGCTTTTCATTGATGGTGCCGGTGTTGAAGGTTTTATAAATGTCCCGGATCTCAAGCATGGCGCGCCGCCTCCTTCCGTCCGCTCTTGCGGAAATATTTTCCCTTCCAGTAGGGGATGGTCAGGAAGACGGCCACCACCAGGGCGGTGAGCAGCTTCAGGTCGGTGGACTCCAGACCCAGCCGGAGCACGACGGTGATGACGACATAGTAGATGATGGCGCCGATGACGGCGGAGAGCAGCTTGAGGGCGAAGTTGCGGAACACCTTGCCCAGCAGCACCTCGCCGATGATGACGGCGGCCAGTCCGATGACGATAGCGCCCCGGCCCATGTCGATGGTGGAGCTGCCCTGATACTGGGCCAACAGACCGCCGGACAGGGCCACCAGACCATTGGAGACCACCAGGCCCAGCACCTTGCACCAGTCGGTATTGATGCCCTGGGCCCGGGCCATGTTCTGGTTGGCGCCGGTGGCCCGCAGGGAGCAGCCCAGCTCCGTGCCGAAGAACCAGTAGAGCAGGGCGATCAGCACCACGGTAAAGATGACCAGCAGGAAGAGGGGGTTGGACAGGCCGGGCTCCCGGATGAAGCGGGAAGAGAGGAGCAGGTCATGCTTGTCCACGCTGAGGGCCAGGGTGGCTTTGGTCTTGGCGTTGACGTCGTTGAGGGCCATGATACGCAGGTTGATGGAGTAGAGGGCCAGCTGGGTCAGGATGCCCGCCAGAATGGCGGGGATGCCGCAGCTGGTGTGGAGCAGCCCGGTGACCAGGCCGGCGGCCATACCGGCCAGAACGGCGGCCAGCAGAGCCATCCATGGGTTCCAGCCCAGGCTGATGCACAGCGCGGCCACCGCGCCGCCGGTGGCCAGAGAGCCGTCCACCGTCAGGTCGGCCACGTCCAGGATCTTGTAAGTGATGTAGACGCCAATGGCCATAATGCCCCAGATCAAACCCTGTCCGACGGCGCCGGGCAGGGAATTGAGGAGACTGGTTAGCAGATTCATGTCAGTTCATGCCTCCCGAACTTGGATTGAACCGCGCAAGCGGAACATACAACAGAAGTACAAAACAGAAAAAGCGGCGGGAAGCAAACCCCTGTTCCCGACGCTTTTTATGATGGATGGGATCGTTTACTGGATGGGCTGATAGTCTTCGGGGAGCGTGATCCCCAGTGCCTCGCAGTTGGCGGCGTTGTACATCTTGTCCAGCGTGGTATCGTACTGAATGGCCATCTCGGATACGGAGGCTTCGCCGGAGAGGATCTGGGCGGCCATCTGGCCGGTGATCTGGCCCAGCTCGTAGTAGTCGATGGACAGGGTGGCTACGCCGCAGCCGGAGCAGATGCCGGCCTCACCGGCCACAACGGGGCCCCCGGCGGGAACGACCACGTTGGCGATGGTCTCGGTGTTGTTGGCGGCGGTGTTGTCCGTGGGGATGTAGAGCACGTCGGAGCCGTCACAGGCGGTCTGTACCACGGAGGACAGGTCGTTCACGTCGGTAAAGGCGTACTGCGTGCAGGTGTACCCCATCTCCTCCAGATAGCCCTGAACGGTCTCCACCTGGAAGACGGAGTTGGGTTCGGCGGAGCAGTAGACCAGACCCACCTTTTCCGCCTCGGGGAAGAGCTCCTGTATCATAGCGGCCTGCTGATCCAGAGGAGGCAGGTCAGAGGTTCCGGAAATGTTGCTGCCCAGCACCTTGTCCTCGGTGCTGTCCAGACTCAGCGCCACGCCGTAGTTGGTGATGGCGGTGCCCAGCACGGGGATGGTGCTGGTGGCAGAGGCGGCGGCCTGGAGGGAATACGTGGCGTTGGCCAAAATCAGGTCCACATTGGAGGCCACAAAGCCGTCCATGATGGTGGCGCAGTTGTTATACTCGCCGCCGGCATTCTGCTCGGAAAAGACCACGCCATCCTCGCCAAAGGTCTCTACCAGAGCATCCTTAAAGCCCTTGGTGGCCGCGTCCAGCGCATCGTGGGGGGCCAGCTGGCAAATGCCGACCTGGTACGCGTCAGCCGCAGGGGCGACAGAACTCTCGCCGCCGGCGGGCGCGTCGCCGCCAGAGCCGCCGCAGGCAGACAGGGACAGGGCCATAACACCGGTGAGCAGACCAGCAAGCATTCTCTTCTTCATCTCATCAAACCTCTTTCCCGGGTGTGGGATCAGTTGAAACACCCGTCTTGCTTTTGCAGTTTAGCACTTAAAAGGCTAAAAGTCAAGTATGATATTTTTGAGGCGGGCCAGACCGCAAAAAAGGGACGTGCTGCGGTTATCACAGCACGTCCCTTTAAGACCTATATTCAGTTCATCTGCTTGCGGCGGGAGAGGTTGATGGTGCCGTCCTGCATGGAATCCACGTCGTCCAGGCTCTTGCCGGTGCCGTAGGCCACGCAGGAGATCGCGTCGTCGGCCACATGGGTCTCGATACCGGTGTGGGACTCGATGAGCTTGTCGAAGCCCCAGACCAGAGAGCCGCCGCCGGTCATCACGATGCCGTTGGTGGAGATATCGGCCACCAGCTCGGGGGGCGTGCGCTCCAGTACGCCGTGAATGGCCTCCAGGATGCGGGTGGAGACCTCCTCAAAGGCCTCGATCATCTCGCTGGAGGACACGGAGAACACACGGGGCAGGCCGGTCATCAGGCAGCGGCCCTTGATCTCCACGGTCTGTTCCTCGGGGCGGGGGAATACGCAGCCGATCTGCATCTTCAGCTCCTCAGCGGTGCGCTCGCCGATGAGCACGTTGTGCTTGCGGCGGATGTATTTGACAATGGCCTCGTCAAACTGGTCGCCGGCGATCTTGATGGAGGTGGACTCCACGATACCGGACAGGGAGATAACGGCAATATCGGTAGTACCGCCGCCGATATCCACGATCATGTGGCCGTCGGGCTTGGCGATGTCGATGCCGGCGCCGATGGCGGCGGCCACGGGCTCCTCGATGAGGTATACCCGGCGGGCGCCGGCCTGGATGCCGGCGTCGATGACGGCGCGCTCCTCCACCTCGGTGATGCCGGAGGGAACGCAGATGACGATGCGGGGCTTGAACAGGCGGAAGGAGGTCACCTTGCGGATGAACTCCTTGAGCATGCGCTCGGTCATGTCATAATCGGAGATAACGCCCTCCCGCAGGGGACGGATGGCAACGATGTTGCCGGGGGTACGGCCCAGCATCTGCTGCGCCTCCGTGCCCACCTTGAGCAGCTTGCCCGTGTTTTTGTCAATGGCCACCACGGAGGGCTCCCGCAGCACCACGCCCTTGCCCTTTACATAAACCAGAATGGAAGCTGTACCAAGATCGATACCGATATCCTTACTGAACATATCTGCACCTCAAAGCTATTTGATCTATCAGAATGAACGGAACGATGATTCAAATATCCGCATTTACATCGAATCTATTTTATTATACAGAAGTATGGCCCTCATTTCAACGTATATTTCCGCTAATTTTCTGAAATTTCCCGGAAGGAGACCGGTCAGTACGCCTATCTGGCCCGGGCTAAAGCAACGCATATCCCCGGGACCATGGTCCCGGGGGACCCCATTCCACTGACTTGGCGGAAGTAAATCCCGCCAAGTCAAGGTTTTGGCCTGCGGCCAAAACGCTTGTACGCGCCAAAAGGCGCGGCCGGCAGAGCCGGCTGTGTGTGCGGCACATCCTCTTACCGTGCCCGGGCTAAAGCGGCACACACCACGTCGGCGGCCCCAATGGTACGCAGGGTGCGGGCGCACTCCGACAGGGTGGAGCCGGTGGTCACCACGTCGTCGATGAGCAGCACCCGCCTGCCCTCCACCTGCCGGGGGTCCACTGGGACATAGGCGCCCAGCACATTGGCCCGGCGCTGGGACGCTTCGGTCAGCCCGGACTGCGCGGTGGTGTTCCGCGTCTTTTGGAGGGTCTCCACCAGCGGCGCTCCCAGCTCTGCCGCTGCGGCAGAGGCCAGAAGAAAGGCCTGGTCATAGCCCCGCTCCCGCTTCCGCTTCCGGGAGAGGGGGACCCAGGAGATCAGGTCGTAGCGCCCGTTCAGATGGTCGTGGACACACTGGGCCACCAGGCGTCCGTACAGCTTGTGATAGCCCCGGCGGCCCTGAAATTTGTAGCGGTGAATGGAGTCCCGCACCTTGTCCTGATAGCGCAGGGGCGCGGCGCAGAGGGAGAAAAACTCCCCCTTCTGTTCCGCTTCCCCCTCCAGAAGCCAGGGCAGCTCCCGCTGACAGCGGGCGCACATGCCCTCCTCTCCGTCGTCCAGAATGGCGCCGCAAAAGACGCATTTGGGCGGGAAGAGCAGGTCCAGCACAGCGTCCAGGGGTCCGCTCATTTTGTCTCCTCGACCGGGATAGGCCCGTGCTCCTTCTCAAATTCCCGGATACAGCTTTGGATCAGATAATAGGCCTGCCCGTTGATGGTCCTGCCCTCATAAGATGCAATATACCGCAATTTCTGATGGATCTCAGGTGTGACCCGCAAGCCGATATGCTTGACCCCGTTATCCATACCTTTCACACCTCCAACTGTCTATGCGTGGGATTGCACGCACGATGGATATATAGTATGAAAGTTCAGAAAGAATATGGATAAGTGCACAAAATTGCACGCACAAAATTGAAGAAGAAACCGCCCATCTAAAAAGAACGGGCGGTTGAAGGAGCGCGGGTCCAGTGGGCCGATGTGGGCATCGGCCCCTACAACCTAATAATAGGTTCGCCGTAGGGGCGGGTGCCCACACCCGCCCGAATGGCTGGCTGTCATATCAGCGGCAGGATGTGGGGGCGGCGTCCCCGATGCCCCGCCGACAACCCGATAACAGGTTTGCCGTAGGGGCGGGTGCCCACACCCGCCCGAATGGCTGGCTGTCATATCAGCGGCAGGATGTGGGGGCGGCATCCCCGACGCCCCGCCGACAACCCGATAACAGGTTCGCCGTAGGGGCGGGTGTCCACACCCGCCCGAATGGCTGGCTGTCACATCAGCGGCAGGATGCAGGGAGCGGCGTCCCCGACGCCCCGTCAGTTCCCGGTGCTCTTCTGGAAATGGTCGCACCAGGGCCGCAGGGTGCAGTTCTGGCAGTCGGGCCGCCGGGCCACGCACACCGCCCGGCCGTGGAGCACCATCCGGTGGCAGAAGTCATTGGATTCCTCCGGAGGCAGGAGCTGACGCAGCTGGGTCTCCACCTTTACCGGGTCCTTGGTGCCGTCGGTCAGGCCCAGCAGGCCGGTGATACGGATGCAGTGGGTGTCGGCCACCACCACGCCGGGGGTATGATACACGTCGCCCAGGATCAGGTTGGCGGTCTTGCGGCCCACGCCGGGCAGCTTGAGCAGGTCCTCCATGTTGTCGGGTACCACGCCGCCGTACACCTCTACCAGCATTTTGGAGGCGGCCACGATATCCCTGGCCTTGGCCCGGAAGAAGCCGGTGGAGTGGATGTAGGTCTCTACCTCGGCTACGTCGGCTTGGGCCAGCGCCTCCAGGGTGGGGAAGCGGGCGTACAGGGCGGGCGTGACCATATTGACCCGCTCGTCGGTACACTGAGCGGCCAGGCGAACGGCAAAGAGCAGCTCGTAGGGTTTGGGGTAGGGCAGGGAGCACAGCGCGTCAGGGTAGAGCCGCTTGAGCTCCTCTACGATACAAATGACATCCTGATGGTCTTTCATTGGATCACCTCATGAGACAATATAACACAGGACCGCACAAAAAACGAGTAGATTTTTCTCATGGTGACGATTGTAATTGACCAAACCTTCCGGTATAATAAGTTAAATCGCTGAAAAATGGAAAGGTGGCGACAGACATTGGTCAAGGATATCATGGCGTACCTCACCGCCCATGACCCGGAGGTGGGTCAGGCCGTCGAGGCGGAATATGCCCGGCAGCAGCGCAACATCGAGCTCATTGCCTCGGAGAACTTTGTCAGTCAGGCGGTGCTGGCCGCGGCAGGTACGGTGCTTACCAACAAGTATGCCGAGGGCTACCCCGGCAAGCGTTACTACGGCGGCTGTCAGTGTGTGGATGTGGTGGAGGAGATCGCCCGGCAGCGGGCCTGCCAGCTCTTTGGGGCCGATCACGCCAATGTGCAGCCTCACTGCGGCGCCAACGCCAATTACGCCGTCTATCAGGCCCTGTGTCAGCATGGCGACACCGTGCTGGGTATGGATCTGGCCAACGGCGGCCACCTGACCCACGGTTCTCCCGTCAACTTCTCCGGCAAGAACTACAACATCGTGGCGTACGGCGTCAACGACCAGGGGCGTATCGACTATGACCAGGTGCGGGATCTGGCCAAGAAGCATCAGCCCAGAATGATCCTGGCCGGAGCTTCCGCCTACCCCCGCATCATCGACTTCAAGGCCTTTGCTGATATTGCCCATGAGGTAGGGGCCTACCTCTTTGTGGACATGGCCCACATCGCCGGACTGGTGGCCGCCGGGCTCCATCCCAACCCGGTGCCCTACGCCGACGTGGTGACCACCACCACCCACAAGACCCTGCGGGGCCCCCGGGGCGGCATGATCCTCTGTAAGGAGGAGCTGGCCAAGAAGATCGACTCCGCCATCTTCCCCGGCAGCCAGGGCGGTCCCCTGGAGCACATCATCGCCGCCAAAGCGGTGGCCCTGGGCGAGGCCCTCAAGCCGGAATTCAAGACCTACCAGCAGCAGATCGTGAACAACGCCGCTGCTCTGGCGGACGCCCTGCTGAAAGAGGGCTTTGATCTGGTGAGCGGCGGCACCGACAACCACCTGATGCTGGTAGACCTGCGGCCCGCCCACCTTACCGGCAAGGAGATGGAACACCGGCTGGACGAGGTCAACATCACCGTCAATAAGAACGCCATCCCAAACGATCCTGAAAAGCCCTTTGTCACCTCCGGTATCCGGGTGGGCACCCCCGCCGCCACCAGCCGGGGCTTTCAGGAGGAGGACATGAAGGTCATTGCCCAGGTCATGTGGCAGACCGCCACCAACTTTGAGGGCAACCAGGAGAACCTGCGCGCCCAGGTGGCCCAGCTCACCGCCAAATACCCTCTGTACGAATAAATGTAGTTTACAAGGCCGCCTTCGGGCGGCCTTGTTGCGTTTCCCTTCATTCCTGCTTAACAGCTCGATTATGGTATGGTATATTTAGCACAAAATGAGCGAACTACATCACATAGCAGGGAATGGTGGTACACCCGGGCATGATGTACGATCGGATCAAGGAGCATCGGGCCCGGCTGGCGCTTCGTCAGGAAGAGCTGGCCAGGATGGTGGGGGTCCGGCGGGAGACCATCAGCGATCTGGAGAAGGGGAAGTACGACCCCTCTCTGGTGCTGGCCCGGAACACTGCTCAAGTATTTGGCGTGTCCATTGAGGAGGCCTTTACCGTTACAGAGGAACAGAGGCATTTTCTCTTTACGGTCAATCGAACACGTGTTACAATGGAGCGGAAGAAATTCCGCTCCATTCTGTGATTAAGGGAGGTCGTTCCCATGACATACCGGCCGTTGGCGGACGAGATCCGGCCCCAGTCTTTGGACGAGGTGGTGGGACAGCGCCACATTTTAGGGGAGGGCGGGTTGCTCCGCCGCATCATTGAGGGGGGGAGCATCCCCAATCTGGTGTTTTACGGCCCGTCGGGCACCGGCAAGACCACGGTGGCCAACATCATCGCCAAGCGGACCAACCGGCCCCTCCACCGGCTCAACGCTACCACAGCTTCCATCTCGGATATCAAGGATATCATGGCCCAGATCGGCACCATGCTGGCCCCCGACGGGGTGCTGCTCTACCTGGATGAGATCCAGTATTTTAATAAGAAGCAGCAGCAGTCCCTGCTGGAGTTCATGGAGAACGGCAAGATCACCCTTATCGCCTCCACCACGGAGAACCCCTACTTCTATGTTTACAATGCGGTGCTCAGCCGGTCCAGCGTCTTTGAGTTCAAGCCGCTGTCCGCGGCCGATGTGCTGCCCGCCGTGGAGCGGGGCATCAGGCTCATGGGGGAGCGGTTGGAGGGGGAGGTGGTGTGCGAGAACGGCGTACAGGAGCACATTGCCGCCGCCTGCGGCGGGGACGTGCGCAAGGCGATGAACGCCGTGGAGCTGCTGCTCAACTCCGCCAAAAGGGAGCAAGGGAAACTCCTTGTCACCCTGGAGGATGCACAGATGGTGGCCCAGCGCTCCGCCATGCGCTATGACCGGGAGGGAGACGACCACTACGACATTGCCTCCGCCCTGATGAAGTCCCTGCGGGGCTCCGACCCGGACGCCGCCTGCCACTACCTGGCCCGGCTGCTGGAGGCGGGGGACCTGATCACCGCCATCCGGCGGCTGCTGTGCTCGGCCAGCGAGGATGTGGGCATGGCCTATCCCCAGGCCGCGCTCATCGTCAAGGCTCTGGTGGACAACGCCCTCCAGCTGGGTCTGCCGGAGGCCAGGCTGCCCCTGGCTCAGGCGGCCATTTTGCTGGCCACCGCGCCAAAGTCCAACTCGGTGTACAAGGCCATTGCCGCCGCTCAGGCCGATGTGCGGGCGGGTAAAACGGGGGACTACCCGCGCCACCTTCAGAATGTCCACGCCGATTCGGCCGGCATGGAGCGGGAGCAGGGGTATTTGTACCCCCATGATTTTCCCAACCACTGGGTGCGTCAGCAGTATCTGCCCGATGCCCTGGCAGGGAGCCGATACTATGAGTACGGCGACAACAAGGTGGAGCAGGCCGCCAAGCGGTACTGGGACGCCATTCAGGGACCGAAACCCTAAACGCGAACGCAGGTTGTCCGCATAAGCTGTCCTTTCGCTGCATATAGATAGCCCACACTCATACAGAAGGGATGCGGGCCGGCATGGGAATGACGGAGCGGCGGGCGGTACGGCGGAGCGCGGGCAGCGCCAGAGGTGCGCGGAGACCCGGACAGAAAAAGAGCAAGGCAGTGCTGGGGCCCCGGGAGAGACGGCGGGCCATCCAGCTGGCGGTATGTCTGGCCCTGTTTCTGGTGGTTTTTGTGGGCAGGGGCGTCTTTCCGGAGCGGATCGCCGCCATTCGGACGCAGGTGCTGGGTATGCTGCGGGGCGACACGGATTTTCAGGCGGTCTTTTCCGACCTGGGCCAGTCTATCTCCCGGGGGGAGCCGGTGCTGGAGACACTGGACGGCCTGTGGGTCCAGGTGCTGGGGGGTGCGTCCGGAGCGGGGGGGCCCGGTTCGGCGGGGAGTCCCCTGTATGCCGCCCAGCTGGCCTGGCTCAGCGGGTTTCCGGGTGGGGAAGAGAAGAGATTTCTGAGCCGAATGCCAGAGCCGCCGGAACGGCCGGCCCCCGAACCGGTACCCACGCCTGTGCCCACGCCTGCGCCGGAGCCGGAGGTGGAGCATGTGGACTATCATGGGCCTGAACTGCCGGAAAATACCTCTATGGATAAGTACCGGCTGGGCCTGGAGGAGACGGTGTCCCCGGTGATGGGGGTGCTGACCTCCGGATTTGGCTGGCGGGAGCATCCGGTGGACGGGGAGGAAAAGTTTCACAACGGGGTGGACCTGGCGGTCAATACCGGTACGGCGGTCAGGGCCTTCGCTGCCGGCACCGTTGATTATATCGGGGATTCCCCGGTGTACGGGCTCTATCTTCAGCTCAGCCACGCCAACGGGGTGAAGAGCTTTTACGCCCATTGCAGTCAGCTGCTGGTCCATCAGGGCCAGACGGTGGCGGCAGGGGAGACGGTGGCCCTGTCCGGAGACACGGGCAATACCACCGGCCCCCACCTCCATTTGGAGCTGCGGTTCAATGGGGTGCGGATCAACCCCGTCTATTATATCAAGACCATCTGAATGCGCGGCGGGAAGGCGGAGATCACGGCGGGGGCCCTGCTGTTGTGGGCCCTGCTGTACTATCTGGACAGCAGCGGTTTGGTGCCCCAGGCGCTGGCTGCCTGCGCCATCCATGAGCTGGGCCACTATGGGGCCATCCGGCTGCTGGGCGGTCAGGTAGCCAGGCTGCGGATCACCTGCGTGGGGGCGGAGATGGTCCTCTCCGCCCGCCGGCCTCTGGGGCCGGTTCGGGAGCTGGCCGCCGCGCTGGCCGGACCGGCGGCCAACCTGCTTTTCGCCGGGGTGTGCGCCGGACTGGGGGAGCGGTGGTATTGCTTTGCCGGGCTCCATCTGGCTCTGGGGGGATTCAATCTCCTGCCGGCGGGGCCGCTGGATGGCGGGCGGGCGCTGGGCTGCCTGCTGACCCTGGCCGGGCGGCGGGACTGGGCGGAGCCGGTGGTGGAATTGCTCTCCGCCGGCCTGTGCATGGGCCTGGCCATGGGAAGCCTGCTGCTGTGGCGGGCAGGCGTACGCAATCTGACTCTGCTGACGGTGTCTCTGTGGCTGCTGTCCGGCCCGGTCCACCGGCGAATGGCGGGAAAACGATAGAAAAAGCGGGGCAAAGAGTAAAAAAGTGCTTGCTTTTTGCTTTCACGCATGGTATACTATCTCGGACTCAATTAAAGGGCGGTCCTCTGCGGCTGCCGTCCGGAAGGGACGGCGGGAAATAGCCGGTACGAACGCCTATCAACAGGAGGAAAATCAAATGGATCTTATGCAGGCTTTTAGCGCCAAGTATCAGAAGGCTGAGCCCCCCGTTGTCAACGTGGGCGACACCGTCCGTGTGCACGTGCACATCAAGGAAGGCAACCGCGAGCGTATCCAGGTCTTCGAGGGTACCGTGATCGCCAAGAAGCACGGCGGCATCGAGGAGACCTTCACCGTCCGCCGCGTGTCCTACGGCGTCGGCGTGGAGAAGGTGTTCCCCGTTCACGCTCCCGCTGTGGAGAAGATCGAGGTCGTCCGCAAGGGTAAGGTTCGCCGCGCCAAGCTGTATTACCTGCGTGACCGCGTGGGCAAGAGCGCCAAGGTCAAGGAGCGCGTCTAATCCCATTCGATTCGTCCGAAAAAAGGAGAGAGGCTGTTTCAGCCTCTCTCCTTTTTTATACATAGAGATACAGCTTTTAGGAGAAAGCGGCTCGTCATTATTTACGAAAAGTATGGGAAAAGTGTGGGAAAAATGCCTTGCAAAAAATCAAATGAAGTAACAATACTTTCGTTAAGTATCATTTCAGTGCGTTTTTGTGTAAAAGCGGGTGAAACGTCCGAAACAAGTGCATCAATACCGAAGTTTTGCATTTGAAAATACAGATTGCAAATATCTATCCACAATGGTACGCTACATATAGCCAGTTAAAAAGGAAAGGAGGGCAGTATGCTGAGCTACCCTGAGTGGAAAGAATTGATTTAGGAGGCGAACCCTATGTTACGAAAGCGTTTTGGACGGATCCTCTGTACCTTGCTGACCCTTACGATGCTTCTCTCCCTTGTTCCTGCCTCTGCTGTGGGTGTTGAGCCCGCTGACAGTGTGTACCGCAACGGTAAGGTCTATACCGTGAACGAGGCCTTTGACGTGGTGACTGCCATCGCGGTCAAGGGCGACCGCCTGGTGTATGTGGGCGATGAGGCCGGTGTTGAGGCCTATATCGGCAGCGGCACCAAGGTCGTGGATCTGGGCGGCAAGGCTGTGATCCCCGGCCTGATCGAGAGCCATATGCACGTTGATAAATATGGCTTCAAGCTTCAGAATGTCGATATCTACTGGAAGCCGAAGGACGTGATCCTTCAGATGGTGGCCGAGGTAGCGGCCGACGCCGGCCCCGGCGTGTGGATCACTGCCAGCGGCTGGAATGAGGCTGTCTGGCCTGAGGGCACCTATCCGACCAAGGAAGATCTGGACGCGGTGGCTCCGGACAACCCGGTCCTGCTGGGCCGTTACTGCGGCCACATGGCGTGGGCCAACTCTCTGGCTTTTGAGCTGGCTGGCATCACTCCCGATACGCCCAGTCCTCAGGGCGGCGAGATCCTGCACAACGAGGATGGTTCCATCCAGGGCTGCGTGACGGATACTGCCTGGGGCATGATCAGCGCGGCGATCCCCGATGAGGACCTGACCCCCGAGCAGGAGGAGGCCAAGTTGGCGGACGCCATGATGAAGGCGCAGGATACTCTGTTCTCCCTGGGCATCACCAGCGCCATGGACGCCGGTGTCAGCGTGCAGCGTATCGAGAGCTATAAGAAGCTCTACGAGAATGGCAAGCTGAAGCTGCGCCTCTATCCGCTCCTCCGCCTGGAGTCTATGGACAGCGAGATGGCGGAGTATCTGAAGAACAATCCGGTGAACACAAACGAGCAGTATGATAACCACCTGCTGGTCCGCTGCGTCAAGCTCTTTGCGGACGGTGCTCTGGGCGCCCGCGGCGCCTGGTTCCTGGAGGACTACAGCGACCGGCCCGGCCATAAGGGCGAGTACCGGCACACCGATGAGGAAATGGACGAGCTGGTTGCTCTGGCCTACAATCAGGGCTATCAGGTGGCGACCCATGCCATTGGTGATGCTGCTGTTCATCAGACCATCAATGCGTATGAGAAGGCCCTCAAGGCCGCGCCCAGAGATGACCACCGCCTGCGCATCGAGCACTTCCAGATCGTAAAGCCTGACGATATCGACCGGGCTCTGGATCTGGACATCATCCCCGCCATGCAGTTCATTCACGCTACCTCTGATATGCTGATGGCCGAGGACCGCGTCGGTCCCGAGCGGATCAAGACTGCCTATGCCTGGCGCACCGTTCTGGATAAGGGCTCCATCATCCCCGGCGGCACGGACGCTCCCTTTGATCGCGTCAATCCCTATCACTGCATGTACGCCGGCATTACCCGTACCGGTCTGAACGGTTCTCCCGAGGGCGGCTGGTATCCCGAGCAGTGCATTACCCGTGAGGAGGCTCTGCGCTCCTACACCAACTGGTCTGCCTATGCCCACTTTGAGGAGGATCTGAAGGGCTCTCTGGAAGTTGGCAAGCTGGCTGACTTCGCGGTCCTTGACCGTGATATCATGACCTGCCCTGAGGAGGATATCAAGGATACCCAGGTGCTTACCACCGTCTCCGGCGGCGAAGTGGTCTTTACCCGCGACAACGCGCAGCCCACTGTGGTTTGGCAGGGTGAGGCGCTGGATGTGTACAGCCCCTTCCATGTCGAGCCCGGCGTCGTGTATGCTCCTCTGAATGACGTTGTCAACGGGATCGCTGCGACGGTTACCCGCGACGGCACCAAGGCTTCTGTTACCGTGGACGGCAAGACCGCTCAGGTGGAGGTCAAGACCGTTAACGGCGTGGAGTATGTGGGTGTGCGTGCCCTCTTTGAGGGCCTGGGCCGCAACGTGACCTGGTACGGCCTCAGCTCCTGCATCTCTGTGGGTTGGCCCAAATAAAGCTTACCTCATATCGAAAGTGGCTCCGGTTTTCCGGAGCCACTTTTTTATGTAGAGATGTGATGAAAGATGCTGTGCCCGATCGTGTGTTTGCAGTTGATATCAATGTTACCGTTTGTTACTATTGAACAAAAAACATGGAATAATATGGGATTTAAGGGGCGGGGTATGTTTGAGAAATTAAAAAAAGTAAGTATACCTTAACAAAAATATGGGGAAAAGGTGGATGAATTGCTGGTAGAAATGCATCAATATTGATTCGGCACTTTTGAAAATATATGTTGTAAAAGTATAAACCCCATGGTATGCTACATACAGTCATTTACAGATGGAAGGAGGGCAGTTACACAGGTTAGACCGGGAAACCAAGAAAGAAGAATTGATTTAGGAGGCGAACCCTATGTTACGGAAACGTTTTGGACGAATTCTCTGCACATTGTTGACCCTCACTATGCTTCTCTCCCTCTTCCCCGCCTCTGCGGCAGGTACCGAAGCTGCCGACAGTGTATACCGCAATGCGAAAGTTTATACCGTTAATGAAGCGTTTGATGTTGTCAGTGCCATCGCCATCAAGGGCGACCGCCTGGTGTACGTAGGCGATGAGGCTGGCGTTGAGGCCTACATCGGCAGCGGCACCAAGGTCGTGGACCTGGGCGGCAAGGTCATGATCCCCGGTCTGGTAGAGGGCCACATGCACGTTGCCGGATTTGGCAGCAGCCTGATGAATCTGGACTGCTTCTGGATGCCCAAGCAGACCATCCTGGACCAGGTGAAGGCGGCGGCCGAGAAGGCCGAGCCCGGCCAGTGGATCCAGGGCCGCGGCTGGATGAATACCGTTTGGGAAAATACCGACTATCCCACCAAGGAAGAGCTGGATGCGGTGGCTCCCAACAACCCCGTGTTCCTGATGCGGGCCTGCGGCCACATGGGCTGGGCCAACAGCATGGCTCTTGAGCTGGCCGGTCTTACCAAGGACACCCCCAACCCCCAGGGCGGCGAGTATCTGAAGAATGCTGATGGTGAGCTGTCCGGTTGTATGACCGATACCGCCATGAATCCCGTCCGCGAAAAGATTCCCGATCTGACCCTGGAGCAGCAGCGGGAAGGCCTGCTGAAGGCCCAGGCCCAACTGTTCTCTTACGGCCTGACCTCCGCCATGGACGCCGGCAACAGCATCGAGGTCTATGAGCAGGTGTTCAAGCCCCTGTATGAGTCCGGCCAGCTGAAGCTGCGTGTGTACGGCATGATCTCCCACACCGCTGCTGACAATGAGACCGCTCAGTATCTGAAGGATCATCCCATCGACAACGAGAACTACGAGCCTCTGTACAACAATCACCTGAGCCTGCGCTGCGTGAAGATGTTTGCCGACGGCTCTCTGGGCGCCCGTTCCGCCGCTATGTTGGAGGGTTATAGTGACCGCCCCGACCACATCGGCGACTACCGTTACACCCAGGAAGAAGTGGACCCCATCGTCAAGGTGGCCTATGACGCCGGCTATCAGGTGGCGACCCATGCCATCGGCGACGGCGCCAACCATCAGATGATCAACGCCTACGAGGCCGCCATCAAGGCCAATCCCAGAGAGGATCACCGCCTGCGCATCGAGCACTACCAGATCGTGACCCCCGAGGATATGGACCGCACTATCGCCCTGGGCATCCTGCCCTCCATGCAGACCACTCACGCCACCTCTGACATGCTGGTGGCCGAGGACCGTATGGGTGCTGAGCGTCTGAAGGGCGCTTACGCTTGGCGTACACTGTTGGATAAGGGTACCATCATCCCCAACGGCTCTGACGCCCCCGTGGAGCTGGTCAACCCCTATCACGGCCTGTACGCCGCCGTGACCCGCCGCAACCGTCTGGGCTCCCCCGAGGGCGGCTGGCATATTGAAGAAGCTATGACCCGTGAGGAGGCTCTGCGCTCCTTCACCAACTGGTCTGCCTATGCCGAGTTCAACGAGGACATCAAGGGTTCTCTGGAAGTTGGTAAGCTGGCTGACTTCGTGGTCCTGGACCGCGACGTGATGACCTGCCCCGAGGAGGACATTAAGGACACCCAGGCCCTGCTCACCGTCTCTGGCGGCGAGGTGGTCTTTACCCGGGACAACAGCAAGCCCACCATCATGTGGAACGGCCTGCCCCTGACCTTCAACAATCCCTTCCACATTGAGCCCGGCGTGGTCTACGCTTCTCTCAGCGATCTGACCAACGGCCTGACCGCCACCGTTACCCGCGACGGCGATAAGGCTACCATTACTGTGGACGACAAGACTGCTGAAGTGACTGTGAAGACGGTCAACGGCGTGGAGTACGTTGGCGTGCGCGCCCTCTTCGAGGGTCTGGGCCGCAACGTGACCTGGTATGACCTCAGCGCCTGCGTTTCCGTCGGCTGGCTCAAGTAATTAGATGCTTTTCCGCAAAAGCGGCTCCGGTTTTTTCCGGAGCCGCTTTTTTGTGCGGGTTAGCTCTTTTCAAAGCACTATATCTTGTGTATAATGGTGGTCAAAACCCGGAGCTGTCAGGGCGCCGGATGGAGGAGGCGGGAGCATGAACATCCAATGGTATCCCGGTCATATGACAAAAACCAGGCGGCAGATCCAAGCCGACCTGAAGCTGGTGGATCTGGTGGCGGAGATCATCGACGCCCGTATCCCCATTTCCAGCCGTAACCCGGATATCGACGAGATCGTGGGGGATAAGCCGCGGCTCGTCATTCTAAACCGGGCAGACCAGGCCGACCCGGCCATGAACAAGGTGTGGGGGGAGTGGTTCCGGCAGCAGGGCTGGTGGGTCATGGAGACCAACGCCAGGGATGGCAAGGGGGTCAGCCAGTTCTCTGCCGCCATCAAGTCGGCGCTGAAAGACAAGATCGAGCAGTGGAGGGCCAAGGGCCTGGTGGGCCGCCCTGTGCGGGCCATGGTGGTGGGCGTACCCAACGTGGGGAAGTCTACCTTTATCAATCAGGTGGCCAAGAAGAAATCAGCCAAGGCGGGCAATAAACCCGGCGTCACCCGGGGGAAGCAGTGGGTCAATGTGGACCCCGGCCTGGATCTGCTGGATACCCCCGGTATCCTCTGGCCCAAGTTTGAAGACGAAAAGACGGGGATGCATTTGGCCTTTACAGGGGCTGTAAAGGACGAGATCATGGACCTGGAGACGCTGGCCTGTCACCTGATGGAGATCCTGGGTGAGCGCTATCCTCAGGCCATCACGGCCCGATATAAGGTGGAGCCGGAGCCGGGACTGGCCGGGTGGGAGCTGCTGGAGGCCTGTGGCCGTAAGCGCGGATTTTTGATCTCCGGCGGCGAGGTAGATACCGAGCGCATGGCCCGCGTTCTGCTGGAGGAGTACCGGAGTGGAAAGCTGGGCAACTTCACATTGGAGACGCCGGAAGAGGTGTAAAGGAGTATACCTGTATGGATCTTTGGACGTTGGAGCGGAATTGCTGGGCGGAGGGCCATGAACTGGTGTGCGGCTGTGACGAGGCGGGGGCGGGACCCCTGGCCGGTCCGGTGTATGCCGCAGCGGTGATCCTGCCCCGGGAACTGGAGATCCCCGGCCTGAACGACTCCAAAAAGCTGACGCCCAAAAAGCGGGATGGGCTTTACGACATCATCGTGGACCAGGCGGAAGCCTGGAGCGTGGCCTGGGTGGACCACCGGGAGATCGATGAGACCGATATCCTCAGCGCCAGAATGAATGCCATGCAGCGGGCCATTGACGGACTGGCGCTCCGCCCCGACTTTGCCCTCATTGACGGCAATCGGGACCACGGCAGAGCCGGCGCTATTATCACCCCCCACGAAACGGTCATAAAAGGAGATTCCTTGTCTGCATCCATCGCGGCGGCCTCCATCCTGGCCAAGGTGAGCCGGGACCGGTACATGGAGGAGATGGCGGTGCAGTATCCCCAATATGCGTTTGAACGGCATAAGGGTTACCCGACAAAGCTCCACTATGAGCGCCTGGAAGAATACGGGCCAAGCCCCATCCATCGACTCACATTCCTGCACAAGAAGCGGGGGCGGCGATGAGCGGGGGAGAGGCCCGTCTGCTGGGCCGATGGGGAGAGGCCAAGGCGGCAGAACTGCTGCGGAAGCGGGGGTACACCATTTTGGCCGCCGGCTACCAGTGCCGCTTTGGGGAGATCGACCTGATCGCACAGACGGACAAGTACTTATGTTTTATAGAAGTGAAGCTGCGGAAGAACGATTCCTTTGCCCCTGGGCGGGCGGCGGTGGACAAGCGGAAGCAGCAGAAGCTGCGTACCACTGCGGAACTCTGGCTGGCGGAGCATCCGGCGGAGGGTCTTCAGCCCCGATTTGACGTGGCGGAGCTCTATGCCCCCCAGGGCATGGCCACCAGGGAGCCGGCCTTTTACTACTGGGAGAACGCATTTTGAATGATAATGAGATCCGGGAGGCGGGAGAGATGCGGGAGATCGATATTTTTGACGGACACTGCGACACGGTGCTGATGTGCCGCCTGAAAGGGGGCGGCCTGGCCAAGAACCCCTATCATGTGGATCTGGAGCGGGCGGGGGAGTATCGCCGGTACGCCCAGTTTTTTGCGCTCTTCGGGCAGCCGGAGGATTTTCCGGGACTGACCTTCCAGGAGATCTTTCGATCGGAGTACGACCTCTTTTCCAGGGAAATGGCCGCCAACAGCGGTAGGATCGTCCACTGCCGGACGGCTGCGGAGGCAGAAAAGGCCTTTGCCGATGGGAAAACAGCGGCCTTCCTGTCTGTGGAGGGGGCAGAACTGCTGGACTGCTCCTTGGAGCGGTTGGAGGAGGCCCACGCCCTGGGTGTGCGGGCTGTCAACCCCACCTGGAACCGGCCAAATGTCCTCTCCGGCACGAACGCGGAGGAGACGGGCCGGGGCCTGTCCGGACAGGGAAAGGCGTTTGTCCGGCGGGCAGAGGAGCTCGGCGTGCTGGTGGATGTATCCCACCTGTCCGATCCCGGTTTCTGGGATGTGGCGGAGCTTTTGACAGGCCCGTTTTTTGCCAGCCACTCCAACAGCCGTCAGGTCTTTTCTCATCCGCGGAACTTGACCGACAGCCAATTTACTGCCATAATAGAACATGACGGCGTGGCAGGGTTCAACCTGTACGCGGACTTTGTAGGTGCGCTGCCGGATCTGGAGGCTGTGGCCGCTCATCTGGACCACTGGCTGGACCTGGGGGGCGAAAAGAACATCGCCCTGGGCGGCGATCTGGATGGATGCACCGCCCTGGCCGGCGGCATGGCCGGACTTCAGGACTATGATCGACTCTACCACTTTCTGCTGGAGCGGGGCTATGGTCAGGCTCTGGTGCAGGATCTGTTTTTCAATAATCTAATGAGGGTAGTGAGCAAAGTATGTACTATGTAAGCACGAGAAACAAGCAGGACCGCTGCACCGCGGCGCAGGCCATCGCTCAGGGACTGGCCTCCGACGGCGGGCTGATGACCCCCGAGGTCTTTCCCAAGCTTTCAGCCAATGGGCTGAACACCATGCGCGATATGTCCTATCAGCAGCGGGCTGTCTTTGTGATGAATTCCTACCTGGATGACTTTACCTCCTCCGAGCTGGCCTCCTTTGCGGCCAAGGCCTACGGCGGCTCCAAGTTTGACGCCAAGGAGGTGGCCCCTGTCAGACAGGTGGACCCCAATACCTACTGTCTGGAGCTGTGGCACGGGCCTACCTGCGCATTTAAGGATATGGCCCTGCAGATGCTGCCCTATTTGCTCACCGCCTCCCTGAAGAAGAACCAGGAGACCAAGACCGTGTGCGTTCTGGTGGCCACCTCCGGCGACACCGGAAAGGCAGCGCTGGAGGGCTTCCGGGACGTGGACCGGACCCGTATCCAGGTGTTCTATCCCAAGGACGGCGTGTCCGCCATTCAGGAGCTGCAAATGAATGCCCAGGATGGCGGCAATGTGGGCGTCTGCTCCGTGGTGGGTAATTTCGACGACGCACAGACCGGCGTTAAGAAACTCTTCTCTGACGAGGCCCTGCGGGAGCAGCTGGCGGAGCGGGGATTCTTCCTGTCCTCTGCCAACTCCATCAACTGGGGCCGGGTCCTGCCCCAGATCGTCTACTACATTTCGGCCTATTGCGATCTGCTGCGGGACGAGAAGATCCGGAAGGGCGACCCCATCAATGTCTGCGTTCCCACCGGCAATTTCGGCAACATCCTGGCGGCCTACTACGCCAAGGAGATGGGTGTGCCCATCAAGAAGCTGATCTGTGCCTCCAATGCCAACAATGTACTCACCGACTTTATCCGCACCGGCCAGTATGACCGCAACCGCACCTTCTATAATACCATGTCCCCCTCCATGGACATCCTGATCTCCTCCAACCTGGAGCGGATGCTCTTTGCCCTCAGCGAGCACGACGACGCCCAGGTGCGGGACTACATGAACCAGCTGAACACCAGCGGCCTGTATAAGGTCAGCCCCGCCATTCAGACCAAGCTGAACCGGATCTTTGCCGCCGGCTTCTGTGACGACGCCCAGACACAGAAGGTCATTGGCCGGATATGGAAGGAGCACAGCTACCTCATCGACCCCCATACCGCTGTGGCCTTTGACGTGCTGGATCAGTACCGGCAGGAGACCGGCGACGACACCCCCGCCGTGGTGGTGTCCACCGCCAGCCCCTTCAAGTTCTGCGACAGCGTGCTGGGCGCCCTGGGTGTTACCGAGCTGGCGGAGGGAACGGCTATCCTGGACCAGCTCTCCCAGCTCACCGGTGTGCCGGTGCCCGCGCCTCTGGCCGCGCTGAAAAATAAGACGCCCCGCTTTGACCAGACCGTGGCCAAGGAGCACATGGTGGACCAGGTGCTGGAGATGCTGAAGTAAATGGCGCTGTTTGTCATCGGAGATACCCACCTTTCCCTGAACACCAACAAGCCCATGGATGTGTTCGGCGGAGGCTGGGAGGGCTATGTGGACAAGCTGCGGGAAGGCTTTCGGGACGTGGGCGCGGAGGATACCGTGGTGCTGTGCGGAGATCTGTCCTGGGGGATGAGTCTGGAGGAGGCGGAGGCCGACTTCGCCTTTCTGGATGGCCTGCCGGGGGCGCGGAAGCTGCTGCTGAAGGGCAACCACGACTACTGGTGGAATACAGCATCCAAAATGAACCGCTTTTTTGCGGAAAAGGGGTTCTCCACCCTGCATATCCTCCACAATAACTGCTATGAATACGGACCGTATGCCCTGTGCGGTACCCGCGGCTGGTTTTATGAGGAAAAAGGGGATCAGAAGGTATTCAATCGGGAGCTGATCCGGCTGGAGGCCTCTCTGAAGGCGGCAGGGGAGAGGAAGAAGCTATGCTTTCTCCACTACCCGCCTCTCTACCAGGGCTACCGCTGCCCGGAGATCATTGCCCTGCTGGAGCGGTATGAGGTGGAGGCCTGCTACTACGGCCATCTCCACGGCGGAAGCCACCGTCTGGCGGTAGAGGGAATGTGCGGACCGGTGGCTTACCACCTGGTGTCTGCGGACTATGTGGGGTTCCGTCCCCAAAAAATCATGGAATAATTGAAAAAAACTATGGCAATTTCCGCGCATATCTGATAATATATAACGGATAACGCGAAAGCTGCTCCGTCCCGGCCTTTGTCCGGGCCCCGGGGCTGACAGGAGGAAGTTAACAAGATGAATGTCAAAAGCGTCGAGAAGCAGGAAAAAAGTGCCGTAGAGCTGGTCATCGAGATCGGCGGCGAGGAGTTTGAGGCCGCGGTCCAGAAGGCTTATCTGAAGCAGCGCGGCAGCATCAGCGTGCCCGGCTTCCGGAAGGGTAAGGCCCCCCGGAAGATCATCGAGGGTATGTTCGGCTCCGGCGTGTTCTATGAAGATGCCATCAACGAGCTCTATCCCAAGGCCTATGCCGATGCCGTGGAGCAGGAGAAGCTGGACGTGGTGTCCTGGCCCAACGTGGAGGTCCTGGAGGCCGGCAAGGACGGCCTGACCTTTAAGGCCACCGTCACTGTCCGCCCCGAGGTCAAGCTGGGCGAGTACAAGGGCCTCACTGCCGAGAAGGAAGCGGTCAAGGTCACCGACGAGGACGTCGAGAACGAGCTCAAGCCCTACATCAACCGCGCCACCCGTATGGTGACCGTGGAGCGCGAGGCTCAGAACGGCGACACCGTGGTCATCGACTTTGAGGGCTTCCTGGATGGCGTGCCCTTTGAGGGCGGCAAGGGCGAGGGCCACAGCCTGGAGCTGGGCTCCAACTCCTTCGTGCCCGGCTTTGAGGAGCAGCTGGTGGGCGCCAAGGCCGGCGACGAGAAGGATCTGGACATCACCTTCCCCGAGGACTATCACGCTGATCTGGCCGGTAAGGCTGTGGTCTTCAAGGTGAAGGTCCACGAGGTCAAGGAGAAGCAGCTGCCCCAGGTGGACGACGAGTTTGCCAAGGACGTCTCCGAGTTCGACACCCTGGAGGAGTTCAAGAAGGATCTGGCTGCCAAGCTGACCGAGCGCCGCGAGGCTCAGGCCAAGCGCGCCTTCGAGGCCGCTGTTATGGAGCAGGTCATGGACAACATGGAGGTGGAGATCCCCGACGCCATGGTGTCCTATGAGACCGACCAGATGGTGGAGGATATGGCTCGCCGCATCCAGTCTCAGGGCATCCCCTTTGAGCAGTACATGGCCATGACCGGCATGACCATCGACATCGTGCGCAGCCAGGCCGCTGCCGCTGCCATGCAGCGCGTGCGCCGTGACCTGGCTCTGGGCGCCGTTGTGGCCGCCGAGAACATCGAGGTCACCGACGAGGACCTGGAGGCCGAGTACAAGCGCCTGGCCGACGAGTACCACATGGAGCTGGATCAGGTGAAGGCTGCTGTTCCCGCTGAGGAGATGAAGAAGGGCCTGGCGGTCCAGAAGGCCGAGCAGGTCATCTACGACAGCGCCAAGGAGGGCAAGGCCCCTGCTAAGAAGAAGGCCACCAAGAAGAAGGCTGAGGAGACTGAGGGTGAGGCCGCCGAGGGCGAGGAGAAGCCCAAGAAGCGCCGCACCACCAAGAAGAAGGCCGAGGAGACCTCTGCTGAAGAGACTGACGCTGAGGCGAAAACGGAGGAATAAGACGCTGCTGGGCGGGCATACTTTTGGGTATGCCCGCCCAAGGGCGGGGATGGTCCAGAGTCCGGGTCTCTGAGAGGAAGACCCGGCGCTTTGACATCAAAACAAAGGAGTTTCGCAATCATGAGTTTAGTGCCTTATGTAGTGGAGCAGACCAATCGGGGCGAGCGGTCCTATGATATTTTCTCCCGCCTGCTCAATGACCGCATCATTTTCCTGGGCGAGGAGGTCAACGCGACCACTGCCAGTCTGGTGGTGGCCCAGCTGCTGTATCTGGAGGCCCAGGACCCGGATAAGGACATCCAGTTTTATATCAACAGCCCCGGCGGCTCTGTCACCGACGGTATGGCCATCTATGACACCATGCAGTACATCAAGTGCGATGTATCCACCATCTGCATCGGTATGGCGGCCAGCATGGGGGCGTTCCTGCTCTCCTCCGGGGCCAAGGGCAAGCGTCTGGCCCTGCCCAACGCGGAGATCATGATCCATCAGCCGTCCGCCGGCACCCAGGGTCAGATCACCGACATGGCGATCCACCTGAAGCGCCTGGAGATCATCAAGAAACGCATGAACCGGATCCTGGCCGATAACACCGGTCGGAATGTGGAGGAGGTCACTGCCGCCTGTGAGCGGGACAACTTCATGTCTGCGGAGGAAGCCAGGGAGTTCGGACTGATCGATAAGGTCATCTATTCCCGGTGATCTGTGGGGGAGCGGGGAAAAAGCCCCGCTCCCTTTCCGGCTTTTGTCCGGGCTCAATCCTGAGTACAACGAGGTAACGATATGCCAAAAAACGACGAGCGCAAAAGTGTCCGCTGTTCCTTTTGCGGCAAGCACCAGGACCAGGTGGCCCGTATCATCGCAGGCCCCGGAGCCTATATCTGTAATGAGTGCGTCCATCTGTGCATGAGCATTCTGGACGACAATTACGACCCGGAGGAGACCGTTTCTCCTGATATCCCCGACGTGATTCCCACCCCCCGTGAGATCCGGGACGTGTTGGATCAGTATATCATCGGCCAGGAGGAGGCCAAAGTGGCCCTTTCTGTGGCGGTGTACAACCACTATAAGCGTATCTACTTTGGCGGCGGGGATGATGTGGAGCTGCAGAAGAGCAACATCCTGCTGATGGGCCCGACCGGCTGCGGCAAGACCCTCTTTGCCCAGACTCTGGCCCGCATCCTGAAGGTGCCCTTTGCCATTGCCGACGCCACCACCCTGACCGAGGCCGGCTATGTGGGCGACGACGTGGAGAACATCCTGCTGCGTCTGGTCCAGGCCGCCGACTATGATGTGGAGCTGGCTGAGCGGGGTATCATCTATGTGGATGAGATCGACAAGATCGCCCGCAAGAGTGAGAATACCTCCATCACCCGCGACGTGTCCGGCGAGGGTGTGCAGCAGGCCCTGCTGAAGATCCTGGAGGGTACGGTGGCCAATGTTCCGCCCCAGGGCGGGCGCAAGCACCCCCACCAGGAGTTTATCCAGATCAATACCAAGAACATCCTCTTCATCTGCGGCGGTGCGTTCGACGGGATGGAGAAGATCATTGAACAGCGTCTGGACAAAAAGACCATCGGCTTCGGCGCCGAGCTCCAGAGCAAGAAGGAGGCCGGCTCCGCTATTTTTAAGGAGATCCAGCCCCACGACCTGCTGAAGTTCGGCATCATTCCCGAGTTGGTGGGCCGTCTGCCGGTACTCACCACCCTCAACGCGCTGGATAAGGACCAACTGGTGCGTATCCTCACCGAGCCCAAGAATGCCCTGGTGAAGCAGTACCAGAAGCTGCTGGAGTACGACATGGTGGATCTCACCTTCGATACCGCTGCGCTGGAGGCGGCCGCCGACAAGGCCATTGAGCGCGGGATCGGCGCCCGTGGTCTGCGGGCGGTGCTGGAGGAGGTCATGACTCAGATCATGTATGATGTGCCTTCCGACCCCACCATTACCAAAGTGACCATTACCGCCGAGAGCGTCAGGGATCATGCCGCCCCTGCGGTGGAGCACGATCCGGAGCGCACCAACCGCCCCCGGCTGGGCGGCGCGTCTCTCCGGGCCGAACACGGCGGGAAGACGCCCAAGGGCAACGTGTCCTGAGCCGGACGAAATCAGACCATCACAGGAGACAGGACCCGGAGACTGGGCAGGACCGGCCGCCCTCGGTCCTGTCTCCTGTTTCATATCCCGGAGAGGAGGGAATTCCATGGAAACCAATCTGCCTGCCGTTATGCCGGCGCTGGCGCTGCGGGGGCTGACCATCTTCCCCAATATGCTGCTCCACTTTGATGTGGGGCGGGAGGGGTCTATCAAGGCCCTGGATGAGTCCATGACCATGGGCCAGCCCATTTTTCTGGTGGCCCAGCGGGATCTGTCGGTAGAGGACCCGGGAGAGGTGGATCTCTATCGGGTGGGCACTGTCAGTACGGTGCGCCAGATCCTCCGTCTGCCCGGTGGCAATGTGCGGGTCATGGTGGAGGGAGTCAGCCGGGGCAGGCTTCAAAGCCTGACCCAGACCACCCCTTACTTCATCGCCCAGGTGGAGGAGATCCCGGAGGAGAAGCAGGTGCGCCGCTCCGCCCGCACCGAGGCGCTGATCCGTCAGACATACGACCTGTTTGAGACCTACATCGACCTGGCCCCCAAAATGACGCCGGATATCCTGCTGTCGGTTTTGTCCAGCGAGGACCCGGGCTATATTGCCGACTACATCGCGCAAAATCTGCCCATGCGGACCGGAGACAAGCAGGTCATTCTGGAGGAGCTGCGTCCCGTCCCCAGATTGGAGAAGCTGTGCCACGACCTGCGCCGTGAGGTGTCCATCCTGGAGCTGGAGCATGAGATGCAGGACAAGGTACGGGACCAGCTGACCCGCAGCCAGCGGGACTATGTGTTGCGGGAGCAGATTAAGGTCCTCCAGCAGGAGCTGGGCGAGGAGGCCCAGGGGGACAGCGAGATTGCCGAGTACCGGCAGCGGATCAGCCAGACCAAGCTGCCGGAGGAGGTGGCGGAAAAGCTGTATAAGGAGCTGGGGCGGCTGGAGAAGCAGCCCTTTGGCTCTGCCGAGGCCACCGTACTGCGCAATTACCTGGATACTGTGCTGGAGTTGCCCTGGGGGAAACGGACCCGGGAGCGGGTCAATGTGGAGGCGGCCCGCAAGGTGCTGGACAGCGACCACTACGGCCTGGACAAGGTAAAGGAGCGCATTCTGGAGTTTCTGGCCGTCAAACAGCTGGCGCCCCAGCTGAAGGGACAGATCCTCTGTCTGGTGGGGCCTCCCGGCGTGGGCAAGACCTCTGTGGCCACCAGCGTGGCCAGGGCGGTCCACCGGAATATGGCCCGCATCTCCCTGGGCGGCGTCCACGATGAGGCCGAGATCCGGGGTCACCGCAAGACCTATGTGGGCGCCATGCCGGGGCGCATCATTGCCGCCATCAAGCAGGCGGAGAGCTGCAACCCGCTGCTGCTGCTGGACGAGATCGACAAGCTGGGCAACGACCAGCGGGGCGACCCGGCCTCCGCACTGCTGGAGGTGCTGGACGCCGAGCAGAACAGTACCTTCCGGGACCACTTCCTGGAAGTGCCCTTCGATTTGTCCGATGTGCTCTTCATCACCACGGCCAATACCCTGGATACCATTCCCAGGCCCCTGCTGGACCGGATGGAGGTCATCGAGCTGACCAGCTACACCGACGAGGAAAAGGTAGAGATCGCCAAGCGCCACCTGATCCCCAAGCAGATCAAGCGCCACGGACTGACCCGCGCCAAGTTCAAGCTGTCCGACGACGGCCTGCGGGCCCTCATCCGGGGCTACACCCGGGAATCCGGGGTGCGTTTGCTGGAACGGCAGATCGGTGCGCTGTGCAGAAAAGCGGCAATGCGGCTGGTGACAAACGATGTAAAGTCTGTCAGCATTACAGAAAAGAACCTGGAGGAGATGCTGGGGATCCCGCGGTATCACCCGGACCGTCTGCCTCAGACCGAACAGGTGGGCGTGGTAAACGGCCTGGCCTGGACCAGCGTGGGAGGCGAGATCCTGGAAGTGGAGGCCGGGGTGGTGCCCGGCACCGGAAAGGTGGAGCTTACCGGCAACCTGGGAGATGTGATGAAGGAGTCCGCTCAGGCGGCCTTGACCTACATCCGCAGCCGGGCGGCCCAACTGGGTATCGAAGCCGATTTCTACAAGACGAAGGACATCCATGTCCATTTCCCGGAGGGGGCGGTGCCCAAGGACGGCCCCTCTGCCGGTATTGCGATCACGACCGCAATGGTATCGGCCCTCACCGGCGCACCGGTACGCCGGGAGCTGGCAATGACAGGTGAAGTCACTTTACGGGGGCGGGTGCTCCCCATCGGCGGCCTGAAGGAAAAGACGATGGCCGCCTACCGCAGCGGCATTCGTACCGTCATTCTGCCGGCAGACAACGAGAAGGACCTGGAGGAGATCGACCCGACGGTCCGGGCGGGACTGCGGTTTGTCCCTGTGGACCAGGTGGACCAGGTGCTGGCCGAGGCGCTGGAGCTGAAGGTGACCGATCCGGCGGAGCAGCTGCCCCAGCCCCATGCACCGGCTCAGACCGCCGAGCTGCCCAACCTGCGCCAGTAAAGCGGGGGCAAGCCCCCGCTGCGCATACACATTCGGGAGGTAATTATGCCCATCAATCTGCAAAAAGCGGAATTCATCCGTTCTGCCGCCAAGGCGGCGGATTTTCCCCGCGACCGGCTGGCTCAGGTGGCCTTTGCCGGCCGCTCCAATGTGGGGAAGTCGTCGGTGATCAACCGGCTGCTCAACCGGAAGAACTTTGCCCGGGTGGGCGCCGCCCCCGGCAAGACTACCCACATTAACTATTTCCTGATCGACAGCACCTTCTATCTGGTGGACCTGCCCGGTTACGGATACGCCAAGGTCTCCATGGCGGAAAAGCTGCGGTGGGGGCGGCTGATGGAGGAGTGGTTTGCCGACAACTCCCTGATGACCCTGGGGTTGATGATCGTGGACGCCCGCCACAAGCCTACCGCAGACGACTGCACCATGGCCCTGTGGTTCAAGAACAGCGGCAAGCCCTTCGCTGTGGTGGCAAATAAGCTGGACAAGCTGCGCAAGAGCGACATCGAGCCCAACCTGGCCCGTATCCGGGAAACTCTGGAGCTGGACGAATCTGTAAAGGTGATTCCCTTTTCGGCTGAGAAGGGGGACGGAAAGCAGGAGCTGCTCAATCTGATCCTGGACCACGCGGAGGGACTGGAATGAACTATGTAAAGCTGCTGCGGGACGGACAGGCCGTCTGGGGAGTGCTCCAGGGGGATCTGGTGCGCACCCTGACTAGCCCACCTTTTGAGGCGCTCTGCTATGGCGGCGAGTCTCTGCCCCTGGAGGCCTGCCGGTTGCTGGCTCCCTGCGAGGCCACCAAGATCGTGTGCGTAGGTAAAAACTACTACGACCACGCCCTGGAGATGGGAGAGGGGGTGCCCGAGCAGCCCATCCTCTTTCTGAAGGCCCCCAACACCCTCAATCACCCGGAGGGGGCGATCCATGCTCCCGATTTTGTGGGACGGCTGGACTATGAGGGGGAGCTGGCCTTTGTCATTCGCCGGCGGGCAAAAGATGTAAAGGCAGAGGACTTTGCAGACTATATCCTGGGCTACACCTGTCTCAACGACGTTACCGCCCGTGACGTGCAGAAGGGGGACGGCCAGTGGACCCGGGGCAAGAGCATGGACGGCTTTGCCCCCATCGGCCCTGTGGTCACTGACGAGGTGGACCCCTCTTGTCTGGCCATCGAGACCCGGCTCAACGGAGCGGTGGTGCAGCAGGGGAATACCAGTCAGTTCATGACGGCGGTACCCCAGCTGCTGGAATTTATCACCGCGTCCATGACGCTGGAGCCGGGCGACGTGGTGACCACCGGCACCCCGGCCGGCATCGGCCCCATGGTGCCCGGTGACACTGTGGAGGTCACCGTCCAGGGCATCGGCACCCTGCGGAACCACATTGTTTGAGTATAGGCCGGACCGGCGGGCAGACCCGCCGGTCCGGCTTGTGTTTTTCGGGAATATTTGATATAATCGGTATCAAATTATGGGCGAAACGGAGGAGACCGGGATGGAGCGGCGGATCGCGCTTGGAAAGATGCTCAACCTGCGGGATCTGGGCGGCTATCCAACAGCAGAGGGAAGGACCACCCGGTGGGGGTGGCTGCTGCGGGGGGACAATCCCATGGGGCTGTCCGACGCCGACGCCGCCTGGCTGCTGGACCACGGCTTTACCACGGTCATTGATCTGCGCAGCCCGGAAGAGCGGGACCATCTGCCCGACGAGCTTACAGACCGGCCCGGCTTCTCCTGTTATTTTATCCCGATGTCCAACGGCGAGAAGCTGCCCAACGAGGAGGAGCTCATCGGCCTGGGTTATTTCCGCACGCTGGAGCGGAAGGACTGTGTACGCGCGGTGCTGGAGACCATTGCCGACGCCCCGGGAGGAGTCCTCTTCCACTGTATGGCGGGGAAGGACCGCACCGGCTGTATCGCCGCCCTGCTCCTGGCTCTGGCGGGGGTGGACAGGCTGGATATTCTGGCCGACTATCAGGTGTCCGAGCTGTATATCCGTCCGGTGATCCGGTGGATGAGAGAGACCAGAGCCGATCTGCCTGCCTATGTGGGTTCCTCTAAGCCGGAATATCTGGAGGACTGTCTGGACCGGCTGGAGGAGACCTATGGCTCTGTGGCAGGCTACCTGCGCGCCATCGGGCTCACCGAGACCACGCTGGGCAAACTGAAAGACAAACTCCTGGAGGAATGACCATTGGGTTCTTTAAGCGGATTTCTGAAACACATGGACTGGTGGGGACTGCTCACCCTGCTGATCAGCGCCGTGGCGGCGCTGATGTGCATCACGCTGCATGAGCTGTCCCACGGCCTGATGGCCTGGCGGCTGGGGGACCCCACCGCCAGGAATGCCGGGCGGCTTACCCTCAACCCCATCAAGCACCTGGACCTTTTGGGCCTGCTGATGATGGTAGTGGCCAAGGTGGGCTGGGCCAAGCCTGTGCCGGTGGATATGCGCTATTTCAAACACCCCAAGCAGGGGATGGCCCTCACCGCCCTGGCAGGCCCCGCGGCCAATTTTCTCACCGCCCTGGCGGCGGTGGGAGTGTCCTCGGTGATCTGGCACGTTGCTCCCCTGGGGCGGATGAGCCTGCTGGCCCTGTGTTTCCTCTCCAATATGGCGCTGCTGGGTGTGGGTATGGGGTTGTTCAATCTGATCCCCATCTCGCCTCTGGACGGTTCCAAGATCCTCTTTGCGCTGCTGCCCGACCGAGCCTATTACACCATTCTGAAATATGAGAAATATGTAATGGGTCTGCTCATCGTCCTGGTGCTGCTGGGGATGTTTGACAAGCCGCTGTCCTTCCTGATGGTGCAGTGCCTGAGGGGGCTGTGCGCGCTGACCGGAATGCCGCTGGAATGGCTGCTGTATCTCCAGGATGTGTCTGCTATCGTAGGGAGTCTCTGAACCGGGCTTCTGGGACGGAGCGCCGGAGCCTCTGCCCATTGCATCAGAGCTTCCTAAACCTGTTTTGAGGTGAGTGCCATCGAAACGCCCATTTACCATCTGGAAAAAGTGATCAAGACCCGGGAGGATATGGAGGACTTCAACGGCCCTCTGGATCTGATCCTCCACCTGCTGAGCAAGAACAAGATGGAGATCAAGGACATCCAGATCTCCCTGATCCTGGATCAGTATCTGGCCTGGATGGACCAGCGGCGGCAGCTGGATCTGGAGGTGGCCAGCGAATTTGTCTCCATGGCGGCGCAGCTGGTCTATATCAAGACCCGGATGTTGCTCTCCATCCACGATGAGGAGGCCTTGTCCGAGCTGGAACAGCTGGTGGCCTCTCTGGAGGAGCATCAGCGGCGGGAGGAGTATGTGCGCATCAAGGCGGCGGTGCCCACGCTGTCAGACCGGTACGCCGTTGGGCGGGACTATCTGACCAAGCCGCCGGAGGCCGTCCGGGCGGATAAAACGTATCGCTATGTCCACCGACCGGAGGACCTGCTGCGGGCCATGCGCTCTGTGCTGGAGCGGGCGGACCACCGCCTGCCGCCCCCCATGGCCGCCTTTGAGGGCATCGTGGGCCGGGAGCCCTACCCGGTGGCCGACAAGGCCGACGAGATCCTGGAGCGGCTGGCCCGGTTCGGCGTCACCCGGTTCAGCGCGCTGTTCCGGGGCAACCGGAGCCGCTCGGAGGTGGTGGCCACCTTTATCGCGGTGCTGGAGCTGTGCAAGGCCCGCCGGGTGCGTCTGGCGGGGACGGAGCAGGACTGTACCGTCACCAGAACCGGGGAGGGCGGAGAGGCGCCGGCCTACTCCACCGATGTTTACCGGCCGGAGGAGGGGGAATGATACAATGGAAGTGAAAGAGATCGAATCGGCCATCGAGGGCATTCTGTTTGCCGCCGGGGAACCGGTGGGGGTGGAGCGGCTGTGCATGGCGCTGGAGCTGGACCGGAATACGGTGGACACCGTATGCAAACGCATGGCGGACAACTACAGCTATGAGCGCCGGGGCATCCGGCTGGTGCGGCTGGAGAACAGCTATCAGATGTGTTCCGCTCCGGAGTTCGCCCCGTTCATCCGCAAGGCCTTTGAGAGCCGCCGCCCCGCCCGGCTGAGCCAGCCGGCGCTGGAGGTGCTGGCCATCATCGCCTACCACCAGACCGCCACCCGGGCCTATGTGGACCAGGTGCGGGGTGTGGACAGCTCCTACACCATCGGCCTGCTGCTGGAGCGGGATCTGATCGAGGAATGCGGGCGCCTGGCGGTGCCCGGACGGCCCATTCAGTACCGCACCACCCAGACCTTCCTGCGGTCCTTCGGCCTGTCCAGTCTGGACGAACTGCCCGAACTGCCCAATATGCCCCCGGAGGACGGACAGATCACCCTGGAGATGCAGGCGGCGGTAGCCCGGCTGAAAGGGGCGGAGGACCTGATGGAAGTCTCTGAGGAGGAGATCGAGGCGGCGGCCCGGACATTGGCCAAAGCGGAGGAGGAATCTGGAGCATGAAGGCGCTGCTGATCCTTGGGATCGTGGTACTGGCGCTGGCGCTGTTGAGCCTGATCCGGATCGGGATAAAGGGGAGCTATGAGCAGACGGGCCCGACGGTCCGGCTGCTGGTGGGACCGGTGGGGATCACCCTCTTTCCCAAGCCGGAGAACAAAAAGAAAAAGCCCCCAAAAGCGGAGAAGGAGAAGCCGAAGGAGCAGCCCGGGGAGAAAAAGCTGCCCCCGCTGGAGCGTCTGCTCCCGCTGGTCCGTGAGCTGCTCCCGGTCGCGCTGGACGCCGCCGGTCAGCTGAAGCGGAAGATCCGCATCGACACATTTTTCTTGGATGTGACCGTGGCGTCTGCCGATCCGGCCCAGGCGGCGGTGGATTACGGGCGGCTCAACGGAGCTGTCGGTATGTTCTGGCCCCTTGTGGAGCAGAATTTTAATGTGAAGGAGTGGCGCATCCGTACCTGGGTGGACTTTCAGCGGGAGCACACTGAGATCGCCCTGCGGGCGGCGGTCACCATGACCGTTGGGCAGATCGTAGCGCTGGGTGTCCGTGTGGCGGTCAGAGCGCTCCCCATCCTTTCCAATTATAAAAACGGGAACAGATCCCGGCAGGAAACACAGAAAGAGGCGGTTTAAGCTATGGAAAAGCAGCATCCCATTGGCGATCTGATGAGCAGCATCGTAGAGAAGGTCCGTGAGATCGCGGACACCAATACCATTATCGGACAGGCCATCACGGCGGGAGATGTGACCATCATCCCCATCTCCCGGCTCAGCGTGGGCGTGGGTTCCGGCGGCACCGAGTTCGGCAGCAAGCACAAGAAGCCGGAGGACAACAGCTGCTTCGGCGGCGGCGCGGGGGCGGGCATCAACCTGATCCCGGTGGGCTTCCTGGTGATCAAGGACGGCTCGGTGCGCCTGCTGCCCGTAGCGCCGCCCGCCGCCACCACGGTGGATCGGGTGGTGGAGATGGTCCCCGAGGCCATCGACAAGATCACCGATTTTATCGAGAAGCAGCAGGAGAAAAAGGCCGCGGAGAAGGATGGCGGTCAGGCCGGGGATAAACCGGGGTTCGGAGGCGTATACTAACGGCATCGATGTGAGGTGATGCCGTGTGAAGCGCTGGTGGTCTGTCCTGCTGCTCCTGTCTCTGCTGATACTTCCGGCCCGGGGGGCGGAGCCTGCTCTGTCCGCCCGGTCTGCGGTCCTGATGGACCGGGAGAGCGGGCGGGTCCTCTATGCCAAAGAGGCGGAGGAGCAGCGGCCCATTGCCAGCATCACCAAACTGATGACCGCCCTGGTGGCGGTGGAGCTGCGGCCCGACCTGTCCGTCCCGGTCGAGGTAAAACCGGAGTGGACCGGGGCAGAGGGCTCCTCCATGTATCTCAGACCGGGAGAGGAGCTTACCCTGGAGGCTCTGCTCTACGGGCTGCTGCTTTCCTCGGGCAATGACGCGGCCCTGGCCATTGCCGGTTGCTGCGCCGGGGACGTGGATGCCTTTGTAGCGGAGATGAACAGGAAGGCGGCCCAGCTGGGGATGAACCACACCCACTTTGCCAATCCCAACGGGCTGGACGACCCGCAGCATTACTCCACCGCCTATGATATGGCCCTTTTGGCCCGGGTGGTGCTGGAACGGGAGGAGCTGCGGACCATTGTCGCTACCCGCAGCATCGCCATAGGGGGGCGCTCCCTCACCAACCACAACAAGCTGCTGTGGCGCTACGAGGGGTGCACCGGCCTGAAAACGGGCTACACCGACGAGGCGGGCCGTACCCTGGTGTCCAGCGCCCTGCGGGACGGCCAGGAGCTTATCGCCGTCACCCTCGATGCCCCCAACGACTGGGCCGACCATGCCGCTCTTTTTGACTACGGCTTTGCATCCTATCCCAGGACCCTGGTGGCAGAGGCGGGGGCGTGGACCGATATCCCGGTAACGGACAGCCTGTGCCGCTTTGTCCGGGTACGCACGGTGTCCGACTTCTATTACCCGCTGGCGGAGGGGGAGCAAGTGCGCCAGACCGTGGAACTGCCGGAGCGGGTGAGCGCGCCGGTGTCAGCCGGGTTTCCGGCGGGGCGGGTGACCTTTGCCCTCAATGGGGATGAGATCGGCCGGCTGTCCCTGCTCTATGATACGGGAGCGGCCAATAACGCGGCGCCGCCCCGGTGGTGGCAGCGGCTATTTGGATAAAGAAGCTGAAGCTAAGGTCTGCCGCAGTGCGGCAGACCTTAGCTATGGAAAGGAGATTGCCGGTGGAAGAACGGCTGCAAAAAATACTGTCCGCCCATGGGGTCTGTTCCAGGCGGGCGGCGGAGGGCTGGCTGGATGACGGCCGGGTGACGGTCAATGGACGTACCGCCGCGGTAGGGGACAAGGCCGACCCGGACCGGGACGATATCCGGGTGGACGGCCGTCCGCTGAAAGGGCCGTCACAGCGTACTTATCTGCTGCTCAACAAGCCTCGGGGCTATGTCACTACCCTGTCTGACGAGAGAGGACGGAAAACGGTGGCCGACCTGGTGAAGGACTGCGGTGTTCGGGTGTGGCCGGTGGGCCGGCTGGATCTGGACTCGGAGGGCCTGCTGGTACTTACGGACGACGGGGAGCTGACCCAGCGGCTCCTCCACCCCAGCCATGAGGTGGAGAAGGAATATCTGGTGTGGGTGCGGGGGGACCTCGATAGCGGGCTGCCGGTGCTGCGGGGGCCCATGAAGCTGGACGGCGTGCCGCTCAGTCCCGCCCGTGTGGAGCAGAGGGGGGCTGGGGTCCTCTCTGTCACTATCCATGAGGGGAGAAACCGGCAGGTGCGGCGTATGTGCGCGCTGGCCGGACTTCAGGTCACCCGGCTGCGCCGGGTGCGGGAGGGCGCGCTCACGCTGGGCGATTTGCGCCCGGGCCGCTGGCGGCGGCTCACCCCGGAAGAGGTTGCTCTGCTGGAACAGCTCCCCCCGGAGCGCTGATCGCGGTTTTTGCAGGAAACGATGGGATTCTTGCAAAAAGGGGATTGATTTTCACGATAAAACCCGGTATGATATTGATTGCTGAATCTGTGGAGCCCCTGTAGCTGCGTGTTTTCCACCCGGTTTTGAAGTGCCTGCCTGCCGGGCTCCGTTTCTATTCATCATGACGGCGTTATGTCGATCAGGCAAAAACGCCGGGAGGTTCCGATCATGCCGAAAGATATTCTCTCTACCATTCAAAGTGAAATGAACACCTTCTCCAAGGGTCAGAAGCTGATCGCCAACTTTATCCTGGAGTCCTACGATAAAGCCGCTTTTATGACGGCCAGCAAGCTGGGCAAGACGGTAAAGGTCAGTGAATCCACTGTGGTGCGCTTTGCCGCCGAGCTGGGCTATGACGGATACCCCGCCATGCAGAAGGCCCTGCAGGAGATAATCCGCAGCAAGCTTACCTCCATCCAGCGCATCGAGGTGACCAATGACCGCATCGGAGATCACGATATCCTGTCCATGGTCATGCAGTCTGACATTGAGAAGATCCGCCTGACCATGGAGGAGACCGACCATGCCCAGTTCCAGCGGGCGGTGGACGCCATCGTGGGAGCCCGGCACATCTACATTTTAGGTGTGCGATCCGCTGCCGCTATCGCCAGCTTCCTGGGCTTCTATTTTACCCTGATCTTCAATAATGTGACCATCATCCACACCACATCCAGCAGCGAGGTCTTTGAGCAACTGCTCCACATCGGGCCGGAGGATGTGATTTTGGGCATCAGCTTCCCCCGGTATTCCCGCCGGACGGTGAAGGCCATGCAGTTTGCCCACGACCGGGGAGCGGAGGCCATCGCCATCACCGACTCCGCCGTCTCGCCGCTGGCTCCTTACTCCACCATCACTCTGCTGGCCAAGAGCGACATGGCCTCCTTTGTGGACTCTCTGGTGGCCCCCCTCAGCCTGGTCAACGCCCTGATCGTGGCCATTGGCAGGAAGAAGAACGACGACCTCTCCCAGACCTTTGAGAGCCTGGAGCGGATCTGGGAGGAGTATGAGGTCTATGAAAAGGTGGACGAACACAGTTGAGTGAGATCATCGTCATCGGCGGCGGCGCTGCCGGCTGTATGGCGGCTCTGGCCGCCGCGGAGCAGGGGGCCTCTGTCACCCTGCTGGAGCGCAACCCCAAGCTGGGGCGCAAGCTGTACATCACCGGAAAAGGCCGCTGCAACGTGACCAACCACTGCACGGCCCAGGAAATTCTGAGCAATGTGCCCGGCAACAGCCGCTTTCTGACCAGTGCGGTCACCCGGTTCCCACCGGCGGAGACCGAGGCATTTTTTGAAAAGCTGGGCGTCCCGCTGAAGGTGGAGCGGGGCAACCGGGTCTTTCCCCAGTCCGACCGGGCCGCAGACGTCATCGACGGGCTGCTGAGAGGGCTGCGGCGAGCCGGGGTGGATATTGTGCAGGACCGGGCTGTGGAGCTGCTCCTGGAGGAGGGACAGCTCGTCGGCGTCAGGGGAGAGACGGGGGAGTACCGCTGTCAGGCGGCGATCGTCGCCACCGGCGGAGTGTCCTATCCCCTCACCGGCTCCACCGGCGATGGCTATGACCTTGCTCGCGCCCTGGGACATACCATTGTGGACCCCCGCCCCTCGCTGGTGGCACTGGAGGCGGAGCAGCCCTTCTGCGCCCAGATGCAGGGGCTCAGTCTGCGCAATGTGTCCATCCAGGTGCGAAACAACAAGAAAAAGACCGTATATGCCGAGCAGGGAGAGCTTTTGTTCACCCACTTCGGTCTGTCCGGTCCTCTGATCCTCTCGGCCTCCGCTCACATGCGGAACATGGAGCGGGAGCGCTACTACATCCTTCTGGATCTGAAACCTGCCCTGGACCAGGAGAAGCTGGACGCCAGAGTGCTGCGGGACCTGGGGGAGCAGCCCAACAAGGACTTCCGCCATGTGCTGGAGGGGCTGGTGCCCCGGCTCATGGTTCCGGTGGTGCTGGAGCTCACCGGCATTCCCGGCGAGCTGAAGGCCAATTCTGTGACCAAGCAGCAGCGCCGCCGGCTGGTGGAGACCCTCAAGGCCATCCGGATCGACATCACCGGGCCCCGGCCCATTGCCGAGGCCATCGTCACTGCCGGCGGGGTCAAGACCGGCGAGGTGGACCCCCATACCATGGCTTCCAAAAAAATGGCGGGGGGCTTTTTTGCCGGTGAGGTGCTGGACGTGGATGCCTACACCGGCGGCTTTAATTTGCAGATCGCCTGGTCCACCGGACGGGCGGCTGGGCAGGGCGCGGCGGAAGCGGTCCGCTCTGCCGGGGAGGCAACGTGATATGAATAAGCATAGAAGTATCGCCATCGACGGGCCGTCCGGGGCGGGAAAATCCACCCTGGCCCGGTCGCTGGCGGAGGCGCTGGGGTACCTGTATGTGGATACCGGCGCCATCTACCGCACCGTGGGCCTGGCGGCCTGCCGCGCCGGGGTGGACCCGGAGGACGGGGCCGCGGTGGCCGGTCTGCTGCCCGGCCTGGAGATCGGCATGGGTTACGGAGCGGACGGAGTTCAGCGGATGTACCTCAATGGGGAGGATGTGTCCCAGGCCATCCGGCAGCATGAGATCTCCCGCTGGGCCTCCTGCGTGTCCGCGCTGCCCCAGGTGCGGGCCTTCCTGCTGGACCGGCAGCGCCGTCTGGCGGAGGAACATGACGTGGTGATGGACGGACGGGACATCGGCACCGTGGTGCTGCCCTGGGCCGACGTGAAGATCTTCCTCACTGCCAGCCCGGAGGCCCGGGCCCGCCGACGCTGGCTGGAGCTGAGCCAGCGGGGGGAGCAGACCGATTATGAGACCGTCCTGAAGGATGTGCTGTCCCGGGACGAACAGGACACCAGCCGCGCCGCCGCCCCTCTGCGCCAGGCGGAGGACGCGGTACTGGCAGATACCACCCAGCTGGACCTGAAGCAAAGTCTGGACCTGCTGGTTCACATTGTAAAGGAGCAGCTACAGGTATGAACATCATCTACACCCTGGCCTATATCGTGCTTTGGCCGGTTTTCCGCATCTTCAAGCCGACTCTCTGTATCAACAAGAAAAATCTGCCGGAGGGGGGCGCGCTGCTGTGCGCCAACCACACCCGGATGAGCGACCCTCTCTTTGTGGCCTATGCGCTGGGACTGAAACACCAGCTCCATGTGATGGCCAAGGAGGAGATCATGCACTGGCCGATCCTGGGCTGGATCCTGAAGCACGGCGGCATTTTCGGCGTCAAGCGGGGGCAGGCCGATATCGGCGCCATCAAGACCGCCATGCGCTACCTGAAAAACGGTGAACTGCTGCTCATCTTCCCCGAGGGCACCCGCCACCAGGACGGCGACATGGGTGACGCCAAGACAGGGGCGGCCATGCTGGCGACCCGTACCGGCGTGCCCATCGTGCCCATCTACATGCCGGCGGAGAAGCGCTGGTTCCGGTGGAATCAGGTGGTCATCGGAGAGCCCTACCACCCCGAGACCAGCAGTAAGCGCCCCACTCCGGAGGAGTACAAGGCCATTGCCGACGATCTGATGGAGCGCATCGAGGCCTTGCGGCCTCAGGCCGGCCGGTGAAGCTGGAGCTGGCCCGGTCTGCCGGGTTTTGCTACGGTGTGCGCCGGGCGGTGGAGCTGGCGGAGCAGGCCGCCCGAAGCGGCCGCCCCTGCGCCATGCTGGGACCCATCATCCATAACAGCAGCGTCATCGACTACCTGCGGGGGCTGGGGGTCCGGCTGATCAGCACCCCAGAGGAGGTCCCGGCGGGGACCGCTGTCATCATCCGCTCCCACGGGGAGAGTAAGGTGGTCCACCGGATCCTGGAGGAGCGGGGCTGTCCCGTTATTGACGCCACCTGCCCCAATGTCTCCCACATCCACCGGATCGTGGAGGGAGCCGAGAAGGAGGGGCGGCAGGTACTGATCATTGGCATGCCGGACCATCCGGAGGTGGTTGCCATTGCCGGGTGGTGCGCTCATCCCGTTGTGCTGGAAGGGAAAGCGGACCTGGAGAGATGGCTGGAGGAGGACCCCGCGCGGCGGGAGCATCCCATCACTATGGTCTCTCAAACCACCTCTACGCACTTTATTTGGGAAGAGTGCGTAGAAAAAGCAAAAAAAGAGTGTACAAATTTAAAAATTTTTGATACAATATGTAATGCTACGTATAAACGGCAGTCTGAGGCACAAAAGCTGGCCGCTCAGAGCGATGCTATGGTCGTCATCGGCGGGCGGGAAAGCTCCAACACCAGACGGCTGGCCGAGTTATGCAAGGCGCTCTGTCCCATGGTCGTTTGGATCGAACGGGCGGCAGAGCTGGAACCTTCCACCCTGTACCGGAAGGCTTCTATTGGAATCACTGCGGGCGCGTCCACGCCTGAGTGGATTATAAAGGAGGTCTATGACAAAATGAGCGACGAAAACATTGAGATCGAGGAATCCTTCGCTGAAATGCTGGAGAAATCGATCAAGACTTTAAATACAGGGGAGAAGGTCACAGGCGTTGTCACTGGCATTACGCCCACTGAGATCTATGTGGATCTCGGTACCAAGCACGCCGGTTACATACCGGTGTCTGAGCTGACCGACGACCCTACGGTCAAGGTCGAGGACATGGTGAAGATCGGCGATGAGATCGAGACCTATGTCATGCGCGTGAACGACCAGGAGGGTGTCGTCACCCTCTCCAAGAAGCGCCTTGACACTGTGAAGAGCTGGGAAGACGTGGAGCAGGCCAAGGAGGATCACACCACCGTTGAGGGTGTGGTCACCGAGGAGAACAAGGGCGGCGTGGTCGTCAACATCAAGGGTGTGCGCGTTTTCGTGCCCGCTTCTCAGACCGGTCTGCCCCGTGAGACTCCCATGAGCCAGCTGGTCAAGCAGCATGTCCGCCTGCGCATCACCGAGGTCAACCGCGCCCGCAAGCGCGTGGTGGGCTCCATCCGTGCCGTTGAGGCCGAGGAGCGCGCCGCCAAGGCTGCCGAGGTGTGGGCCGGCATCGAGGAGGGCAAGCGCTACACCGGTACCGTGAAGAGCCTGACCTCTTACGGCGCCTTCGTGGACATCGGCGGCGTGGACGGCATGGTCCACATCTCCGAGCTGTCCTGGTCCCGCATCAAGCATCCCTCCGAGGTCGTCTCCGTGGGCGACACCGTTGAGGTGTATGTCATCTCCTTCGACCCCGAGAAGAAGAAGATCTCTCTGGGCATGAAGGACCGCACCCAGAACCCCTGGGAGGTCTTTACCGGCAAGTATCAGGTGGGCGACGTGGCCAATGTCCGCGTGGTCAAGCTGATGACCTTCGGCGCCTTCGCCGAGATCGTGCCCGGTGTTGATGGTCTCATCCACATCTCCCAGATCGCCGATCACCGCATCGACAAGCCCGGCGACGTGCTGAGCGAGGGTCAGATGGTGGACGTGAAGGTCATCGACATCGACTACGACCACAAGAAGGTCTCTCTGTCCATCCGCGCTCTGCTGGAGGGCGGCGACGAGGAGTCCGCTCCCGAGGAGGAGTAATTCCGTACCCTGACCGGGGACGCCAGAAATGGCGTCCCCGGTTTTTTGCTGCGGCGGAGGCTATTCCGGATATTTTCAGCCGCATGGAAGACGAAATGGCGGATCTGATCAGATTTTCTTTGCAATTTTACGAGAATGCAAGGGTTTTTACTTGCAATACGTCCGGATGAAGTCTATAATGGATTTATCATGGATAAAACAGCAGCAAGGAGTGTAGTGAAAGCGGACGGATCTACTGGGAGGTGGGATCATGTTTCAGGTAGGGGACAGAATCGTTCACCCGATGCATGGTGCTGGCATTGTGGACAGCATCGTCCAGAAGAAAATCAACGGTGTCGTACAAGAGTATTACATCCTTAAGCTGCCTGTGGGCGGGATGCTGGTCATGATCCCCACAGAAAACAGCGAGGAGATCGGTGTGCGCCCGGTGATCAACGGGGAGGAGGCGGATCGCGTCATTGCCGCCATTCCCGACATCGAGGTGGAGATGACCCCCAACTGGAATCGCCGCTACCGGGAGAATATGCTCCGGCTGAAAAGCGGGGATCTGATGGAGGTGGCCCGGGTAGTCAAGGGGCTGACCCAGCGGGACGGGGAGCGGGGGCTGTCCACCGGGGAGCGAAAAATGCTCCACTCCGCCAAGCAGATCCTGATCTCTGAGATCGTGCTCTCCCAGAACGCAACCTATGAGGATGTGGAAGCGCGCATCAATACCGCCATGGCGTAATATGGATACAACGGCGGGACGGCAGGCCGCCCCGCCCATATCAGGCAAGGAAAAGGGGCCGTCAGGCTCCTTTTTTGCAAAAGGAGGAAGGTATATGGGGCTGATTTCCCGGCTGCTCCGGGGGCGGTGCGCCCCGTCGCTCCACTGTGGCGCGGTCGTACCGGCGGCGGGCAGCTCCACCCGGATGGGGCAGGATAAGCTGCTGCTCCCACTGGATGGAGTGCCTGTCATCCTGCGGACTCTTCAGGCCCTGGAGGCCTGCCCCCTCATCGACGAGATCGTGGTGGTCACCCGGGAGGACCTGATCGTCCCTATCAGCGGCCTGTGCAAAGATGCCGCCCTGTCCAAGGTGCGCAAGGTGGTGCGGGGAGGAGACACCCGCACCCAGTCTGTGCTGGCCGGGGTGGAGGAGTTGAGCCGCTCGGTGGATCTGGTGGCCATACACGACGGGGCCAGACCCCTGGTCACCCAGCGGCTGCTGGATGAGGTGATCCACCGGGCTGCGGGCTGTGGGGCGGCTGCCCCCGCCGTGCCCCTGAAAGATACGGTGAAGGTGGCCCGGGACGGATTGGTGGAGTCTACCCCCGACCGGTCCGCCCTTTACGCGGTACAGACGCCCCAGGTGTTCCAGCGGGATCTGATCCGGGTGGCCCTGACCCGGGGGCTGGAGGACGGAGCCCAGCTGACGGATGACTGCTCCGCCGTGGAGCGCCTTGGGGTGGCGGTGGCTCTGACCGGGGGAGATTACTGCAATCTGAAGCTGACCACCCCGGAGGACGTGGCGGTGGCGGAGGCTCTGATGGCCTGGAGGGAGGAACCATGAGGATCGGACATGGATATGATGTACATAAGCTCATCGAGGGGCGTAAGCTGATCCTGGGCGGGGTGGATATCCCCTTTGAGAAGGGGCTGTTGGGCCACTCCGACGCCGACGTGCTCACTCACGCCGTGATGGACGCTCTGCTGGGAGCGGCGGCCCTGGGGGACATCGGCAAGCTCTTTCCCGATACAGACCCGGCCTATGCCGGGGCGGACAGCCTGATGCTGCTGGAGCGGGTGGGGGAGCGGCTGGCGGAGGCCGGATACCGGGTAGGCAATATCGACGCCACCCTCCTGGCCCAGCGGCCCAAACTGGCGCCCCATATCCCACAGATGAGGGCCAACCTGGCTGCCCGGCTGGGACTGGATGTCAGCCAGGTCAGCGTGAAGGCCACCACCGAGGAGGGGCTGGGATTCACCGGCGCCGGGGAAGGTATGGCCGCCCACGCGGTATGCCTGCTGGAAGACCTGTAATGAGAACGGACGGCGATAAGGGCCGTCCTGCGGTTCACGCTTCGCTCCTCTCGCACATATACTGGTGCGAGAGGAGCGTTTTTTTATGGTCTATTATCTCATCGTCTGCCGCTCCCTGACCTATGCCCAGCGGACAGCCGCCGCGCTGGAGCGGGCGGGGATCACGGCGCGGATCCTCCGATCCCCCAAACTCATCGATCAAAAGGGGTGCAGCCACTCCGTTAAAGTGTCGGAACGCAATCTGACCGCCGCTCTGGTGGTCCTCAACCGGGCGGAGCTTACCCCCAAGCGGATCTTTCTCCAGACGGGGGAGGGGGACTACCGGGAGGTGGGGCTGTGATCTACCTGGACAGCGCCGCCACAACACTGCAAAAGCCGCCGGAGGTGGCCCGTGCGGCAGCTTGGGCGGTGGCCCATCTGGCCAGCCCTGGGCGGGGCGGCCATCTGCCCGCCCGTCGGGCGGCGGAGACCGCCTTTGCCTGCCGCCAGGAGGCTGCCGGACTCTTCGGAGTGGATAATCCGGAGCGGGTGGTCTTTACCTGCAATGCCACCCACGGGTTGAATATTGCCATCCGCTCTCTGGTAAGGCCGGGAGATCGTGTGCTCATTTCTCCCTGGGAGCACAACGCTGTCACCCGCCCGCTCCACGCCCTGGGGGCGGAGATCCTGGTGGCTGAGGCGCCCTTGTTTGATCAAAGGGCCCAGCTGGATGCCTTTGCGGCGGGACTGGCTGCCAGCCCCGCCGCCGTGGTGTGTACCCATGTGTCAAATGTGTTTGGATTTGTCCTCCCGATCGTGGAGATCGCCGCCCTGTGCCGCAGCCACAGGGTGCCCCTCATCGTGGACGCCTCTCAGTCCGCCGGCTGTCTGCCGGTGCGGCAGGACGTGCTGGGGGCCGCCTTTATTGCCATGCCCGGACACAAGGGGCTGTATGGCCCCCAGGGTACCGGACTGCTGCTCTGTGGGGAGCATGAGGCCGTACCGCTGCTCCAGGGCGGGACCGGCAGCGCCTCGGTCCTCCAGACAATGCCGGAAGATCTGCCTGACCGGCTGGAGGCGGGCACCCACAATCTGCCCGGCATCGCCGGACTGCTGGCCGGTCTGCGCTATGTGGCAAAACGGACGCCGGAGGCCATCGGGAGAGGAGAGTCTGCCCTCATCTGTCAGGCAGGGAAGGAACTGGCCCGGCTGCCCGGTGTGCAGGTTTTCCAGGCCGGTGAGCCGGCCGCTCAGAGCGGCGTGCTCTCCTTCCTGGTGGAGGGGATGGATTGCGAGGTGGCGGGTGAGGCCTTGGGCCGGCGGGGCGTTGCGGTGCGGGCTGGGCTCCACTGCGCGCCGCTGGCACACAGGAGCGCCGGAACACTGGAGGTCGGAACGGTGCGGATCAGCGTCTCAGACTTCAGCACACGGGCGGAGATGGCCCGCTTTCTCAGGGAGATGGCCCGGCTTGGGCGTTCATCATGACCGAACAGGGGCTTTTAGGGGCGTACCGCGGCAGGCGGTACGCCCCGTTTTCCGTGTTTCTTCTGGAACGGGGGGATCGCGGAGGGAATTCACAGAAAATTGATGACCCATGCCCTTGTCAATCGTAGGGGAATACAGTATAATAAATTGGTTAAAGTAGGTCGGAGAAGGGAATCCGGCCAGGCAGGATGGACCGGCGCCGCCGGGGAGCGGGAGACGAGGGAGTATGGAAGGCATTTTATATCTGCTGCAGCAGCTCAAAGGGATGATAACGCCCATCGGGATCTCTGATATCGTAGATATCCTGATCATGGCCTTCATCATCTATAAGCTTATCATGCTCATCCGGCGCACCAGTTCCGGTGCGGTGGCCAAAGGTGTCCTGGTATTTATCGTGGCCTTGGGAATTTCCAGTATGATGCAGCTCAACACCGTTAGCTTTTTGCTAGGAAAGCTGGTGGAGTGGGGCGGCGTGGCCCTGGTGGTCATTTTCCAGCCGGAGATCCGCCGCTTCCTGGAGCAGATGGGCCGCACCACGCTGGGGCAGGTCTTTACCCACGCCGAGGAGCGCAACGAGCTGGACAGTGCCATTACCCAGACGGTGGAGGCCTATACCTCGCTGTCCAAGTCTAAAACCGGTGCGCTGATGGTCTTTGAGCGGAAAAATATGCTGGAGGACGCCATCAAGACCGGAACAGCGCTGGACTGCTCGGTGAGCGCCGAACTGCTGAAAAATATCTTCTGGAACAAAGCCCCCCTCCATGACGGCGCCGTTATCATCCGGGGTGGGCGCATTGTGGGCGCAGGCTGTATGCTCCCCATGTCGGGCAACGTGAATCTGTCCCGGGAGCTGGGCATGCGCCACCGGGCCGGCATCGGCGCCAGCGAGCACACCGACGCGGTAGTGGCCATCGTCTCGGAGGAGACCGGCTCCATCTCGGTGGCGGTGGGCGGTATGCTCAAGCGCCACCTGGCGCCCGAGACGCTGGAGCGGCTGCTGCGCAACGAACTGATGCCGGAGAAGGAGCAGACGGAGACCCCCCATCGGTCAAAGCTGCTGAATCTGCTCCGGGGCGGAAAGGGGGAGAAGCAGAATGTCGAAAAAAATCACTGACAGCAAGTGGTTCTATATTCTGATCTCCCTTCTGATGGCCTTTGCTCTGTGGGTCTATGTGGGCAAAGATGCCAACCCCGTGACCACAGGCACCCTGCGCAACGTACAGGTGGTATACAGCGGCCTAGACGTATTGGAGGAGCGGGGCCTGATGATCTCCGAGGGGGCCAGTCAAACGGTCAGCCTGAATATCCAGGCCAGACGGGACGTATTCAACCGCCTGTCCCAGGGGGATGTGACCATCACCGTCGATGTGTCCGGTATTACCGGGCCGGGGGAGCAGTCCATTCCCATCACCACCCGCCTGATCGGGTATCCCAGGTCCATCACCTCCACCGACGCCATCGACCTGCGCTATACCAGCCCCTCCAATGTCGTGTTTACCGTTTCGCGCTGGAAAACCAGGGAGGTAGATGTGGTGGCCGCCTTCGAGGGCAGCGTGGCTGAGGGCTATCAGCGTGGAGAGATCTCCGTTACCCCCCAGCGGATCAGCATCAGCGGTCCTGAGGAGCTGGTGGAGCAGGTGGATCACGCTCAGGTCATTATCTCCCAGGAGGACCTGACGGAGACTTACAGCCAGCAGTGCAGCTACAGCCTGATGGACCGGAACGACAAGGTGATATCGGACAGCAAGCTGACCGCCGAGCCGGGCGGCGTGCTGGTCACTCTGCCGGTGGAGGTGCTCAAGGAGGTACCGCTCACCGTCAACCTGATCGCCGGCGGCGGCGCCTCGGAGGCCGACGCCAAAGTGACGATTGAACCCGCCGACTCCATTATGGTGTCGGGCAGTCAGGCGGACCTGGAGGGTCTGAAAGAGATCTCTCTGGGCGATATCGAGCTGTCTGATGTGTACGGGACCAATACCTTTACCAAGGAGATCGCCCTCTCCCCGGAGCTGACCAACGTCAGCGGCATCACCGAGGTGGAGGTGACAGTGATCATTGAGGGCCTGACCACCCGGACTATGAAGGTGTCCAACATCGAGATCATCAACAAGCCGGCAGGTTATGAGGCAGAGGCCATCACAAAATCCTGTAGTGTTCTGATCCGGGGGCCGGAGGAGGACGTGGAGAAGGTGACAGAGTCCCAGCTGCGTATCGTGGCCGATCTGTCCAATACCGATCCCTCTACCGGCAGCCGCACCGTCCCTGTCAAGGTCTATCTGGACGGCAGCAGCCAGGTCGGCGTGGTTGGCGACTACTCGATCTCCATCTCGCTCTCCTGAAAAGAGGGAGTCAGGAGTTTCCAGGATAATAACGAAAGGTGATTGCATGATCCAGACAGCAAAAGTAACGAAAGTATTTCCTGACGGCCGGGCAGAGGTCTCGGTAAAGCGGCAGTCCGCCTGCGGACACGACTGCTCCAAGTGCGGCGGCGGGTGCAGCGAACTGATGGTCAGCTCCACTGTGGCCGTCACGGCAGCCAATCCGGTGCGGGCCATGCCGGGAGACATGGTGCAGGTGGAGTCCTCCACTGGCGGTATCCTGAAGGCCGCCGTTGTGGTCTATCTGGTGCCGTTCCTCCTGTTCTTCCTGGGCTATTTTGTTTGCGCGGCCCTCGGCATGAGCGGCGGCATCAGCGCCAGTGTGGGCATCATTGGCTTTGCTGTGGGCCTGCTCCTTGCCGTTCTGATGGACCGCAAGGTCAAGCGCAACCGCTCGATCACCTTTTGCATCACCGCCATTGATCCCGGGGACTGATGTTCGGATATGTGCGCCCCTGGCGGGACGAGCTGAAGGTGCGGCAAAACCGGGATTACGAGGCGCTGTACTGCGGAGTGTGTTACGCACTGGGCAAACGGCACGGCTTTGTGGCCCGGATGTTCCTCAATTATGACTTCACTTTTTTAGCCATGCTGCTGGACGGCAGCCGGCCGGAGATCGGGCACAAGAGCTGTCCGGCCCGGCTGTGGTGCAAAAAGAAAAGCTGCGTCCTCTCTCCGGGGGTGGATGCGGCGGCGGATGCCGGCACCATCCTCAGCTACTGGAAGCTGCGGGACACCGTGGCAGACAGCGGCTGGCTGAAGGGCTTGCCGGCCCGGCTGCTCTCCCGGCTGCTGATGCGGGGCTACCGCAGGGCGGCCGCCGCCAGACCGGAGTTTGACAGCCATGTGCGCCGCTGCCTGGAGGAGCTGCATGGGCTGGAGGAGGAGCGCTGTTCCTCAATGGACCGGACGGCGGATACCTTTGCCCGGCTGCTGGCAGCGGCTGCGCCCCCCTCTGGTGCGGAGAGCCGGGACCGGGCCATGGAGCAGCTGCTCTATCATGTGGGCCGGTGGATCTACCTGGTGGACGCCTGGGACGACCTGGAAGAGGACCGGCAGACCGGCGCCTATAACCCCATTCTGGCCCGCTTTCCCGGCGGGGCGGAGGAGGGGAGAGAGACCCTGCGCACCACCCTGCGCCATTCCCTGAATCTGGCATCCTCCGCCATGGCGCTGCTGGAGCTGGGCCACTGGCAGGAGACGGTGGAGAACATTCTCTACCTTGGCCTGCCGGCAGTGGAGGAGCTGGTGTTTACCGGCCGATGGAAGGCCGCCAATCATACAGACAGGAGAAAACGTACATGAGCGATCCTTACAGCGTGTTGGGCGTCAAACCGGACGCCAGTGACGACGAGATCAAGCGCGCCTACCGGGACCTGGCCCGAAAATATCACCCGGACAACTATCAGAACAATCCTCTGGCCGATCTGGCCGAGGAGAAGATGAAGGAGATCAACGAGGCCTACGACGCCATCAACAAGATGCGCAGCGGCGCCCGTCAGGGCGGTTATCAGCAGAGCGGCTATCAGCAGAGCCGTCAGGGCGGCTATCAGCAACAGCAGCAGTACAACGCCCAGGGTTCCGCCCTCTATAACCAGATCCGTCAGGCCATCAATGTGGGGGATCTGAGCCGGGCGGAGCAGCTGCTCCGTACTGCCCCCAGTCAGGACGCCGAGTGGCACTTCCTGACCGGTTCTCTGGCCTACCGGAAGGGCTGGCTGGACGAAGCCGCCCAGCACATCCAGATCGCCTGCAACATGGCCCCGTCCAACGCGGAGTACCGGCAGGCCCTGTTGATGATGCGGCAGGGCGGGCAGGCGTACCGGCCCTATGGCTACAGCGGGGGCCCGGATACCTGCGATATGTGTACCACCTGCATGTGTCTCAACTGCCTTTGCGGCGGCTGCGGGAACTGAGCCATGACAAAGCGGAATTCTATGCGGGGCGGCGCGGGACGGACTGCGCTGGTGGGACTGCTCACCGGCCTGTCATTGATCTTTCTCTACCTGGCCTTCCTGACCCCGGCGGGAAAAATGGGCGTGGTCGCTCTGGCCGGGCTCTTTCCGGCGGGCGCGGTGGTGTCCGCCGGCCTGGCCGCCGGTTTCTTCTGTTACGCCGTCACCGGCATTCTGGGACTGCTGCTGGTCCCCTCCAAAAGCGTGACGCTGCTCTATCTGCTCTTCTTCGGCCTGTGGCCCATGCTGAAGAGTCTGCTGGAGCGGATCCCCAGCCGGGCCTTGGAGTGGGTGGGGAAGCTGGCGGTGTGCAACGGGGTCCTGGCCATTCTTTGGTTTGGACTGAAAGCGCTCTTCCTGCCCTTCCTGCCCGCGGCCCTCAGCCAGTCCTGGATGGTCTTTGCCGCCGGGAACGTGGGCTTTGTGATCTATGATATCGGCTTTTCCAAGCTGATCGGGTTCTATGCCGCCAGGGTGGACAGGGTCTTGCGGAAGAACCGGTAGTTTGGTATACTGTATAAGATTTGACAGACCTCTTCCGCTCTGAGGCGGGAGACACTATACAGGAACAGGGGGAACCCCATTTGGTCAAGAGTATGACCGGCTATGGCCGGGGAGAGGCGCACGTCAACGGGCGTGCCATCACGGTGGAGCTGCGCTCCGTAAACAACCGGTATCTGGACTGTACGGTCAAGCTGCCCCGTATTTATGTCTTTGCCGAGGATGCGGTGAAGGCCCGGGTTCAGAGCCGTATTTCCAGAGGTAAGGTGGATGTGTTCATCACCATCGGGCCGTCCCAGAACGGCGATGTGACGATCTCTGTCAACCGGCCGGTGGCCGACGGCTATTTTGCCGCACTGAAGGACCTGAGAGATACTTACGGCCTGCGGGACGATCTCTCGGTATCGCTGCTGGCCCGGTTCCAGGACGTGTTTCTGGTGGAAAAGACGCAGGAGGATCTGGAGGCTCTGTCCGCCGATATCTGCTCGGTGCTGGATCTGGCTCTGGACGATTTTGACGCCATGCGTACCCGGGAGGGTGAGAAGCTGTGTCAGGATGTGCGGTCCCGGGCGGCCGCCATCGAGGGACTGGTGTCCAAGGTGGAGGAGCGCTCTCCCGGCATCGTAGCCGATTATCGGGCCAAGCTGCTCTCCCGGATGAACGAGGTCCTTCAGAATACCCAGATCGATGAGAGCCGCATCCTTACCGAGGCGGCCATCTATGCGGATAAGGTGGCGGTGGACGAGGAGACTGTCCGTCTGCGTAGCCATCTCTCCCAGCTGGGGCACATGCTGGAGCAGGGGGGCACCACCGGCAGAAAGCTGGACTTCCTGATCCAGGAGTTCAACCGGGAGGCCAACACCATCGGCTCCAAGTGCAGCGATATTGAGACCGCCGGCTATGTGGTGGAGATCAAGGCCGAAATTGAAAAGATCCGGGAGCAGATCCAGAACATCGAGTAAGGAGCGGCAGGATGAAACTGATCAATATCGGCTTTGGCAATATGGTGTCGGCCAGCAGGCTCATCGCCATCGTCAGCCCGGAATCCGCACCCATCAAACGTATGGTGCAGGAGGCTCGGGACAGAGGCACCCTTATCGACGCCACCTATGGCCGCCGCACCCGGGCGGTGCTGATCATGGACAGCGACCATATCGTGCTCTCCGCCCTCCAGACGGAGACGGTAGCCGGCCGCCTGGCCGGAAAAGAAGCTGCGGAAGCCGCGGAGGAGGAAGAGACGCCTTGATAGGAAAGAAAAAAGAGCGGGGCACCCTCATCGTGCTCTCCGGACCGTCCGGGGTAGGAAAGAGTACGGTGATCGCCGAGCTGCTGAGCGAACGCAAGGACATCTATTTTTCCGTATCCTTTACCACCCGGGAGCCCCGGGTAGGCGAGGAGGACGGGGTCAACTACAATTTTGTCTCCCGGGACGAGTTTGAACGCATGATCGCCAACGATGAGCTGCTGGAGTACGCCGAATATGTCCATAATTATTACGGTACCTCCCTGCGGGTGATCCGGGAGAAGCTGGACGCCGGCATTGACGTACTGTTAGACATCGAGGTGCAGGGGGCCGCCAAGGTGCGGTCCAAGTGCCCCGACGCGGTATGTATCTTCATTGTGCCCCCCTCCTTTGAGGAGCTGGCACGCCGGCTCCACGGCCGGGCCACCGACAGCGAAGAGGTGATCCAGGGCCGGCTCCAGAAGGCCCGGGAGGAGTACCGGGAGATCCCCAACTATGACTATCTGGTGGTCAATGACAAGGTGTCCGAGGCGGCGGGAGAGATCATCTCCATTCTGACGGCCGAGGGCTGCCGCACCAAAAACCGCATGAATCTGGTAGAAGGAGTCTGATACAATATGATGCTCGAACCCCCTATGAATCAACTGCTCAAGCAGGTGCCCAGCCGCTATATGCTGGTCAACGTGGTGGCCCAGCGGGCCCGCCAGGTAGCTACCGAAGCGGAGGACGCCGGGATCTCCCTGGATGATAAGCCTGTCACCATCGCCATCCGCGAGGTGGCCGAGGGCAAGGTAGAACTGGACCAGGAAGAGGCGTAATGTGAGGAAGAGGAGAGGCAAGCGGCAGTCGGCAACGTCTGCCGCTTGCCTCGGGCTGTCATTAGGCCTTGTTTGAAGCGCGTTAACAAGCTGGACAGCACAGTTTTTTCCTTGCATCCGTTAGGGTCCCTGCAAAGAAATTGCTTGCCGGCGGTCAAAATTTCTCGTGGCCGGGCATATCTCTGAGATGCAAATAAGGCCTGGGGAAGAATGGGGAGGAGATGGATATGGTAGCAAAGATTGCCTTGAAGGCCGCCACCTATGCCATTGATAAGCCCTATGATTACATGGTCCCCGCCGAGCTGTCCCCGCTGCTGGAGCCCGGTATGCGGGTCATCGTCCCTTTTGGGGCGGGCAACCGACATACGGAGGGGATCGTGCTGGCGCTGGAGGAGACCGGCCCGGTTTCTGTACCGCTGAAACCCATCCTGACGGTGCTGGATGAGCGTCCGGTGCTGGACCGGGAGGGGCTGAAGCTGGCCCTTTGGATGCGGGAGCGGTGGTTCTGTACGGTGTATGACGCCGCTCGGGCCATGCTGCCGGCGGGGCTGTATTATGCCCTCCAGGATCAATGGAAGCTGGCCGAAGGGGTGGACCGGGAGCGGGCCTACGGGGCCGCCGGTAAGTCGGAGCACGCCAGGCAGGTGGTGGAGCTGCTTTTTGGCAGCGGCGGCTGCGCCGATGTGGCCACCATTCGGGAAGCCTTTGGCGCAAAAGACCCCAACCCGGCGTTAAAGCTGCTGCGGGATCAGGGGATCATTACGCTGGAGACCAGCGCGTCCCGCGGGGTGGGCGACAAGACTGAGCAGGTCGCGGCCCTGGCCGTCCCTGCTCAGGAGGCTTTGGAGCAGGCCGCCGCCCGGCGAAAGACCGCCCCGCTGCGCTACGCGGTGGTGGAATTGCTCTGCGCTGTGGGGGCGGCCTCCACCAAGGAGATCTGTTACTTTACCGGCGCCAGCTCATCCACGCTCCGCTCTCTGGCCAAAAGTGGGACCATCACCCTGGAGAAGCGGGAGGTCTACCGCCGCGTCGGCGTGGACGGTGTAACGCCGGCGGAGGAGCCGGTGCTCAGCCAGGAGCAGCAGGACGCTTTTGAAGGACTGAATGCTCTGTCTGCTGCTGGAGCGCCCGCCGCTGCGCTGCTGTACGGCGTCACCGGCAGCGGAAAGACCCAGGTATATCTGAAACTGATCTATGAGACTTTGCGGCGGGGCCGCACCGCCCTGGTGCTGGTGCCCGAGATCTCGCTGACTCCCCAGCTGATGCGCCTGTTTTCCTCCCACTTCGGGGACAAGGTGGCGGTGCTCCACTCCTCGCTGCGGGCTGGAGAACGGTATGACGAGTGGAAACGCATCCGGGCGGGAGAGGCCAGGGTGGTGGTGGGAACACGGTCCGCCGTGTTCGCGCCGCTGAAGGATCTGGGGCTCATCGTGCTGGATGAGGAACAGGAGACCACCTACCAGTCGGAAAACATACCCAAGTACCACGCCAGAGATGTGGCAAAGTTCCGGTGCGTCCAGCACAAGGCCCTGCTGCTGCTGGCCTCGGCCACGCCCTCGGTGGAGACCATGTACCAGGCCAGACAGGGGGCGTACCGGCTCTTTACCCTGACCCGCCGCTATAACCAGAGCGCCCTTCCGCCGGTGGATATCGTGGATATGAAGGGCGAACTGCGCGCCGGCAACGGCTCCGACCTCAGCGGTGTGCTGACCCAGGCGCTGGAGGAGACTGCCCAGCGTGGTGAGCAGACCATTCTGCTGCTCAACCGCCGGGGGGCCAGCCGAATGGTGAGCTGCGGGGAGTGCGGAGAGGTGCCGACCTGTCCCAGGTGCTCCGTCCATCTGACCTATCACTCGGCCAACGGGCGGCTCATGTGCCACTACTGCGGCCACTCCCAGCCCCTGCCGCCTGCCTGCCCATCCTGCGGCGGCGGTCTCAATTTCATCGGGGCGGGCACCCAGAAGGTGGAGGAGGAATTGCAGGAGGCGCTGCCCGGCCGGGAGGTGCTTCGGATGGATGCCGACGCCATCTCAGCCACCCGCAGCCACGAAAAACTCTTTGCCCGATTTGAGAAAGAGAACATCCCGGTGCTGCTGGGCACTCAAATGGTGGCCAAGGGGCTGGATTTCCCAAACGTGACCCTGGTAGGGGTCATCTCCGCTGACCAGTCCCTGTATGTGGACGATTACCGGGCGGGGGAGCGGACCTTCTCTCTGCTCACTCAGGTGGTGGGCCGGGCAGGGCGAGGCGAGAAGAGGGGGCGGGCCATCATTCAGACCTTTACCCCTGACAACGATGTGATTCGCTGCGCTGCCCGCCAGGACTACGACGCCTTTTATCAGCAGGAGATCGCCCTGAGGAAGCTGCGGGGCTGCCCGCCCTTCCGGGACCTGTTTGTGCTCACCGCGTCCGGCAAACTGGAGGCGGCGGTGCTGCGGACCTGTATGCGTCTGCGGCGCACCCTGGAGGCATGGCTGCGTCTGCCCGCCTATCAGGGACTGGAGATCCAGCTTCTGGGGCCGGCTCCGGCCTCTATCGCCAAAATCAACGAACGCTACCGCTACCGGCTCACCCTGGCCTGTGCCAACACCAGGCCGGTACGGGATATGATAGCCGCCCTGCTGCGGGCGGCCCAGACCGATAAAGAAAACAAGGGCGTGTCGGTGACTGCCGACGTGAACCCACTGGATTAGGAGGAATATCATTATGGCTCTGCGCACCATTCTCACCGACGGCGATCCCGCCCTGCACAAGGTCTGCCGTCCTGTGACCCAGTTTGACGGCCGGCTCCACGACCTGCTGGACGACCTGAAAGAGACCCTGGCCCACGCCAACGGCGCCGGTCTGGCTGCCCCCCAGGTGGGCATTCTCCGCCGGGCCGTCATCGTGGTGGATGCCGACGACCAGATGCTGGAGCTGGTCAACCCGGAGATCATCGGCCGGGAGGGAGAGCAGGAGGGCTTTGAAGGCTGCCTGTCCGTCCCCGGCCGGTGGGGTGTGGTAAAGCGTCCCATGAAGGCCAAGGTGCGGGCTCAGGACCGCAATGGCAATTTCTTCGAGGTGGAGGGAGAGGAGATCGTGGCCCGCTGCTTCTGCCACGAGATCGACCACCTGGACGGTCACCTGTTTACCGAGCTGTCTGACCGTCTGTACACCAATGATGAGCTGGATGAGCTGATGGCGGAGGGGGACAAGGCATGAGGATCCTCTTTATGGGTACCCCCGACTTTGCGGTGCCCTCTCTGGAGGCTCTGATCGGGGCGGGGCACGAGATCTGCGGGGTGTTTACCCAGCCTGACAAGCCCAAGAACCGGGGCATGAAGCTCCAGGCTCCGCCGGTGAAGGAGTGCGCTTTGACCCACGATATCCCGGTGTATCAGCCTACCAAGCTGCGGGACGGCACTGCCCTGGCCCTCATTCAGGAGCTGGCCCCCGAACTCATTGTAGTGGCCGCCTACGGCCGCATCCTGCCTGACGATATTTTGGCCGCGCCTCCCAAAGGGTGTATTAACGTCCACTCGTCCCTGCTGCCCAACTATCGGGGGGCAGCTCCCATCAACTGGGCGGTGCTCAACGGAGACCGGGAGACCGGCGTGACCATCATGCACATGGCCCACGATTTGGACGCCGGAGATATCATTTCCCAGGCGGCCACCCCCATCGACCCGGATGAGACGGTGGTAACCCTCCACGACCGGCTGGCCGAGTTGGGCGGCAAGCTGCTGGCGGAGACAGTGGCCCAGATCGACGCCGGTACCGCCACCCGCATCCCTCAGGACCACGAGAAAGCGACCCTGGCTCCCATGCTGAGCCGGGAGCTGTCCCCTCTGGACTTTGGCCGCACCGCCCGGCAGCTCCACGACCAGGTTCGTGGCCTGATTCCCTGGCCTGCTGCCGTGACTACTTTGGGGGACAAGCGGTGTAAAGTATTTAAGACTGTCGTTTCTGAGGAGCAGACGTCCGCCGCGCCCGGCACGGTGCTGTTGGCGGGCAAGGATGGACTGGCAGTGGCTTGCGGAGAGGGGACCGTGCTGCGCATCGAGGAGCTTCAGCCCGACGGGGGCAAGCGGATGCGTGCGGCCGACTATCTGCGGGGCCACCCCATTGAAGCGGGGACCATGCTCACCGCAGCCGGAACAAATCTGTAAAGCTGATTCACTTTATAGATCTGCCGGCATCTGGAGCGGAAATCTGGATACAATAGAAGAGAACCTTGTCTGCCGGGCCGTCCCGGTTCTTCCGATAGACCGATCATGAGACCTTTTCTGGAGGCTGATTCATGTACTTTTACAATTTTGTGGATCCCTATTACTGGATGATCCTGGTGCCCGCTCTTCTGATCGCCCTGCTGGCCCAGCTCAATGTGTCGTCTACCTTCCGCCGCTATGGGCAGATCGCCAGCCGCCGGGGGCTCACCGGGGCTCAGGCCGCGGAGGAGGTTCTCCGGGCCCATGGCGTATACGGCGTGCGGGTGGTGCGGGTGTCCGGCAAGCTGACCGACCACTACGACCCCAAGGCCAACACCATCCGTCTGTCTGACGGGGTGTACGGCTCTACCAGTATTTCGGCGCTGGGTGTGGCTGCCCATGAGGCGGGCCATGCGGTGCAGTATGCCCAGGAGTATGGGCCCATCAAGGTGCGGGGCGCCATGATCCCGGTGTGCAATTTCAGCTCCCAGATCTCCCTCGTCCTCATTGTCCTGGGCTTTATGCTCTACTCCCGGCCTTTGTTTGCCGTGGGTGTGGTGCTCTTTGCTGTGGCTACTGTGTTCCAGCTGGTCACCCTGCCGGTGGAATTCGACGCCTCCCGCCGGGCCATCCATTCCCTGCGGGCGACCCATCTGCTGGATGAGCAGGAGTTGAGCGGGGCCAAAAAGGTGCTGGGGGCTGCGGCCATGACTTATGTGGCGGCGCTGCTGGTGTCCATTGCCCATCTGCTGCGCTATGTGCTGGCCTTTAACAGCCGCCGGAGGGACTGATATGACTGCCAGAGAAGTGGCCCTCCGGGCTCTGGTGGCCTGCGAAAAGCAGGGCGCCTGGTCGGATGGCTTTTTGAAAAAGACTTTGAAAACCGCCGGACTGGACAGCCGGGATGCCGCCCTGGCTACCCGGCTGTGCTTCGGCGTGCTCCAGAACCGGTTGCTGCTGGACCACTACCTGGGCGCTCTGTCCACGGTGAAGCTGGAGAAGATGGAGCCCGCTGTCCGCAATAGCTTGCGGCTTGGAGCATATCAAGTATTATTCCTTGACAGAGTTCCTGACCACGCCGCCGTCTGCGAGGCGGTGGATCTGGCCCGGAAGGGTTCCAGGAACCCCCGCGCGTCCGGTCTGGTCAACGGCGTGCTCCGCTCTCTGGCCCGGCAGAAAGACACCCTGGAGGTCCCCGATCACCCGGCGGTGCGGTACAGTCACCCCCAGTGGCTGGTCGACCTGTTTACCCGCCGGCTGGGCAGGGAGGAGGCCGCCGCCCTCATGGCGGCCAACAACGGGGAGCCCCCCACCTGCGCCCAGGTGAACACCACCAGGGCCACGGTGGAGGAAGTGACCGATTCCCTCCGGGCGGAGGGGGTGGAGGCCCAGCCCCACCCCTGGCTGCCAAACTGCCTGCTGCTGTCCCACACCGGCAGTCTGGAGGAGCTGACCGCCTTCCGGGAGGGCCTCTTTTACATCCAGGATGCCGCCGCCAAGCTGGCGGTGCTGGCCGCCGACCCCAGAGAGGGTATGGACGTGCTGGACGCCTGCGCCGCCCCCGGCGGTAAGTCCTTTGCCGCCGCCATTGAAATGCGGGGCAAGGGGAAGGTGGTCTCCTGCGATATCCACCCACATAAGATGGACCTGATCCGGGCGGGAGCCAATCGGCTGGGTTTGAATTGTATCTCAGCGCAAGTACTGGACGGCAGGGAATGTAAAGAAGAATTCCTTGACGGATTTGACCTGGTGCTGGCCGATGTGCCCTGCTCCGGGCTGGGTATTATCCGCAAGAAGCCGGACATCCGCTATAAGGACCCCAAGCCCCTGGAGGGGCTGCCCCGGGTCCAGAAGGCCATTCTGGACAACGTGTGCCGCTATGTTCGGCCGGGCGGGGTTCTGCTCTACGCCACCTGCACCCTGCTGGAGCGGGAGAATGAGGACGTAGTGCGGGCATTTTTAGGCAAGCATAAAGACTTTACATTAGAGGGTTTGCAGGTGCCCGGCGACTTTGAGAGCGCCAGAGAGGGCATGGTGACCTGCTGGCCCCACCGCCACGGCACCGACGGCTTTTTCTTTGCCAAGCTGCGGCGGATGCGGGGTGTGTACGAGGTCCGGCCCAACGAGGGCGTGGGACCCTTTACCCTGGGTATGCCCAAGGCGGAGGCGGAGGAGGCCCTGCAAAAGCTACATGAGGCGGAGGGCCAGGCCGTGGAGGTGTGGCACCGCTTCGGCGGGTACGGGGATCCCGTGACCTTCCACCTGGAGTATGAGGACGGGAAGCTGAGCCGCATCGGTCTGGACCGGAGCGAGGACCTCAAGGTCCTGTACCGCAGTCTGGACCTGACCCGCACCCACGCCGAGGACCTGATCCCGGCCCTGGCCAAAGAGACCGGCTATGAGTGCGACTGTGAGGACCATGAGCTGGCCTGTACCTATGAATTTCCCGCCCTGGGCCTGGAGCTGTGGCGGGAAAGCGCCTACCACCCCAAGCTGCTGGAGGTTCCGGACTTTCAGGAGCTGATCCGGGAACTGCCGGAAAATCTGGAGTACGAGCAGGACCATGGCTGGTGCTTTGCCCAGGTGTGGGTCCAGACCGGGTCCTTCCGGGCCCAGTATCCGCTGGAGCCTGGACCGGCCCCTTACGGCCGCCCCGTGAAGCCTACGCCTCCGGCCCGGGAGGCCACGGAGGAAGAGACGATCGCGTTCCTCCATAGAAAATACGGATTGATACCGCCGGAGAAGCCCGGCAGGGGAGAATGATATGACCGACATCAAATCCATGGACCTGGCGGAGATGACCGCCTATTTCAAGGGGCTGGGGGAGCCCGCCTTCCGGGCCAAGCAGGTCTTTCAGTGGCTCCACCGGGGGGCGCGTTCTTTCGATGAGATGAGCAACCTGTCCAAGGCCTTAAGGGAGAAGCTGAAGGCCGACTGTATCCTGTGTCCGCCGGAGGTGGAGCGCAAGCAGGTATCCGCCCTGGACGGCACCATTAAATATCTGTGGCGGCTGTCCGACGGAAATTGCATTGAGACCGTTTTGATGCGCTACCACCATGGGAATACTGTATGCATCTCCTCTCAGGTGGGCTGCCGCATGGGGTGCGCCTTCTGCGCCTCCACGCTGGGGGGCAAAGTGAGAGATCTGACTCCGGCTGAAATGCTGGATCAGGTGCTCTTTACCCAGCTGGATTCCGGCGCGCCCATCAGCAATATCGTGCTCATGGGCATCGGCGAGCCTCTGGATAACTTTGACACCGTTATGCGGTTTCTCTCCCTGGTCAACAGCCCGGACGGGCTGAACATCGGCATGCGCCACATCTCTCTGTCCACCTGCGGGCTGGTCGAAAAAATTGACAAACTGGCCGAACATCAGTTACAATTGACGTTATCGGTATCGCTTCATGCCCCTGATGATGAGACCCGCAGCCGGCTGATGCCGGTAAACAAAAGTGTGGGCGTGGAGCGGCTTTTTGAGACCTGCCGCCGTTATTTTGAGACGACCGGACGGCGGATCTCCTATGAGTATGCCATGGTGGACGGGGTGAATGACGCCGACTGGCAGGCCGATCTGCTGGCCAAGCACCTCAAGGGCATCCCCGGCCATGTGAACCTGATCCCGCTGAACCATGTGGCAGAGAGCCCGCTGAAGCCCAGCCGCCGGGTGGCCCAGTTCCAGAAGCGGCTGGAGTCTCATGGCGTCACCGCCACGGTGCGGCGCAAGCTGGGCGGGGATATCGACGCCTCCTGCGGACAGCTCCGCAGGAAGGCGATGCTGCATACTGACTGACAACGCTGCAAGGGCGCGTAGCGCGCCTGTTCCACTGTTTTGCCGGAGGTCCGGGCAGCGGGGACCATCCGGCCGGAAAAGAGGCTGATTCACTATGATCAATGCATGGGGCATCACCGACAAAGGTGTAGTCCGGACGCAGAATCAGGACGGGTATTACTTAGATGTGCCTTCGGAGCACCTGGCGGTCGGCGTGGTATGCGACGGCATGGGGGGGGCCAAGGCGGGCAATATTGCCAGCCTGATCGCGGTAGAGACCTTTGTAGAGACCCTCCAGTGCGCCCAGGGAGACGAGTCGGACGCCCAACCGCCGGCTATTCTGGCCATGGCGGCGGAGGAGGCCAACAATGCGGTATACCGCAGGGCCTGTTCCGACCCGGACTGCTTCGGCATGGGTACCACAATGGTAGCGGTCCTTATCGTGGAAAACACGGCCTACCTGCTGAACATCGGAGACAGCCGGGCCTACCACATCAATGAGGATGGCATCACCCGGTTGACCCGGGACCATTCGGTGGTGGAGGACATGGTCGCCCGGGGGGATATCACCCCGGAGGAGGCCCGCACCCATCCGCGGAAGAATCTGATCACCCGGGCCCTGGGTGCGGAAGAGCGCATCCGGGCCGACCTGTATGAGCGGGAGCTTACGCCGGGGGATTACCTGCTGCTGTGCTCCGACGGGCTGAGCAACATCCTCTCCGACCAGGAGCTGCTCTATGAAGTTATCCACGGGGGAGAGCCGGCCGACTGCTGTCAGCGGCTGCTCAGCATCACCCTATCCAGAGGCGCGCCGGACAACGTGACGGCGGTCCTCTTCCAGATCCTTTGAGAAGGGGGTAATGAACTATGGATCAGTACATAGGGAAATTACTCGACAATCGATATGAAATCCTGGAGCGCATCGGCATCGGCGGCATGGCTGTGGTGTACAAGGGCCGGGACCACCGGCTCAACCGGCTGGTAGCCATCAAGATCCTGAAGGAGGAACTGGCCACCGACGCCGAGTTCCGCCGCCGGTTCCACGATGAGTCCCAGGCTGTTGCCATGCTGTCCCACCCCAATATCATGGCTGTGTATGATGTGTCCCATACCCCGGAGCTGGACTATATCGTCATGGAACTGCTGGACGGCATCACGCTGAAACAGTATATTCAGAAGAAGGGCGGCAAGCTGGCCTGGCGGGAGGCGCTCCATTTCATAACGCAAATTATGAAGGCCCTGTCTCACGCCCACAGCCGGGGCATCATCCACCGGGATATCAAGCCCCACAATGTAATGGTGCTGCGGGACGGCTCTTTGAAGGTGGCTGACTTCGGCATTGCCCGGCTCACCTCCTCTGCTCAGGCCACTCTGACACAGGAGGCTCTGGGCTCGGTCCACTATATTTCCCCCGAGCAGGCCCGCGGCAGCCATATCGACGCCCGAAGCGACATCTACTCCGCCGGCGTGGTGCTCTATGAGATGGTCACCGGCCGCCTGCCCTATGAGGGGGATTCCCCGGTGGCGGTGGCTATTCAGCACATCAACTCGATCCCCCTGTCGCCCAGGGAGATCGACCCTGAGGTCCCGGAGGCACTGGAGGCCATCACCATGAAGGCCATGGCCTCCGATGTGAACCAGCGTTACATCTCCGCCGACGCTATGCTGGCTGATCTGGAGGAGTTCCGTAAAAATCCGTCCATCAATTTTGACTACACCCCTGCGGATCTGCTGATCGCCGAGGGGGATGAGCCCACCCAGGTGCTGGGCGCCAACACCCCCAGCAATGTAAAAGCGCAGCCCGCCCACGCAGACCGCTTTGACGAGGATACCTGGACCCGTCCCCGTCCGTCCCGCCGGGAAGAGGACGCCCGTCCCCGGAACCGGAGAGACTATTATGACGAGGATGACTACGACGAAAAACGGAGCGGCGGCAGTCATCTGCCCATCTATCTGGCCATCGCGGCAGTGGCCCTGTTCCTGGTGGGCATGGGCGTATTTCTGTGGACCTCCTTCTTCGGCGGTCTCAGCGGCAAGGAGGGCTACAACGTGCCCAGGCTCTACGGCATGACCGTGGAGGATGCCCGCCGGCATACTGATGTTCTGAAAGGAAACTTCCTGATCGCAGAGGGTGGGACCACAGCCAGCGACCTTCCCGCAGGACAAATCGTGTCCCAGGAGCCGGAGAGCGGCCGCAATGCGGAGTCCGGAGCCACCATCACCGTGTTCATCAGCGATGGCAGCGGCGCACAGAGCGAGGTCAAAGCCATGCCCGATCTGGTAAACCGGGACAAGCGCATCGCTCTTGTGGAGCTGGAAAAGCTGGGCTACAGTGAGGAGCGGGGCAACCTGGAACTCCGGGAGGAAAACTCCGAAGAGGTCAATACAGACTATGTGATCTCCTCCGATCCGGTGGCCCATACCAGCCTGGAGGGGGTGGAGCACATTGTCTTGGTGGTGAGCATCGGCCCCAAAAAAGAGCCGGTCACCGTGCCCGACTTTGTGACGATGATGGCCCAGGAAGCCCAGGATGGGGCGGTCAAGCTGGGTCTCGTCCCCTCTATGGAAGAGGTGTATGATCCCATGGAGGCCGGACGGGTCTGCTGGCAGAGTATTGACCCCACGACCAAGGTTGAAGAGGGACAGACCATCACCCTTCGGGTGAGCAAGGGGCCAGACCCCGCTTCCGGAACGCCCGAACCTACGCCTACGCAGATTCCTCCCACGGCTGAGCCCAGCGAGTCGCCCACGCAGACGCCTGAGACTGAGCTCAAATCCATCAGCTACACCGTGGACACCCTGCCTCAGGACAAGGAGACGGTAGAGGTGGTGGTCACCGTGGACGGCCAGGAGCAGTACCGCAAGACCCTTCCCACCGCCCAGCAGCTGGTGGTGGTCACGCTCCGGGGGATCGGAGTCCAGACCATCAACGTCTATTTTGATGGGGAACTGGTCCGCACCGACCCCTACAACTTTGTTTGATATGGAAGGGATCATTTTAAAAGCCCTCAGCGGCTTCTACTATGTGGATGACGGTCAGGGCGGACTCATCGCCTGCCGCGGAAGAGGAAAGTTCCGCCACCAGAAGATCACGCCTCTGGTTGGGGACCGGGTAAGCTTCACCCGGCTGGAGGGGGAGAGCGGGATCCTGGACGCCATCCTGCCCCGGAAAAATGAGTTTCAGCGCCCCGCAGTGGCCAACATTGACCAGCTGGTGGTGGTGGCCTCCGGGGCCATCCCGGTCACCGACCCCTTTCTCATTGACCGTGTGGTGTCCATTGCGGAGGGGCGGGACTGCGAGAGCATCATTGTCCTCAACAAGTGCGACCTGGATGGAGCGGACGACCTGTACAACATCTATACCAAGGCGGGCTTTCGTACCCTGCGGGTGAGCGCCGAGACCGGAGAGGGGATCGCCGAACTTTCTGCCGCAATATCCGGCAAGGCATCTGCCTTTACAGGGAATTCCGGCGTGGGCAAGTCCTCCATCCTCAACGCCCTCCAGCCTGACTTCCGTCTCCGGGTGGGGGAGGTGTCCGACAAACTGGGCCGTGGACGCCACACGACCCGCCATGTGGAGCTGTTCCGGCTGGACAGTGGCGCCATCGTGGCGGATACCCCCGGCTTTTCCTCCTTCGACACAGAGGAGATGGAACTGCGGAGACCGGAAGAGCTGCAATACACCTTCCGGGAATTCGCCCCCTATCTGGATCAGTGCCGGTTCACCGGTTGCGCCCATGTAAAGGAAAAAGGCTGTGCAGTCCTTGCGGCAGTGAAGGCGGGCGAGATTCCGCCCAGCCGCCATGCCAGCTATGTGCGGCTGTACCAGCAGGCAAAGGAAGTGCCGGAATGGCAGAGAAAATAGAGCGGCGCGCCCTGATCGTGGGCGCGGCCCCCTGCGCAGACCTGTCTTTTTTAAGGGAGTATATGGAGGAAGCCAGCTGGACGGTGATCTGTGCCGACGGCGGATTGAATGCGGCCCTGGCCGCCGGATTGAAGCCGGACTACCTGATTGGCGACTGGGACTCCGGCGGGCGTCCCGCCGGGGATGTGCCCTGTACCACTCTGCCCATGGAAAAGGATTTTACTGATTTACAGGCTGCGGCCCACTGGGCGCTGGAGCAGGGTTGTAACCGGCTGCTGCTGTGTGGGTGTACCGGCGGGCGGCTGGATCACACAGCCTCCAACCTGATGCTGCTGGAGTGGATCGCCCGGCGGGGGGGAGAGGCCATCATGGCCGACGGGGACAATGAGGTGCGTTATCTGGAGAACGGTTCTCTGACGCTGGCGGACCGGCCCCACTACCACTATCTCTCCTTGATCCCTCTGGACCGGAGAGCGCTGGGAGTTACCCTCCGCGGGGTCAAGTACCCGCTGACCGAAGCGGTCATTACCCGGGGAGATACGCTGACGGTAAGCAATGAACCCGCCGCCCCGGTGATGGAGATCACGGTGGGGCAGGGGGCGGTCCTTGTGATCCGCAGCCAGAGGGAATGATGAGAGCGAAACCCGAAAGGGGCGGCAGATGCCGCCCCTTTTTTGCTGCCCGGCGGTGGACGGTGAGCGCGCGATGTGTGCCCCTGCGTGGTTTCCGGGCCGTTCCTATGAACACCCCCGCCGCCCTGCGCGTATACTGGCACAGAACCAGTGAAGGGAGGGGGCCGTTGTGACACAGGAGGGCAGAAGGATGCTTACCGCGGCGGCGCTGTGCGGCGCAGGGGCGGTACTGTTGTTCCGCCCGGGTGCGCTGGCGGCCTTTGCGGCCGGGGTCTGGATGGGCCGCCGGGGCTTTGGCTGGCTCAAACGATATTGGCTTGACAGGGAGGCATAAGGTATGAAGATCGTGGTAGTGAAGTCCCCCAAAGCCCTCAGCGGCCTGCTGAGGCTGATGTTCGGCATCAAAAAGACCGCTCCTGAGGGGTAGCCGGTCATAAGCGGGCCCCCTTGTACATAAATATTGTCCTGGAAGCAATCAGTCTGGGCAATGCCCGTACAAGGAGTGGAATGCTATGGAACTGGAATTGGAACGGATCCCGCTGGACGGGTTTCTCCCGGTACTGGACGCCCCTGTGGCCCAGGAGGAGACTATGGAGAGCATTGTCCCCGATGCCTGCCCTGACCTGTTGAGCATCTGTGATACGGAGGGCGTAGTGTGTCTCCATCGAAAAGAGGCCATGGAGGGGCGGGTGGAGCTGTCCGGCGCCATCCACGCCATGCTGATGTGCCAGCCGGACGGGGAGACCGGGCTGCGGCGGCTGGAGGTAGAGCTGCCCTTTACCTGTACCGCCGATGCCCCCGGTATCACGCCGGACTGCCGGGTGGTGGCCATGCCGCGGCTACGGGGGGCGGACGCCAGGCTGGTCAATCCCAGAAAGGTGCTGGTGCGGGCCGACCTGGTGTTGGATGTTCAGGTATTTGCCCCGGTATCCGACCAGGTCTGCGCCTCGGTGCTGAGTCCCGGTCAGGCAGGTGTGGAGCAGCTCAATCAACCCTGCCAGACCTGTGTTACGGTGTGTGTACAGGAGAAGCCCTTTCCCTTTAGTGACGAGCTCACCCTGCCGGGCAGCAGACCGGAGGCGGAAGCCCTGCTGAAGTGGCGGGCGGCGCTGGAGTGCAGTGAGGCCAAGGTCATCGGCAGCAAGCTGATCTTCAAGGGAGCCGCCCGTCTCCAGGTGGTCTACCGCTGTGCCGACGGTGGGCTGAGCAGCGGGGAGTTTGAACTGCCCATCTCCCAGTTGATGGAGGTGACCGGCGCGGGAGAGGAGGCCATCTGCCAGGTCGGGCTGATCCTTACAGACCTGGACTGTCAGCTGGACGACGGGGACGGGCGTACCATCAGCGTCTCCATGGGGCTGTTGGCCCAGGCGGTGGTGCGGGAGGAGCGGAGTCTCACGCTGCTCACCGATGTCTACTCCACCCTGTATGATCTGGACCCGGAGACCCAGGCCATTTCCCTCAGTCGGGTGGCGGACCGTGGGGAGCGGGAGATCGCGGTGCGGGAGCTGCTGGAGACCGGTGTATCGCCCCAGGATGTGTTGGACTGCTATGTGACCATCGGGGATGTGACCCAGAACAGGGAGGGGGAGCGGGTGGCCCTCAGCGCCCAGGCCAATGTGACGATGCTCTGCCGTGCTGAGTCGGGGGAGATCACCGCAGTCACCCGGACGGTCCCCGTCGTCTGCCCGGTGGAACTGTCCGAGGGGACCAGATGTGCCTGCCGTTGCGCCTGTATCGCGCCGGTATACGCCGCACCGGCTGCCGGCGGAGTGGAGGTGCGCTTTCCTATGCGCTTCTCCTGGCTGGCGCTCACCACCAGCAGGGTGGCAGCTGTCAGCGCCATCACCTTTGATGAAAATGCACCAAAATCACACGACGGACAGCCTTCCATTGTGCTGCGGATGGTCTCCGGCGGCGAGCGCCTTTGGGATATCGCCAAGGCCTACAGCACCACCGCCCGGGATGTGATGCAGGCCAACGCCCTGGAAGAGGAGGATCTGCCCGATGGGCAGCTGCTTCTTATTCCCAGAAAGCGATAGGATACCAGAGAAAAAATGGCCGCCGATGGCGGCCATTTTTTCTGGGCAGGATGGCCCTGGGCCGCCTGTAGGGGCCATCTGCGGTGCGGGTGTCATTTCCCTCTTGCATATTTGCCTCTGATCTGTTATATTAGTAATTGCTTAATTACTTAATTATCGGAGGGATATGATATGGCGTCCAAGCGTTATGCAGATGTGGGGCCTCACTGCGTGGCCTGCGGCTGTTGTGTAAAGGTATGTCCATTGTCGGCCATCTCGGTCTGGCGAGGCGTGGTCGCACAGGTAGACAAGGCGCGGTGCGTGGCCTGCGGCAAGTGTGAGCGGGAGTGCCCGGCGGGTACCATTGTCCTGAAAGATCGGGAGGTGTCTGCATGAACAAAAAGAAGCACTGGTATGACTACCTGTGGATCGTGACCCCTATCTATCTGGGGCTGGGCTTCTTTAACATCCTGTTTGCCTGGCTGGGGATGATCTTCTTCTGCCTGCCGCTCTTTATCGCGATTTTTGGCGGCGGAAAGCTGTACTGCAACCGGTACTGCGACCGGGGACAGTTTCTCTCTCTGCTGGGGAGCCGGCTTGGACTATCCAGAAACCGGCCCACACCCAGATGGATGCGCTCCAAGGCATTCCGCTACGGCTTTCTGATCTTTTTCTTCCTCATGTTCTTCCAGATGCTCTTTACCACTTGGCTGGTAGGGGCGGGGGCCAGAGATGTGGGGGAGTTCGTCAAGTTGTTCTGGACCTTCCGGGTGCCCTGGCACTGGGCCTACCACGGCACCCTCTTTGCCCCGTGGGTGGCGCAGTTTGCCTTTGGGTTCTATTCCCTTATGCTCACTTCCACGCTGATCGGACTCATTGTTATGGTCCTGTTCAAGCCCCGGACCTGGTGCGTGTTCTGTCCCATGGGCACCATGACTCAGATGATCTGTGCCCTCCGGGCCGGTAAACCCGAGGATAAGGACGGTTGCAGCGGCAGCTGCACCACCTGCTCCGGCTGTCAGTCGTGAGGTGGGCCATGGATGAGAAGCTGCGGGAAAAGGCTCAGAGCATTGCTGCGCTGATGGCCCAGATGGCAAATGAAAACCGGCTGCTTATTCTGTGCGCGCTGCTGGACGGCCCCCAAACGGTGGGTGAGCTGGGGGAGCAGGTACCCAATATCACTGGTCCTGCCCTGTCTCAGCATCTTCACAAGCTGAAAGACGGCGGCCTGATCCAGGCGGAGAAGCACGGCCAGTATGTCACCTATTCCATCAGAGACCATCGCCTGCAAAGGCTGATGGAAGTGCTCAAGGATCAATATTGTACCTAAATCATCAAAGCGCGGACCGGTCAGCAACCGGTCCGCGCTTTGCCGCTGGAAAGCCTATAAATCACATGGGAATTATTTTGTTAAATTGTCAAAAATCTATTGACAGGTTCCTTTCAAATGTGCTATTATGCTGATATAGAAGATAATAATTATTATTACTGATAAATAATTGAGAAAGAATATGACAGATAAGGAGGACGACACCATGCTGTTCAAGACCACGGAACAACACGAGGCCCTGCGGGCCCAGATTCGCGCCTTTGCCGAGGCGGAGGTGAAGCCCCAGGCATTTCTGATGGACAAAGAGAATCTCTTTCCGGAAGAGGCCATCAAAAAGCTGGGTAAGATGGGACTGATGGGAATCCCCTATCCCAAGGAATACGGCGGAGCCGGTCTGGACGCCTTGAGTTACGCCATCGCCGTGGAGGAGCTGTCCCGGGTGGACGGCGGTACCGGCGTCATTCTGTCCGCCCACGTCTCTCTGGGTTCCTGGCCCATCTTTGCTTACGGCACCGAGGAGCAGAAGCAGAAGTACCTGGTGCCCCTGGCGAAAGGCGAGAAGATCGGCGCTTTCGGTCTCACTGAGCCCAACGCAGGCTCCGATGCCGGCGGTACCGAGACCACCGCCGTGGACAAGGGAGATCACTGGCTGCTCAACGGCGGCAAGATCTTTATCACCAACGCCCCCAAGGCGGACACCTATGTGGTCTTTGCCGTGACCACTCCCGATATTGGGACCCGCGGCATCTCCGCCTTCATCGTGGAAAAGGGCTGGGAGGGCTTCTCCTTTGGCGACCATTACGATAAGATGGGCATCCGCTCCTCCTCCACCGCCGAGCTGATCTTCAACGACGTGAAGGTTCCCAAGGAAAATCTGCTGGGCAAGGAGGGCCAGGGCTTTAAGATCGCCATGTCCACCCTGGACGGCGGCCGGATCGGCATCGCGGCCCAGGCGCTGGGCATCGCCCAGGGCGCTTATGAGGCCGCTGTGGAGTACGCCAAGGAGCGGGTCCAGTTCGGCAAGCCTATCGGCTTCAACCAGTCCATCGGCTTCAAGCTGGCCGATATGGCCACAAAGCTGCGCTGCGCCCGGCTGCTCATTTACTCCGCCGCCGATCTGAAGGAGCACCACGAGCCTTACGGCACCGAGTCCGCCATGGCTAAGATGTACGCCTCCGACATCGCGCTGGAGGTCACCAACGACGCGGTGCAGATCTTCGGCGGCACCGGCTTCCTCAAGGGGATGGACGTGGAGCGGATGTACCGGGACGCCAAGATCACCACCATCTACGAGGGCACCAATGAGATCCAGCGTGTGGTCATCTCCGCCGCCATCATGGGCAAGCCCCCCAAGAGCGAGAGCGGCTCCTCCAGCCGCCCCAAGAAGCCCGCCCCCGTCACCGGTGTGCGCAAGCGCATCCTGCTGAAGGAAGGCAGTGCTGCCGACCAGGTCAACGCCCTGGTGGAGCATCTGAAGAAGGACGGCCACGACTTTACCGTGGGCATCCCCATGGACACCCCCATCAGTCAGGCTGAGCGTGTGGTATCCGCCGGTCAGGGCATCGGGGACAAGAAGAACATGAAGCTGGTGGAGGACGTGGCCCGCGCCGCCGGCGCTGCGGTCGGCTCCTCTCGCCCGGTGGCCGAGACCCTGAAGTATGTGCCTCTGGATCGCTATGTGGGTATGTCCGGCCAGAAGTTTAAGGGCAATCTGTACATCGCCTGCGGCATTTCCGGCGCCATTCAGCACCTGAAGGGCATCAAGGATGCCTCCACCATCGTGGCCATCAACAAGAACGGTAACGCCCCCATCTTCAAGAATTGCGATTACGGCATCGTAGGAGACGTCAACGAGATCCTGCCCCTGCTGGCCGCCGCTCTGGACACCGGAGAGAAGCAGCCCGCGCCCCCCATGGTGAAGATGAAGCGCCCCGCGCCTCCCAAGCCCGAGCCCATCGGCAAGCGGTATGTGTGCGGCGGATGCGGCTACGAGTATGTGCCCGAGCTGGGGGACCCCGATGCCGAGGTGGCTCCCGGCACCCTGTTCGAGAATCTGCCCGAGGAGTGGGTGTGCCCCGAATGCGCCGAGGGCAAGGATATGTTTATTGAGGCATGAGTGCGTAGGCGTGCGCAGCAGGGCCACAGTGAGCCGCGCAGACGAAACCGCAGCGTTAAGCTAAAGCGCCGGTGGCGCTTTGGTAGCGTAGGCTTGGCCGGCTATGCCGGACAAGTTTATCTAACAGAAGTGCGGAAATTCGCGGAGCGGGGAACAGTGGGCCGTAGCGGAGCCGCCGGAGCATGACAACATTATTGTGTGCGGAGACGCGCAACCATATAGAAGGAGGGACTATCATGTATTGTGTCCGCAACGTGACGGAAAATCTGTACTGGGTGGGCGCCAATGACCACCGGCTCCACCTGTTTGAAAATATCCATCCCATCCCCCGGGGCGTCAGCTACAACGCCTACCTGCTGCTGGACGAAAAGACCGTCCTCTTTGACACCGTGGACTGGTCGGTGTGCCGCCAGCTGCTGGAGAACGTGGAGCATCTGCTGGGGGAGCGTCCCCTGGACTACCTGGTCATCAACCACATGGAGCCAGACCACGGGGCCTCCATCGAGGAGATCCTGCTGCGCTGGCCCGACGTGAAGGTCATCTCCACGGAGAAATCCTTCCTCTTCATGCGGCAGTTCGGTTTCCAGGTCGATGGTCATGAGCTTATCGAGGTCAGGGAGGGGGATACCTTCTCCTTCGGAAAGCACAATGTCACCTTTGTGGCTGCGCCCATGGTCCACTGGCCCGAGGCCATGGTCACCTTTGACACCACCAACGGCGTGCTCTTCTCCGCCGACGCCTTTGGTACCTTCGGTGCTCTGGACGGCAAGCTCTTTGCCGACGAGGTCAATTTTGACCGGGACTGGATCGACGACGCCCGGCGCTACCTCACCAACATCGTGGGCAAGTATGGCCCCCACATCCAGCTGCTGCTGAAAAAGGCTGGCGCGATTTTGGACCAGATCAAGTATATCTGCCCGCTCCACGGTCCCGTGTGGCGGAAGGATCTGGGCTACTTCATCGACAAATACGACAAGTGGAGCCGCTATGAGCCGGAGGAGAAGGGCGTACTCATTGCCTACGCCTCCATGTACGGCAATACCGAAGCCGCCGCCCAGGCCCTGGCCGCCAAGCTGTGCGAGAAGGGGGTCACCAACGTACACGTGTACGATGTGTCCAACACCCACGTGTCCTATCTGGTCAGCGAATCCTTCCGCCTGAGCCATATTGTGTTGGCCAGCGTCACCTATAACCTCGGGATCTATCCCGTTATGCACGACTATCTCATGCATCTGAAGGGCCTCAACCTCCAGAACCGCACCTTTGCCATCGTGGAGAACGGCTCCTGGGCGCCCAAGTCCGGCGATCTGATGCAGAAGTTCGTGGACGAGGAGCTGAAGAACATGACGGTCATCAACGATCGTCTGTCCATCGCCTCTGCGCTCCATGCCGATAAGGCTGCCGAGCTGGAGTCCCTGGCCAACTCCATCGTGGAATCCATGCAGTAATCTCATAAAACGCGGGCCGTTCCGATAAAATCCATCGGAACGGCCCGTGTTTTACCACTAATTGGACAATCTTACAAATTACTGAGTTGACAATACGTTGAATTTGTGCAACTATTTGATTGCTACCGGAGCAACCGGAATCTGTTGGAAGTATCCGAATGAAAGGAGGGGACCCATTTCAGCGACCCCGGACCTGAACCAAAAAAGGAGAGGTGTACAATTATGAAGAAGTCCATTCGCATCCTGTCTGCGGTGCTGGCCGGCACGATGCTGCTGAGTACCAGCGCCCTCGCCTGTACTGGCGTGTATGTCGGCAAGGATGTCAGTACAGATGGCTCGTACATGATCGCTCGCAGTGAGGACCAGAGCAACGGCGCCTACAACAAGATGTTTTTTGTCCAGCCCCGCGTTGAGAACGTACCGGGCCGTTACATCGAGGATACGGCAAACGGCTTTAAACTTCCCCTGCCCGCCACTACCTACAAGTATAACTATGTACCGGACTACACCCGTGGAGATGACGGCATGTATCCCGGTTCTTGTACGAATGAGTATGGTGTGAGCATCTCCGCTACTGTCTCCACCTCCACCTGTGAGGCTTGGGAGGCTGAGGATCCCTTTGTAGAGCCCGGTCTGCGAGAAGCTATCCTGGCTGCAACTGTTGCTGCTGTTGCCAAGACTGCCCGCGAGGGTGTAGAGGTCCTGCTGGGCTACGTGGACGACTACGGCTCCGAAGAGGGCAACACCGTCATGATCACCGACCAGAAGGAAGCCTGGATCGTGGAGATCTACAGCGGCCATCACTACTGCGCCATGAAGATGCCCGACGACCAGGTCGCCGTGTTCGGCAACCACAACATGATCGGGCTGGTGGACCCCAAGGCCACCCCCGAGGACGGCTTCTACTACTCCAAGGGCCTCTTTGAGACCATCGACAAGCTGGGCCTGGCGGCCAAGGAGGGCGGGCTCTATCACCTGGCCAAGTCCGTCAGCAACAACATCCGCGAGGACTCCAGCAACATGCGCAACTGGGCCGGTATGACCATCCTGGCCCCCTCCAAGGCCGGCGAGTACAAGAGCGATGAGTTCTATCCCCTGTTCTACACCCCCGACCAGAAGGTGAGCGCCCTGACCGTGATGGACATTTACCGCAACCGCCTGGAGGGCACCCCCCTGGACGTGACCTTGCCCGGCCAGGAGAACAACCGCGTCATCGGCACCGAGCGTTCCTCTCAGATCCATGTGCTCCAGACCTTCCCCGACTGGCCCGCTGAGTGCGCCGCCATCGACTGGATCTGCCTGGGTAACGCCCAGCACTCCGTGTTTGTTCCCCACTTCTCCGGCATCAATGATACCGCCTCTGCTTACAAGGTAGACGGCGAGGTCTATGATCCCAGCGGCGCTTTCTGGATGTTCAAGCGCATCTGCACCCTGGCGGAGCAGAACCGCTCCCTCTACAGCAAGGGCGTGATGGACTTCTGGGATGTGCAGGAGCATATCATGTACGACGAGATGATGGATGCTTCCAAGACCATGCAGGCCAAGTACGCTGAGAGCCGCGCCGCCGGCGACGCCTATGTTACCGAGCTGGGCATCCAAATGGCCGAGCGGGAGATGGACCTGACCCACAACCTGTATGCCAACCTGCTGACCACCATGATGTTCAACACCGGCCGCGCTGCCGGCCGTCCTCTGGAGACCTTCGTGGCCGATGTGCCTCTGCGCCAGATCGCTGAGTACAAGGGCTATGATGTTTCCTGGACCAGCGGCAGCATCACCATCACCAAGGGCGCTACCAGCTATACCTTCGCCCCCAATGATGATCCCGCTTTCTTCTATCCCCAGGGCTATGCCTGCACCGACGCCAACGGCAACGATGTGGAGCTGAGCACCTACGCCTATGTCCGTGACGGCGTGACCTACGTCCCCATGGACTTTGTCAACAAGCTGTAAGTTAGCTTACCGCGTACAAAAGGCGCGCTGCATATCGCAGCGCGCCTTTTCCTTATAAGATGATGCAGATGAGCCCGCCGGAGCCTTCGTTGATGATCCGCTGCAGCGTCTCCTGCAACTTGGATCTGGCATCCTCCGGCATGCGTTTGAGCTTGCCATTGAGGTCCTCACTGACCAATTCGTGAAAGGACTTGCCAAAAATATTGGATTGCCAGATGGCCTTGGTATCTCCCTCAAATTCCTGTAGCAAAAAGTGGACCATCTCTTCGCTCTGCTTCTCGTTGCCCACGATGGGGGAGACCTCAGTCTCAATATCTGCCCGGATCATGTGGATGGAGGGGGCGGAGGCTTTCAGTCGTACTCCGTAGCGGCCGCCCTGGCGGACGATCTCCGGCTCCTCCAGCACCAGCTCATCGGTGCCGGGCACCACGATGCCGTATCCCGTATCCCGCACCTCTTCCAGTGCTCCCGCCACCTTGTCATACTCCGCCTTGACTTTGGACAGACGGCTGAGCAGCTCCAGCAGGTCTCCGTCATCGTGGATGGTGAAGCCGGACTGGCTGGAGAGCGTATCGTAAAAGAGACCGCGGGGCAGTTCCAGGTCGGCGGCCACCAAACCGGTCCCCAGGTTCATGGAGGTGATCCGGGCCTGGCTCACGGTGTCGCAGGCGCCCATCGCGTTTACGGTTCCCTCCACATCCCGGATACGGCGCATACCTCCCGCGCTCTCCCGGATGGCCGCATACAGTCCGGCCTTGATGGGGTGGTCCCAGGGCAGGGCATCCACCCACGGAGGAAGGAAGAGGTCCAGTTCCTTCACCGGAAATTCATACAGTACCCCTTTGATGATACCCGTTACCGCCTCCTCCTCCAGCTCCAGGCAGTTGACGCATACGCAGGTCACATCGTACCGGGAGGAGAGGTCCGCCCGGATGGCCTGGGCCCGTTCCGAGTGAGGCTGGGCGGAATTAAGCACCACCAGGAACGGTTTCCCCAGTTCCTTCAATTCAGAGATGACCCGCTCCTCCGCTTCCAGATAGTCCTCCCGGGGGATGTCGGTGATGGTGCCGTCGGTGGTGACCACAATGCCGATGGTAGCGTGTTCCGCGATGACCTTGCGGGTGCCGATCTCTGCGGCCTCGGTCATGGGGATGGGCTGGGGGAACCAGGGGGTGGTCACCATACGGGGCGCATCGTCCTCCAGAGAGCCCATGGCGCCGGGGACCAGATAGCCCACACAGTCAATGAGCCGCACATGGAAGGAGGCGCCGCTGTCCATGGTGACCTCCACCGCCTCTTCCGGAACAAATTTGGGTTCAGCAGTCATGATGGTGCGGCCTGAGCCGCTCTGGGGCAACTCATCCTTGGCCCGCTCCCGGCGGTAGACGTTTTCGATAGACGGGATGACCATGGTCTCCATAAACCGCTTGATGAATGTGGATTTTCCAGTCCGCACCGGCCCCACCACGCCGATATAGATATCTCCCTCGGTTCGCAGGGCGATATCCTCATAGAGCTTGCGTTGTTCCACTGGCAATTCCTCCTTCGGCCGCGTCAGCCGGCATTTTCTCTACATACCTATGGGGATAAGCCGTGGAATATGCGAAACAAAGGGCCTGTTGCAAACGATTGCAACAGGCCCTTTTCCATGGAATCTGATCAAATGCCCCGGACCGGGATTCAGCCATCCAGGCCCATGAGGATCTTTTCTGCGGTGATAGGCAGATCGCGCACCCGCACGCCGGTGGCGTTGTATACTGCCTGAGCGATGGCGGGGGAGGGGGTATTGATGACCACCTCACCGATGGACTTGGCGCCAAAGGGGCCGTTGGGTTCATAGCTCGCCTCAAAGTCCACCCGGATCTCAGGCAGGTCGGTGCGGCAGGGGATCTTGTAGGTCATAAAGGTGGAGTTGACCATCTGACCGTTCTGATCGTAGTTGATGTCCTCCAGCAGGGCCATGCCAATGCCCTGGGCGATCCCGCCCTCAGCCTGGACCCGGGCCAGATTCTTGTTGACGACGGTACCGCAGTCCACCACGCCTACATAGTCCACTACCTTGGTCTCGCCGGTCTCCAGATCCACCTCCACCTCGGCAAAGCCGGCCATGAAGGGCGGGGGAGAGGTGGGGCTGCAGCGGCTGGCAGTAGCGGTGAGCCACTGGGTGCCCACGCCCACCACCAGGCCCTGAGCCAGCTTATCCAGGGTGATAAAGGTTTCCGGATTGGTGCGGTCGTATACCTTGTCCCCGTCAAACTCCGCCCGCTCGGGGTGGATATTCAGCCGGCGTGCGCCTTCAGCCGTAATTTTTTCGTTCAGCTCCGTGCAGGCCTTGACCACCGCGGCACCGGTGATGTATGTGGTGCTGGAGGCGTAGGACCCGGTGTCGAAGGGGGAGTGGTCGGTGTCTACACCGTCTACGGTGATGCGGTCCATGGGGCAGTTGAGGACCTCGGCGGCCATCTGGGCCAGGATGGTGTCACACCCGGTACCCATATCGGTAGCGCCGATCATCAGCGTGTAAAAACCGTCATCATTGAGCCGGATGGTCGCCGATGCGGTGTCAATATTGGAGATACAGGAGCCCTGCATGGTCACCGCCATGCCAACGCCCCGGACGCGGTGGTCATCCACCTTGACACAGGGGTATTTCTCCTTCCAGCCGATCATCTCCATGCCCCGCTCAATGCACTGGGACAGGTTGCAGCTGGTGAGGGGCTCGTTGTAATAGGCGGGCATACGCTCTCCCACGTGGGGCAGGTTTCTGAGGCGCAGCTGGGCCGGGTCCATGTTCAGCTTTTCCGCCAGCTCATTGACGGCGGACTCCATGGCAAAGCAGCCCTGGGTAGCGCCGTAGCCCCGGAACGCACCGGCAGCCATGGTGTTGGTATACACCACATTCCAGGAGAAGCGGAAAGCGGCCTGCCGGGCATAGATCGGGATGCTCTTGTGGCCAGACAGCTTGACGGTGGTGGCGGCGTGCTCGCCATAGGCTCCGGCATTGGACAGGGTCTGCATGTCCACAGCCTTGATGGTGCCGTCCCGCATGGCGCCCACCTTCACGCGGATGCGCATCTGATGGCGGCTGTTGGAGGCCTGGAAGGACTCCTTGCGGGTGTAGATGATTTTGGCGGGTTTGCCGGTACGCAGAGTAACCAGTGCGGGGAAAAGCTCACTGACCAGAGTTTGTTTGGCGCCGAAGCCGCCGCCGATGCGGGGCTTCACCACCCGGACCATGCTCTTGGGCAGACCCAGTGCGTGAGCAATGGTACGGCGGCAGTGGAAGGGGACCTGAGTGGAGGTGACTACATTGAGCCGCCGGTTATGGTCCAGATAAGTATAGGTGCGGAAGGTCTCCATCATGGCCTGGGCGTTGGCCTTGGTATAGTAAGTATGGTCCACCACTACGTCGCAGGCGGCCATGGCTTCGTCTACATCACCGTCTGAATCACAGCCGCTGGACACCAGATTGCGTTTGGGAGCGCCGCCCAGATCGCCGTGGGTAAAGTAGTCGTCTTCCGGATGGATCACGGAAGGGTTGTCCAGGGCGGCCTCAAAGTCCAGCACCGGGTCCAGCAACTCGTACTTCACCTGGATCATGCCCATGGCCTTGGCCACACAGTCCTTATCCCGTCCGGCCACAATGGCCACAGGGTCACCCACATAGCGGACCGTGCGCTCCAGAATGTAACGGTCATAGGGGGAGGGCTCCGGGTAGGACTGTCCGGCCAGCGTATAACGGATCTGGGGCACATCCTCCCAGGTCAGGATGCAGGAGATACCGGGCACCCGGCTGGCGGCGTCCTTGCGGATGGACTTGATGCGGGCAAAGGCGTGGGGGCTGCGGAGCACCTGTACCACCAGGCAGTCACGGGGCACCATGTCCTCGGTGTATACGCCCTTGCCGCCGGTGAGAGCAGCGCCGTCCAGTTTGGGGATGGCCTGATTTACATATTTCAGATTCATGCCTGTCCCTCCTTCTCCCAGGGCTTGTCGTGGAGCCAGGCCCGCAGTGCACGGGTCTGTCCGGCATAACCGGAGCAGCGGCACAGGTTTCCGGCCAGATACTCGGCGATCTCCTCCTCTGTGGGATCGGTCAGTTCCCGGCGCATGGCCAGTACCGTCATAATGAGGCCGGGGCTGCAATAGCCGCACTGCTCCGCGCCCTGAGCGGTCATGTACCGGCCAAAGGAAGCGGCCTCCTCCTTGACGCCCTCCAGAGTAGTGACCTGTTTGCCGTCAGCCCGTGCGGCGGGGTAGGAGCAGGACAGCACAGGCTTACCCTCTACCCACACGGTACACAGGCCGCAGCTGCTGGTGTCACAGCCACGCTTTACACTGACGTAGCCGTATTTACGCAAAAAATCCAGCAGCATCATATCGTTGGGGATATGCTTGTTGTACAGCATCCCGTTGACTGTGATCTTGACTTTCATCTCTTGTTCTCCCTCTCCATACAGGTCTCCGCTGCCCGGCGGACCAGGACGGTAGCCAGTTTCTTCCGATACTCCGCTCCGGCCCGCAGGTCGGTGCCGTAGGTCAGTTCCTCCGCAGCGGCCTGACCGGCAGCAGCGGCCCCCTTACCCTCGTTGAGGCGGGCGGCGGCGCTCTCCGCACGCACTGCGCGGGCGGGACGGGCGCCCACCGACACAGTCCATTGACCGTCCAGGCAGCTTACCGCTGCGGCCAGGGTGGGGAAGTCGGTGGTGGAGCGGCGGACGCTCTGGTAAGCGGCATGGCGGCCATCGTCTTTAATCCGCACCTTCAGCAGGATGTCATTGAAGGCGATGGGGGAAGCCATAAATTCCGCCAATGGCAGCTCTCCGCCTCGATAGAGCACCACGGTGGCGTCCAGAGCCAGCAGGGCGCAGGTCAGGTCGGAGAAGCCGAACCGGGAAAAGACCGAACCGCCCACAGTGGCACAGTTGCGGAAGGGTACTCCCACGATGTGGGATACACTCTCTCCCAGAATGCCGTCAAAGCGGCTGGTGACGGCGGGGTCGGTCTCCAGCTGATGGAGGGTAACGCAGGCCCCCAGCTCCAGAGCCCCGTCCTTCACTTCGATCTGATCCAGGCCCAGGCGGGACAGATCAATGGCCCAGCGAATGCGGCGGCGGCCCATTTTCAACCAGCAGCACCCGCCCAGCACGGCGCTGGCATGGTTGTCCCGCTGGAGCAGTTCGTCAGCTTCCTCCAGCGTCTCGGGGAATACGTAACTTTTGATGGTGTACAAATCCAATTCCTCCCCACAAATCGGGTATTCTCACGTTTATCAGACACTTTATTATACCGGTTTCTTCTGTGGATGTACAGTATAAAACGGAAAAATGGCGGGAAATAAAAAATTTTTTTGGAGCCTGGATCACCTTACCGGCCTGGTTGGCCCAAGTAGGCCTCGAGCCCGGCCCGATCCGCCATCGTCAAACTCCGGTAGCCGGTTTTGATCCAGCCCTTTTTGTCAAACTCACCCAGAATGCGGCTTACAGTTACCCGGCTCACGCCCACCGATGCGCCGATCTCCTCATGGGTGCAGCGCAGTACGTCTCCCGGCCGGGGCAGGACCGCCAGCAGATGGCGGGCAATGCGCTGGTCCGCCTGAAGGAAGTCGCCGTCCACATGGCCGGAGAGCATCCGCACGCGGCGGGCCAGATCCTCCAGCATGGCAATGGCAAGATTGGGATGGGCGGCGATCACAAGTTCCAGCCGACTCCGATCGACCGCCACCAGCTGGCACTTCGTCACCGCAACGGCAGAGGAGACACGGGGCTGACCGTCCAGAAAGGCGGCCTCACCCATCAGCTCGCCGGCGTGGGGGAGGGTGAGGATACGTTCATCCCCCTCGGGTGAGCTGATAAAGCACTTGGCAGTTCCGGATACGATATAATAAAAGCACTCCGCCCGGGTGTCCTGAAGATAGATCAGCTCTCCGGGCTCCTTACGCAGAATGGGCTGACCGTCGGCCAAAGGAGTCCAGATGTTGCGCAGCATGGCGGTCACTTCCTTTCAATTTGAAATGATATGCGGGCCGGCATATAGGAACGGCGTCCCAGACGCCCCATATCCTGCCTCTGCAATAGATTGTAGCATGGTTTACATTCTTGTGACAAGTGGTATGTTATCCTCATAGCAACAAGAAAGAAGGAGGCGCCCTCGTATGGGAATGACCATGACCCAAAAGATCCTGGCCCGCCACGCGGGACTGGACCAGGTGACCGCCGGTCAGCTGGTGGAGGCCAAGCTGGACCTGGTGTTGGGTAACGATATCACTGCGCCCGTTGCTATCACCGAGTTCCGCAAGGCGGGACTGACTCAGGTATTTGACCAAGATAAGATCGCCCTGGTGCTGGACCACTCCACCCCCTGCAAGGACATCAAATCCGCCCAGTTGTGTGCCCAGGCCCGGGAATTTGCAAAAGAATTTCATATTACCCACTTCTATGATGTGGGCTGCATGGGTGTGGAGCACGCCCTGCTCCCGGAAAAGGGACTGACTGCCCCCGGTGAGTGTATGATCGGCGCTGACTCCCACACCTGTACCTACGGCGCGGTGGGTATGTTCTCCACTGGTGTTGGTTCTACCGACATGGCCGCAGGTATGGCCACCGGCCTTGCCTGGTTCAAGGTACCCGCCGCTATTAAGGTCACTCTTACCGGAAAACTCCAGCCCTGTGTCTCCGGCAAGGACGTGATCCTCCACCTGATCGGCCGGATCGGCGTGGACGGTGCTCTGTACAAATCCCTGGAGTTTGCCGGGGAAGGGGTGGGGGAGCTGTCCATGGATGACCGCTTCACCATCGCTAACATGGCCATTGAAGCCGGCGCCAAGAACGGTATTTTCCCGGTGGACGACAGGACCCGGGCCTATCTGGATGGCCGGGTAAACCGCCCCTGGGAGGCGGTGGAGGCCGATCCCGACGCCGAATATGAACAGGAGATCGTGATCGACCTGAATACCCTCCAGCCTACAGTGGCGCTGCCCCATCTGCCCTCCAACACCCGTACCATCGACCAGGTGGAGGGCACCCACATCGATCAGGTGGTTATCGGCTCCTGTACCAACGGCCGCCTGGAGGATCTGCGGCAGGCGGCGGCGGTGCTCAAGGGCCGCAAGGTAGCCGATGGGGTGCGCTGCATCGTCATTCCCGCCACCCAGCAGATCACCCTGGACGCCATGGCTGAGGGGCTGATCCAGATCTTTATCGAAGCGGGCTGCGCCGTGTCCACTCCCACCTGCGGTCCCTGCCTGGGCGGCCACATGGGTGTGCTCTCCGACAACGAGCGGGCCATCTCCACCACCAACCGCAACTTCGTGGGCCGCATGGGCCCCGTGTCCTCCGAGATCATCCTGGCCAATCCCGCCGTGGCTGCCGCTTCCGCGGTGGCGGGTTGCGTGGCCGATCCCCGGAAGCTTTGAACGAGATAGGAGTTAGAAGTTAGGAGATAGAAGTTGAGGGATTCGCCTCCGGCGAATGAATTTTAAATCAGTCCGGCAAGGCCGGACTCCATCACTCCTATCTTCTATCTCCTCACTCCTAACTTTCAACTGCACTGAGAAAGGGTGACATCCTTGAAAGTATATAAGTACGGCGACAACGTGGATACCGATGTGATCATTCCCGCCCGGTACCTCAACGCCCCCGATGAAAAATCCCTGGCATCCCACTGCATGGAGGACATCGACGCCAGCTTCGCCTCCACCGTGGAGCAGGGCGACATCATCGTAGCGGGTTCCAACTTCGGCTGCGGCTCCTCCCGGGAGCACGCGCCCCTGTCCATCAAGGCCTGCGGCGTGAAGTGCGTCATCGCCCCCTCCTTCGCCCGCATCTTCTATCGCAACGCCATCAACATCGGCCTGCCCATCATGGAGAGTCCCGAGGCCGCCGCCGCTATCCAGGCGGGGGATACGGTGAGCGTAGACTTTGCCACCGGTACCATCACCGACGAGACCCAGGGCAAGACCTGGCAGGCCGCCCCATTTCCGGCCTTTGTCAGCGGTATCATTGAGGCCGGCGGGCTGCTCAACTCTCTGAAAGCGCGAGGTGTGGCGAAATGAATTATAAGATCGCTTTGATCCGGGGCGACGGCATCGGCCCCGAGGTGGTGGGCGAGGCCGTCAAGGTGCTGGAGGCCGTAGGCAAGAAATTTGGCCACAGCTTTACCTATGAGGACGTGCTGCTGGGCGGCTGCGCCACCGACGCGGTGGGGAAGAGCTACCCCGACGGCACAGCCGAACAGTGCAAGGCCTGCAACGCCGTCCTGTTGGGGGCCGTGGGCGGCCCCCAGTGGGGCTCCGACAAGCCCGCCGAGCAGCGTCCCGAGACCGCTCTGCTGGCCATCCGCAAGGATCTGGGCCTGTACGCCAATCTGCGTCCCGCCGCTCTGCGGCCTGCCATGGCGGACGCCTGCCCCCTGAAGAAGGAGACCGCCGAGAAGGGCATTGATCTGATGATGGTCCGTGAGCTCACCGGCGGCATCTACTTCGGCCAGCGGGAGAAGTACCAGACCGAGGACCGCGGCATGGAGGCCGCCGACCGGATGGCTTATTCCGAGCAGGAGATCGAGCGCATCGGCCGCCGGGCCTTTGAGCTGGCCCGCCTCCGCCGCAAGAAGGTGTCCTCCGTGGATAAGGCCAACGTGCTGGAGACCTCCCGTCTGTGGCGGTCCGTCATGCACCGGCTGGCGGAGGAGTATTCCGATGTTCAGTACGAGGACGTGCTGGTGGACAACTGCGCCATGCAGCTGGTCCGTGATCCCGGCCAGTTCGACGTGGTGGTCACCGAGAATATGTTCGGCGACATTCTGTCCGACGAGGCCTCCATGGTCACCGGCTCCATCGGCCTGCTGCCCTCCGCCTCCATCGGCGACACCGCACCCGGCCTGTACGAGCCCATCCACGGCTCCGCCCCCGACATTGCGGGCCAGGACAAGGCCAACCCCATCGCCACCATCCTGTCGGTGGCCATGATGTTCCGCTACTCCTTCCACCTGGCCGCCGAGGCCGACGCGGTGGAGGCCGCCGTGGACGGGGTGCTGGCTGAGGGCTGGCGCACCGCCGACATCGCCGAGCCGGGAGTCACCCCCATCGGCACCAAGCAGATGGGCGACCTCATCTGCGCCAAGATCTGAATAACCTCCGCCCCACTATCTGACCGGGGGGCAAGGAACGGGCCGGGGCCTGCCGTATCTGCGGCAGGCCCCGGAACTGTTTGCCTCACCCAGGTCGGGGCGGGCGGAAGTTTTCCTTGTGATACGGACTGATCTATAGTATACTATATTGCACGGATTTCACGCTTTATGAAAACGAGGTTTTGATATGGATCGCACCCGTTATGAAAGTCCTCTTTCCTCCCGCTATGCCAGCGAGCGGATGCAGTATATTTTTTCTCCGGACAAAAAATTTTCCACCTGGAGAAAGCTGTGGGTGGCGCTGGCCCGGGCGGAAATGGAGCTGGGTCTGCCGGTCACCCCGGAGCAGGTGGCCGAGCTGGAGGCACACATTACCGATATCGACTACGACAAAGCCGCCCAATACGAAAAGAAGCTGCGCCATGATGTAATGGCCCATGTTCATACCTACGGCGAGGCCTGCCCCAAGGCCATGCCCATCATCCATCTGGGCGCTACCAGCTGTTATGTGGGGGACAACACCGATGTGATCCTTATGCGGGAGGGGCTGTGCCTGATCCGGGACGAATTGGTGCGGGTGCTGGACCGGCTCTCCCGTTTTGCCCGGCGGTATAAGTGCGTACCCACCCTTGGCTTTACCCACTTTCAGCCCGCTCAGCTGGTCACTGTGGGCAAGCGGGCCACCCTGTGGATGAACGAGCTGCTGATGGATCTGGCCGACGTGGAGTACCGCATCGCCAGCTTGAAGCTGCTGGGCTGCAAGGGCACCACCGGTACTCAAGCTTCTTTTCTCGAGCTCTTTGACGGGGACCACGCCAAATGCCGGGCCCTGGACAGAAAGATCGCCGCCGAGATGGGGTTTGACACCACTGTCCCGGTATCAGGGCAGACCTATTCCAGGAAAATGGACTATCAGGTACTTTCCACCCTCTCCGGTATCGCCCAGTCCGCCTGCAAATTTGCCACGGACCTGCGGCTGCTGTGCCATCTGAAAGAGGTGGAGGAGCCCTTTGAAAAAAATCAGATCGGGTCCTCCGCCATGCCGTATAAGCGCAATCCCATGCGCTGTGAGCGCATCTGCGCCCTGGCCCGCTATGTGATGGCCGACGCGGTCAATCCCGCCGTCACTGCATCCAGCCAGTGGTTCGAGCGCACGCTGGACGACTCGGCCAACAAGCGGCTCAGCGTTCCAGAGGCCTTCTTGGCCGTGGACGCCATCCTTAATATTTATGCCAATGTGGCCGACGGCCTGGTGGTCCATGAGAAAGTGATCGAGAAGCATGTGCTGGAGGAGCTTCCCTTCATGGCCAGCGAAAACATCCTGATGGATGCAGTAAAGAGGGGGGGAGACCGACAGGTCCTCCACGAGCGGATCCGGGTGCTCAGCCAGCAAGCGGGGGCCAATGTGAAGGATCTGGGCCTGCCCAATGATCTGATCGAGCGGATCGCCGGCGATCCGGCCTTCTCCATGCTGCGCCGGGAGGAGCTTACCGCCCACCTGGAACCTGCCCGCTATGTGGGCAGATGCCCGGAGCAGGTAGAGGAGTTTCTGGCAGAGGAAGTGGAGCCAGTGTTGGCTCGCTATTCTCAGGCGCTGGCAGAGCAGACCATGGAACTGAAGGTTTGAACCAGTGTTAGATGATAAGAAGATAGGGAACAGAGGCCTGTCCGGCAAAGCCGGACGCCGCGGCTTCTGTCTTACCACAGCTGACTTCCCATTGAAAACAAGGAGGAAATTGTAATGGAAAAGGCAGTTCGGCGCATCGGCGTATTTACCAGTGGCGGAGACGCTCCCGGCATGAATGCGGCCATCCGCTCGGTGGTGCGTACCGCCGTCCATATGGGGATCGAGTGTATCGGCATCCGCCGCGGCTACCACGGCCTGATCAACGGTGATTTTGTGCCGCTGAATTTTGACAGTGTCAGCGGCCTGTCCCGCCGGGGCGGTACTATGCTCTACTCTGCCCGCAGCGAGGACTTCAAGTCCAAGGTGGGCCAGGAGCGGGCCGCGGCCACCTGTAAGCTGCTGGGGCTGGATGCCTTGGTGGGAATTGGCGGCGACGGCACCTTCCGGGGGCTGCTGGCTCTGGCGGATCAGGGCCTGAGTGTAGTCGGCATCCCGGGGACCATTGACAATGATATTGCCTGCTCTACCTATACCATCGGTTTTGATACCGCCTGCAACACCGCGCTGGAGTCTATCGATAAGCTGCGGGACACGATGCAGTCCCATGAGCGCTGCTCTGTGGTGGAGGTCATGGGCCGCCACGCTGGCCATGTGGCCCTCAATGTGGGCGTGGCCTGCGGCGCTACCGCTGTTTTGGTGCCCGAGCAGGTTGTCAACTACGAGGAGGATCTCATTGAACCCATCCGCCGGGCCCGCCTGTCTGGACGTACACACTTTATGATCATTGTAGCGGAGGGGGTCAGCGGCGGGGCCTACGAGGTGGCCAAGCACATCCATGACGCCACTGCTCTGGATACGCGGGTCACCATTCTGGGACATGTCCAGCGGGGCGGCGCACCCTCCCTGCGGGACCGGGTGGCCGCCACCTACATGGGCTATGAGGCCGTCCGCCTGCTGGCAGAGGGCAAGACCTGCCGGGTAGTCGCCATGGACGGTGAGTCCTATGTGGACTATGACATCCATGAGGCCCTGCAGATGAAGAAAGGCCTGGACCAGCAGACCTATACTGTGATGCGGGCGCTGACCGGCGTGCAGTAAGCGAAAATGAGAAATGCGGAGACATGGGCGAGTCCGTGTCTCCGCGTTTTTCATTCGGATATACCGCCGTTCATCCCGACAAAATCCCTGTCAAACCGGGCAGAGCCGTTGACTTCCAAATGGAACGGCGGGTATAATAGAATGTACACCTTTGGATAAGGAGTGAAATATCCATGAGAATGGTGCTGGCCATCATCCTGTGTAAAGTGCTGCGCTTTGTGGGCAAGCTGGTGGGGAAGGGGAGCAGCCTTCCCGGTCAGTTTGCTTTAAAACTGTGCCCTGACGTACTGCGCCGGGTCACGCTGCCCGACTATGTCATCGCCGTCACCGGCTCCAACGGTAAAACTTCCACTGTGGAGATGATCGCCTCCGTCCTGCGGGCGTCGGGGAAGGACGTGGTATACAACGCCGAGGGCTCTAACCAGATCGAGGGCGTCACCACCCTGATCCTGACCCACTGCACCCTGGGAGGGAAGATGAAAGGCGACGTGCTGCTGCTAGAGAGCGACGAGCGCTACGCCCGCTACAGCTTCAAGTGGTTCCACCCGACCCACTTCGTCATGACCAACCTGTACCGGGATCAGCTCACCCGCAACGGCCATCCCGAGTGGGTATATGACGCCATCCTGCCCGCCATCCACGACGACACCACTCTGGTACTCAATGCCGACGATCCCCTGGTGTCCTGCTTTGCTCAGGGCCACGACAAGGTAAAGTGGTTCGGTCTGGAGGCCTGGGAGGGGGCGACCCATGAGCACCACGGCGTGTACCACGACGGCGCTCGCTGCCCAGTCTGTAAAGGGAAAATGGAGTACAGCCTTTACCACTACAACCACATCGGCCATTACCGCTGTACCGTCTGCGGCCACCACCGCCATACGCCTGACTTCGCCGCCACCGGTCTGGACCTGAATGACGGCAAGCTGGTGTTGGACGGCGATACCGAGATCGCCCTCAGCTTCCGCAGCATTTACAACGTGTACAACATTCTGGCAGCCTGGTCCCTGTGCCGGCTGTGCGGGGTGGACAAGAAAGCCATTGCCGATGTGCTGGGCAGCTACATCCTGAAAAACGGACGGATGGTCACCTTCACCCTGGGCAAGCACCACGGTACCCTGCTCACCAGCAAGCATGAGAACTCGGTGGCCTATGACACCAATCTGCGGTACATCAAAGACACCGGCAAGCCTTGCTCTGTGCTGGTCATCGTGGACGCCATCAGCCGGAAATATTTTACCGGCGAGACCAGCTGGCTGTGGGACATCGACTTTGATCAGCTGGCCGCCCCTCATGTGGAGCGGGTGGTGCTGTGCGGCAAGTACGTCAACGACCTGGCCCTGCGCTTTGACTGTTCGGCTGTGACTCAGGAAAAAATAATCTGTCTGGATACCGTGGCCCAGGCGGCGGAGCTGCTGGAGAAGGGCGGGGAAGAGGACCTGTATGTGGTCACCTGCTTCTCCGACCGGGACAAGCTGTTGAGCCGCGTCCAGCGGACGGAATAAGGAGGGGCCGCTATGAATATCAAATTGCTGCATCTCTACCCTGAGGCCATGAGCCTGTACGGGGAGTATGCCAACCTGACCCTGCTGTCCCGTTATCTTACCTGGCGGGGCGCAGAGGTGGAGATCAAGACCGTAGGCTGTGACGACGCCCCCGACTTTACAGGGGCCGATCTGATCTACATGGGGGCCGGTACTGAGCGGACCCAGAAGGCTGCATTGGGCTGGCTGATGCCCTATAGAGACGCCTTGAAGCAGGCGGCGGACCACACGCTGCTGCTCTTTACCGGCAATGCCATGGAGCTGCTGGGCGCCTCTGTCACCGATCAAAAGGGCGCGGTTCATGAGTGTCTGGGCATTGGTTCCTTTACTACGGCGGAGCGCGATCAGCGGATCCCTCACGACGTCATCGCCCGCACCGGTCTCTTTGAGACGCCGGTGGTGGGCTTTATGAACAAATGTTCGGTCACTGGCGGAGTAGACAGCCCTCTGTTCGATTCTATGGTGATGGGAATGGGCAACGAGCAGGAGGGAGGCTCAGAGGGCTTCCGCCGGGGCAACGTGGTGGGTACCCACATCACTGGGCCGATCTTAGTGAAGAATCCGGACTTCCTGGTTTGGGCCGCAGAGAAAATCCTGGAAAACAGGGGAGAGTCTCTGCCTGTGTCCACAGAGGAGCCGGACTGGCTGATCCACGCCAAGAAGGCCTATCAGGTCACGCTGGATGAACTGTCCGCATTGGCAAAACAGTCCAAATGAGAAAATAGCCGCCAAAGGGCGGCTATTTTCAGTCTGACGCACTACAGACACCGGTCCGGCGGCAGATTGACAAAGGCGGGCCCGGATGGTATGTTTGACATGTTCACGCAATCGGCCGGCCACAGAAACTTGAACCGGAATGACACGGGATGCGGGCTAATTTCCTGATACGCCAGTCGAACCACAGGAGACCCGCCGGAAAGCTGGCTGGGACGCTGCCGCCGGAATGGGTATTGATTCTGGTGAGGAGCGGCACTGTACAGCGAGACATGTGGATGCACAAAAGCACGATGAATATGATGATTTTTATTTTGTTGTGACCGGCCCGGCAGATGGCGAAGCCGGACGGCCGGTGGGGGACCTCTCCAATCCTCTACCACCAACTCAACAAAATAAAAATTTTGTTGAGTTGAGAGGAGGGGAAAAGCCCCATGGACCACAATGACTACAAATTGACTGCCCCGGAGCTGCTGCGCAACTTTCTGGTCTATCATGAGACCATTCAGGGGCACTCCAAAAAGACTGTAGATGAATACTATTTGGACCTGCGCAACTTCTTCCGTTACATCAAAATCGAAAAAGGTCGTGCGCCCCGCACGGCTGAGCTGGATGAGATCGATATCGACGATTTGGATCTGGACCTGGCCAAGTCGGTTACTCTCAGTGATGTGTACAGCTACATGAGCTATCTCAGCCGGGATCGGGTCAAGCACGCCAACAGCCCCTCCTCCGGCTATGGGCTGGAGCCATCTGCCAGAGCCCGTAAGATCGCCGCGATCCGCTCTTTTTATAAGTACCTGTCCAGCAAAGCTAAACTGATCAGCGAGAATCCTATGCAGGATCTGGATTCTCCCCGCTTGAAAAAGTCGCTGCCCCGGTATCTGTCCCTGGATGAATCCATTCAGCTTCTGGAGGCTGTAGATGAGCCCAACCGGGCCAGAGATTACTGTATTCTGATCCTGTTCCTTAACTGCGGGCTGCGGATCTCCGAGTTAGTTAATCTTAACTTAACCGATGTGCGGGAGGAGCAGCTGCGTGTGCTGGGCAAAGGCAACAAGGAACGGATGATTTTTCTCAACGAAGCCTGTCGAGACGCCTTGGACGATTGGCTGGAGGAGCGGAACAACCAGGCGGCAGCAGATAAAAACGCCCTCTTTCTCACCCGTTCCCACACCAGAATGACCACCTCTGCCGTCCACTATATGGTCAAGCAGCGGCTGCTGAAAGCCGGTTTGGATCCTGCGCTCTACTCCAGCCATAAGCTGCGCCACACCGCCGCCACCCTCATGCTGCAAAACGGCGTAGATGTGCGGACCTTGCAGGAGGTGCTGGGGCATGAAAACCTGAACACCACCCAGATCTATACTCACGTGGACAACGAAAATCTCCGGGCGGCGGCGAAAGCAAATCCGCTTGGGCGAACACGCAAAAAGCGGGATACAAAGCAGGATATCTAGTCCTCTCTCCCCTCTCCCGCAGTCAGATCGGCGATCGGCCACAGACAGAAAGGGTCTGTTGCAAAATTGCTATTCTGCACAAGTTGTTATTGCGAGCCAGTGAGTAAGCGTGAGTTTGTTAAGTGCGGGTTGTATACCGGTATGGAAGTGTGATAAAATTTAATTCCAAACAGGACTGTTGCTCAGCCCTGCCCGCGAAACATCCTGAAGCGCAAGGAGGAGTTTGCTATGAACAAAATTGACCCTCAGAGTTGGAAACAGGATCTTCCTGAATTTAGAGAAAAGACTGCCGCCTTTTATGCCGGCGAGCTGGACAAGGCTGCCTACAAGGGCTTTTCCGGTCTATATGGCAGCTATGCCCAGAAGGGAGGCAAGGCCAGCATGCTGCGCCTGAGGATGACTGCTGGGCGGGTGACAAAAGAGAAGCTGGCCTTTGTCGCTGGGGCGGTCCGGGAGTACCGCGTCCCCCGCGCCCACTTTACCACATGTCAAACCATCCAGCTCCATGACCTGGACCAGAACGCTGTTTTCTCCATCATGGAAAAGGCCCTGGATGCAGGGATCGTCACCATGGGCGGCGGCGGTGACTTCCCCCGGAACGTGATGTGTTCCCCACTGTCCGGCGTGGAACAGGGCGAATATTTTGACGTCCTGCCCTGGGCCGAAGCCGCCGGGGACTATCTGATGTACTTTATCAAGGCGGAAAAGATGCCCCGAAAGCTGAAGGTGGGCTTCTCCAACTCTCCCGCCAATGTGACCCACGCTACCTATCGGGATTTGGGCTTCGTTGCCCGCCCCGACGGGATGTTTGATGTGTACAGCGCAGGTGGACTGGGGAACAACCCCCGTTTCGGCGTAAAAGTGGCCGAGGCTGTGGATCCCGGAAAGATTCTGTACTATATCAAAGCCATGTGGCTGACCTTCCGGGCATATGGAAACTATGAAAACCGCGGCAAGGCCCGCACCCGTTACATGCAGGACGTCTGCGGCGGTCCCGAGGGCTATGCTAAGGCATACAGCGAAAAGCTGGCAGAGGTATTTGCCTCCGGCGAAGACCTGGATCTGTCTGTGGTCCCCCAGACCGTTTCCAAAGCCGGCGACGGTGTAGCTGTGGGCGGCCCCCGGATCATCCCCCAAAAGCAGGACGGTCTGTACACTGTACTGTGGCACCCCATCGGCGGGCAGCCGAACTTGGACACGCTGTGCAGCCTCAGTGATGCACTGGCAGAGATTCCGGATGCGGAGCTGCGTCTGAGTCCTGACGAAACTGCGTTTATCATTAACCTGACGGGCAGCGAGGCCGAGCGGGTCCTGAAGTTGACCTCCGACGGTGCTGCCAGCCTTTTTGAAACCTCTGTCAGTTGTATCGGGGGACAGATCTGCCAGGTGGGTGTCCGGGACTCTCAGGGCCTGCTGGCCGCCTGCGTGTCTGCGGTGCGGCAAGCCGGTCTGCCTGACGGCGTCCTGCCTCAAATCCACATCTCTGGCTGCCCCTCCTCCTGTGGTACCCACCAAACCGGTGTTATGGGATTTAGAGGTGCTTCTAAGCTGGTGGATGGAAAACCGCAGAGCGCATTCACCTTTTATCTGGGCGGAAACAGCGGCCAGGGACAGGAGGTCATGGGACGTGAGCTCGGCGTCATGCTGGAGGAGCGGATTCCGGCCTTCCTGGTTGAACTGGGCCAGGCGGTAGCGGCCAGTGGGATGAGTTTTGACGCCTGGCGTTTATCCGACCCCGATGGGGTGGAGCGTATCTCGGCGGCTTATTTGGCTTAAACGAGCTGCTTGGGATTGTGCAGACAGTATTAAGAAGCCTACAGACAAAATATAACAAATTCTACTAACAAAAAACTGGGTAGCATTAGCTACCCAGTTTTTTATGTTTGTGGTACACAGGTACGTTATCCGCCTTATTCAGTATGGTCCAGAAAGGAGGTGCTGCCAGGACCCTCTTTTTTATTTCGGAACTGCGAAGGTCCGTTCACCCCTCCATGGCGAAGAGGGCGGCGCCCAAAGCGCCGTTGAGCTGGGCCCGGTCGGATACGATGAGTTTCACGCCCAGTTCCTGCTGGATAGCCTCCACGACACCCCGGTTCTTGGACACGCCGCCGGTCATCATATAGTTACCCTCGCCCCCCAGGCGGCGGCACAGAGCGGCGGTACGGGAGGCTACTGAGCGGTTCAGTCCGTGGATGATATCCCCCCGGTCCTTGTTCTGGGCGATGAGGGACACCACCTCCGACTCGGCAAAGACGGTGCACATGGAGGAAATGGCGATGTCCTCTTTCCACTCCAGGCCGGTGTAGCTCATCTCCTCCATGGACAGCTCCAGGGTGCGGGCCATCAGCTCCAGGAACCGGCCGGTACCTGCGGCGCACTTGTCGTTCATCAGGAAGTTGATGACGTTGCCCTGGTCGTCCAGCCGGATCACCTTGCTGTCCTGGCCGCCGATGTCGATGATAGTGCGTACAGTGGGGTCCAGGAAATAGGCCCCCTTGGCGTGGCAGGTGATCTCAGTGATGGAGCGGTCTCCGGTCTGGATGGCGGAGCGGCCGTAGCCGGTGGTAACAGTGGCGGCGATATCCTCCCGGGTCAGTCCCGCCTGGGCCAGCGCCTGCTCCAGCGCCCGCTCAGCTCCGGCAGAGGCTCCCGCCCCGGTGGGCAGGATCACGCCCGCCACCAGCTGCCTGTTCCGGTCTAAAATGGCCACGTCCGTGCTGGTGGAGCCGCTGTCGATCCCCACATAATACCGTCCCTGTTTCATGTCGTTCCCCTCTTCTCTTGTGGCGGTCTCCGCCGGGGCCATGGTCTCAGCAAAGGCCTCCAGCCGGGTACGCAGCTGTCCGCTGCTCCCTGCCGTATAGTCCGATTCCAGCTTGAGCATGGGCACGGTCAGCTCATGGCGCAGCTTGGAGTACTCAAAGCCATAATAATCACAGAATTTGACTGTGTGGTACACCACCCCCTTGAGATGGGGGTCGTTGACCAACTGCCGCCGTCCGGCGGCGTCGGTCATGCGCATGCAGGGTGTCTGCTCCAGCAGGGCCCCTGCATACCAATCCATAAGAGCATCAAAGTCTCCCTCTGCCGGTGGCGCGGCCACGCTGCGGTTGTGGACGCAGGTGTCGTTGCGCACCGGCAGGGGCATGGTTTCCTCCATGGCCCGGAAGAGCTTGTCCCCCACCCGGCCCCCCAGCACGCTGAGGTAGGGCTCTGTAGGCCGGTCCAGGGGCGTAAAGGCATTCCGGAAGGCTTTTTCGTCAAAGCGGGTGCCCTTGTAGGCCCCGTAGGCCTCCGCCAGCCGCGCCAGCTCTCCCTTCATCCGGATACGGGCACACTGGCTGTCACAGTGGAGCAGGTCCATCAGATAAAGGAAGTCCAGCTTGCCATGTTCCAGCAGGATGTCGTACACGCTGCGGATGACGTCGCAGCAGTTGACCAGTACCAGCTCCTTCACCTGGCCGGACAGGCTGGCTTCCAGCACTGCCTTGCCGAAGCCGCACAGGTTGGGGTGGCCCAGCTGGTCGCTGAGGGGGAAGCTGTCGGGCATTTGGTCCAGTACGGTACAGTCGCCCCCCAGAGCGGTCAGCAGCTCGACCGGGGTATATTTGCAGATATAGTGGGTCATGCCTGTTCCCCCTTTCCCTGCTTGAGCATCTCCACAAAGGCCTCCATGCGGGTGGCCATCTGGCCCTCGCCGCCATGGCTGCGGTCGCAGCCGTCGCCGTCCAGCACCAGGGTGGGGATGCCCGCTCCCTCAAAGGTCTCCTTGGCCAGCTGTGCGCCCCCCAGGGTGTGCTTGCACCCCCAGTGGCAGAACCAGATGGCCCCGTCGGCCTTCACCTGGCGGGCGGTCTGGACTCCCTTTTCAATGCGCCGGGACACCGGGCCGTTGAAGGCGGACCACACCACCCGCTGGGCCATAGCCTCATAGGGGTCCTCCGAGAAGGCGGGCTGGATGCCCTCAAAGCACATATCGCAGCCCACCACCTGCACGGCCCGGTTGAAATCGGTGATCTGCCTTAGAGGAGCGACCCAGAATGGAGTGGTATGGTGCCACAGCAGACGAACCCCTTCTGCCGGCGGAGCCTGCTCTGCATCGCTCAAGCATTGGAGCGTATAGGCCTCGGTCTCGGGAGTGCCCAGCAGGATATGGAGCGCAAAGGCGGAAAACATCTCCCCTGTCAGTTCCCCGGGCACATACTTGTCCGCCTTCATTGTCAGATAACGGCTGTAGTTGCTGAGACTGCGCCCGCTGCGGGCCACCGCCTCTTCCAGGGCGGACTGGCTCAGCTTCCGGCCGGTCTGACGTTCCAGGAAGGCCACCATATCCCGGAGCTGTCCGGCCACATAGTCCACCGCACTCTGGTCGGTGTGGTAGGGCACGTCGATCATGAAGTGGGGCACGTCAAAGTACTCGGCCAGCCGCCGGAAGGTGAGCATATTGGCGTCGCAGGCCAGAGTGGTGGACAGGATGAACCGGGGTTTTGGCATCAGGCCCTTTTCTGCCGCCCCGATGAAAATCTTATGGTAGGAGCAGAAGGTCTCGGGCAGACCTTCGCTCTCGGCGTAGCGAAGGAAGGCTCCCTCCGCCTGTGTGCCCGCCAGAAAGCAGCCAAAGCCCTCGCAGGAGTAGGGGGACAGCCCCAGTACCTGAAGGGGCTCGCAGGGCAAAAACAGGCTGACCATGGCGGCCCGCTCCGGATGGGCCAGAGGAGAGATCATGGATTCCATGGTCTGGATCGCCACCATCTGGGCGGACTTGGTGGTCTGCTTGCCGGGGAACAACTTCAACTGGAGATCCTTGGCCCGATAGCCGGTGGCAAGCCATTTCCTGGCTCTCTCCGGGTCCTTGTCACACTGAGCCTGGACCCAGGTCCCGAAGGCTGTAATGATATCTTTCATGAAAAACCTCGTCTGGGATAAGATGAATGGGGGCGGACTGACACAAGGGCAGCCCCTGCAAAGCGGTCTGAGAACAGCGTACAGGGGCGGGGGTCACCCCCGCACGCTGTTCACCGGGATGCCCATAGGCGCGTACAGCGTACGCCCGTATTGCTCAGGGTTTGCAGATCCCGCAGGGAGCATACCCCTGGTCGATCAATTCCTGCCGGGAGCCGGTATAGTCCTGCCGGTTGGAAGGATTCATGCTCTCCACGCCGGAGCAGTCGGGCAGGTGGAACTTCTTGGAGCTGGTGTTGAGGACGTACCGCTGGGTCTCCTCCTCCGAGCCGCTGGTGGTCTGAGCGGGGGCAGAGACCTGGGGGACCTCCTCCCCGCTAAGGGCGCTGGCGCCGGTGGCGTAGTCGATGGTAATGCCGGGCTGCACGTTGTAGACGTACACGAAGAAGGTAACCCCTTCCCCGTTGTCCTCCACGCTGTAGCCCTCCATCAGCACGCCGGAGGCTACCAGGTTGTCCCCCTCAAACACGGGGGTCACCCGATAGAGCACATGGTTGTCTGTTTCTTTCACATAGTCAGCTACCAGATTTTCGAAAGGCAGCATGCCGTCCACATTCAGGTACCGGGTGCCGGTGATGAGATTTTCCCGGTTGGCATTCTCTCCGGTGAGCTGGAACCCGATGAGATGGCAGCGGTTATACAGGTACTTGCCGTCCACGCAGTCGTACTTTGCGGTCTGCCAGCCGGAGGGTTTTACCTGGCCGATGCTTCCCCTGTCCTCGGTGGGCATGAGGTCGGTGCCCACGCAGGCGTAGGCCACCCCACAGCGGCCCAGCTCATCCAGGTCGCTGTAGGACTCGAAGGAAGTGGTGGTGTAGTCCTCTTCGGTGAAGCTGGGCACGTTGTCATTCACCGTCACATAGGGCTGGCCGTCGTAGGCGGGCAGGTTAGACAGGCCGTGGACCGTGGCCGTTTCATGATAGTCCGGCTGACAGCCCGTCAGCAGGGCGCACAGCATGGCCAGAGTCAGCAGGACGGAAGAAACTCGTTTCATCGGGTATAGACCTCCTTGGTCAGAATTTTGTGGGAGGAGCCGGAAAACTCGGCGGCGGAGACCAGAGTAAACAGGGCTGCCGGGTCAAAGTCCAGAAACTGATCGGCGGGATAGATCCGGTTCCAGCGGTAGACCACCAGCCCCTCCGCCCGGTCCAGCACCTGGGACAGGGGCGGGAACTCGGCAAAGCAGTACTCCCCCTCCCCTGCCTGGTCCAGAAAGTCCTCCGCCGGGCGCAGATTGGCGGGGGGCGGGTCAAACTGCTTGGCGGAGTAGGGACTCATCCAGAGCGGCCGCTCCCCCACGGTTTGCAGCAGATCGGAGCGCAGCAGACGGTCCATGCTCTGCCGCCGGCCGTTGAAGGCCATGCCTCTTTTCTCGTCTACACAGATCACCAGCAGCATGGATGGGCCCTCCCTTTACAAAAATAATATGATGTTGCATTATAACACCATCCTCTGCTCCTTGCAAGTTGGTGACCCTTCAGGTCGGCCCTGGTCCTCATAGGGGCGACCTGTAGAAGATACAAAAACGGACGCGCTTTGACAGCACGTCCGTTTTATTTTATATAGGCTTACTCCGCCAGGAATTTCTCCAGCCGGGCCAGCCCCTCCTTGATGTTGTCCATAGAGGTGGCGTAGGACCAGCGGACAAAGTTGGGCGCACCAAAGCCGGAGCCGGGCACCACGGCCACCAAGCCGTATTTCAGGAAGGCGTCGGCAAACACATCGTCGTCGGTGATGGTGACCCCGTGGATGGTCTTGCCAATGAGCTGCTCCAGGTTCATCATCACATAGAAAGCGCCCTCGGGCATGATGCAGCTGACACCGGGAATGGCATTCATGCGCTCCACGATGTAATTGCGGCGCTCCTCAAAGGCCTTCTTCATGGCAAGCACCTCATCCTGGGGACCGGAGAGGGCGGCGGCGGCAGCCTTCTGGGAGATACCCACCGGAGAGCCGGTGGAGTGGCTCACATAGTTTGCCATCACCTTGGCGATCTTCTCATTGGCGCAGGCGTAGCCGATGCGCCAGCCGGTCATGGCGTAGGCCTTGGACACGCCGTTAATAAGGATGGTGCGCTCCTTAGCGTCAGCGCTGAGAGAGGCGAAGCTGGTGAACTCCCGACCATCATAGGCCAGACAGGCGTAGATCTCGTCGGAGATGACATACAGATCAGCCTTCTCGCACACGGCAGCCAGAGACTCCAGCTCCTCGCGGCTGTACATCATGCCGGTGGGGTTGGAGGGATTGTTGAGGATGATGGCCTTGGTTTTGGGGGTGATAGCCCCCTCCAGCTTGTCGGCGGTGAGCTTGAAGTGTTCGGCCTCGGTGGCGGTGACCACCACGGGCACTCCGCCCACCATGCGGATCAATTCAATATAACTCACCCAATAGGGTGCAGGCAGAATGACCTCGTCTCCGGGGTTTACAATAGCCCGCAGAGCCAGATATACCAGATGCTTGGCGCCGCTGTTCACCACCACCTGAGCGGGCTTGTAGTCCAGGCCGAAGTCCGCTTTCATCCGATCACATACCGCCTGGCGCAGTTCAACGGTACCGGCGGCGGGGGTGTAGCGGGTCACGTTGTTGCGGATGGCAGCGATACCCGCCTCTTTGATGGTGGCAGGGGTATCAAAATCAGGCTCACCGGCGCCGAATCCGATGACGTCGATGCCGTCGGCCTTCATCTGCTTGAACATGGCGTCGATAGCCATGGTGGTGGAGGCTTGGACGGACTGGGCGATGGTAGACAGCTCTTTCAATGGAATCTCTCCCTCGTACTTCAATGTTCTTGACACATTATATGCGACAACTTGCAAAAAGGCAAGTATTTATTTGCGAGACTCCATAGTTTTTGAATGAAAAAGAAATTCTTCATGCAAAAGAAAGGCGCCCGCACCATTTGCGGACGCCTTGAACGCGATTTATGCGTGCTTTCTTGCAGCTACCACACGGACGATGACGGTACTCAGCACCAGGTTAATGATCAGCTCCAGCAGGAAGTTGACGCCGGTTAGTCCAAAGATGATATAGTAGACCAGATCAGTACCGCCGGCCCAAGCCACCAGGATATTATGGAACCCAAAGCTCAGACCAATGCAGAAAATCCCGGTATTGACCACGGGGCAGACCACACCGGCCGTAAGAGACGCCGCCATGGGGCTGCGGTCAGACAGGGCCCGGTACACTGCGCCGGACACCAGACCGGCCAGAGCGCCCTTGGCAATGCAGAGGATACACGTCAGCAGCGGATTGGCCGTAAACAGAATGTTGCCGCCGGCATCCCAGCCCGCTACACAGGCAATGAATACCACGACACCAAATACGCCGCCCAGCCAGGCGCCGGCGCTGGCGCCATATAGAGCGGCCCCAATGATGATGGGGGCGAGGGCCAGTGTTATGGAAAAAGGCCCGAATTTGACGAAGCTTGCGACTACCTGCAGGACCACGATGATGGCCGTCATTAGGGCCAGTCCGGTCAGGCGTCTGGTTTTTTCATGTGCTTTCATATGTTTTTACCTCCTGCTGCCGCTCTCCCCTTCGGAGATGCAGCGCATTCTATTTACCCACGGCAGTCTGCCGTTGAGTACATGGTCATTGTCCGCCGGCGCGGCGGTCCGGTCCGTTGGCCTTTCGGGGCTTGCGGGTGTTCTTCCGATAGAGCAGATAGAGACCCCGCATCACCAGGTCGGCATCATAGTGGACCGTTCGTCTGCAATAGGGCAGGATCCGGGGGGCGTTGCCGCCGGTGGCCACCACTGTGACCGGGCTTCCCGCCGCCGCCTCCAGACGGTCTATCACGCCGTCCAGCATGGCGGCGTGTCCATAGAGAGCGCCGGAGCGCATGGCCTCCTCCGTGGTGCGGCCCAGCAGCTCCACCGGGTCGATGCTCTCCAGAGAGATGGGCGAGAGGGCATCCGCCCGGGACCACATAGCCTCCAGGCCCAAGGTGAGCCCCGGCATGATGACGCACCCCTCATATACGCTCCCCGAGATCAGGGAGGCAGAAGTGGCGGTACCCAGGTCCACCATCACGATGGGGCTGTGGTAGGCGTCTATCGCCGCCACCGCCGAGGCCACGATGTCACTGCCCAGCTGGTTATGGATCTCCGCCTTGATGTTGAGCCCGGTTTTGATGCCGGGACCCACCACCATAGGCGTCTTACCGGTAAGCCGGGTCATTGCATCGGTAAATACGGCGGTCAGCGGAGGGACTACGGTGGAGAGGATCGCCCCGTCCACTGCCCTGATGTCCGCTCCATAGAGTCCGAATACCCCCAGCAGATCAATGGCACACTGGTCCCGGGTCTTGCTCCGGGAGGTCTCCAGAATAGAGCGGAAGGCCAGCTGGCCCGCTTTGTCGAAGAGCCCCACCGTAGTCGTAGAGTTACCGATATCTACCGCCAGGACCATGCTGTCCGCGCCCCTTCCCTGCTGGTTTTGAAATCTAGGACATTGTAACAGTTTTACCCCCATCCGTCAAGGTCTGCCGCCTCCGCGGGAGTGTCCAAACAAAGAGTTAAAGAAAGTCAAAGAGTGAAAAGGGCACAGTT
>CAUWDA010000002.1:0-117349 GCA_963557075.1 uncultured Flavonifractor sp. | reverse complement strand
GCTATGCGACAAAACAGACCGGCTATTTCTGGACAAAACAGCTTGGCCTTAACAGCACATCTTTTCAATAAAAGTTAGGTGGTATACATTAATGAAAAAATTTGTAATACTACTCTGTATTTTGTTAACGCTTATGCTCTCTTCGTGTGACTACTTAGAATCAAAAGGCTTACTTCTTGAGAAGAACCCAGAACCAGGTGAACTGACTGAGAGTGAGTTAAACAGTATAAGTGATACTGTTATATCAAATGCTATCCAGATAGACGAACCATTTTATTCTTGGATAGTAGATGGCAGACTTCAATATACCGTTACAAAAGCAGAAGTCCTAAATAGCATCGGTTATACTGATGTTCTTTTAGAAAACTTTGATCCTAATGCAGAGGTAACTATTGGTGGTACTACAGTTACATATCCAGATTTTTTAGACTTAGAGAGAAATTTTATAGATGGGTGTCAATTTATACTCGTTACGCTAGATATTGAAAATATTGATGCAACAACCAAATCAGTCGAAAACCCTTATAGGTTTCGAGCTGATTCCCTATACCTTTGTAATTTAAAGACTGCTGTTGGAACAGTAGATGAACTACAATTTCTTTACAAAAATATCTGCTATTTTAGTTTACTCAACTCCACACAATCGAACCCATTTGCCTTTGATTTATACCCAGGTGAACAAGTTCAAGTACAAATTGGTTTTTTAATTGATGATGGGTGGAGCGAACTTAACAAACTAATGCTATCTACCATGTCCGGATCATATTCTACTGCCGATAATCGTGGAACATTTGTCAAATTAGATTTAGATACGGAGTAAGTCTAACTTGGGAGGGCTTTTATGAACAGACGATTAGTAAGAATAGAATTATGGAGGATGTTTCACAGTAAGAGTTTCTGGGCAACACTACTTATAAGCTTGTGCATTGTCTTATTAGATATATACACAAATTGGAGTTTAGTAACCGCCTATGATTCTGCTTATCATTCGGCGAATAGAAACGGTTTTCAGGGTATTAGTTTATTTGTTAGATGGATAAATATTAATATGGATACCCTCGGCTATGCCTGGTTCTTTTTCTTATATCCATTAATTGCTGTACTACCATACGGCTGGTCGCTCTGCTTAGATAAAAATAGTGGTTATATAAAACATATATATATACGAACTTCAAGACAAAAGTATTTTTGGTGGAAATGGTTCACATCTATTATTGGAGCAGGTCTCGTAGTAGGTATTCCATTATTTTTAGATTTAATGATTAATGCGCTCGTTTCACCGACCTGTTTGCCATTAGTTACATCATTGGCAACACCTATGTGGCAAGGGGATTTCTTTTCAAAAATTTATTTTACGGAACCCTGGATTCATTCTATTATTTGTTTAGTAACTAACTTTATGTGGGGGTGCACAATTGCAACCATCACATTTGCAGCTAGCTACTACTTCCGCAAAATAAGTTTATGTGTCCTGTTGCCTCAAATTCTTTTTGTTTTAATTGACTTTATTATAGAGGAAACTGCTGTTCCTTCAACTCAAAGGAAGTTAACCTTATCCCCTCTCCAACTCTTGCATGGATCAACCCTTGATTCAAATCCAGAAGATCTAGTATTTGGTATGATATTTGCGATATTAGGAATCTCCTTAATTATAGCTTGGAAGAAGGGACGCCGTGATGAAGTTCTTTAGGATAGTTTTACATGATATAACAGAAGGAACTCTTCGCAGGCCATATTTTATATTTGTTCCTTTAATAACTTTTTTTATATGCCAAAGGGCATTTTATACTTTTTCAGAGCATGGCGTTGCTACTATTGGAGACTATTTTATTTTTTGTATGGCGGGAATTGAGCCCTTCCAGTTTGGAATGGGGGAACAATTTCGATTCCCAATACAATGGATCATCTTATTGGGGGGAATGCTTTACACATCGCTTAACTATCCACGGCAAGATATTGGTACTTATGGACAGCAAATGCTTATACGAATGGACAGCCGAATGACTTGGTGGTTATCTAAGTGGACTTGGCTGTTTTTGAATGCATTAATACTCTTTCTAACCTATATTGTGACAATTGTATTGTTTTCTATTTATAAAGGAGTCCCTTTTGCTCTTGCTTCTTCACCAGATATGACGGATCTTTTATATACTAACTATTGGGATTATATTTCCATAAGTCTATCTGGAAATGAAGTAAAACTGATTTCCATTATACTCCCATTTTTAGTGTTATTTAGTTTATCTGCGCTTCAACTGTTACTCACGCTAATCATTTCCCCAATGTTTTCATTCTTTTTAATATTATCTGTATTAATCGTTTCTGCATTTGCCACTTCTCCGCTTCTAATAGGAAACTATGCAATGTCACAGAGAAGTACATTGATGATAAAAAATGGTGTAAATCCCTGTCAAGGAATTTGGATATTAGTGATTGCCATTCTTATAATTTTTATAGTAGGAGCTGTTATATTTAAACGCACTGATATTCTTCCAGTAGAGAATGAATAGGGGGCTAAATTATGAATCTGAGTTGTGAGTCTGTAACTAAAAAAATACGAAATTCTACCGTTATAGACAATATTTCATTCCAATGGAACGGTAGCAATGTATATGGCCTTTGTGGCAGTAACGGATCAGGTAAAACTATGTTGCTGAGAATAATTAGCGGCTTGATCTTTCCCACTTCTGGATGTATTAAAATCAATGGAAAAATACTTGGAAAGGATTTGGAATTTCCACCCAGCATGGGAATGTTGTTGGAGAATCCATCCTTTTTGAATCCATATACCGGGAAAAAGAATCTTGAGTTAATAGCTTCGTTGAATGGAGGGAAAGAAGATGATGTAAGGAAAGCAATATTAGCTGTGGGTTTATCTCCGGACGATTCTAGAAAGTATAAAAAATATTCCTTAGGAATGAAGCAGCGTTTAGGTATTGCTGCAGCAATAATGGAAAATCCAGAGATTTTAATTTTAGACGAGCCAACCAATGCATTAGATGAAGAAGGAATCCGTGTATTGATAGAAATAATTAAAGATATGAAAGAAAAAGGAAGTCTGATAGTAATAGCGTCGCACGACCGAATTTTCCTTAATACAATATCCGACTATATATACACAATTAAGCAAGGCAAATTTATTGACATTATGTGTAATACAGGAGGAGCAAAGTAATGAAACGTATTAGATTTCTAGTTCCCGCTGTATTATTAATTATTGCTATTTCCCTTTGGGCTATACAATACAATAATATTAACAGATACTTTAATAATACATACCCCTTGGCGCTCAAGTGCTACGAAGCAGGTGATGTAGTTCCATTTGAAGACAATGTTTTAGCTGGCAATGAACTAAATGGATACAAAATCGAAGTAAATCGTACACAAATAATGGAAACAAGCCGTTTTTTAGAAATACATAATATTTCAAATCATAAATTTGAAAATTTGCCTGAAAAAGTGTGCGATGTTGAACTGACCATATACAATGAAAATAGTGATGCAGAGGGGATATATCTCCCGGATTTAGTATTACACGGCGTAGATTACCAAACAGACTGGAATTCAGATTTAATGAATATTTTAAACTCTGAGATGGGTGGTGCGCTAGGCGTTAGCGTTCCTAAGGGCTATGAATATACTGTACATATAGTTTATAATTTGAGAAAAATGCACTTTGCTACAAAAACATGGGAAAATATGGATAATTATAGCTTGTTTATTAAAGTAACGGATTATCCGAGCCGTATTGATATAAAACTAACAGATATTGAGTACTTATAAAATCACATTATACAATAGGATTTCTTCCATATCTATAATAGAGCATTGTCATATTTATAATGTTCCAATTGAAGTGAAACTTTCGGATTCAGCCCGTTCTCTTTGTTGAAGATAGTAAACAACTAAAAAACAACCTAAGATTGTGCCCCGAAGCCGCTTGATGCGCTGACTTCCTATGTGCCGCTTGATGAAACTTCCCCACTGAACTGGTGAGGAGGCGCAGCGGCATGTGCCCAGCGAGATCAAGCGGTTCTTTTTATGCCCATCCGGTTCTCAGGCAGAGCTGGGTGGGCGTTTTTTACGTCTGGCCGATACAGAAACATTTATCAAAAAAGTTTTTTAATCCGGACATGAGCTGTCCGCTTTAACCTGTATGATTTGGCCATGGAGGTGAAAGGGGGTGAGAGTGTGAGGAACAACGATCGTCGGCAGCAGATCATCGATCTGCTGTGCCAGCGGCGGAGCGATACCGTTCAGAATCTGGCATCAGAACTTGGCGTCAGTGAACGGACCATCCGCCGTGACATTGAAGAACTCACACTCACTTACCCTCTTGAGACAGTCCGTGGTCGATACGGCGGCGGGGTCAGGATGGCCGACTGGTATTTTCAGGACTGGCCCAGGCTGTCCCCAAAGCAGACGGCCCTGCTCAAGCGGTTGGCCGTCGGACTGCACGGAGAGGACCTGGACGAGATGAACCAGATCCTGGCTCGTTTCGCTTTCTGAAGGAGCGTCCACCGCTCCACGACACCTTGAAAAGTTCATATCAGCAGTACGGAGAACCACCTGAACAGTCGAGCATCATGCAGCGCGCGCCATGACACCCAGGGCAGATGCCCCGGGCCGAGCGAGAACGCCACCTGCATGGGGGCGCTATGGTACGCGCTTTTGCAATGACGCTGTTTGGGTACACAATGAGACACCTCGCTTGGCCTGCGCGTAAGACAGGCGGCGCTGCCCCGGAGTTGAAAGCAGTAGAGACTCCGGGTAAAAGCCCGTGCGGTTTCTGGCCGGAAGCCGATCCGTACTGTTCCCCATCGTCGGGGGGCGAGCTGCAAATACGGCGATATCGGACATAAAATCACTTACAAAATATAAGGAGATCTTACCAATGATCAATTATGATAACAGGCAGGTCGCACATCATGAGATCGACCATATCTTTCAGGACCTCTTTCCAAGCCATGGCATGACGGCCCGGCCCAGCCAGATCGAGTTGAGCCATAAGATGCTGGATGCCATGAATCAAGGCAAGATTGCTTTAAGTGACGCGGGCACGGGGATCGGTAAGACCTACGCCTATCTGGTGGCTGGTGTTTCTTTTTCTCGTGCGTTGAGCCGGGAGAACATTTCTTTCCAGCCTATTCTCATCTCCACCTCCAGCATTGCCCTGCAAACAGCGGTGAAGGAGGAATACATCCCCTTTCTCTCTTCTGTCTTAATGGAGGACAAGCTGATCCATGCCCCAATCCGGGCAGTTATTCGAAAAGGAAAAAGCCATTACGTTTGCGATGACCGCCTGATGCGCCGCCTGCGGCAAGTTGACCTGGAACGAAAAAATCCGTTGGCCGCCCAGGCCCTTCTCTCCCTGCGGGATCATTTGGACGCAGACCAAGCCCCCCATCTCAGCCAGTATGACCGAAACCGAGTATGTGTCCCCACCGTGTGTGATTGCCACAGGGACGGATGCCGGTACCTCTGCTATATGGAAGCTTGCAACTCCGACCGCTATCTGTTTCAGATCTGCAACCATAATCTGCTGTTGGCCGATGCCATTCATCGGGGCAGCGGCCACCGGCCTATCCTGCCGGACGCTTGCGCTTGGGTCATCGATGAGGCACACAAGCTGCCTGAGACTGCCCGGCAGATGTTTGGCGTAACGCTGGCCGCAAAGGACATCCGTACTCTGATCCGCGCCCTGCGGGCAGAGCGGTATCTGCTGGCATCAGAATCCCTGGCTGCGATGGCAGCGGCGCTCCTGAACATCATGTCTATGCCCCCTGATGGCGACCGCCCTTTCTCGGACTATATCCGACACATGATCGGACCGGCCCGAACCTTGGTTACCATCCAGAAACAGATCGGCGGAGTGCTGACACCGACCACCCGAAAGGAATTGGATCGGATATCCTCCACAGTCCACCTGTTTCTGGAGGATCGCTCCGATCTGGTATTCTACACTGCGGAGGATGACGATGGCGGCACATTGCTGTGCGCCTCCATCTCCAACCTGACCGCCCAGCTCCGCGCAACACTCTGGGCTCAGCCCCAGCCTATCCTCATCACCTCCGCTACCCTGGCGATTGGCAAGGATTTTTCTCGTTTCAAAGAGGAGGCCGGTCTTACCCGCGATCCCAGAACAGAGGAGTCCGTCTCTCCCTCTCCGTATGATTACCGCAAGAACTGCCTGCTCTATATTCCCGCCATGCCGCCCAGGCACCACGATGCAGATTACTTTGACAAGCTGGCCAGTGAAATCCGGGATCTGTTGATCGCTGCCCATGGTCACGCACTAGTGCTTTTCACCTCCTATGCCGCCATGTCGGCGGTGAAGGAGCGCCTGAAACACCAGCCTCTCCCGTTCTCCCTGTTTACCATGGGACGCAATGCCTCCCACACCATGGCTCAATTCAAGGCCGCTCCCGGAAGTGTGCTGCTTGCCACCGGCGCTGCATGGGAGGGCTTTGACTTTCCTGGAGACTGCGTCTCTTTGTTGGTCATCCCCAGGCTGCCGTTCCAGTATCCGGACGCTTTGCAACAAAAAAAGCGCGAAGCATACCCAGACCTTCGCTCTTTTATCCGGGCCGTGGCTGTGCCGGAGATGCAGATCAAACTAAAGCAGGGATTTGGGCGTGCCATCCGTATGGAGAGCGACACCTGCGTCATCGCCATTCTGGATGAGCGGTCCGCGAAGGGCAGCCGCTACTTCAAGGACACCTGCTCTGCTTTGCCCCAAATGCCTATGACCAACAGCATCTATGAGGTGGCACGGTTTATCCGGCGGGTCAAAGACAACGGCTATTTTGAAGAGGCAGCATAATGGAGATACGCAATGAACTGCGATACCGCCTGGCTGTGGCCCTTTGGGAACAGATGGCGGCAGACGGCTTGCTGACGATAGAGGAACTGACCAGGGCCAAACAGCTGTCGGCGGAGCGGTACCGGCCCAGAACTGTTTGGGAATAGTGCTGGATATTCCCGCAGAGGTGTGATATGGTTTCGTTGCCAAAAAAGATGGAAGGAGGCGAATCAGAAATGGCTGAAGTACAAGTGATCCCACCCAAGGCAGCGAGACCAGACACCCTGCGGGTAGCAGCCTACTGCCGGGTCAGTTCCGACTCGACAGACCAACTCCACTCCTACGCCGCCCAGATCCGGGCCTATACCCAGGCAATCAACGCCCACGATGGTTGGGAACTGGTGGACATCTACGCGGATGAGGGCCTGACCGGCACCCAGATGGATAAGCGGGAGGACTTCAACCGCCTGATGGCAGACTGCCGGAAGGGCAAGATTGATAAGATCGTGGTCAAGTCCATCTCCCGATTTGCCCGCAACACCCGTGACTGCCTCGCCTCCCTGCGGGAACTTTCCTCACTGGGTGTGACCGTCAAATTTGAAAAAGAGAATATCGACACCGGAACGCTCACCTCAGAACTGATGGTGAGCGTTTCTGCTTCTCTGGCCCAGGAGGAATCCATCTCCATCTCCAAAAACCAGCGCATGAGCTATCAGCGCCGCATGGAGCGCGGAGAGTTTATTACCTGCAAAGCACCCTTCGGATATAGACTTGTCAATAGGAAAGAAATGGAAATCATCCCAGAGGAAGCCCACTACGTCAAATGGATCTTCAATACATACCTTAATGGAGCCAGCACGGAATGGATCGCAGACCAGATGACAAAAACGGGGCTTTTAACTTCAGATGGAGGACATCGCTGGTATATTTCCACCATCGCATATCTGCTGACCAATGAGAAATATATGGGTGATACCCTCTGCCAAAAGACATTCGCAAGCGCATTCCCCTTCACCAAGCAAATGAACTGTGGTGAGCGGGATCAATATTATGTAGAGCATAGCCATCCAGCCATCATCTCAAAGGATATCTTTGAAAAAGCCCAGGCACTTCTACAACGTAAGGGGCAGCGGATAGACCTGCAACGGGAACGTACCCCGCTTTCAAAAAAGATGACCTGTGGGCTCTGTGGCAGTACATTAGTCCGGCGGATCTCAAAAGCTGGATATGTCTCCTGGGTGTGCCGCAAGCATGACAGAAAGGCCGCCGACTGCCCCAATGGACGGATCAGTGAGGACAGCATCCATACGGCATTCCTTCGGATGTATCACAAACTCCGTACCCATGACGGCATCGTGCTGAGTCCCATACTGAAGCAGATGGATGCCCTGTCAGACGCCATACACCGTGATGACCCGGCCATGCTGGCAGTCAATACCGCCATCGCCGCGGCATCCGAGCAGAGTTACCACCTCACCAAACTGCACTCAGCAGGGCTTCTGGACATGGCTGCTTTATCTGCAAAGCAGACGGAACTCAACGCCAAGCTGACAGAACTACGCCGGGAACGGCGAAAGTTACTGTGTAACGAGGATATTGATGAGCAGGTCGATGTGATCCGCCTGACGATCGATGCCATCCGAAGCGGGCCAGATACCCTGTCCAGCTTGGATGAGGCCCTGTTCACCAAGTTGGTGGAACGAATCGTTGTAGTGTCTCAGGACAGCATTTGGTTCCAATTACATGGCGGGCTTGAATTCCAAGAAATACTGGAGGCATAAACAATGGCAAACCGAAAAATATTGTACGGTTATCAGATCACACACGGAGAGCTGGTCATTCGGGCGGAAGAACAGCTCATAGTTCACAAGGTGTTTATCACCTATCTGACCGGGTTATCCTATCAGGCGCTGGCAGACCAACTGAATGCGGACAATATCCCCTTCGCCCAGGAGTCTCCGCTCTGGAACAAGCACAAAATCAAACGGATGTTGGAAAATCCCCGCTATACCGGAACTGACAGATACCCGCCCATCATCGACCAGGACACCTTCCGGCAAGTGCAGGAAAAGATAGCAGAAAAGACAAAAGGGCAGCTTCCGCACCGAACAAAGGCGGATCGTCTGTGGCCAAAGCTGCACAGCGGATGCTGTCAGGCCCGCCTGTTCCGGATTGGCGGGCCAGGCGGTCACAGCGGGCAAATCCGCCTGAGATGTTCCGCATGCGGAAACGCATTTACGATTGGAAAGGAGGAACTGCTTGCGCAGGCAGCACGGCAGCTTGCAGTGCATGAAAAGCCCACATGTAAGCCTTACGCGCCCTCTGCGGAGGCCATTCGTCTGGCCAACGCCATTGACCGGGCGTTGGAACAGCATGGAGATGGAAAGGAGGCTCTATCCTGCATCCTGCAAGGGGCATCCGCCCGATACGCTTGCTGTGATGATGGTGTAACTGCGGATGAAAGTCAACTGCAGACCAACCAAATCAATTGGGATCGCTTCGAACGAACGGTCTCCCACATGATAATCGAAATGGATGGCACAGTAACCATGCACTTCTAAGTCGATCACCGGAGGAAACATATCATGGAACAGACAGCTATGGAACGTACCGTGCGCCACATTCCCGCATCGAGGACTAAAGCAGCAGGCGCAGAAAAGAGACTTCATGGCAGGCAGCGGGTGGCAGCCTACTGCCGGGTCAGCACCGACAGCGAGGAGCAGATCAACAGCTACACCGCCCAGAAAGCCTACTACACCCAGAAAATTGAGGAATCCCCGGATTGGGAACTGGCCGGGATCTTCGCGGACGAGGGGATCACCGGGACCAGTATGAAGAAACGAAAAGAATTCAAACGGATGATCACCGCCTGCAAGCGGGGCGGGATCGACCTCATCCTGACAAAATCCCTCTCCCGTTTCGCACGAAATACAGTGGACTGCCTGGAGACTGTACGGATGCTGAAGGCCAGGGGGATCGGGGTCATCTTCGAAAAGGAAAATATCAATACGCTGACAGAGTCCAGCGAGTTCCTCATCACCCTGTTCAGCGGCTTTGCCCAGGCCGAGAGCGAATCCCTCAGCTCCAATATCCAGCTGGGCATCCGCATGGCAATGAAAGAAGGAAAGGTCAACTTCCACTACAGATCTATGCTGGGCTACCAGAGAGGAGCGGACGGTGATCCGGAGATCGTACCGGAGGAGGCCGAGGTTGTGCGTCGGATCTACCGCCGATACCTGGAGGGCTGCAGTGAGGGCCAGATCCAGAGAGAACTTACCCAGGATGGGATCGCCACCGCAAAGGGTGTCAGGGCATGGTCCCATCAGATTGTGCATAACATCCTCACCAACGAAAAGTATGCGGGGGATGCCCTGCTGCAAAAGACCTTCACCACAGACTGCATCAGTAAGAAGGTCAAGAAGAATACCGGCGAGTTGCCGCAGTATTACATCAAGGACAACCACCCTGCTATCATCCCGCGGGACATCTACCAGCGGGTACAGGAGGAGATGGCACGGCGGACCAGCAAGCGGAAAATCCTGCAGAAAAGCGGAAAAACAGAACAGGGCAAGTATTCCGCCAAATACGCCCTGAGTGAGCGGCTGGTTTGTGGGGAGTGTGGTTCCCCTTATAAGCGGTGCACCTGGGCCAGAAATGGCGTCAAACGGATCGTCTGGCGGTGTGTCTCCCGGTTGGAATTCGGAAAAAAATACTGCCATAACTCGCCTTCCATGGCGGAGGACAAGCTGCATACCGCAATTCTCACGGTGCTTAACCGGGTAGTCGAAGCAAGCGATGACCTGCAGGATGAACTTGCAGAGACGCTCCGAATGGTATGTACCCCGGAAGGGGGCGGTAACAACCTGTTGGAATTGGAGCGCGAACTGGAAGTACTGACCGCACGGCAGAATACACTGTTGGATCAGGCTCTGGCCAATATGAATGACCTGACGATAACGGAGCAACTCAAAGCCCTGCTGGAAGAAAAGCAGCACCTGCAGACACAGATTGATGCAGTGAAGAAGGAGGCAGCCAACAGAATCAACGAGGACTCACGTATGGCAGAGCTAACGGCTTACCTGGAGGAACACCTCAGTGGCTTCCAACAGTATGATGACGGGATGGTTCGGCAGTTGGTTGAGCAGATCACTGTAGTCAACGCGAAATCGATTCGAATCAAATTCCGATACAGCAATGTAGAAATCGAGCAGACTGTGTGCTGAAACGGAAACAACGACAAAGGGCTGTGCTGATGCACAGCTCTTTCTTCTTTCTTAGTAATCGGTTTTGTCAGTATGAGGTGAAAATATCTTAAAAAATATAGAAAGTTACAAAATTTAATTGGCATATATAATAGATATAACTTGACAGGGAAACCAATATTAGGTATACTGGTTTTAGCACTCTAAGTTAAAGAGTGCTAAAACCAGAGGAATCCTTCTTTTTTGTAAGACGTATAGTCATTTTTATATTCAAGGGATACTTACGCTGTATTCCCAAAACGACCTAAATAGAATGTTGCTTTGACATTCAATACCGGCTCAGCAATCATGCTTTGAAAGGAAGCAGTATGGAACTACATAATATTGGTATCGCACTATCTGGTGGGGGTATCCGGGCTACGATTTTTCACCTTGGACTTTTTAAGTGGCTGGCCGAGAACGGATTGCTGGAAGAAGTAAAACGTGTTTCCTCAGTTTCTGGTGCCAGCCTTTGTGTTGGATTGATTTATGCACATAATGACTTGGCGTGGCCATCGAGCAAGACATTCCTTTCCGCCGTCCTGCCATCGATTGAAAGAGTTATATTGACCAATGACATACAAATATCTGCCGTGCTGCAACTCATTCGTTCTCCATATTACTGGAACAAAAAGCCCAACATTATTGCGAAACAGTTGGAGCACCAGTGGGGTATTCACGGGTCTTTAGCCGATCTCTCGGGGGATGTTGCCTGGTATACTAACTGTACTACTTATGAAACAGGAAAGCGCTTCCGGTTTTGCAAGGAAGATATGGGCGATTATACAATTGGGTACGTGAAGCATCCTGATATTCCTCTATCCCATGTCATGGCCGCATCGGCCGGGTTTCCCGTTTTGATTGGCCCCTATTGCCTGTCTACAAGTGGATATAAGTGGGGGCCCTCCAAATATTCCGGTGCGGATTATTCTGCCCCCGATAAAATTATCCACTTATGGGATGGCGGCGTTTACGACAATTTGGGGCTGGAGTCAATATTTACGCCAAAAAACACAGGTAAATTGAAAGACGGTTTAGATTACATGATTGTCAGCAACGCCTCTGCGTCAATTGGTCCTTATCGACGTCATGCAGGCTTCACCTTTTCTAATTTGAAACGTTTGTTGGATATTTCTATGGACCAAGTCACATCCTTGAGGAGCCGCATGGTGATGGATTTCATTATACGGACCAAGCAGGGAATGTACTTGAAAATAGGAAACAGCGCAGAAAAGATTACTTCGGACAGCAAATGCCCTGATGACTTGAGAACGCATTTATTGCAGGAATGCCTGTCTACCTTGGATTCAGAAAAAGCTATGAATTATAAAACAACCCTCCAGAAACCCAAAGAATCCGATTACAGCCTATTGCTGCGTCATGGATACGAAGTGGCAAACTGCACTTATCTTTGCTATCAAAAATAGTCTTAGGACAAGAATATCTATTGTAAGAAAGGAGTTATTATGGGCCAGACAATTACATTTTTTCCAGAAGGCAACGCAGAATGCGTCCTCCTCGAATTAAACAACGGAAAACGGATGCTGATGGACTATGCCAATATGCATAGTAGCGATTCAAGATATACAGATTTGACAGAATCACTGAAGAACGTCGATACGTTTGATGTCGTGATGTTTACCCATCCGCACGATGACCATGTCAAGGGGGCGGCGGACTTTTTCTATTTTAACCATGCGATAAAATATCGAACGGGTGAGCGAGCCAAAATCAAGGAACTGTGGATATCCGCTGCATTCTTTTTGGACGTCAACCCATGCGAGGATGCGCGGGTCATTCGGCAGGAGGCGCGATACCGGCTTAAAGAATGCGGCGGGAAAGGGGTAAAAATCTTCGCCGCCCCAGGCTCCCTTACCTCGTGGCTGGAGAAGAATGAATTATCGACCAACGAAAATGACCATCCAATTATCCATGCCGGGACCTTACTGGATAGTTCACAGCATGACTTGGGTGACGAGATTTCTATCTTTGTCCATGCCCCGTTTTCTGAAGATGCCGAGAATGCGGATAATCGAAATGACCCATCCATCGTAATCCAGATTGCGCTTGAAAACACAACCCAAACCACAAATATGTTCATTACTGGGGATACTCCACATACTGTGCTCGACAAGATTGTGGAGCGGTCCGAATCTTCGGGAAATACCGATTATTTAAAGTGGGACCTATATGATATACCGCACCACTGCAGCTATACAGGACTTTCTGATGAAAAGGGAGAAGACATAACAGAACCTTCGGAAGACATTAAACGCTTGCTTCAGGAATATGGCCAGGAGAACGCATTTCTTGTGGCGTCGTGCCGCGCATTTTCTGATGTTGGGGACGGTGATGCGCAGCCGCCCCATGTCCAGGCAAAAAAGGCATATAGGAAATACTGCAAAAATGCCGACGGCTCTAGCAAGATTTTGCTTATAACATCGGAGTATGGCGGGAAAACGAATCCAAAACCCTTGCGTTTCAAAATTGATTGTACGGGCATACGGGAAGACACGGGGTTCAATGCCGCATTCATTCATACTCCTGCGCCGCGGGCAGGGGGTTAACAATGGGAGACTTTTTCAATCTGACAATGGAGGTGAAGACGCTCGTGGAAGAACACGAGCGTTTTCGCGCTTCTCTAAACGCCATAAGAAGTCATGACGATACGGATTCCCGATGCGATGAACTCGAACTTGATTTTGAAGTGGTTGGTTTGCCCCAGCATCGATTGATCCCTGTTCGGAATATCGAACCGATAACAATCTATATCAGTAATGCAGAGCCCCTTCCTATTGTCACTGTTAGGGATGATTTCCCGATCGTTCCCCACCTAAATGTCCATGAGGATAACGTCCGGAAATCTTTGTGTTACTCAGATTTGGGTTATCATGAAATACGGCATAAGCTGAATGGGCGTTTCTTGTTGACGTGCATTGAAAACTGGTTCCGAAAAACCTCCATGAATCAGCTTCATCGTCCGGACCAACCGCTAGAGCCATTTTTCCCGTATGCAAATAACGTCATTGTTTGGAACGGACAGTTGGGGAAACCTTATTTTGACAAGTACATTGTAGAGGAGCGTGAATTTGGAAAGCTGATGTATCAATCCGGTGATGGGAATTACTTCGCGGTATTTTCTCTATATGTCCCTCCGGATTTTTCAAACTTGATACATAATATGCCCCAAACAATGTTTGAGTTGCTCCATTCATTCAAAAACCGTGATACAATTCGAGCTTGGTTGACAGATCTTTTTTCTATCGTACAACATCCGCAAATTTATTATAGATATTTTAGGCAAGAGAGGAACACACTGCTTGCTTGTAAAGTCTTGATAAACATTGCTATTCCCAAACAACGGATCAAAGAGGCTGAGATTGAAACCTTTGATTTGAGGTCTTTTGTTATTGACAATTCCTTAAAAGATATACTGACTGATTATGGATTTTGCTTAAACGGAAGTAAAATAGAAGTCAGTAAACATCCGGGTGGAAATGGTGCCAATATTGCCATTACTCCGTTTAATGTTCACCTGACACAATCAAAGCGCAAATGCAGGTGTGCCAACCTAGTTGATGAAGCTGACGGAGAAAAACATTTTTCGCTTGTTGGCGCGGGGGCAATTGGATCGCATATCCTCAACAATTGTTTGCGGTCCGGGTATGGTAAATGGACAATTATTGATCATGATTATTTCTGGCCTCATAATATCGCCCGGCACGTGTTAACAAGCAACGATATCGGCTATTCAAAAGTAAAGTCATTGGAAAAAGTTGCGAACCACATCCAATCTGATTCTGACCTCGTTGCTATTGCATCAGATGTTTTTGGCAAAGACAACTCTGTAAGCATGGCATTTGGCCAATCAGATATCATATTGGATGCATCGGCGTCCATTGCCGTTGAACGCCATCTTGCACTGGATGTTCAATCCGATGCCCGAAGAATTTCTTGTTTCTTGAATCCGCAAGGAACAGCAACAATCATGCTGATTGAAGGCTCCGATAGGTCGGCCCGGTTGGATCTGCTGGAAATGCAGTATTATCGGGAACTGCTAAAGGATGAAAAATATTCAGATCACATGTCATTACCGGAAACCATGATATACTCCGGGACGTGCCGCAGTATTTCAAGCCGAATATCACAGGATAATATTTCTCTAAGCGCGGCATTATGTTGCAAAGCAATAAAATTGCACACAAACAATGCTGATGGGGAAATAATTATATGGACCCACGCCACTGATTCTGTAGAAAAAGAGTCTTTCATGGCAGACAAATGGATTACATGCGAATATGATGGTTGGAAAGTAGAGTTGTCACTATCGTTGCTTGGCGAAATGCAGGCCGATCGAGAAAAAGCCTTACCTAACGAAACTGGTGGTGTCCTTATTGGAGCGTATGATATTTCAAGAAAGCGCATTTATGTTGTTTCCCAAGTGAGAGCACCAGAGGATAGCATCTCCTCCCCAACTTCTTTTATCAGAGGCTGCGTCAATCTGCCCGAGCGTCTTAAATATATTTATGAGACTACTTTGGATAATCTTACTTACATTGGCGAGTGGCACTCCCACCCCAGTGCCAATACTCAAAGAAGTAAGGATGATGTAAAGTTGCACAAAGCAATTGTCGACTATAATCGTGAAAATTGCCTTCCAGGTTGTATGATGATTCTCGGCACCAATAGATTTAGCATCTATATAGACGAATGATCGGACTGATAACCGAATTCGCGGAGACATTTAGAGCTGTTTTTCTGGGCTGCTCCATCTGCACCCCGTATAATCTTTGAAACCCATTGTGGTGCAACATCTACAAGTTTACATCTTTTTTGGCAACAAAAGACAAAAAAGAAAGACATCTGCTTTCAGCAGATGTCTTTCTTTTTTTGGTTCCGCCGCCAGAGGGCGGCTCCACCCTTCGGTGATCAAAAATGCTCGGGGCAAGTGAATTGTGAATTGCCCCTGCGCCAAGGTTTTGCCTGCGGCAGAACGCTTGTACGGCGCAAATGCGCCGCCCTGCCCTGTGGAGCCCCGACTGGGTCTGCATCTTTTTTATGGGCACAGCATGGAGAGGGCCATCCCTTCCGTGACCCCCTTTCCTATTTTTATTTTCACATTTCTTCCCGGTAAGGCTTGACAAGTGGGAAGCGCCGTGTTATAGTTCTGCCTATCAAATCGGACGGACATTCGTCCGCCGTATAGCGACAAGGGAAGTCCACAGGAAAAAGCCGTCAGGCTTGCCGAAGGAGCAAAACTCTCAGGTGTTTCCCCCGGGAAATGAGGACTGTGGATGGATGTGGCTCTGGAGAAGTCCCCCCAGCGGGGATGCCGAAGGTGCAACGTGCGCTTAAACGCACGAATCTCTCAGGCAAAAGGACAGAGTGGATCACAGCGACATCCGGCAGGGGCCGGGTGTCTTTCTGTTGTATTTCAGGGCCAAACCGCATTAGATATGCGGTTTGGCCCCTTTCTTTGCCGTGACCGGAACAGAAAGAGGAGAGAACGACATGGAATGGATCGAAGGATTGGTAAAGGCCGTCAACGGCGTCCTGTGGGACTATGTACTGCTGTTTCTTCTGGTAGCCACCGGCGTCTACTTTACGGTGCGGCTGGGATTTGTGCAGCTTCGTAAGTTCGGCGATGGGATGCGCAGGCTCTTCGGCAACATCTCCCTGAAAGGGGCCCGGGCAGGCAAGGACGGCATGTCCTCCTTTCAGGCCCTGACCACCGCCATCGCCGCCCAGGTGGGAACCGGCAACATCACCGGCTGCGCCACCGCCCTCTACTCCGGCGGCCCCGGCGCCATTTTCTGGATGTGGCTGTCCGCCTTCTTCGGCATGGCCACCATCTACTCTGAGGCGCTGCTGGCCCAGAACTTCCGCACCGTGGACAGTGACGGCCAGGTCACCGGCGGCCCCATCTATTATATCCGGGCCGCCTTCCGGGGCAAATTCGGCAAATTCCTGTCCGGATTCTTTGCTGTGGCCATCATTCTGGCTCTGGGCTTCATGGGCAACATGGTTCAGTCCAACTCCATCAGTGACGCCTTCCACACCGCCTTCGGCGTGCCCAAGCTGGCGGTGGGCGTTGTGGTGGCTGTCCTCGCCGCCTTCATCTTCCTGGGCGGCGTGCGGCGCATCGCCTCCTTCACGGAGAAGATCGTCCCCGTGATGGCGGTGTTTTACATCGTGGGCTGCGTCGCCATCCTGTGCATCAATCACAGCGCCCTGCTCGAGGCCCTGCGCTCTATCTTCGTGTGCGCCTTCGACCCCAAGGCCATTCTGGGCGGCGCCCTGGGCCTGACCATGCGGGAGGCCATGCGGTACGGCGTGGCCCGGGGTCTCTTCTCCAATGAGGCCGGCATGGGCTCCACCCCCCACGCCCACGCCATGGCTAAGGTGGAAAAGCCCCAGGATCAGGGCGTCATCGCCATGATGGGCGTCTTTATCGACACCTTTGTGGTGCTCACTCTGACGGCGCTGGTCATCCTCACCTCCGGGATGCTCCAGCCGGTAAACGGAGCCCTCCAGGGGACCGCCCTGGCCCAGGCCGCCTTCAACAGCGCCTTCGGCTCCTTCGGCAACATTTTTGTGGCCGTGTGTATGCTGTTCTTCGCCTTCTCCACCATCATCGGCTGGTACTTCTTCGGCGAACTCAACGTAAAGGCCCTCTTCGGCAAGGGCGCCGTCAAGGTGTACGCCCTTATTGTCGTAGTCTTTATCGTCATCGGCTCGGTTCAGAAGGTGGATCTGGTCTGGTCCCTGTCCGACCTGTTCAACGGACTGATGGTCCTGCCCAACCTGATCGGCCTGCTGGCCCTCAGCTCCCTGGTGGTCAAGATCAGCCGCGGAGGCGATGAGCTGCGGCGGTAATACAGGATACAAAAAGGGCGTGTTGCAGCATCCTGCAACACGCCCTTTTCGTATTCACTGATTCAGCAGTTCCATGGGATCCACGCTGGCCCCCGCCCGCTCCACAGTGAAGTGAAGGTGGCTGGGCAGGGCGCTCTCCGCAATGGCGGTGCTCCCCACCGAGCCGATCACCGCCCCCACACTGACGCTGTCCCCCACCTCCACGGTAGGAATGGCCGCCAGGTTGGAGCAGGCGGTGGTCAGGCCGCCGCCGTGGTCCAGCACCACTGTGGTACCCATCATCACGTCCTGGATCACGTCCAGGACCACGCCGGAGGCCGGGGCCCGCACCTCCGTTCCGGCCGCAGCGGCGATGTCGATCCCGGCGTGGGTGCGCCAATCCCCCATGGTCACATCATAGGCCAGCGCTTCCACGGTATACCCGGTCAGCACCTCGCCCCGCACCGGCCAGGCCAGGGACGTGGGCGCGCTCTGAGGCGCGGCCGCGGGCTTGGGGGTGGCCGCCGGAGTCGGTGCGGCCGTCTGGGCCGGTCTGGCCGCCGCCGTGGGCCGGGGCGTTACCGGCAGAGCGGGCTTCTGGGGCCGAACGGCTGCCGACGGGGCGGGCGTCACCGTGATGCTGGCCGTTCCGCCCACAGGGCGCTCCTCCTGCCCCCTGGTCACCGAGGTGTAGAGGAACCACCCCGAGATCCCCACAGCCGCGATGCAGAGAGCCAGGATGATGTAGAACCCTCTCCCCTCAATAAAGTCACTGAACCGGTGATATAACGATTTTTTCATACTCTTCAGCACCTCCGAGCCTTAGTTTGGACAGCCCGGGCAGGCCTTATACCACAATGGGGAAATATTTGCAAAAAGGGGGCCCGGCAGCATCGCCGGACCCCCTTTTTTACGGCAGCAGAAGCTCAGCGGGCCACGATGACCCGGATGCAGCCGCCGTCCTTCTCATTCTTATCGTACCAGCCGGTGAAGGTGTAGTCCTTCCCCGCCACCCGGTTCAGGTTGGAGACCTGGTAGGAATTGTCCTTGTACACATAGACCACCACATGCTCCGAGATGGCATACTGGGTGCCGTCGCTCCCCACGCCAAAGTTGCCTCCGGCACTGAGGGCGGAGAGAGGACGCTCCTTCAGGTTGTACAGACGCTCCACGGTGGAATCGCCCTCCATTTTGATCTGGCAGGGGCCGGAGTGGAGGTTGTAGATGGTATCGGAGGAGGCAAACACCATCTCCTGCCCCTTCAGGTCATAGGTATAGGAGGAGGAGATCAGATAGCCGCCGGTGGGCAGCACGGTGCTCACCTCTGTCACATCGGTGATGACGCCATACTGGTGCAGATCGCCGGTGGCGTCGTTGAGGATCATGTGGGTGATCTCGCCGGCGGCATTGAGGGCATAGTAGCGCACCATATCGCCGGTGAACTCCACCCCCGCCAGGCGGCTGGGATAGACCCGCAGCGGGGTGCGATCCTGATAGGTGTCGATGATCTCCACGCCGTCGGCCAGCGGGTAGCTGCCCAGCTTGGTGCCGTCGGCATTCACCTTGCCGGTGAGCTTGGTGGGACTCAGCCGCTTCACCTGCACATCGTCGTCTCCGGTGATCACCCGGACCATGTCGCCTACCTCCAGCGTCTTGATCGCGCACTGGTAGCGGTAGGTATTGCCATCGGTGGCCGCGATGGTGACGGCGCGGGCATTGTAGGTGTCGTGATTGCCGTCGTCATAGGGGATGTTCTCCACCTTGGTGATGATACCGTAGATGAGGGCGCTGTCGCTCTGGGCCTCGCCCAGGGCTGCCACGCCGCCGCTGCGGCCCAGCAGCAGAGTCACCCGGTCCCCCACGGCATAGCTGCCCAGGTCGGACAGCTCATAGGCGGCGGAAGTGGTCTCAATGCTGTAGGTCTTGCCGGCCACCGTCACAGATGTGGGGGCGGCAGCGGAGGGACTGAGGGCCTCCAGCGTACCGGTCACCTTGTCGGAATGGGCCCAGACTGTGCGCATGGACTCCGACCAGTAGACCAGGTCCTGGATCTGGACGCTGCCCAGGTCGGACAGTCCGCCGTTGCGGTAGACCTTGGCGCTTTCAGCGGCAAAGGGCAGCTTGCCCTGCCAGCCGGCGTCGGCCACCACCGGTCCCTCCATCGCGGAGTTGATAAGCCCCACCCGGTCCAGCTCGCCGGCGGGGTTGACCAGGTTCAGGGTGGGCTCCAGAGTGTTCAGATAATAGGAGCCGTTCTTATCCTTGGTGACCATCAGGTTGTAGAAGAGGTAGAGGGCGTCCCGCCGGGTCATGTTGTCGTTCTGGCCGCTGGTCACGCCCTCGTCCAGATCCAGCGCCCGGTACTGGGCCATTTGGCCGGCGGGCCAGAGTCCGGTGAAGTCGCTGTCCGTATAGCCCAGCAGACGCAGCAGGATGGTGACCCCCTCGGCCAGCGTGATCTTCTGGTCGGGATTGAATCTGCCGTACAAGTCGCCCTGTACCAGGGACAGATCCACGGCGGCCTTGACATAGGGGGCCGCCCAATGGGTCTGGGGCACATCGGGATAGGGCTTGACCGCCACTGCGTCCCCCACCGTGTCCCGGCTGGTAGAAGCGGCCACTGTCATTTTGGTAAATTCCGCCCGGGTGATGGTGCGCTCCAGGCCCAGATCTCCCTTGTCGTCGCCCACCATGATGTCCAGGGCGGCCAGCACCTGAGCGGCCTCCCCCTCCACAGGCGGAGCCGCCAGCGCCGCAGGCGCCAGCCCCAGGAGCAGCCCTGCGGCCAGCAGTCCGGATAACAGTCGATGTTTCATCTTTTTTCTCCTTCTCGCGGAAATGAACACTTCTATGGTCCAGTATATACCCCCCGCCGCCAGGTGGCAAGAGGGAGGTGGTCTCCTCAGTCATAGCGCAGGGCGTCGATGGGGTTGAGCTTCGCGGCCTTGTTGGCGGGCAGGTAGCCAAAGAGGATGCCTATGCCCACCGACACGCCAAAGGACACCAGGATCCCCACCGGGGTGGGAATGGCGGAAAAGCCCTCGGCCTCCGGCATGACTATCCCCACCACTGCCGTAAACACGTTGGCCATCACGATGCCCAGGACGATGCCGATCACCCCGCCGATGGCAGAGGTGGTACCCGCCTCGATGATAAACTGGCTGCGGATGTCCCGGCCTTTGGCCCCCAGGGATTTGCGGATGCCGATCTCGCGGGTGCGCTCGGTGACCGAGACCAGCATGATGTTCATGATGCCGATGCCGCCCACCACCAGAGAGATGGCGGCGATGACCACCAGGATGGTCATGAGCACCCCCAGCATGGAGTCCATCATGTCCATCATCTCGGCGGAGGTCATGACGATATAGTCGCTGCTGTCCCCGTAAATGCGCATCAGCATACGCTCAATGACGCCCTTGGCGGCGGCGGACGTATCCTTACTGGTGCTGCTGACCAGATAGGACTCCATCCCCATGCCGCCGGCGTTGAGCTGCTCCACCAGGCCGTAGGGCAGGTAGATCTGGTCGTCTCCGCTGCCCTCAGTGGAACCGGCCTTCTCATGGAGGGTCCCGATCACAGTGTAGGATACGCCGCTCACCGTCAGAGAGCGGCCCACGCCCTGGCCGCCGAACATGGCCTGGTTCAGGTAACTGCCGATGACGCATACCTTCTGGTTGCGCTCCACATCCACATAGCTGAGGAACCGGCCCTCTGCCAGCCGGTCACCGGTGGCGGTCTGTCCCTTTTCGTCGTTGTACATGGTCTCGCTGACCCCGTACACCTTGGTGCGCTCGTACTCCTCCGCCCCCTGGCGTACCACCGCCGTGGCATTGAGGTAGGGGCTCACCGAGTCGATATACTGGGGATATTTCTCCGCCAGCTTATAGAAGTCGTCAGGTCCGGCCTCCCGGTTTCCGCCGTAGGAGTAGATCCCCACCTGGATCATATTGACGCCGACCTGTTCAAACTGGCTGTTCATATACTGCTGCATACCGTTGCCCAGAGAGACGATCACGATGACCGCCGCCACGCCGATGATGATACCCAGCATGGTGAGCAGGGCCCGCACCTTGCTGGTCAGCAGGCTCTTGATGGCCAGGCGGAAGGATTGTCCGATCTTCACAGGTTCAGCACCTCCCTGGTCCCGCCGCTCTCCTCCTCCAGGTCAGGCTGGACCACGGCCCTGGGGTCGTGCGCGTCGCCGTCGTAGATGATCTTTCCGTCCTGGAGCCGGACGATGCGCTTGGCTTTGACGGCAATGGAGTTGTCGTGGGTGATGAGCACCACCGTGTCCCCCTCGGCGTTGAGCTTCTGGAGAAAGCCCAGCACCTCCCGGCCGGTGCGGGAGTCCAGGGCGCCGGTAGGCTCGTCGGCCAGGATCACCGACGGCTCGCCCGCCAGAGCCCGGGCGATGGATACCCGCTGCTGCTGGCCACCGGAGAGCTGGCTGGGCAGGTTCTTGCACTTCTCCGCCAGCCCCACCCGCTCCAGCGCCCGGAGGGCCCGCTCCCGCCGCTCGTTGCCGGGCACTCCGGCATAGAGCAGGGGCAGCTCCACATTTTCCAGCACGGTGAGCTTGGGGATCAGATTGTACTGCTGGAAGATAAAGCCCAGCATTTTGTTGCGGACCTCGGCCTGCTGGTCGTCGTCCATGGTGGATACGTCCACCCCCGCCAGATGGTAGCTGCCCGAGGTGGGCACATCCAGGCAGCCGATGATATTCATGGCTGTGGATTTGCCGGAGCCCGACTGGCCCACAATGGCCACGAACTCCCCCTGATCCACCGTCAGGGAGATGCCGTCCAGCGCATGGACCGTCTCCTCCCCCATATGATAGATCTTATAGATGTCCTTGAGTTCAATGAGATGTTCCATGGCTCAGCCCATCCCCATCATGGCTTCCATCATATTGGTGCCCTGGGGGCTGGGGGCCAGGACCACGTCCCCCTCCTCCAGTCCGTCCACGATCTCGATGTAGTTGTCGTCGTTGCGGCCCAGCGTGACCTGCCGCTTCTCGGCGGCGGACAGGTCCGCCACATTGCCCTTCTCATCCAGGCAGCCCGGGCCGGCCACCAGCACCGTGTTCCCCCGCTCCACGGCCTCTACCGGCAGAGTGAGCACCTTGCCCACCTCCTCCACCAGGATCTTGGCGGAAACGTTCATACCGGGGTAGAGGGCCTCGGGAGACCCGTCCACCAGCACAGTCACCGGGTAGCTGGTGTGGCCGCTGGCGGTGGTGCCGTTGATGTTGATCTTGTCCACCACGCCGGTAAAGCTCTGGCCGTCCAGGGCATCGGCTGTAATGGTCACCGTCTGCCCCACCCGGATCTGGCTGATGTACTGCTCGTCGATAGCCATCTCAAAGGTGAGCTGGGAGCGGTCATAGATCACTGCGGGGTAGGTCACCGAGGCGCCGGAGCTGGACATGCCGTTGATGTTGTCCCCCACGTCCAGATTCTTCTCAATGACCTGGCCGTCAATATTGGAGGTGATGGTATAGTCCTCCAGCTTTTCCCGGGCACTCTTCAGAGAGAGCTGGGCATTTTCCACCGCAATACGGGCGTTTTCGATCTGGTTCTCCATGTCCTGCTCTGCGATAACGCCGATGACCTGACCGGCGTTCACCCGGTCCCCCTCCTTCACATGGAGGGCATCCAGGTCGCCGGAGGCTTTGGCCGTGATCTGAGCAGAGGTGGCATAGGCAAAGGTACCGCCGGCGGCGCAGGCCGCGCCGCCCACAGAGGCGGTGCCCTGACTGCTGTCGGTCAGTACGCCGGGATTGTTCACCAGGATGGTCACCTGCCGCACCAGGGTGCCGCCGGGGCCCACCTGATCGGTGGCGGCCATCTCTGTCACGGTACCGGTGAGAGTGGTGGCAGTTCCATTCACCGCCACCGTGGCGGCCTGCCCCACCCGGAAACCGGCGGCATCCGCCGCATGGAAGGGGAGCTTCAGCTCCATGTGGTCCCGGTCCACCACATCAGCCACGGCGGTCCCCGCCGCCACGCTGTCCCCCTGCTTCACATAGAGCTTGGTGATAACGCCGGCATCTTTGGCGGTGATGTTCCGGTCCTGCAGGTCATCGCTCTGGTTCTTGAGCAGGTTGTCCAGCGCCAGCTGCGCCGAGCGGACGTTGAGCTCCAGCTGGGCAATGTTGTTTTCCACGTCTCTGGCGTCGATGCGGAAGAGCAGATCCCCCTTGTGGACTGCCTGCCCCTCCTCAAAGGGGGCCTCCAAAATCTCGCCGCTGACCAGAGTGGTCACATTATAGGCCTGAATGGGCTGGATGGTGCCGGTACCCGACACGGAGACCGTCATATCCCGCACCTCCGCCGTACAGGGCAGATAGGCGCTGCTCAGCAGCTGCTGCCCCGCCCCCATACACTGGGCCAGGACAAACAGCAGCAGTGCCACGATCACACCCAGAACGACAGCTATCTTGATCCACTTGCGCTTCTTCCTGGGGGCCTTGAATTCCGGCGCCCCCTTCTGCCGCTCCTCCGTCGGAGCGGCTGCGGTTTCCGGTTTGAGTTGGGTCGCTTCCATAGTCGTGTCTCCTTTTTTGCCGGCCCCGGCTGTCCGCCGGCGCCCTTACCTCCGCACCCCGCCGGAGAATGGCCGCCATCTCCCGGAATGCTCCGCTGTGCCAGTTCGCGTTCACATGGTCAAAGAGAGCCAGCGCGGCGGCGAACAGATCCCCGCCGCTCCGCGCCAGCCGCTCTCCCAGCTGTTGGATCAGGACCTCCCCGTATGCCTCCATCAGGCAGCGGAACAGGTCCTCTTTGTCGGTAAAATACATGTAAAAGCTGTCTCTGGGTATGCCCGCCTCCCAAATGATCCGGTTGATGGAAACGGCGGCGCTTGGCATACCGCGATCCCCTCCCGGCCCGACAAACTGTCACAATCTTAATACGACAACCTGTCAGGTGTCAACGAAAGGGCCTGAGAATTCACAATTTGTTCCCAACTGGACATGCCTACAGCATAACAGAGGGACCCCGTCGCTTCCATAAAGAAAGGGTGAAGTTTTCTTTAAGAATGGGGCCACCCTCCGCATCCAAATACGAAAAAGGGGGCCGCTGCAAAGCAGCGGCCCCCGGTCAGCGCGTATTCAGTTGCTTACTGATTCACGATGGCGGCGGTATCCATGGCGATCATGAGCTCCTCATCGGTGGGGATGAGCAGCACCTTCACCTTGGAGTCGGCGGCGGAGATCACAGTCTCCTTGCCCCGGACGTTGTTGGCCTCGGCGTCCATCTTCACGCCCATGAACTCCAGGCCGGAGGCGGCAGCCATCCGGGTGGCGGCGTCGTTCTCGCCCACGCCGGCGGTGAAGGCGATGGCGTCCACCCCGCCCATGGCGGCGGCGTAAGCGCCGATGTACTTCTTCACGCCGTACTGGAAGGCCTCCAGAGCCAGGGCAGCCTGCTGGTTGCCCTCCTTGGCGGCATCCTCGATATCACGGAAGTCGGAGGACACGCCGGAGATACCCAGCACGCCGGACTTCTTGTTGAGGACAGTCATCATTTCCTTCATGTCGTAGCCGTACTTGTTCATCAGGTACTCCATGATGCCGGCGTCCAGATCGCCGGAGCGGGTGCCCATGGGCAGACCGGCCAGGGGAGTGAAGCCCATGGTGGTGTCCACGCTCTTGCCGCAGTCCACGGCGGCGATGGAGGAACCGTTGCCCAGGTGGCAGGTGATGATCTTCAGCTCCTCGATGGGCTTGCCCAGCATGTCGGCGGCCCGGGCGGAGACATAGCGGTGAGAGGTGCCGTGGAAGCCGTAGCGGCGGACCTTGTCCTTCTCATAGTACTCGTAGGGCAGGGCATAGATGTAGCTCTTGGCGGGCATGGTCTGATGGAAGGCGGTGTCGAACACGCCCACCATGGGCACGCCGGGCATGACCTTGCGGCAGGCCTGGATGCCGGTGATGTTGGCGGGGTTGTGGAGGGGGGCCAGGGGGATGCACTCTTCCAGAGCGGCCATGACCTCGTCGGTGATGAGCACGGAGGAGGCGAACTTCTCGCCGCCGTGCACCACGCGGTGACCCACAGCGTCGATCTCGGCGGCGCTCTTGATCACGCCGTGCTCGCTGGAGAGCAGCGCGTCCAGCACGGCCTGAATGGCCTCGGCGTGGGTGGGCATGGGGATCTCAAACTCGTACTTGGCGTCCTTGGCGGGCACCTTGTGGGTCAGGCGGCCGTCGATGCCGATGCGCTCACACAGGCCCTTGGCCAGCACCTCGCGGGTGGCGGGGTCCATGAGCTGATACTTGAGGGAAGAACTGCCAGCGTTGATGACCAAAACTTTCATGGTTCCATCTCTCCTTACTTTTCCTGATAAACTTGGCTTGAGAGCCAGACGTTCCCGTAGTACAATATTGTCTTAGGAGCACATATCAAGTTTATTCTATCCCTTTTTCGCAGAAAGAACAACCCACATTTTGACCGAAAGGGAGAAAAATTTTACTCTTGTTCTGGAGGAAAAGCCATGACCGCTGTGGGAATCGTCGCGGAGTACAACCCGTTCCACCTGGGCCACGCCTGGCAGATCGCTCAGACCCGCCGCCTGTTGGGGGCCGACCGGCCGGTGGTGTGCGCCATGAGCGGCCACTGGGTCCAGGGCGCCGACTGCGCCATTGCCGACAAGTGGACCCGGGCCGTCCTGGCTCTGGAGGGGGGCGCGGACCTGGTGCTGGAGCTGCCCACCCCCTGGGCCATGTCCTCGGCGGAGTCCTTTGCCCGGGGGGCGGTGTCCATTCTGGCCGCCACAGGAGTGGTGGACACCCTCTCCTTCGGCAGCGAGTGCGGCAGTACCCGGGAGCTGATAGCGGCCGCCCGGGCTCTGGACGCCCCCGGCTACCCCGTCAGGCTGCGGGCCGCGCTGGACAAGGGGCTCTCCTTCCCTGCTGCCCGGCAGGAGGCGGCGGGCTGTCCCTGCCTGTCCACTCCCAACAACAACCTGGGGGTGGAATACCTCCGCGCCCTGGCGCATCTGAATGTCTCCATGGAGGTCCTTACCGTGCCCCGCCGGGGGGCGGAGCACAACAGCCCCCAGACGGTGGAGGACTTCGCCTCCGCCACCCAGGTGCGGCGGCTGCTGCGCTCCGGCACTTGGGACGAAGCCGCCGGGCTGGTGCGCCCCGGCGCTCTGGACAAAATAAGAGAGATGTCCTCCCTGACCTATGTGGAGCGGGCCATCCTGGCCAGACTGCGTGTCATGGATACCTCAGACTGGGCCACCCTTCCCGACAGCGGCGCGGCAGAGGGCCTGCCGGAACGGCTGGTCCGCGCCGCCCGACAGGCCCTCTCCCTGGATGAATTTTATGCCCTTACCAAAACCAAGCGGTACACCCACGCCCGGCTCCGGCGGCTGGCCCTCTCCGCCTTTCTGGGGATAGACAGGGACCGTCCCCCCCTGCCCCCCTATGTGCGGGTGCTGGGGCTCAACCGCCGGGGGCAGGCATTGTTGAAGCAGATGAAGGATACCTGTTCCCTCCCCATCCTCACCAAGCCCGCCCAGGCCAGGGACCTGGCCGGTCCGGCCCGACAGCTCTTTGAGGCGGAGGCCAAGTACACCGACCTGTACGGCCTGTGCTTCCCCACACCCAGGCCCTGCGGCCTGGAGTGGACCTCCAGCCCGGTGGTGGATCTCACCCCACGGGAATGAGCCAGTTCAGGTCCTGATAGGGGGCCGGCACGTCCTCCCGCTGCACCCCATCATCCAGGTATATTCTGGTCAGGCGCAGGGAGCCGATCTCCACCGCCGTGATGGTCTCCTCTTGCGGGGCGTTACAGGTCCAGGCCCCCGTACCATCGGACAGCATCTGCGCCGGGTAACGCTGACCGGATGCTCCTATGAATATCACATCGGTGGCATAGACGGAAGCCAGCGTGCTGCCATCTTCCACCGTCCTGTCCGGGTACAGGTCCAGCAGCCGCCCGTCCCGGCTGACCAGAGCGGTGACCGTCCCCTCATCAAAGGTACGGCTCGTCTCGGTCATATCCAGCGCCTGGACGGCGGCCAGCTTGACCGGCTTCTCCCACAGCAGGGTACCGCCGTCATAGGTGTAAATGCGGAGGGTATAGCCCTCCTCCGGCTGCTCCACCGCCTGGAAGCTGGTCCCGGTGCTTCCCAGGGTCTGGAGGCCCTGCTCCAACTCGTCCTCCGACAGATAGCCGGTATAACATCCCTTTGTCCCAATGTCGGGCACCGCCTCCCACAGGTGGGACACCGGCTGGTCCTCGGCAGCACCGGCTACTCTCTCCACCTGGTCGGTATAGAGGAGCCGGGCAGCCTTCCGCCGCTGATCGTAGGCGCAGTTCACCGTGATCTTCAACAGCCAGGCCCGGGCGGCATCCGCCTCCCGCAGCTGTCCCCCACTTCCGCCAGGCCCGGAGAATAGCTTCGCTCACCACGTCCTCGGCATCGGCGTCGCAGTCCAGCAGGGACCGGGCCGCCCGGAACATACTCCGGCTGTGCTCGGTCACCAGGGCCGCAAACTCCTCCCGGGGGCTTACCCCGCCTGCAAGTTCCATAGATGCCATACCCTCACCTCGCTTTTCCTTGTCCGGACGCTCTATAGATGCGCCGAAAAGCAAATTGGTTCCCTGAATGGAAAAAAAGATGCCCGGCATGTGCCGGGCATCTTTTTTTGCGGTTAATTCTCGGTGAGCACACCGGACAGGTCCACGGGGGTGGCATCGCTCCAGAGGCGCTCCAGATCGTAGAACTCTCTGGCCTCCTCATTGAAGACATGGACCACCACGGAGGAGAAGTCCAGCAGGATCCAGGTGCCGCCCCGGTGGCCCTCCACATGGTGGGGGGGCTCGCCGGCGTCCTTCAACTCCTTCTCACAGACGTCGGCCAGGGCCTTGATCTGGGTGGTGGAGGTGGCGGAGCACAGCACGAAATAGTCGGCCAGGGTGGTCAGATGACCGGTCTCCAGCACTTTGATATCCAGGCCCTTCTTGCTGTCCAGCGCCTTGGCGGCCAGCAGGGCGATCTCTTTGGGTGTCAACATATGATCTCTCCTTTACTCCACAGGCTCCATCCCGGGGCCGATCTCCGGCACAGTGGGATCCGTCTGGGGCGTCGATACCGGCGTAGGCGCCGGGGTTGCTTCGACCTCCGGATCGGGGGTCGTCTCAGGGGCAGGCTCCGGGACAGGGGTGACTTCCGGCGGCATGACCGGGGTCTCCGACGGAACGGGAGCCTCGCTGCCCTGCGGGGTATCGCTGGGTTCAGGCATAGCGCCGGGCTCAGGCGTAGTCACCGGCGCAGGGGTGTCGCTGGGTCTGGGGGCAGGCGTATTGCCGCCTTGGGGCCGGGCCGCCTGAGCGTCCTCCACCTTTCCACTGGTGGATGACAGGGAGCCGTCATCATTGACGATCATGATGTCCAGCTCATTGAGCTTGATATCGTCCAGGTAGGGGTTGAAGCTGCTGTTCACCAGCTCCAGAGTCTGGTCCGGAATGGGGGTGACATAGGACTGCTTGTTGCCCACCGTGCGGCTGTACACCCACGCCCCCTGGCAGGGCAGGGTCATAAAGCTCACATGCTCCATGCTCAGCCCCCCCACGATGGCCTCCTTGGCAAACCAGGCGATGTTGTTCACCGTCAGGGTACCCCGGGTGTCCACATTGTTCATGAAGATCTGGGCCAGGGCGGGGATCTTATCCACCGACAGGCTGGACAGGCACTTGTCGATGACCGCCTTCAAGAAGTCCTGCTGGGTCTGGATGCGGCCCAGGTCGCCGGAGGGATAGCCGCCGTAGACGATCAGCTTGCCGTTTTCGATCTTGTTGTTTTTCCGCCAGCGCAGCAGCTGCATGGCCTTGTCGCCGTCGATCTCCTGGACCCCCGCCTTCAGGTGAATGTAGAGGTCCTGGGTGCCGTCGTCGTAATCCATGTCGTAGGGCACGTCAAAGGTGACCGGCCCCACGGCGTCCACCAGCTCGCCCACAGCCTCCCACTCCACCACCACGGTGAAGTCGGGCTGGAACCCGATCAGGTAGGAGATCTCCTCCTTCAGATAGTCGATGCCGTCCCTGTCATACCGGGAGGCCCAGTTATAGATGGAGTTGACCTTTTTCACGTCCCAGGGCACATTCACCATGGTATCCCGGGGGATATTCAGCACGTTGAGCTTCTGATTGGGGATGTCGTAGGACATGACCATGATGGTGTCGGTGTTGCCGCCGCCGCCGGTATCCCGGCCCACCACCAGGAAGGTATAAAACTCCTCCTTGCGGTCCCCCGACAGCTTGGGGCCTGTCATCTCCATCCCGGCGGACGCCTGTGGCTCAGGCACGTCTCCGCCGGGCAGTTGGGGCTTGACCACCAGCAGCTTATAGGCCACAAACAACGTCACGATCAAAACGGAGATCGCAGTCAGTACAATGAGCAGGGCACGAAGCGCCTTTTCCTTTGAGGTGAGTTCCGGCTTGGGTCTCTTCTGCTTGGGCGGCTTTTGCTCCTTTGCGAGCCGGGCGCCGCCGTGGCTGTTCTTTTTCTCTTCCGGGTTCATCTTACGGTTCCTTTCCGCTGGATTTTCTCCTCAGCCAATCCCTGGCCTGCAGCGTGTTGCGATGGACCGGCAGGCCCCGGTCCGCCATCTCCTGGATGCTCATCTCGCACCCCTCCAGCACCGCCCGGTCCAGATCCTCGTAGGCCAGCTTCCGCAGCTTGTCCACGCCGGGGAATGCCCGGTTGGGCTCCATATAGTCGGCGATGTAGAGGATCTTTTCCAGCAGGGTCATGTCCGCCTTGCCGGTGGTGTGCCAGAAGATCGCGTTATAAATATCGTCGCTCACCCCATACACGTCCCGGGCCACACACGCCCCGGTCTTGGAGTGAAGCAGCTTGACCGCACGCTGTTCCAAATCATCCAGTACAATACCATATTTGCGGCATAATTGCAACTGCTCATCCAGTTCCAGGTATTTGGTAATGTCGTGGAGGATACCCGCCCGGCGGGCCTTCTCCTCGTCGGCCCCCCAGCGGCGGGCCAGACGCACCGCCTCCTCCTCGGTCCCCCGGATGTGGGCGATCCGCTTGGCCCGGATCATGGAGCAGGCGCAGGCGCGCAGCTCCCGGTCCGGCAGCTGCTTCAGGTCGTAGTGAACACCGTACAGGCCGTGGCGGATGATATAGCCGCATACCGCAGGGGGCAGATATTCCTGCCCCTCCCCCCGCGCCAGCAGGTCCCGCAGCTGGGTGGAGGACACGTCCACGACCTGGGGCAGCTGGAGCACGCAGGTCCGGGCGCCGAAGGTCCTGCCCAGATACTCTGCCTGGCGCTTCAACGCCTCGCTGCTGTCCGCCTGGGTACGGGCAAAGGTACACACCCCGGCCAGACGGGTGATCCGCTCCGGCTCCCGCCAGTTTTGCAGCGTGAGGAACATGTCGGTCCCCATCATCAGCCACAGTTCCGCGCCCGGATACTGCTGGTGGAGCCGTTCCAGGGTGTCGGCGGTATAGCTTTTTCCCGGGCGGTCCAGCTCCAGGGCGTTGACGCCCACCCGGTCCGGCAGCAGCAGGCTGTCCGCCGCCAGCTCCACCATGGCCAGCCGCGCCTCCGGGCCCGGGCTGCCCGCAGGCAGCTGCTTATGGGGCGGCTGCGCCGCCGGGACGAATTGCAGCCGGTCCAGTCCCAGTGCGTCCATCGCCGCCTGAGCCGAAGTCAGGTGCCCCAGATGGGGCGGATTGAAGGTCCCGCCATAGATGCCCAGCTTCATGACCATGCCCCCTCATTTTGTTATGCTTTGCGTTTCTTATCTGCCACCAGAACGATTTTGTCCTTCTTATCCTTCTTGTGGGTGGGGCGGTACAGGACAAACTTCGTCCCGATCACCTGCACCACGTCGCTGCGGGTCTTCTGCGCCAGCTCCTCTGCCGCTTCCCGGCTGGTGAGCATACAGTTCTCCAGAACTTTTCCCTTGATGAGCTCCCGGGCCTCCAGAGCGTCGTTGGCCTGCTTCACCAGGTTGTCTCCGATCCCGTCCTTGCCCACGTGGAGGATGGTGTCGATGCTGTTGGCCAGGCCCCGCAGCTGGGCCCGCTGTTTACTTGTCAAGTCCATTCAGATAGTTCTCCAATTCTGTTTTAAATTTGTTCAGCGCATTTCCCCGGTGGGAAATGGCGTTCTTCTCCTCCGCGGTCAGCTCCGCAAAGGTCTTTTTCAGCCCGGGGATAAAAAACACCGGGTCGTAGCCAAAGCCGCCCTCACCCTTGGGGGCATAGGCGATGGTGCCGGGGCACTCCCCTCTGGCCTCCACCCTGTCCCCGTTGGGGAAGCAGCAGCAGATGGCGGAGACGAACTTCCCCCGCCGGTCCAGCTGGCCCCGCAGGTTCTCCAGCAGCAGCCGGTACCGGCCCACGTCGTCCAGTTCAGGGCCGCCGTACCGGGCGGAGTACACGCCGGGGGCGCCGCCCAGGGCGTCCACGCACAGGCCGGAGTCGTCCGCAATGGCGGGCAGGCCGGAGGCCTGGCACACCGCATGGGCTTTCAGCCAGGCATTCTCCTCAAAGGTGGTGCCGGTCTCCTCTACGTCCACATCCACGCCCACCTCGGACTCCAGCACCACTTCCACCCCCAGCTGGGAGAGGATCGCCTGCATTTCCGTCAGCTTATGGGCATTTTTGCTGGCCAATACCAGTTTCATCACTCAGCCCTCCAGCACCTTTTTCTGGATCTCCCGCAGCTGGTCGATGCCCTTGGCGCACAGGTCCACCAGGGCCCGCTGCTCCTCAATGGTGAAGGCCCGGCCCTCTCCGGTGCCCTGGAGCTCCACCAGCTGGCCGCCGCCGGTCATGACACAGTTCAGGTCCACCTGGGCGGAGGAGTCCTCCTCGTAGCACAAGTCCAGCAGCAGCTCGTCTCCCACGATACCGGCGGACACCGCCGCCACACTGTCCACCAGGGCGTCGGCAGCCCCCACCTTTTTCAGCGCCAGGGCCAGGGCCACATAGCCGCCGGTGACGCTGGCGGTGCGGGTGCCGCCGTCCCCCTGGAGCACGTCGCAGTCGATGGTGACGGAGCGCTCCCCCAGCTTTTTCATGTCCACGCAGGCCCGGAGGGACCGGCCCACCAGCCGCTGGATCTCCGCAGAGCGGGGGGACAGCTTCAGCTTGGACACGTCCCGCCTGGACCGCTCCCGGTTGGCACGGGGCAGCATGGAGTACTCGGCGGTGACCCAGCCCTCTCCCTCGGGGACGTGGGGCGGGGTGCGGTCCTCCACGCTGGCGCAGCACAGCACCTGGGTATTGCCGCAGCGAATGAGGCAGGAGCCCTCGGCAAACTTGTTGAAGTTGGGAATGATCTCAATGGGCCGCAGCTGGTCGTTGGCCCGTCCGTCGATTCTTGCCATATCAGATAACCTCCCTTAGATCAGCGCTTCCACAAAGGCTTCCGCCTCAAAGGGCATCAGGTCGTCGATGCCCTCGCCCACGCCGATGTATTTCACCGGCACCTGGAGCTCCTGGGCGATAGCGATGACGATGCCGCCCTTGGCGGAGCCGTCCAGCTTGGTGAGGACGATGCCGGTGATACCGGCCGCCTCCTTGAACTGCTTGGCCTGGATCAGTCCGTTCTGGCCGGTGGTGGCGTCCAGCACCAGCAGGGTCTCCCGGTCGCAGCCGGGCAGCTCCCGGTCCACCACCCGGGAGATCTTGTTGAGCTCGTTCATCAGGTTCTGCTTGTTGTGCAGCCGGCCGGCAGTGTCGATGAGGATGACGTCGGTACCTCTGGCCTTACCGGCGGTGAGGGCGTCATACACCACGGCGGCGGGGTCGGCCCCCTCGTGCTGGCGGACGATCTCCACCCCGGAGCGCTGGCTCCAGATCTCCAGCTGGTCGGCGGCGGCGGCCCGGAAGGTATCGGCGGCGGCCATCAGCACCTTCTTGCCCTCCCCTTTCATCCGGGCGGCCAGCTTGCCGATGGTGGTGGTCTTGCCCACCCCGTTCACCCCGATGAACAGGGCCACCGAGGGGGCGGTGGTGAGGTGGAGCTCCGGCTCGCCCACCTGGAGCATCTCAGTGAGTACCCGCCGCAGGCAAGCCCGGGCGGAGTCCATGTCCCGGATCTTCTCCTCCTTCACCCGGCGGCGCAGCTCCTCCACCGCTTTCAGGGTGGTGTCCACCCCCATGTCGCCCAGGATCAGGGTCTCCTCCAGTTCGTCGTAGAAGTCGTCGTTGAGTTCACCGGCAAACAGCTGGTCGATGGAGTGGCCGATGTTCTCCTTGGTGCGGGTCAGACCCGCTTTGATCTTTGCAAAAAAGCCCATGTTGATCTTGGTTCCTTTCGGTCAAATATGATATCCATCTCCCACCCATCGGGCGGGATTGTTGACAAGATAGGTCCAGTGCTCCAGAAAATCGTTATCATCCCGAATCACATGGTCGCAGTAAGCGGTCTGCCAGAGCCGCCGCCCCCGAGTATGGCGCAGTTGGTTCCAGCGCCGGGTAGAGAGAAACTTGAATACCCGCATCACCTCCACCACGCTGGCAGGCCCTACGATGACACTTAATACCGGCATCCTGTTCTTGGGGCAAACGGTCAGAAAGTAAACGCCGTCCCGGCTATAATCATGCCCCTTCAATCGGGGATGTTTTCGGTTCGGATAAACTCCTCTCACTTGATATGCAGTTCTTTTTCCACATCGTTCAGGTTGATGGTCAGCATCCGGCTGATCCCCCGCCCAGCCAAGGCTGTGCGGGGACCCCCTGAATTTCACCCAAATCGCCGGAAATGAATCCCGGCGATTTCAAGGTTTTGCCCCAGGGCAAAACGCTTGACGGCGCAAGCGCCGCCCCGCCTTTGGCGGGTGGGCATCAGCTACCGGCCTGTGGAGCGTCACTTGATATGCAGTTCTTTTTCCACATCGTTCAGGTTGATGGTCAGCATCCGGCTGATCCCCTGCTCCTGCATGGTAACGCCATAGAGGACATCAGCTTCCTCCATGGTACCACGGCGGTGGGTGATGACGATGAACTGGGTCTTGTCCGCCATCTGGCGCATATAGTGGGCGAAGCGCACCACATTGGCGTCGTCCAGAGCGGCCTCGATCTCGTCCATCACCACAAATGGGGTGGGCCGCACCTTCAAAATGGCAAAGTAGAGGGCGATGGCCACAAAGGCCTTCTCGCCGCCGGAGAGCAGAGAGAGCACCTTCAAGGCCTTGCCCGGGGGCTGCACCTTGATCTCGATGCCGCAGTTCAGGATGTCATTCGGGTCCTCCAGCTCCAGGGTGGCCCTGCCCCCTCCAAAGAGTTCCGCAAAGGTCTGCTGGAAGGCTTCGTTGAGGACGGCGAACTGCTTGGCAAAGATGGACCGCATCTCCTCGGTGATGTCGCCGATGATGCCCTCTAGCTCCTTTTTGGACTTCTGCACATCGTCCCGCTGGTCGGTGAGGTAGGTATACCGCTCGTTGACCCGGCGGAACTCCTCGATGGCGTCCAGATTGATGTTGCCCAGGCCGGAGATGGACTTTTTCAGCTCTCCCACCCGGCGCTGGGCCTTGGGAACGCTCTCCAGCGCCACCCGCTGGGCCATGGCCGCCTGGTGGGACAGCTCGTAGGTCTCCCACAGCTTGTCCAGCAGGTTCTTCTCCTCCATGGCGGCGGCGGCCTTTTTCTGCTCCAGCACCGACACCTCCCGCTCCAGATTGAGCAGGACGCTGTTTTTCTCCCGGGCGTCCTTGTCCGCCTGGTTGCGCTTGGCCTCCAGGGACAGCTTTTCCTCGTTGATGCGGCTGATGGCCTGCTGCCGCTCCCCGTTCTCCCGCCGGATGGTCTGGAGCTGCCGCTCCTTCTCCGCGATCTCCCGCTCCAGGCCGTCGTTCTTCTCCTCGAACTGGGACAGCATCTTCTCCCGCTCGGCCCGGTCGCCGGTCAGGTCCCGCCGCAGCTCCTCCAGCTCGGTCATGGACCTGCGGACAGCCTGCGACTCCGCCTCCAGGGCGGCCAGGCGCACATTCATCTCGGTGATGGCCTCGTTCAGCGCGTCGGCCCGCTCCCGGGCGTCGCTCTGTCCCCTGGCCTTGCCCTCGGCCTCCGCCCGCAGGGCGGCGGCCGTTCCCTCCAGGGCCTCTACCCTGGCGCGGGCTTCCCCGATGTCCGTTTCGATCTGAGCGGAGCGGTCCTGGAGCTGTTCCAGCTCTCCCCTCTGTGCATCCCGCTGGCGGTTCAGGGTGGACAGCTGGCTGTCCAGATGGCCCAGGCGCTCCTCCAGCTTGAGGATATCGTCCTCATGGCGGCGCTGCTGAGCCTGGGCGGTCTCCATCTCGTAGGCGGCGGCAGTGACCTCCCGCCCGGTCTCCTCCACCACCCGGGCCGCCTGGTCCAGCTGCCCGGCCACACCGGCCTGCTGCTGCGCCAGCCGCTCCAGCTCGTTGGCCCGGCTCAGGATGCCCGCGCTGCGGGAGACCGAGCCGCCGGTCATGGAGCCGCCCGGGTTGAGCACCTGTCCGTCCAGGGTGACGATCTTAAAGCGGTGTCCGTACTTTCTCGCTATGGCGATGGCCCGGTCCATATCCTCAGCCACTACGGTGCGGCCCAAAAGATTGGAGAAGATCCTCTCATACCGGGGGTCAAACCGGATGAGCTCGCTGCCCAGGCCCACAAAGCCCGGCTCCTGCCGCACCCCCTGGTCCCGGAATTCCGAGGGCCGGATGGAGGTGAGGGGCAGGAAGGTGCTCCGCCCGCCGTCCCGGCGCTTCAGATACTGGATGGCGGCCTTGCCGTCCTCCTCCCGCTCCACCACGATGTGCTGCATGGCGCCCCCCAGGGCGATCTCGATGGCCACCGTACAGGCGTCAGGCACCTGGAGCAGACCGGCCACCGGGCCGTGGATCCCCCGGAGCTGCCCTTTCTTGGCCTCCCCCATGACCAGCTTGACCGCTTTGGAGTAGCCCTCATACATTTTTTCCATCTCAGAGAGCATACGGATGCGGGATCTCAGCTCGTTATCCTCCATCTGGAGCTTGACGTGCCGCTCCTCCGCCTCCTTGGCCCTCCGCTGCCGGGACTCCAGGCGCAGGGCATAGCCGTCGATGACGTTCTGCAAGCTGTCCCGGTCCTCTCTGGCCTGGTCCAGCTCCCGGGCGGCCTGGCGGCAGGCCTCCTCCGCCTCCCGCAGCTGCTCCTCCCCGGCGGCCAGCTCCTGGCGCACGGTCTCGTCCCGGTCCAGCACCTCCTGGGCGGCGGCGGCCAGAGCGGAGATGAGGGCCTTGGCGTCGGCGGCGGAGGAGTTCTCCGTCTCCTCTCTCCGGCGCAGCTCCTCCAGCTCCCGGGCGATATCCCTGGCAGAGCGGCTGGCAGAGGCGGCCTCCTCCTGACGCTCTGCCAGCTCCCGCCGCAAGCCGGCGCTATCCTCCTCCAGCCGGGCCAGCCGGTCCTGCCGGTCCCCGATCTGGGCAGAGATGGAGTCGGCCCGCCCATCCTGCTGCTCCAGCTCCCGCTGGATGCGCTCCCGGTTCTCCAGGTTGTTCTGGATGTTGGTCTTGAGCACGGCGACGGCATTCTCCAGACCGTTGGCGTCGGTCTCCCGCTGCATCATCTGGAAGCGGACGCCCTCAGCCTCCACATCCTTGTCCCGCATCCCGGCAGCGTAGCCCTCGGCGGCGGCATAGAGGGCCTCCACCTCGTGCTGGACCTCCCCCTTCTGCCGGAGGGCGTTCTCATAGTCGGACAGGGTCTTGAGGGAGCCCGCCCGCAGCTGCTCCAGCTGCTCCAGCCATAGGGAGATCTCCAGCCCCCGCAGCTCATCCCGCAGGATGAGAAACTTCTGGGCCTTTTCGCTCTGCTGGCGCAGGGGCTCCACCTGGAGCTCCAGCTCGTCGATCTTGTCGGTAATCCGCACCAGATTCTCCTGGGTGCGGTCCAGCTTGCGCTCGGCCTCCTCCTTCCGGTGGCGGAAGCGGGAGATACCGGCGGCCTCCTCAAAGATCTCCCGGCGGTCGCCGCTCTTGACCGACAGGATCTCGTCAATGCGGCCCTGGCCGATGATGGAGTAGCCCTCCCGGCCCAGGCCGGTGTCCATGAACAGCTCGTTCACGTCCTTCAGCCGGACGGAGCGGCGGTTGATGTAGTACTCGCTCTCGCCGGAGCGGTAGTACCGGCGGGTGACCATCACCTCGCTCTCCTCCAGCGGGAAGATGTGGTCGGTGTTGTCCAGCACCAGAGACACCTCGGCAAACCCCTGCTGCTTACGCAGCGCGGTACCGCCGAAGATCACATCCTCCATTTTGCCGCCCCGGAGGGCCTTGGTGGACTGCTCCCCCATGACCCAGCGGATGGCGTCGGATATATTCGATTTTCCGCTGCCGTTGGGCCCGACGATGGCAGTGACATCCTCCCCGAACGAGAGGACCGTTTTATCCGGGAATGATTTGAATCCCTGGATCTCCAGCGCTTTTAAATACAAGGCGGCACCTCGCAACACACGTACTTCTGAATAAAATATTATACCAAGGAACGGAAGCTATTGCAAATCATTTTGGCCCTCGAAATGCACAAAACAGGACCGTGGAGAACCACGGTCCTGTGCGATCATCGGATATTCAGTCGGGCCGGCATTGACTCAGCCCTTCAGCGTCTCGATGGCAGCCTTGGCGGCGTTCTGCTCCGCACCCCAAACCGCACAGCGGTTTGGGAAACCCATTTCATTCGACCTGTCCGGGCGAAGTCAATTCGCCCGGCAGCAAGGTTTTGCCTTCGGCAAAACACTTGACGCCGCAGAGCGGCGGCTCGCTTGCGCTCCCAAAAGAGGCGGAGCGCCCGGCATTGACTCAGCCCTTCAGCGTCTCGATGGCAGCCTTGGCGGCGTTCTGCTCCGCACCCCAAACCGCACAGCGGTTTGGGAAACCCATTTCATTCGACCTGTCCGGGCGAAGTCAATTCGCCCGGCAGCAAGGTTTTGCCTTCGGCAAAACACTTGACGCCGCAGAGCGGCGGCTCGCTTGCGCTCCCAAAAGAGGCGGAGCGCCCGGCATTGACTCAACCCTTCAGCGTCTCGATGGCAGCCTTGGCGGCATTCTGCTCCGCCTCTTTTTTGCTGCGGCCCTTGCCCCGGCCAACCGGGGTTCCGTTCAGCTCCACCTCCACCGAGAAGATCTTGGCGTGATCGGGGCCCTCGGCGCCGGTGAGCCGGTAATCCAGCACCCGTCCGCTCTCCCGCTGGACCAGCTCCTGCAGGGCGGTCTTATAGTCCCGGCTGGCGCTCTTCTCCTCTTCCCGGTCCAGAATAAACTTCTGGATGATCTTACGGGCGGAGCCGATGCCCCCGTCCAGGTAGACAGCCGCGATCACCGCCTCCACCGCGTCAGCCACGATAGAGGGCCGCTCCCGACCGCCGCCGGCGTCCTCCCCCTTGCCCAGCTTCAGATAGGCCCCCAGGTCCAGCTGATGGGCCACCTCCACCAGGCTGCCTTCACACACCAGAGCCGCCCGGGTACGGGTCAGGTCCCCTTCGGGCAGATCGGGATGCGTGCGGAACAGGTAGTCGGCTGTCACCATTCCCAGCACAGAGTCCCCCAGGAACTCCAGCCGCTCATTGCTCTGGCAGCCCCTGGCCTTGTTCTCGTTGGCATAGGAGCTGTGGGTCAGGGCATTTTCCAACAGGGCCCGCTGATTGAAGCGGTAACCCAGCTTTTCTTCCAATGCTTCCATGGCCGTCTCTTCCTTTCATGACAGGAGCCCCGCCGGCGGCGGGGCTCCCCTTTCGGTTCCAATATCAGTCTTCCAGCTTGGACTTCAGATAGCGAACCAGGTCGGCCACAGTGGCCACGCCGGACAGATCGTCCTCGTCCATGTTCTCCAGTCCGAACTCCTCTTCCACCGCCATAGTCAGCTCCACGATATCCAGAGAGTCGGCACCCAGGTCCTCAAAAGAGGTGTCCATGGTGATGCTGTCCACGTCCATGCCAAACTGCTCAGCCAACAGGGCGGCGATTTTCTCAAAGATCATGTTTATCTACTCCTGTCACATCCGTCGTCCGACGGCGTCATTGCGCTTGCACTATGATAATAGGCAAGTTTCCACCGCCTGTCAATAGGTAAGTCAAATTTTTTCCTCTGTGCCGGCAGGCAGACGCATATATTCGATATTCTCCACCAGATCCTCGATCATGCCGGAGGCGGCGAAATCCCTGGCCTGCCGGATGGCGTTCTTGATGGCGTAGTCATTAGAGGAGCCGTGCGCCTTGATGACCGGCTTGGAGATGCCGATGAGAGCAGTGCCGCCCACCTCGCCGGCGTCCATCATTTTCTTGAACTCCTTCAGCCCGCCGGACACCATTACCGCCGCCAGCTTGGTCAGCAGATTCTTCTTGAACATGGCCTTGAGCTGCTTGGCCATAAAGCCGCCGGTGCCCTCCATGGTCTTGAGGAAGATATTGCCCGAATAGCCGTCGGCCACGATCACATCCACCTGGCCGAACACCGCCTCCCGGGCCTCCACGTTGCCCACAAAGTGAATGCGGCCCGCCTTGTCGGCGGCGGTGAGCAGGGCATGGGTCTCCCGCTGCAGGTCGGTGCCCTTGGAGGGCTCCGCGCCGATGTTCAGCAGACCCACCTTGGGCTCGGGGCGCTTGAGCACCCGCTCGGCGTAGTAGGAGCCCATGAAGGCAAACTGGAGCAGATACTCCGGCGTACACTCGGCGGTAGCGCCGCAGTCGATGAGCACGGCCCCGCCGGCGCCGGTGGGCACTACGGGGGCCATGGCCGCCCGGCGGATGCCCCGCACCCGCTTGATCATCAGCGTGGCGGCGGAGAGCAGCGCGCCGGTGCTGCCGGCGGACACAAAGGCATCCCCATCGCCGTTTTTCAGCATATTCAGCCCCACGGTGAGGGAGGAGTCCTTCTTCTCCCGGAAGGCGGTGGCCGGGTTGTCGCACATCTCCACCACCTGGCTGGCATGGGCGATCTCCAGGCCGGGGGGCAGCTCGGTGATGCCGTCGTCCTTCAGGACCTTGAGGATATCCTCTCCCCGGCCCACCAGCACGACTTCAACGCCCAGCTCCCGGACCGCGGCCAGCGCGCCCCGTACGTTGGATACCGGGGCATTGTCCCCGCCCATGGCGTCTACGATGATCTTCATATGGTTCTCCTCTTCTTTCTGTGTTCTTTCCACATATGCTATGGATCTGACATGGGACGGGCAACCCCTGCGGCCGCCCGCGGTCCTCTTACCGCTCCTTCTCCCCGCCCGTCAGGGGACGGAGTTCGTCGGTCAGGCCCAGCAGATAGTTGGCGGATACATTGTAATGCTCACACATCTGGGCCAGCTTGGCAAAGGTAGACGCTTTGCGCCCATTTTCCATCTCACCAATCTGATTTGGTTTGATCCCCAGCAATTCCGCCAGCTCCTGCTGGGTCTCACCCCGCAGTTTTCGCAATTCTCTCAACCGTATGCCAAATAGTTCGTTGGAGTACACCAAACCCCCCCTTGACGAACCCCACTAATAGCATGTATAATAAATACACGCTATTAGTGGGGTGACAATATGAACATTTTGAACTCTGACCTGTTCTCCCTGGCTCAGGAGCATTTTCCCGCAGCCCCTGACCCCGAAGCCCGATCCTGCCAGCGGCTGCTGGCGAGGCACCTGGATTCCGTCCGGGCCGGACTGGGGGAGGACTTTATGGATAAGCTGCGGGATATTCTGACGGAACAGGGCCGGCTGGACCAGGAGGCCGCCTTTCTCCAGGGCCTGCGGCTGGGTCTGGCCCTCCACCGCCTGTAGGGGCCGATGCCCTCATCGGCCCGCCACCCAGCGTTTCCAAACTCTCCAGCGCCCGCTTGCTCGATTCGGCGTTCTTGTTCCGCAAAATGCCTGACGCCGCATGGCGGCGGGTCACTTTCGCTCCCGGGCAAGCGGATGCGCCTTATTCCACATCCAGGCCGGCCAGCACTTCCAGCGCCCGCTTGGACAGCTCCGCATTCTTGTTCCGCTTGCCCTTGACCCGGTAGCCCAGGGGCGGGATGATGCCGAAATTCACGTTCATCGGCTGGAACTCCGTGACGCTCTCGTTGCTCACATAGAGCGCCAGGGCGCCGGTGGCGGTCTCCTGGGGGAAATCCACCGCAGGCCTGCCGGTGAGCCGCCGGGCCAGCTCCACCGCCGCCAGGAATCCGGAGGCCGTGGACTCCACATAGCCCTCCACGCCGGTGATCTGTCCGGCAAAGCACACCCGCGGGTCCTTCTTCACCCGGTAGTACCGGTCCAGCAGCCGGGGGGAGTCCAGGTAGGTGTTGCGATGCATGACGCCGTAACGGACAAACTCCGCGTTTTTCAGCGCGGGGATCATGGAGAACACCCGCTTCTGCTCCGGCCATTTCAGGTGGGTCTGGAAGCCCACCAGATTGTAGATGCTGCCGTCAGCGTTGTCCCGCCGCAGCTGCACCACGGCAAAGGGCTCCTTGCCGGTCTTGGGGTCCCGCAGGCCGCGGGGTTTCAGGGGACCGTAGCACAGGGTCTGCCTGCCCCGGCGGGCCATGACCTCCACCGGCATGCAGCCCTCAAAGACGTTCTTATCCTCAAAGCCGTGGACCTCCGCCTCCTGAGCGGCGCACAGCTCGGTCCAGAAGGCCTCGTACTCCGCCTCGGTCATGGGGCAGTTGATGTAGTCCGGGGTACCCTTGTCGTAGCGGGAAGCGAAGAAGGCGCTCTCCATGTCCACACTTTCAAAGGTCACCAGCGGGGCGGCCGCATCAAAGAAGTTGAGATAATGGCTCTCCGGGAAAAAGTCCTTGATGGCGTCCGCCAGGGCGTCAGAGGTGAGGGGGCCGGAGGCCACGATCACGCTGCCCGTCTCCGGGATGGAGGTGACCTCCTCCTCCACCACAGTGATGAGGGGGTGGCTCCGGATCTTTTCCGTGACGGCCTGGGCAAAGCCATGGCGGTCCACCGCCAGAGCGCCCCCCGCCTCCACCCGGTGCTCATCGGCACAGGTCAGGATGAGGGAGCCCATGCGCCGCAGCTCCTCCTTCAGCAGGCCCACCGCATTTTCCAGCTGGTCCGAGCGCAGGGAGTTGGAGCACACCAGCTCGCCGAACCACTGGGTATGGTGGGCTGGAGTCATCTTGTGGGGCTTCATTTCCTTCAAAATCACGGGGATACCCCGCCGGGCCAGCTGCCACGCGGCCTCCGACCCGGCCAGGCCCGCTCCGATCACAATGACAGGTTCCATAGCACCTTCTCTTTCCGGTCCTATACGCCCATGAGCCATCCCACCAGAGCGATGACCGCCAGGTGGGCGGGATAAAAGGCGTAGAAGAACCACTTGGGGATTTTCAGGCCGGAGTGGGTCCGGCAGAGGATGAGCGGCAGGGCCAGCAGGGCGAAGATCGTCCAGTTTACCGCGTGTCCGCCCACCATCAGGGACAGCGGGTCCTCCGGGGCGCCGCTCCACAGTCCGGGGAGCCAGGCCAGGATATACAGCCCCGCCAGCAGCCCCGGCCGGTTCCGGCAGAAGTAAAAGATCAGCATCAGAATGACGCCGGTATAGTTGTAGTCAAAGCTGCCGAAGGCCAGCACCAGCACGCCCAGGACGAAGAGCCACCAGCGGCGGGTGGTCAGTCCCCACATGGACAGCAGGCTGAGCAGCAGCGTAAAAAAGATATTCCAGTTGGTCAGGTTGCCCAGGATGTCGTCGGCGTTGAAGGCCAAGATCCAAAAGGGCTGGGACACCAGGGCAAAGACCGCCAGCCGCCCCAGGTATCGCCTGATATCATGGGTGTAGAGCAGGCCCACCGTCATACAGTAGCAGAACAGCGGAAAGGCCAGCCGCCCGATCCAGCGGAAGATGGGTACCGCCGGGAAAAAGGCCCCGCCGATGTGATCCAGCAGCATGGAGATGATGGCGATGAGCTTGAGCAGGTCGGTGTCCAGGTTGGTACGCAGCTTGGGTTCCAGGGTATTCATGTTCTCATTCCTCCGGTTTCGCAGTCTCTTCTTGCGTCAGGGGCATTCCCTGACGCCTTCCGCCGGCGGAAGCGAACTCAGGTCTCAGACTCAGCCTTCGTCTTTTTGGCCGTCGCTTTTTTGGTGGTGGTCTTCTTGGCGGCGGTGGTTTTTCCGGCCGTCGCCGTCTTCTTGGCGGTGGTCTTCTTGGCGGTGGTCTTTTTGGCCGCCGTCTTTTTGGCGGGCTTCTTCTCCTCCTCGGGGGGAGCGCCCTCCGCCGGGGTCTCCGTGGCGGAGGTGGTCTTTTTCTTATAGCCCCGCTGGTCCTCGGGCAGGAAGTTGGGGCACTCGGGGTTGATGCAGAAGGGCTTTTTGAAGCCCCGGCCCGACTTCTTGAACAGGGTGTGGCCGCACTCGGGGCAGTTGTCCTTCACCGGCACATCCCAGGTCATGAAGTCGCAGCGGCGGGTCTCGTCCTTGTTGGAGTTGTTCTCACAGCCGTAGTAGGCATAGCCCCGCTTGGAGGTCTTTTTCAGGATCTTGCCGCCGCACTTGGGGCACTTGCCCGGCATCTCGATGACGATGGGCTGGGTGTGGTCGCACTCGGGCCAGCCGGGGCAGGCCAAAAACCGGCCGAACCGGCCCGACTTGTACACCAGGTTGCGCCCGCACTTGGGGCAGATCACATCGGACACCTCGTCGGGCACCTTGATGCGCTCGCCGTCCAAGTCGGCCTCGGCCTGCTTCAGCTCCTGCTCAAAGCCGCCGTAGAACTGGCTCAGCAGGCTCTTCCAGTTCACCTTTCCGGTCTCCACCTCGTCCAGCTGCTCCTCCATGTTGGCGGTAAAGGCGGTGTCCACGATGTCGGTGAATTTGTCCTTCATCAGGCCGGTGACCACCTCGCCCAGGGGGGTGGGGCGGAGGTTCTTGCCCTCCTTCACCACATACTCCCGGTCCAGAATGGTGGAGATGGTGGGGGCATAGGTGGAGGGGCGGCCGATGCCCTTCTCCTCCAGCGCCTTGATGAGCGTGGCCTCGGTATAGCGGCTGGGGGGCTGGGTGAAGTGCTGACCGGGCGTCAGCCCCTTCAGCTCCAGGGGCTCCCCCTCCTTCAGGTCGGGCAGGGGAGACTGGAAGGCCTCGTCCTCCTCGTCCTTGCCCTCCACATAGACGGCGGTGTAGCCGGAGAACTTCAGGGAGGAGTGGGTGGCCCGGAAGGTATAGCCGGCGGACTCCACCTCGATGGCCACGCTGTCGTACACGGCGGAGGCCATCTGGCAGGCCAGGAAACGGCTCCAGATCAGCTTGTAGAGCTTGTACTGCTCGGCGGTGAGGGACTTTTTGATCTCCTCCGGGGTGAGGTGGACGTTGGAGGGCCGGATGGCCTCGTGGGCGTCCTGGGCCCCCGACTTGGTCTTGTACACCCGGGGCTTGCCGGGGTAGTACTGCTCGCCGTAGCGGGAGAGGATGAAGTCCCGGGCGGCGGCGGTGGCCTCGTCGGACAGGCGGAGGGAGTCGGTACGCATATAGGTGATGAGACCCACGGTGCCCTCGCCCTCGATGTCCACGCCTTCATAGAGCTGCTGGGCGATGGACATGGTGCGCCGGGGGGTCATGTTCAGCTTGCGGCTGGCCTCCTGCTGGAGGGTGGAGGTGATGAAGGGGGGCGCCGGGTTGCGCTGCTTATCCTGGCGCTTGACGCTCTTCACCGAGAAGGGGGCGGCCTGGACGGCCTGTACCACCGTCTGGACCTCCTCCTCGCTGTTCAGCTCCATTTTCTTCTCTCTGCCGTGGAAGCTGGCCTTGAACTGCCCCAGGTTGGGAACGATGCGGGACAGGTCCGCGTCCAGGGACCAGTACTCCTGGGGCACGAAGGCCTTGATGTCGGCCTCCCGCTCGCACACCAGCCGGGTGGCCACCGACTGCACCCGCCCGGCAGACAGCCCCCGGCGGATCTTTTTCCACAGCAGAGGGGAGATCTGATAGCCCACGATGCGGTCCAGCACCCGGCGGGCCTGCTGGGCGTTGACCAGGTCCATGTCGATGGCCCTGGGGTTGGCGATGGAGTCGTTGACCACCTTCTTGGTGATCTCGTTGAAGGTCACCCGGTAGGTCTTGTCATCCGGGATACCCAGCATCTCTTTCAGATGCCAGGAAATGGCCTCGCCTTCCCGGTCAGGGTCGGTGGCCAGAAAAACTTTATCGCTCTTCTTGGCGGCTTTTTTCAGGTCGTCGATGACCTCTTCCTTGCCCTTGATAGGCTGATAGTCCACAGTGAAGTCGTTGTCCACATCCACACCCAGCTTGCTCTTGGGCAGGTCCCGGACATGGCCCATGGAGGCCTTCACCTGATAGCCGGGTCCCAGATATTTGCCGATGGTCTTGGCCTTGGCCGGGGACTCGACGATCACCAGATTCGATTTTGCCACTATACGATGCTCCTTTATTCTTGTTCCTCAAAACGGACCGCGGCGGCAAAGCGCCGGCCCGGTAATTCCTTCAAATAGCCCCCGGCCTGCAGGAGGGTGAGGGCGGTATTGACCCTGCGGGCGGGGATCTCCGTCCGCCCCACGATCTCGTCGGCGGTGAGGGACTTCTCCGCCAGCAGCAGGAAGATCTCCCGCTGCTCCTCCCCCATCTGCTCCAGCCCGGACCGGGGCGCGGCGGGCAGGTCCTCCCGCTCCGGCTCTTTGACCGGCTCAGGCTCCGGCGGCGGCGTCGGAACAGCGTCCAGCCGCCGGTCTGTCTCCTCCAGGCTCATGCTCCCAGTACGGCGCAGCTTATGGGCGAAGCGGCCCTCGTACTCGCACAGGATATCCCCGGCGGTACGCACCAGCTTGGCTTCCCCCGCCCCGATGAGGCGGTTGGTGCCCCCGCTCATGGGGGCATCTGCCAGACCGGGCACCGCAAACACGTCCCGCCCCTGGTCCAGGGCGGCGTGGGCGGTGATGAGGGTGCCGCTTGGCCCGTCGGCGGCCTCCACCGCCACCACACCCAGGGCCAGACCGCTGAGGATGCGGTTGCGCTGGGGAAACCGCCAGCCCTGGGGCGGAGTGCCCGGCGGATTTTCCGACAGGACGGCCCCTCTGGCCGCCACGTCCTCATACAGCCAGGCGTTGCAGGCGGGATAGATCACGTCCACGCCCCCGGCCAGCACCGACACCACCGGGCCGCCGCCCTGCAAGGCTCCTTTCAGGGCCGCGGCGTCGATCCCCTGGGCCAGGCCGGAGAGCACCAAAGCCCCCGCCCGGGACAGTCCCAGCGCGATGCGCCCCGCCATCTTCACGCCGTAGGGCGTACAGCTTCTGGCTCCCACCACGGCGATGGCCGCTTCCTCGTCAAAACGGAAAAGCTTTCCCTTGCCGTAGAGCACCAGGGGATAGTCGGGCAGCTGGAGCAGCCGCTCCGGGTAGGCCCCGTCCTGACAGCTGAGCAGGAACAGCCCCAGCCGGTCGCAGTCCTCCAGGATGCGCTGCACCCCGTCCATGGACTTGTCCGCCAAAGAGCGCCGTGCCTCCTCCGGGAGGTCCAGCGGCTCATAGCCCTCCCGCTCCGTAAAATAGGCCCGCTCGGCGCCGCCGAAGTAGTCCAGCAGCTCCACCTGATTCCGGTGGGACAGCCCCCTCCGGGTGGAGAGCCAGAGCAGATATTGAATGCCCGCCACAGCGGCGCCTCCTCTCTCGGTGGTTCAGCGGTCCCGCCAGCCCTCCCACAGCACAACGGACGCCGCCACAGCGGCGTTGAGGGACTCGCAGCGGTCCCGCATGGGGATCTTCAGGGTCAGGGCGCAGGCGTCCAGTACCGCCTGGGACACCCCCCGCCCCTCGCTGCCGATGACCACGGCGGCCCGGCTCAGATCGGCCGAGCGCAGGTCGGCGGTGTCCTCCCGCAGGGCGGTGGCATACAGGGGCAGTCCCGCCGCCGCCAGCAGGCCGGTCAATTCCTCCAGCCCCGTCTCCCACAGGGGCAGGCGGAAGCAGGCCCCCATGGTGGCCCGCACCGTCTTGGGGGAGAAGGGCTCGGCACAACCGGGCAGCAGGAACACTCCGTCCGCCCCGAAGGCGTCGGCGGTGCGCCAAACGGTGCCCACATTGCCCGGGTCCTGCACCCCATCCAGCACCAGATAGCGGCCGGGCGCCAGCCGCTCCGGCGGCGTCAGGCCGGGGGTACGGCATACCGCCAGCATCCCCTGGGGGGTATCCACGGTGGACACCGCCTTGAGGAGATCGGCAGGCACCTCCACCAGGCGGGCCCCTGCCGGCAGCCCGTCCGGGGGCGCTGTGCCCTCCGCCGTCACCAGAGTCTCCACCTCCGCGCCCCAGCGCAGGGCCTCCTCCACCAGCTTGCGCCCCTCGCAGAGGAAGGCCCCCTCCAGCCGGCGGGTCTTTTTGTCACTGCCCAGTTTCCGCAGCCGGGCCACCAGGGGGTTCTGGCGGCTCGTGATCCGTTCCATACTCATATCAAAGATCCTGTAAGCGGTTGATGTCCTCGGTGCGGCCCAGAGCCACCATCGCATCGCCCGCCTCCATAATGGCGTTGGGGCCGGGGGTCACGTCGAAGGCCTCCTCCCCCTTTTTCCGTACGGCAATGATGTTGACCTTGTACCGGGCCCGGACGTTCAGCTCCACCAGGCTCTTGCCCTGCCAATCCCGGGGCACGGCGGTCTCCACGATGCCGAAATCCTCGCTGAGCTCGATAAAGTTGAGCACGTTGGAGCTGGACAGCCCTTGGGCCAGCTTGACCCCCATCTCATGCTCGGGGAAGACCACCCGGTCCGCGCCGATCTTCTCCAGCACCTTGCGGTGCACATGGCTCTGGGCCTTACAGATGACCCGGCGCACCCCCAGCTCCTTCAGGTTCAGAGTAATGAGGGCCGAGGTGCCCACATCCACGCCCACCGCCACCACGGCGCAGTCGTAGTTGCGCACGCCCAGAGCCCGGAGTACCGCCGGGTCCCTGGCGTCGCCGGTAACGGCGTGGGTGACCTTGTCAGCCACCCGCTGCACATTCTCCTCGGAGTCGTCCAGCGCCAGGACCTCATGGCCCAGGGAGCTGAGTTCGGTGGCCACAGCGCTGCCGAACCGGCCCAGGCCGATCACGACAAAGGTTTTCATCTTGGATACACGTCCTTCCGCAGGGGTTTTGTCCGCCGCCCGTCCGGCGGTCATCCGATCATGACGTTCATTTCGGGATATTTGATTTTGGCGCCCCGCCCGCTTCGCGTGATAAAAGCGATGGAGAAGGAGAGCACGCCTACCCGCCCCATATACATCAGCAGGATGATCAGGGACTGGGAAAAAACCGATAGATTCGGGGTCAGGCCGGTGGTCAGACCCACAGTGCCCATGGCGGAAGCCACCTCAAAGGCGCAGTCCAGATAGGGCAGGTCCTCCGCCGTGGAGATGAGCATGGAGCCCACCAGGAACAGGAACAGCATCACCAGGGCCAGGGTCGTGGCGTTGAGCACCCGGCGGTAAGGGATGGCGCGGCCCCGGAAGGTGACCTGCTCCCGTCCGGTCAGGCCGGAGCGGAGGGCCAGCAGCAGCACCGCCACAGTGGCCGTTTTCAGGCCGCCGGCGGTGGAGCCGGAGGAACCGCCGATGAGCATCAGGATACAAGAGAAGGCCTTGCTGGTGTCGGTAAGTCCTCCCTGCCCGATGGCGTCAAAGCCCGCGGTACGCAGGGTGACGGACTGGAAGAACGCATTGACGATCTTCTGCCACAGCGGCATATCCCCCAGGGTGGCCGGATTGGAGAACTCCTCCAGCAGGAAAAAGAGTCCGCCGCCCACGATCAGGGTGACTGTGATGATGAGCACCATTTTGCTGTAGACCGACAACTTCCTCCAGCAGCGTTTCTCCAGAATGTCCTCCCACACGAAGAAGCCCAGGCCGCCCACCATGATGAGGACCCCAATGGTACCCAGCACCAGGGGATCGTCCTGGAGACCGGCCAGGCTGCTGAACGCGCCGAACCGCCCGCCCAGCAGATCGAAGCCGGCGTTACAGAAGGCAGAGACCGCGTGGAAGATGCCCCGCCAGATCCCCCCCAGCAGGCCGAAGCGCGGAACCATGGCGAAACTCAGCAGGACAGCTCCCGTCCCCTCCATCAGAAAGGTACCCATCAGGGCGTGGCGCACCATGCGCACCACACCGTCCAGGTCGTTGAGGTTGAGGGTGGACACCATGATGAGCCGCTCGGACAGGCCGATACGGCGGTGGAGGGCCAGGGACACCATGGTGATGACCGTCATAAAGCCCAGGCCGCCCAGCTGGATCATCGCCAGAATGACCACCTGCCCAAAAAGGGACCACTGGACCCAGGTGTCCACCAGGATCAGGCCGGTGACACAGGTGGACGAGGTGGCGGTGAACAGGGCCGTAAACAGGCCGGCGCTCTGTCCATCCCGGGATGCGATAGGCAGGGCGAGCAGCAGCGTGCCCACCACAATAATACAAGCAAAAGAGACCGCCACGATACGGGTGGCGTTGAGACTCCGGTTCCGGACAAAGACGTCCCGGAGCCAGAGCGCAAGTCGTTTGATCACAATTGGGACCTCCCAGGTCCGGCGCGCCCTGCGGGACACGCTGTTTTACGCAGAAAAGCATACCAAAGGAAATCATTTCCCCCGGTATGCCCGCCCTGCTTCCCCGAGGAACCATACCGGCAGGTCGCCGGTGGCCCGCTCCGGACCGCCCTCCGCCGCGGAAACACACAGTTCCAGCCCATGAGGGTACATACCAGTTCCTCTTCTCTCGTCCTCTCCCAGGCACACAATCTCCAGGGAAAGGTTTGAACGTAACTATAGCATACCTTCCAAAGATATTCAAGTCAACGATTTTTATACAATTGTCTCCAATTTCCCACCTTATATATAAAAGCATCTCGCCCCGCTCCCTCCCCTTCCGGGAAAAAGGTGGAAAAAGAGGACCTGCCGCCAATGACTGCGGCAGGTCCTGTCTGCTGTCTGCCCGCGGCTATGGACGCGGGCTGGGCTCACAGCTGGTAGAGGGTCTCAAAACTTTTCTTCAGCGCAGGATAGAGCGAGGTATAGAGCTGATAGAACGGCTCGTAGGCCCCGGCCGCCTCCGCCGCGGGGGCGCAGGACTGGTCCGGATGGACGATGGCGTCGCAGGCGGTGGGCACGTCGGGGTACACGCCGGCGCACACGCCGGCCAGGATGGCCGCGCCCAGGGCCGGTCCCTCCTGGGCCGCCCTGGCGGTCTGGACGGTGCAGCCCAATACGTCCGCCAGCATCTGCCGCCAGAAGGGGGACCGCCCGCCGCCGCCGCAGGCCATGATGTGGTCGGGGGCCACCCCCATCTCCCGCAAAATATCCAGGCACTGGCGCTGGGAGTAGGACACCCCTTCCAGCACAGCCCGGATCAGATCGCCCCGGCCGTGCATGGCGGACAGGCCCACGAAAGCGCCTCTGGCCTTCTCGTCCAGCAGCGGGGACCGCTCTCCCATCAGATAGGGCAGATAGAGCAGCCGGTTGGCCCCAATGGGGGACCGGGCCGCCTCCCGGGTCATAACGTCGTAGGGGTCCACCCCCTCCGCCTCCGCCTGCCGCTGCTCCTCGGCGCAGAACTGGTTGCGGAACCACTGGAGGGACAGACCGGCGGCCAGGGTGCAGCTCATCACCGTCCACGCCCCGGGCACCGCGGCGCAGAAAGTGTGCACCCGTCCGCCGGGGTCGATGCTCACCTGGTCTGCGTGGGCGAACACCACGCCGGAGGTACCCAGGGTCACAAAGGCCCGGCCGGACCGCACCACGCCGGTACCCACCGCAGCGGCGGCATTGTCGCCCGCGCCGCCCGCCACCGGCGTGCCGGGGGCCAGGCCGGTCTCAGCGGCGGCCGCCGCTGTCACCGTTCCGGTGAGGTCGGTGGACTCATGCATCCGCCCCAGCAGGGCGGGGTCGATGTCCAGCTTGTCCAGCACCTCCCGGGACCAGCAGCGGTGGGCCACATCCAGCAGGTTCATGCCAGAGGCGTCGGATACCTCTGTGGCAAACTCCCCGGTCAGCTTATAGCGCAGGTAGTCTTTGGGCAGCAGGATGTGACGGCAGCGGGCAAACAGCTCCGGCTCATGGCGGCGCACCCACAGGATCTTCCCCGCGGTAAAGCCGGGCAGGGCCGGGTTGGCAGTGAGCTGGATAAGCCGCTCTCTGCCCACCAGATCCGTGATCTCCTCGCACTCCCGGCCGGTGCGGCCGTCGCACCACAGGATAGAGGGCCGGAGCACCCGTCTCTCCCCATCCAGCATCACCAGACCATGCATCTGGCCGGACAGGCCCACGCCTTTTACCTCGCTGGGGGAGACGCCGCTCTCATCCAGCACCCCCCGGATGGTCTCCCGGGCCGCCTGCCACCACAGCTCCGGGTCCTGCTCCGCCCAGCCGTTCTGCGGCTGGCTCAGCGGGTAGGTCCCGGTACAGGAGGCAACGGTGCGCCCCTCCTCGTCAAACAGGGCAGTCTTGGTGCCGGAGGTCCCCAGATCCACGCCCATCAGATATGCCATAGCCCTTCTCCTTTCCCATTTCAAGTCGAACCGCTTTTCGGCAAAAGAGGGGCGCGCCGGATCCGGCGCGCCCCTCCGCGCACAAGTGGTCAGCGGAACAGTACGTTGTTGACGATGGTCTCCAGATACTCCTGCCGCCCGCTGGGCACGTCGATCTGCTCCAGGCCCATGGCGTAGTCGGACAGGGATTCCAGAGTGGCGGTGCCGTCCACGATGGTCTTACCCACGCCGCTGCGGTAGCTGGCGTACCGGTCCTCCACAAACTGGTCCAGACGGCCATCGGCCTGGAGGGCCAGAGCCTTCCGCAGGCCCAGGGCGAAGGCGTCCATACCGGCGATATAGGCCAGCAGAATGTCCTCCAGCGTATTGGAGGGGCGGCGGGTCTTGGCATCGAAGTTCAGGCCGCCGTTGGTAAAGCCGCCCGCCTTCAGCACCTCCATCATGCAGTAGGTGGTGTCGTACACATTGGTGGGGAACTGGTCGGTGTCCCAGCCCAGGAACAGATCGCCCTGGTTGGCGTCGATGGAGCCGAAGGAGTCGTTGACGATGGCGGTACGCAGCTCATGCTGGAAGGTGTGGCCCGCCAGGGTGGCGTGGTTGGCCTCGATGTTCATCTTGAAGTCGTCGGTCAGGCCGTACTTACGCAGGAAGTTCATGCAGGTGGCCACATCGAAGTCATACTGATGCTTGGTGGGCTCCTTGGGCTTGGGCTCGATGTAGAAGTCTCCCTTGAAGCCGTGGGCCCGGCCGTAGTCCCGGGCCATGGTGAGGAAGCGGGCCAGATTGTCCAGCTCCAGACCCATGTCGGTGTTGAGCAGAGTCTCGTAGCCCTCGCGGCCGCCCCAGAACACATAGCCGGTGGCCCCCAGCTCGATGGCGGCGTCGATGCAGGCCTTCACCTTGGCCGCAGCGGCGGCAAACACATCTGCGCAGCAGGAGGTGGCGGCGCCCGCCATGAACTTCTTGTCGCCGAAGTTGTTGGCAGTGACCCACAGGCACTTTTTGTTGTGCTTTTCCTGGAGCTGCTTCAGATAGGCCACCATGACCTTGAAATTCTCAATGCTCTCCCTGACGGTGGCGCCCTCGGGAGCGATATCCACGTCATGGAAGCAGTAGTAGTCCAGATTCAGCTTGTCCATCAGGCCAAAGGCGAAGTCTGCCTTGGCCCGGAATTTGGCCATGGGATCGCTCTGGCCAAAGCTCTTGTCCAGAGTGCCGCTGCCGAACATATCCACGCCCTCGGCGCAGATGGTGTGCCAGTAGCTCATAGCGAACTTCAGATGCTCCCGCATGGGCTTGCCAGCCAGCACCTCGTCAGGGTCGTAGTATTTGAAGGAGAAGGGTTCTGTGCTGTCCGGCCCCAGATAGGGGATGATTCCGATCTCGTCATATGCTTTCATCATACGTTCCCTCCTGTTTATTTCCCGGTTTTTTTCAGCTTGCCGCGGATGACCGGCACCACCATCTGGATGAGGACCGCCACCAGCAGGATCGAGCCTTTGATGGTGTCGTTGATCAGCGCGTCCAGGCCCAGAGAGGCGATGATCTTGTCAATGATGGTGTAGGACATGGCGCCGAAGAGCACGCCCAGCAGCTTACCCTTGCCGCCGCTCATGCTGATGCCGCCGATGACCACCGCGGCGATGGCGTACATCTCGTAGCTCTTGCCCACAGTAGCGGGGTCCACAGAGCCGTTCATCGCCAGCAGCAGGAAGGAGGCCACGCCGGCCAGGATACCGGTGATGACAAATACCATGACCCGGGTGACCGTCACGTTGATGCCGGCCAGATGGGCCGCCTTCTCATTGGAGCCGACAGCGTACACCTGCTTGCCGAACTTGGTCATGGTAGAGACATAGACCATGACGGCGGTGATGAGGATGAACACGATACCCACCACGGGGACCGTGAGGACCTTGGCCTGACCGAAGCCGTAGATGGCCTCATAGGTGGACAGGGTGCCTTCCATATTGTAGATGGACAGGCCCATGGTGCGCAGGTAGTACTGGGCGATGGAGCGGTAGATCAGCATGGTGGACAGCGTCACGATAAAGGCGGGCATTTTGGCCACGCCCACGAACACGCCGTTGATCAGGCCGCACAGGCCGCCGGCGCCCAGGGCGAAGAGGAAGGTGATAAGCGGGTTGTTGGTGTTGTTGAACACCACCACCGTCAAGCCGCCCACCAGCGCCAGCATGGAGCCCACCGACAGGTCGATGCCGCCGGTGATGATGACCAGGCCCATACCAAAGGCCAGAATACCCACCACGGCGGAGTGACGGAGGATATTCATCACGCCGCTCCAGGTGGTGGCCCCCTGGTTGATGATCAGGTAGGCCACGAAAATACACAGGAAAATGAGCACAAAGCTATAGTTGCCGATGGTCTTGGTAATGGAACCGGACCTACGGGCTGTCAGCGTCTTGTTTTCCATTTACTTGGACACCTCCGCAGTATTGATGGCGTTGGTCGCCTGGAGCATGACGGCCTCCTCATTGATGTCCCGGCGCTCCAACTGGGCTTTCAGATCTCCGTGGTAGAAGATCACGCAGCGATCCGCCACCTTCTGGATCTCGGGGATCTCCAGCGTGTTGACCAGAACCGTTTTGCCCGCCTGGGCCAGCTCCTGGATCAGCCGGTAGATCTCCGCCTTGGCTCCCACGTCGATACCCTGGGTGGGGTTGTCCATCAGAAGGATATCGGCCTGGGTGTTGAGCCACCGGGCCAGAATCACCTTCTGCTGGTTGCCGCCGGAGAGGGCGGTGATCATATCGTCAGGGGAGTTGGATTTGATGTTGAGCTTCCGGCGGAGATCCTCATATTTGGCGGTCTCCTTTTTCCTGGAGATATGCTGGCGGCGGAAGCTCAGCGTATGTTCCGAGACGTAGTTGTTTTCCAGCAGAGTGAAATCCGGGACGATGGAGTTCTCCTTCCGGTTGGCGGCGATCATGGACACCCGGTTGAGCATGGCCTTGTGGATGGTGTGGTTGGTGATGGGTACTCCCGCGATACGCAGGGTGCCCCCGGTGACAGGCAGCTCGCCAAAAATGGTCTGAAACAGCTCGCTGATCCCGGCGCCCACCAGACCTGTAAAGCCTACCACTTCGCCCCGGCGGATGGTCAGATCAATGTTGTGGAAGCCCTGTCCGCACAGGCCCTCCAGCTCCAGGATGGGCTCGCCCAGCTCGCGCTGGACATAGGACTCCTCTTCGCTGTAGCGCTCGCCCACCATCATGCGGGTCACGTCGGTCGGCGTGGTGTCGGCAACGGCTCCGCTATGGATAAATTTGCCGTTTCGCAGCACCGTGTACCGGTCTGCCAGGGCAAATATTTCTGTCATCTTGTGAGAGATAAAGATAAAGGATTTTCCCGCCTCCTTCAGTCGCCGGACGATGGCGAAGAGGTGGGCGATCTCCTCATTGTTCAGTGCGGTGGTCGGTTCGTCCAGAATAAAGAGTTCCGCATTGGCGTGCAGGGCCTTTGCGATCTCCAGCAGCTGTTTTTTCCCGGTCTCCAGCTCAGAGACCATAGCGCAGGGGTCGATATCCACGCCCAGCCGTTCAAAGAGCGCCCGGGACTGCTCGATCATGGCCCGCTTGTTCAGATTGCCCAGGCGGCCCGTGATCTCCTTGCGGAGAAAGATGTTCTCGTAGACCTTCAGGTCATTAAACAGATTCAGTTCCTGGTGGACAAAAGCGATGCCGGCCTGTTCCGTGGCGGCCACGGTGCTGTGCTCCAGCGGCTTGCCGTTAAAGACCACCTGACCGCTGTCCCTGGTGTAGACGCCGGCCAGGATATTCATCAGGGTCGATTTTCCTGCTCCGTTCTCTCCCAGCAGCGCATGGATCTCCCCCCGCTCCACGCTGAAATCGACATGATCGAGCACCGTCACTCCAAAAAAGCTCTTGGAGATATCGGTCATTTTCAGCATCTCCATGTCTAACCTCCTGTTCCTCTTATGGGGCGCAAGGCCCGCCGGCGCTGTGCGCCCGCGGGCCCTGCGGGATGGATATCTTACTGGGAGACCGCGTCGCCAAAGCCCTTGTACTGGTCGACGTTGGTCGCGTCCACGACGTTAACGGGAATGACGTGATCCTGCTGCACCTCGCCGCCGTCCAGGTGGGTGATCATATCGTCGATGGCGATCTGGATCATGGCGGGATCATAGGTGACGGAGAACAGGTCGGCCAGCTTGGCGACCTCAGCAGTGTAGTCCTTCTGATGGATACCCTTCAGCACGCTGTAGATCTCATTCAGGCCGGAGGAAGCACCCAGGTGCACGCCGGCGTTCAGGAAGGCTTCCTTCTTGGCTTCGTCGATGTCGGAGCTCTTCAGAGCCTCCAGGATGCCCATGGCGATCTCGTCGTCGTGGGTGAAGATGTACTTGGTAGCGGTGATCTCGTCCACAGTGGAGGCCTCCAGCCACTCGGTGAAGAGCTTCTTGCCCTCGGAGCGGCTCCAGCCGGTGTAAGCGGTGGACTGGAGAGCGGCCAGCTGCTCGTCGGTCCAGCCGTTGTCCTTCAGGGTCGCCTGGAAGCCGTTGTTGCGCATCTCAGGCACGGAGGAGTTGTCGCCGGGCATGACCAGGACCTTATCGCCGGGCTGCAGTCCGCTGTCGATAAAGCGCTGGGCAGTGGCGGCGCCGATGCCCTCGTTGTCGCCCTTAACGGAGGCCACAGCGTTGGCGGAGACGGAGTCGATGATGCGGTCAAACATGACGAAGGGGATGCCGCTGTCGGCCAGCTTCTTCATGGTAGCCTCCAGGGTGTTGTCCTGGGGCAGGATGACCACAGCGTCGGCGCTCTGGTTGGAGATCAGGTCCTCCACCTGGGAGATCTGGTTGGCAGCGTCGGTGGAAGTGATGACCTTGGCGGTGTACTTGCCCTCTTCGTTGATCTGGGCGGCCTTCTCCTCGGCGTAGGTCATGACGGCGCCGGTCCAGCCGTGGTCGGCGTTGGGCACCAGGATGGCGATCTCGCCGCCGGCAGCGGGCTCGCCGGACGGGGTCTCAGAGCCGCCGGCCGGGGGAGTCTCGCCACCGCCACCGCCGCCTCCGCAGGCGACCATACTCAGGGACATCACAACAGCAAGGATAAGCGCAAGATACTTTTTCATGTTCACTGTTCCTCCTTACAATTTATTTTCCGCGGCCACTGCCGCAAAAAATTCGTATGTTACAGCTCGACCCAGGCGGAGTCCTTCTCCGCGCTCTCCACCACGGCATGGACGAACTTGACGCCCTCTACGCCGGTATCCACCATGGTGATAGCCTCTGTGTTATAGGGCCGTCCCGCCTTCTTCTCGATGAGGGCGGTGATGTAGTCCCGGTAGATGTTGGCAAAGGCCACGTACAGGCCCTCCGGGTGGCCCACCGGCAGGCGGCTGTATCCGCCCGCGGGCTGGTCGATGCCGTTGCCGCCCCGGGTGAGCACCTGCATGGGCTGCCCCTTGGGGGTGTAGTACAGGTAATCGGGATGCTCCTGCTGCCACTCCAGAGCGCCCAGGTCGCCGAACACCCGGACCACCAGGCCGTTGTAATGCCCGGCGGCGATCTGGGAGCACCAGTAGGCGCCGTTGACGCCGTTCTCATACTCCACCAGGATATTGGCGTTCAGGTCCAGAGCATGGCCGTACTTGTTGGTGGTGGCCGCCAGACGCTTGATCTTCAGGCCCGTTACATAGCGGACATAGGCCTCGATATGGGTGCCGATGTCGCCCACGCAGTTGGAGATACCGGAGAACTTGGGGTCCTTCCGCCAGACGGACAGATTCTCCTTGGCGCCCTCCTGGGGCTCCAGCTCGTTGATGAGCCAGTCCTGCACATACTCGGCGTTGACCGCGGCGATCTTGCCGATCTTGCCGGCGGCGATCATGTCCTTCATGACCCGGCTCATGGTGTAGCCGGGATAGGTGTAGGTCACGGCAAAGAGCAGGCCCTTCTCCTTGGCCAGCGCCTCCAGCTCCTCCGCCTGGCCCACCTCGAAGCACAGGGGCTTCTCACACACCACGTTGATGCCCGCCAGCAGGAATTCTTTGGCGATCTCATAGTGGAGGAAGTTGGGGGTGCAGATGGAGACGAAGTCGATACCGTCCTCCCGGGCGGCCTCCGCCCGGGCCATTTCCTTATAGTCGGCGTACATCCGGTCCGTGGCGATCCCGTAAGCCTTGGCGGTATCCTCATTCTCCGACGGGACGTTGGAGAAGCAGCCGCACACCAGCTCCGCCCGGGGGTCAAAGGCGATGGCTTTGCGGTGCACTTCGCCGATAAAAGCGTAGATACTTCCGCCTACCATGCCGTATTTCAGTTCTCTGGCCATGCTTTCACTCCTGCCTTTCCTCAGCCATTGGAAATGGCGTCGTCAAACTTGATGTCGGATTTCTTAAAGTCCACCTTGCGGACAAAGGCGGCGGCCTCGGTAGCGCCGTCGATCCGGTCCATGCCGCTGTCCTCCCACTCCACCGACAGAGGTCCGTCGTAGCCCATGTCGTTGAGCACCCGGATGATCTCCTCGAAGTTCACATCGCCGTGGCCCAGGGAGCGGAAGTTCCAGCCCCGGCGCAGGTCGCCGAAGTCGATGTGGGAGCCCAGCAGGCCGCTGCGCCCGTCCAGGGTGACGGCGGCGTCCTTCATATGGACGTGGTAGATGCGATCCCGGAAGTCGGACAGGAAGAGGTGGGGCTTGATGCCCTGCCAGACCAGGTGGCTGGGGTCGAAGTTGATGCCGAACTCCAGCCGGTCCGCAAATTTCTCCAGCAGACGCTTGGTGGAGTAATAGTCGAAGGCGATCTCGCCGGGGTGGACCTCCAGCGCAAACTTCACGTCGTTCTTCTTGAACTCATTGAGGATGGGGGTCCACAGCTCCACGATCTTGTTGTAGCCGTCCTCGATCATCTCCTCCGTGGTCTGGGGGAAGGAATAGAGGTAACGCCAGATGGGAGAGCCGGTAAAGCCGGTGATGATCTTGATGCCCATCTTGTTGGCCACGACAGCGGCCTTCTTCATGGTGTCGATACCCCACTGCCGGATGGCGTCGGGCTGGTCAGCCAGGGCGGCGGGCGCAAAATTGTTCAGCCGGGGATCGGGCGCGTCGCCCACACACTGGCCGATGATGTGGGTAGCCAGCGCCTTGCAGATCAGGTTGTGCTTCTTCAAGGTCTCCTGCACCCAGGGGATGTAGCTCTCGTCCTCCAGTGCCCGGTCCAGATCCAGATTGTTGCCCCAGCAGGCGATCTCCAGGCCGTCATAGCCCATCTTCTCCGCCAGCGCGCACAGCTCCTCCAGAGGCAGATCCGCCCACTGGCAGGTACATAACGTAACAGGTCGTTTGCCCATAACTGGTTCCTCCTATTCTTTGTCGTCCTGATCCACAATACAAAACTCTTTTGCAAAATTGATTTATTAAAGTTCTTGCCATTAGATTACACGCACTTTACACAAATGTCAATCCCTTTTTCGCTGTTTTTACCAACTCATCAAAAGATTGTGCAAAACGCTATGTACGTTTCGCGCACGAAAAAGGCTTGCCGCAGAATACCGCGGCAAGCCTTTGGTCGTTTTCCTTCGCTTCAAAAGGAGCTGAGAAAGCAGTCTATATCGTGGAGCGCCACACCTACGCAGGCGCTGTGAGATTTAAAGTAGTCCAGGATCAGGAAGCGTCCGTCCTGGTCAAACAGGGTCTTTTCGCAGACCTCCTGCCGGATCTGATCCAGGTGCTCGTCCAGATAAGCGGCCAGCATACCGCCCAGCACAATATCACAGTCCATTCCCATCCGGATGATGGCCAGCCCATCGGTCAGGTGTCCGCGGTACTGCTCCCAGGTCAGGGCGATCTGCTGATTGCCGCTTTTGAGCATGGAGAAAAATTCCTCCAGGGTGATGCCCAGATCATCGCTGAGCCGGGAGGTGGAGCAATAGGCCTCCAGACATCCCCGCTTTCCGCAGCGGCAGGGCCGCCCGTTGGGGACGACACAGATATGACCAAACTCTCCGCTGCGGCCGTTGTCTCCCGTATAGGGCCTCTCTCCCATGAGGATGGCGCCGCCTACGCCCCGCTCCAGGGAGAGATAAACCAGGTTCCGGTTCTCCCGCCTCGCCCAGGCCTCGGCGTAACCGCTGGCATTGGCATCGTTGTCTACCCGCACCGGATAGGCAGAGAATGCCGCCGTGATCTCACACAGCGGGATATCCCGCAGATCCAGCGTGGGGGCAAACACCAACCGCTCCCGCTCGGCATCCACGATGCCGGGCACCGTGATCCCCAGCCCCAGCAGTCTTTGGCGGTCCAGACCCAGCCGGTCCAGAAAGGTTTCCAGCAGGTTGGCTACGTCCCGGTAATAGTCCGGCGTGTGGCTGAACTTTTTTCGGATCTTCTGGTACCCCAGCTCCTGGGCCCGGATATCAATGACCGCCATACGCAGGGTATCATCCATGATGGAGATCCCCACTGAAAAGCGGGCGTCCGCCACCAGCGCCACCGTGCGCGGCTTCCGCCCCCCCGTGGAGGCCTGGGTCCCGGAGTAGGCAAGCAGCCCCTCCTCCAGAAAGCTGTTCAGATTGTTGGACACTGTGGGCAGACTCAATTCCAGCGCTCCGGCGATCTCCTGCTTGGTGACCGGCTTCTGGCTCTGGTAGACATATTGGTAGATCCTCCGCCGGTTGGTCTGTTTCAGTGCTGCCGACGTCAGTGCTTTCTGCATACGTCTCCCGCCTTTTGTAAAAGTATTTTCTATTACTCTCAGCCTACCATACTCCACAGTAAAATGCAAGTGCGGCTTTTTCGTCGGGAAGCAGCGGCCTGCATCCCGGCGCCCTTCCTCCATATTTTCGTGACCGAAAACCTGCGGCCGGACAGCAGAAAAGGACAGTCGATTGCTTCAACTGTCCTTTTGGGGCGCGCACCGATTTTCACTTTGTCACGTTTCATCGAAGGCCCCAGAGTTTAATAATTCATTCGCATAGCTGTTGAGTGCTTCACAGGGCGCATACTTCGTTCTATAGCCAACATCGTCAATTACAAGAAACGGGCTATACACCATGATCTCTGTCTGTGTACCATCCATCATCGTCAGAGTAAAAATAACGCCTTGCCCGGCATATTCCGTATAGGAATTATCTTGATGATAGATCACTACATCATTCAAATATGCTGCCAGCTCTGGGATGTCCTCAATTTCAACTGTTTTGCCTGGCGGTGATAGCAATACTTTGGCCGACATGATCTGTGCTGCGTCCAGATTTTCGTACGGCTTTTTCCCCAGTGTAACCAGAGAGGCTCCTGCCGCAGCACACGCTAAGACGATACACGCTATGGTGAGCATCCACCGCTTCTTTTCCATAACAGAAGCCCCCTTATCTTTTGTTTTCTGCTATTTATATGGACGAAAAATCAATAGGAGAGTTCCACTTCGAAAAGTAAAAGGCCCCCGGAACAGCGTTCCGGGGGCCCAGGGTCTGGCAATTATCAATACATACCGCCCATGTCGGGGGCAGCGGGAGCGGCGGGGGCGGGCTCCTTCTTGTCGGCCCTCCCCACGGGATCAGGGATCCCGCGGGGGCCCCATTGGATCTGCTCGGGCGGAATGAATCCGCCCGGCATCAAGGTTTTGCCTTTGGCAAAACGCTTGAACTGGTGTCCGACAAGAAAAGGCCCCCGGAACAGTGTTCCGGGGGCCCAGAGTCTGGCAGTTATCAATACATGCCGCCCATGTCGGGGGCAGCGGGAGCGGCGGGGGCGGCGGGGGCGGGCTCCTTCTTGTCGGCCCTCCCCACGGGATCAGGGATCCCGCGGGGGCCCCATTGGATCTGCTCGGGCGGAATGAATCCGCCCGGCATCAAGGTTTTGCCTTTGGCAAAACGCTTGAACTGGTGTCCGACAAGAAAAGGCCCCCGGAACAGCGTTCCGGGGGCCCAGGGTCTGGCAGTTATCAATACATACCGCCCATGTCGGGGGCAGCGGGAGCAGCGGGAGCGGGCTCCTTCTTGTCGGCCACCAGGGACTCGGTGGTCAGCAGGGTGGCGGCGATGGAAGCCGCGTTCTCCAGAGCGGAGCGGGTCACCTTGGTGGGATCCACGATACCGGCGGCGATCATGTCCACATAGGTCTCGTTATAGGCGTCGAAGCCGTAGCCGGTCTTGCCGGCGTTCTTCACGTTCTCCAGCACCACGGAGCCGTCGATGCCAGCGTTGGTGGCGATCTGGCGCATGGGCTCGCTCAGAGCCTTGGCGATGATGCGGACACCGGTCTTCTCGTCGCCCTCGGTCTCCTCCAGCAGCTTCTCAACAGCGGGGACCGCGTTCACATAAGCGGTGCCGCCGCCGGCCACGATGCCCTCTTCCACAGCGGCGCGGGTGGCGTTGAGCGCGTCCTCGATGCGCAGCTTCTTCTCCTTCATCTCCACCTCGGTGGCAGCGCCCACGCGGATGATGGCCACGCCGCCGGCCATCTTGGCCAGACGCTCCTGGAGCTTCTCGCGGTCATAGTCGGAGGTGGTGGTCTCGATCTGGCTGCGGATCTGGTTGGTGCGGTTCTTGATGGCCTCGGAGCTGCCGGCGCCGTCCACGATGATGGTGTTCTCCTTGGAGACCTTCACCTGGCGGGCATGGCCCATCATGTCCAAAGTGGCTTCCTTCAGCTCATAGCCCATGTCGGAGGTGATGACGGTGCCGCCGGTGAGAACAGCGATATCCTCCAGCATCTCCTTGCGGCGGTCGCCGAAGCCGGGAGCCTTGACGCACACCACGTTCAGGGTGCCGCGCAGCTTGTTGACGATGAGGGTGGACAGGGCCTCGCCCTCCACGTCCTCGGCAATGACCAGCAGCTTCTTGCCGGCCTGCACCACCTGCTCCAGAATGGGCAGCAGCTCCTGAATGTTGGAGATCTTCTTATCGGTGATGAGGATGAGGGCGTCGTCCAGAACGGCCTCCATCTTCTCGGTATCGGTGACCATATAGGGGGTGATGTAGCCCCGGTCAAACTGCATGCCTTCTACGACCTCGCTGTAGGTCTCGGCGGTCTTGGACTCCTCCACGGTGATGACGCCGTCGTTGGAGACCTTCTCCATCGCCTCGGCGATCAGCTTGCCCACGGTCTCGTCGCCGGAGGACACGGTGCCGACACGGGCGATATCGTCGGTGCCGTTGACCTTCTTGGAGTTGGCCTTGATGGCCTCCACAGCGGCGGTGGTGGCCTTGGCGATGCCCTTCTTCATGACCATGGGGTTGGCGCCGGCGGCCAGGTTCTTCAGGCCCTCACGGATGATGGCCTGGGCCAGCAGGGTGGCGGTGGTGGTGCCGTCGCCGGCCACGTCGTTGGTCTTGGTGGAGACCTCCTTCACCAGCTGAGCGCCCATGTTCTCAAAGGGATCGTCCAGCTCGATCTCCTTGGCGATGGTAACGCCGTCGTTGGTGATCAGGGGAGCGCCGAACTTCTTATCCAGCACCACGTTGCGGCCCTTGGGACCCATGGTGATCTTAACGGTATCAGCCAGCTGATTGACGCCACGCTCCAGCGCGTGACGGGCTTCCTCGCCGTAGCAAATGATCTTAGCCATAATACATTACCTCCAATTTGAGAGAAACTTCGATATCATACAAAACGGGATCAGACAGGAGTGATGAGATAGGAGATAGGAGTCCTGGTGTCCGGCTTCGCCGGACTGCGATCAGATCCATGCGCCTTCGGCGCATACCGCAATTCCTATCTTCTCACTTCTATCTCCTATCTGCCATTGTGGTCTTACTCCACGATGGCCAGAATGTCGCTCTGACGGACGATGGTGTACTCCTCGCCGTCCGCCCCACAAAACTTCGTTTTGCGGGGACCCCTCAGGATTTCATTTGCGGCCGCCGGAAGTGAATTCCGTCGGCCTCCGGCGCTTATCGCGCCGCCCCACCTGCGGTGGGGCCCCAAGGTGTCCGACTTACCTCGCCAATCTTACGAGCCTTACTCGACGATGGCCAGAATGTCGCTCTGACGGACGATGGTGTACTCCTCGCCGTCCACCTTGACCTCGGTGCCGGAGTACTTGCTGGTGATGACCTTATCGCCCACCTTCACGGTCATGACGACTTCCTTGCCGTCCACCATGCCGCCGGGGCCCACTTCAATGACCTGGGCCACTTCGGGCTTCTCCTTGGCAGAACCGGTCAGGATGATACCGCTCTTGGTCTTCTCTTCCGCCTCGACCAGCTTGAGGACCACGCGATCAGCAAGAGGTTTGAGTTTCATAATGGGTTCCTCCTTACATATATGACTATATTGTTATTAACCGTCCAACGTGTTAGCACTCATTTTGCCTGAGTGCTAACCACGTGTTAGATAATACCTCTCTCCGCGCAAAAAATCAACCCCCTTTTTTGAAAAAAGGAGGTCGATTTTCAAAAAGTTTAAGTTTTGTTCACAATCTAACTGGCAGAGTGCTAAAACAGGCTCACATCCGGCCTGCCATCTCCCGAACGGGACGGCCCGGCGGCTGCCAGGAGGCGCCGGCGGGGTAGAAGAAGCCAACCTTCTTATCCGACAGCGCAATGGAGATCTCCCGCCCTTCCACCCGCTCGCCGTCCACATTCACGGAGGTCAGGCGGTCGCAGTTCACCTTCATCTCCCTGCCCCTGCGGAGAATCGCCTTGGGGATCTCCCCGATCTCCCCCCGGGCAAACTTCTGGATGAGGGCGGCTACCGTCAGCCGGGATACCGCCGGGATCACCACAAAGTCCAGCAGTCCGTCATCCGGAACGGCGTCCGGGCAGGGCTTGAAGCCGCCGCCGTAGAAGCGCCCGTTGCAGGCGCACATCAGGGTGAAGCGCTCCCCCGGCATCCGCTCCCCGTCCACCGTCACCTGATAGGGCAGATGGATGCCCTGGATGATGGTGCGGACGGCGGAGAGCTGATAGGCCATGGACCCGCTGACCAGCGGCAGCTTTTTGAAGTCCGCCGCGCCAAGCCCGATGCGGGCGTCAAAGCCTACGGAGCACACATTGAGGGCATGCCGCCCGTTACATTTGATCAGGTCCATGCTAGTCTGCGGACCGTCCAGCAGCTCCTCCAGCCGGTAGAACCGGCCTGCGTCCTCCCCGAAGATCCGCAGAAAGTCATTGCCCGAGCCCATGGGGCAGTGGGTGACCGCCACATGGGGATGACCGGCAGCCCCGTTGACCACCTCATTCAGCGTCCCGTCGCCGCCGCAGCTGTAGATCCGCAGCGGCGCCCCAGCCCTGGCAGCTTCCGCAGCCAGCTCCCCGGCGTGGCCCGGCCCTGTGGTACGCACCGCAGACCACTCCTCCCGGCGGCCCGCCATGGCAGAGCGGATCTTCTCCAGCATCTCCTGGCTGCGGTCAAACTTTCCCGCATGGGGATTGATGATAAACAGGTGCCGCACAGGCACCCTCCTCTCTTCTCTCGTTCTCTCCGTCAGCCCACCAGACGGTCGGCGTTGTAGCCGCCCCAGAGGGTCAGTCGCTGCTCCGCCCGCACCATGCGGGAGACGAGGGCCGCCGCCTCCGCCCGGGTGACGGTGCCCCTGGGGTTGAAGGTCAGATTCCCATCCACCCCGCCCAGAATGCCCTTGGCATACAGGCTGTAGACGGCCTCTGCACCGGGGTCCTTCGCCGACACATCGGGGACAGAGGCCCTGACCCTGGCGATATCGTTCAGCTCACCCATATTTTTTGCCTGGCTGGTGGCGGCAAAGATCTGGGCGATCTCCTGCCGGGTGGCCGGGCGCATGTAGTCTGCCTGGGTATACTCTCCACTGCGGATGATACCGCTGGCCAGGCAGTAATTCACCGCGCCGGAGTACCAATAGGGCCCGGTGGAGTTGGTGGTATGGAAGCTGTCGTTCTTGTAGCGGCTCTCCATAGTGGCGGCCAGCTTGAGCACCTCCGCCACCGTCAGAGTCTGGTCCGGCGCGTACCGGTTGCCGCCCACGCCGGAGGTCAGCCCCACGTTGTAGGCGATATCCACCCATACTGCAAACCAGTCTTTGGGAGAAACGTCACTGAAATTGGGCAGCTTCCCCCGGGTCAGGGAAAAGCGGGCCGAGGGCACGCCCTTCTCCACCAGGATCCGGGGCAGCTCAAACACCGGGATCTTGGTGGCCTTACCGCTCTTGGTCAGGGTGAGGACCCGGATCCCGCCCTGCTCGGTGATCTCGGCTCTGTCATAGATCAGATCGTAGAGCAGGTTGGTGGTCCCCCCCTTTCCGTCCGGGAAGGGCAGGATACTGGCCACCCCCCACCGGGTGCCCTTCTGGACCACATAGAGTCCACAATCCAGGGGCAGAAGGGTGCCGTATTCCGGCTGGATCAGGTAGGTCCCGTCCTGACGGATGACGCCCAGCTTGCCGTCCAGGTTGACGGCGGCCAGCCCCAGAGAAAAGGACACCACGCTGTCATATTTCAGGGGGATGACCACCTGCTTCTGGGCGTCCACAAATCCCCACTTGCCGTCCAGCTCGCACTGGGCCATGCCCTCGCTGTAGCCCCAGACCATGGCCCCCTCTGGGGCAGCCATGGCCTGGCTCCCCAGCAGCAGGCTCAGGGCCAGCAGCAGGCATAGCACCCGGGATATCTTCTTCCGTCTCATTGGTCAAGTCCTCCGTCGGTCAAGTCCATACTGGAACAGGTCGCACTTGAGCATCCCGTTGTACAGCTTTCGCTTCTTCTCTGCCGTGCGGCCAAAAGTGCGTTCAAACTCCGTGTGGGAGGAGAGTACGCTCACCTTCCACCCCTCCGGCAGCGTCCGCACTGCCCTGCCAAAGGACCGGTACAGCTCCTCCGCCTCCCGCTTTTCCAGGATGCGCTCGCCGTAAGGCGGATTGGTCACCACCCGGCCCACAGGGGCGTCCCGGTGGAACTTGGCGGCGTCGGCCACCTCAAAGCGCACCACGTCCTCCACGTCGGCCTTCACCGCGTTGTCCCGGGCGATGGCCACCGCCTTGGGGTCGATGTCCCCGCCCCAGATGTCGTAGTCCCCGTGGAATTCCTTGTCCATGGCCTCGTCGCCGGCCTGGAGCCACAGTCCGCTGTCCAGCCACCGCCACCGCTGGGCGGAGAAGGCCCGGTTCAGACCGGGGGCCCGGTTTTTGGCGATGAGCGCAGCTTCGATGGCGATGGTGCCCGAGCCGCAGAAGGGATCACAGAAGGGGTCTCTCCCCCGGTAGCGGGAGAGGAGCACCATGGCGGCGGCCAGAGTCTCCCGCAGGGGGGCCACCACCCCCACCGCCCGGTAGCCCCGCTTATGGAGCCCCGCGCCGGTGGTGTCCAGCATCAGGGTGACTTCATCGTGCATGATAGAGAACTGGACCTGGTAGAGAGCCCCGCTCTCCGGCAGGGTGTCCATCCCGTATTTTGCCCCCAGCCGGGCGGCCAGCGCCTTTTTCAACACCGCCTGGATGGCGGGCACCGCATGGAGCTGGGAATTGAGGGAGTGACCCTTGACAGGGAAGGCCCCCTCCCGGGGGATAAACTCCTCCCAGGGCAGCGCCATGGCTCCCTCGAACAGGGCCTCGAAATCGGCGGCCCGATAGCGGCCCACCACCAGCAGCACCCGCTCGCCGGTACGCAGGTTCAGGTTGACCCGGGCAATATCTGCCGGCCCGGCCTGACAGCGCACCCGGCCGTTTTCCGCCCTTACCTCCGGCAGCCCCAGCCGGCGCAGCTCCTCGGCGCACAGGCCCTCCAGGCCAAAGAGGGTAGGGACCAGCAATTCGAAATCTCTCATGGTTCGCTCCTTGTCACATTTGGTTACTTGGAATCAGTATACCTTATTTTTTGCCGGTTGGCAAACTGTAACGGAATGTTACTTCCTTTTTTCATCATAATATGCTAGGATAGGTTCAGAAAAGGAGGTCCCATCATGGCAATACCCAGTATCTGCTGGCTGATCGCCCTGGCTGTTCTGGCTGCGGTAGAGGCCGCCACGGTGACCCTGGTGTCCCTGTGGTTTGCCCTGGGGGCGCTGGCAGCCCTCATCACATCCCTCTTCGTGTCCAACATCTGGATCCAGTTCGCTGTGTTCCTGGTGGTCTCCCTGGTCTCCCTGCTGGTGATCCGTCCGCTGACCCGGCGATATGTGACGCCCACCCAGGTGGCTACCAACGCCGACCGGGCCGTGGGCGCCGAGGGCGTGGTCACCGAGACCATCGACAATCTGAACGCCTCCGGCCAGGTGACGGTCAACGGCGCGGTCTGGACCGCCCGGTCCGAGGAGGACGGCACCATCCCCAAGGGGACCACCGTTACGGTGCTGCGCATCGAGGGCGTCAAGCTCATCGTGGTCCCCGCCGGTCACTGACCTTTAAAACCAGAAAAGGGAGGAAATTGTATGCCTATCATCCCCATCATTATCATCATTCTGGCCATTCTGATCATCCTGATGCTGGCCTCCAACCTGAAGATCGTTCAGCAGTCCAAGGCCTACGTCATCGAGCGCATGGGCGCGTTCCACTCCGTGTGGGGCGTGGGCGTCCACTTCAAGATCCCCTTCATTGAGCGGGTAGCCAAAGTGGTCTCCCTGAAGGAGCAGGTGGTGGACTTCGCTCCCCAGCCCGTCATCACCAAGGACAACGTCACCATGCAGATCGACACGGTACTCTACTTCCAGATCACCGACGCCAAGCTGTACACCTACGGCGTGGAGCACCCCATGAGCGCCATTGAGAATCTGACCGCCACTACCCTGCGCAACATCATCGGCGAGCTGGAGCTGGATCAGTCCCTCACCAGCCGCGACATCATCAACTCCAAGATGCGCTCCATTCTGGACGAGGCCACCGACCCCTGGGGCATCAAGGTCAACCGGGTGGAGCTGAAGAACATCATCCCGCCCAGAGAGATCCAGGACGCCATGGAGAAGCAGATGAAGGCCGAGCGGGAACGTCGGGAATCCATCCTCCAGGCCGAGGGCCAGAAGCAGAGCCAGATCCTGGTGGCCGAGGGCGAGAAGCAGTCCCTGATCCTCCGGGCCGACGCCGCCAAGCAGGCCGCCATCATGAAGGCCGAAGGTGAGGCCGAGGCCATCCTGAAGGTGCAGCAGGCCACCGCCGAAGCTCTCAAGCTCCTCAACGAGGCCAGCCCCACCGATCAGGTGCTGAAGATCAAAGCCCTGGAGGCCTTCCAGGCCGCCGCCAACGGTCAGGCTACCAAGATCATCATCCCCTCGGAGATCCAGGGACTGGCGGGGCTGTGTGCCTCCGCCAAGGCCGTCTTTGACTCCGCTGCCGACTCCGGAAAAAAGAACTGACCACTTGCCTCTCCCTATGCGCCGCGGTTTTCCGCGGCGCATTTTTTATCTTCTTCTTGACAACTATCCTTGTCAGTGGTATCCTATGTCCGACAAGTTTAGTTGTCATTTTGACGTTGATATTTGTCAATCGGAGGTGGAATCATGCCGCTGTACAACCGGCTGAAGGAATACCGGGCCAGACTTGGGGTCAATCAGCAGGAGATGGGCCGCCTGGCAGGAGTCTCCCGCCAGACCATCAGCCAGATCGAGCGGGGAGACTACTCCCCCTCAGTGACCCTGGCCCTCAAGCTGGCCAGGCTCTGCGGTGTTGCCGTGGAGGATATCTTTACCTATGAGGAGGACGCGCAAGATGAATGATACTGTAAAACGGGATAATCGAAAGTTTCTGCCCCGCTTTCTGCTGATCGTGGCGGCAGCCGGTATTTTGGGTGGCCTGGCAGGATTTTTCGGCTCTATGGCCGCAGACTACGGGGTACTGGCCGCCGCCCGGTCCGGGCTGAAAGGGTTGATGACCACCATCGCCCCCTGGGCCATCCCGGCATGCACCGCCGCTCTGCTCATCCCCGGCTTTTGCCTGTATCGCAAGGCCAGGAAGGGATATGCCGCCTGGGACCAGGAATCGGATGAGGACTATCAGGCCATTGAGGACAAGCTGAACTACTGCATGCTCCTCTGTACGCTGACCCTGCTGGCGGACTTCCTCTTTCTGGCCGTCGGCAGCGCCTTCCGGGCCTCCGGGATGATCCTCAACGCACTCTGCTTCCTGGTCTCCATTGGTCTTATCCTGCTGCTCCAGCAGCGGGTGGTGGACCTGACCCGGCGGATGAATCCGGAGAAAAAGGGCAGCATCTATGACGTCAATTTTCAGAAAAAATGGCTGGACAGCTGCGACGAGCTGGAGCGGGCCCAGATCGGTCAGGCCGCTTTCCACGCCTACAAGGTCCTCAACACCGTCTGCCCCATCCTCTGGGCTGTGCTGCTGCTCCTCCACTATATAGCGGGTACCGGCCTGCTGCCCATCCTGGTGGTCATTGTGATCTGGGGGGCGCTCCAGGTGTCCTATATGCGGGCCTGCATCCGCCTTGGCCGCCGCTCCTCCCGGTAAAGGCTTGCAGAACGACGTCCATCCGCCCCGGTGAGGCGGAGGATAACCGAAAAGGGCTTGTTGCAGAATCTGCAACAAGCCCTTTTTACGTCAGCGCTTTTTGAAAATGGGAGGCGGGATGGTGGGACTGTCCTGTTCGAATACGTCCTCCAGGTAATCGGCCTCCTGGAGCTCGGGACGGCGGTGGCGGATGGCCTCAGTGATGATGGGATAGAGCACGATGGCCAGCAGGCCGCCGGAGAAACCGTTGTTATACAGGTTGAAGCCCTCTACCGGCGTACCGGCCCGCAGCACCACCGAGGAGTGGAGGAACCCGGCCAGAATGCCGAAGGGCCAGCCGAAATAGCCCGAGATGGGGGCCAAGGTGGTCCCGAAGAGCAGGGCCAGCTGCACCGCGCTGTCGTTGATGTTCCAGTGCATACAGAAGCTGCCCAGCACCACGCCCAGCATGATGGGGGTGATATTGCGGGCGTGCTTGCCGAAGGCGGAGAAGCCCATAATGGTGAAGATACCGCCCAGGGTGGGACCGTTCAGGTCGCCTCCGCTCAGCAGGATGAAGGCCATGCCGATCAGGCCGTTGACACCCATATTGATGAGGGTGGGAGCCACGCCGAACATACGCAGGTAATCGCTGGGGGCCCGGCCGGTGGTGAGGAGCAGCCGCCGGTAGCCCGCCCAGGCCGCCCATACCGGACGCCCGCTGAAGAGCAGACCCGTCAGGATCAGGACCAGACACAGCCCGCCCAGGCAGATCCCCAGCTCCGTGTTATAGCCGGTGGCCCAGTGGTGCGCCACATTGGGCTTGGCCCCCAGGGAGGTCATCACCGGCACCAGAATGGTAGCCAGCAGGCCGCAGGCAAAGCCCATGTTGTACAGATTCATACCGTTCTGGATCTTGTAAGTATAGGCGGACAGCGGGGGAAGCACAAAGCCGATCACGGCTCCGATGAAAATGGCCCACCAGATGTTGCCCCAGCCGTTGTCCAGGGCCACATAGCTCACCACCGGAGCCAGGGAGGTGGATAGCAGTGACACCGAGGCATACTTCCCAAACGGCTCCCGGCGGAGCTTGGCGTACAGGAAGGTACCCAGGATGATAGGCCAGATATTGGCGATGTTCTTGCCAAACAGGGCAAATCCCGCCATCAGGCCGATTTCCACCAGGGTAAAGCCGTTGAGCGGGTCCTCACTCAACCGGAGGATCCCCAGGCTGATGAGGGTGACCAGGGCGGCATTCACAAAGGCGGCTCCGATCCCGGCGATCTTCACATAGTCTGTGATCAGGGCGTCCTCCGTCATAATGATCTTGAGCAGCCCTGGCAAAATCTCCGCAGGGTCGCCCAGAATCACTCCGATGGCGATCAGATAGGCACAGAAGCAAACTGCGGCGGGGTATATCTTGTGGTAGCGCATAAGGTGGTGTCCCCTTTCGGATGGGCAGCCGTATTACAGGCCCTCAAAATAAGCTCTGGTCTGTTCCGCGTTGCGCATAACTTCCTGTTTCAGGTCCTCCAGCGAGTCGAACTTCCGCTCGCCCCGCAGTCTCTTATAAAATTCCATCCGCACGGTCTGCCCGTACAGGTTGTCGTTGAAGTCTAGGATAAAGCCTTCTACTGTCACCCGATCCCCGTCATCCACCGTGGGCCGCACCCCCACGTTGGTCACCGCCGCCCTGCTCTCGCCGCTCTCAAAATATACCCGGGTGGCATACACGCCGTGGGCTGGAATGAGTACGCCGGGCTGGAAACGCAGGTTTACTGTGGGAAAGCCCAAGGTGGAACCCAGCTTCTTGCCGTGGGCCACCGTGTCAGTGAGGGTGTAAGGGTGGCCGAGAAATTCGTTGGCCCGCTCCATCTCCCCCTGGGCCACCAGGGTCCGGATATAGGTGGAAGAAACCGTGATATCGTCCCGGCACACCTTGGGGATGATATCGCAGCCGATGTCCAGTTCCCGGCACAGCGCCTGGAGCCGTTCCGGGTTGCCCTCCCCCTTGTAGCCAAAGTGGAAGTCATGACCGGCCACCAGATGGACCGCCCCGTGCTCCCCCACCAGATAGTCGGTGACAAATTCCCTCCAGGGCATGTGCATCATCCGCTCGTCAAAGTGGGCTACGATAACGTCCCGGATGCCGTAATAGCGCCGCATCAGCTCCGCCCGGTCCAGGGGAGAGCTGAGCAGGGGGACCGCCGGTGTTTTGAGGATCAGGTTTTCCGGATGGGTATCAAAGGTGACTGCCGCCGGAACGGCCTCCAGCTGGGCGGCCATCTCCCCCACCCGGCGCAGCAGCGCGCCGTGGCCCAGGTGGACACCGTCAAAGAAGCCCAGCGCTATGACTCGTCTTGTTTCTCTCCCATTCACTGTTTCACACCTCGAAAAAACTTTTGATGGTGGTCATCGTTCCGGCGGTACACCGGCCCAGCAGCAGGAAGGCCCCGTCCGGACCGTATACCCGCCAGAGGCCGTCCGCCGCCGCGCAGACGAAGGGGCTGCCATTTCTGGCCTTCCGCAGGGCGTCCCCATCGATCTTCACCGCCGGATACTCCTCAAAGCAGGCGTCCACCGGCGCCAGCAGAGCCGCCGGGTCAGGGGCGGCCTGGAGCTGCTCCAGTGTCACCGCTCGGCTCAGGCCGTAGCCCGAAGCCTCGGTGCGCCGCAGAGCGGACATGCATCCGCCGCAGCCCAGGGCCTGCCCGATGTCGTGGCACAGGGTGCGGACATAGGTGCCCTTGGAACAGCGCACCCGTAGATACCAGGTATCCGTCTCCTGGGGAAAGCCCTCCGGGGCCTGGTCCAGGATCTCCAGTTCATAGATGGTCACCGGTCGGGCCGGACGCTCCACCTCCTGCCCCGCCCGGGCCAGCTGATAGAGCTTTTGCCCCTTGATCTTGATGGCCGAATACATAGGCGGGATCTGGGTGATGTCCCCACGGAAGTGATCCAAGACCCCCTCCAGCTGAATTCGGTCCACCTCCACCGGGCAGGATTCCAGCACCTCCCCGGTGCTGTCCTGGGTATTTGTGATAACACCTAGTTTTAAAGCTGCGATATATTCCTTTTTGCCCTCCATAGCGAACTCCACAGCTCGGGTGGCCCGCCCCACAAAGACAGGCAGCACCCCGGTGGCCATGGGGTCCAGCGTACCGCCGTGGCCCACCCGCCGCTCATGGAGGATGCCCCGCACCTTGGCGCACACATCCATGCTGGTCCACCCGGAGGGCTTGTCGATCATCAAAACGCCGTTAGCCATGCCACGCCTCCCGTGCGCCAAGTTCCGGCGCTTTTGCGCCGCACAAGCGTTTTGCCATCGGCAAAACCTTGCCGATGGCGGAATTCACTTCCGCCGAGGATGATAATATCTCTGGGGTCCCCGCAGATGCCTGCATCTGCGGGGCGCACACATCCATGCTGGTCCATCCGGAGGGCTTGTCGATCATCAAAACGCCGTTAGCCATCCGCTTCCACCTGCCGGATCGCGGCCATGATCTGCTCCTCCGCCTGAACCAGAGTACCGCTGACGGTGCAGCCCGCGGCGGCGGCGTGACCGCCGCCCCCCAGCAGACCGCATACCCGGGTGGCGTTGAGTCCGCCGCTGGTGCGGACGGACAGCTTGCAGCCCCCCTCCGCCAGCTCCCGGATGGTGACGGAGGTCACCACGCCCTCGATCTGACCCAGGAAAGCGGCGATATCCTCCATATCCTCTTCCGTAGCCCCCGCCTCCTCCATCAGGGAGAGGGACACCGGAGCCACGGCGATGGTCCCGTTCTCATAGCGGCGCATGCGCTCCACGATAAGCCGCTCCACCTGGAGACGCGCCCAGGTCTTGGTGCGGAAGTGCCGCTTGTTCAGGGGAAAGACGTCCAGCCCGGTGGCCATCAGGGCAGCGGCCACCCGATGGGTATCCGCCGTCGTGTTGCCATACTGGAAGCAGCCGGTGTCGGTGGACACCGCCACATAGAGGGGCGCCGCCGTCTCGGCCGTCACCTGGCCCAGCTCCGCCAGGATGTCGTAGATGATCTCTCCACAGGCGGCCCGCCCGGCGTCCAGGCAGGTCTCTTTGGCAAAAAACTCCTGGGATGGGTGGTGATCAATGGCCAGATCCACCCCCCGCTCCAGCCAGGGCTGTCCCGCTTTGGTAAACAGGCTCCGGGCGGCGATATCCACGCTGATCACCCGCTCCGGCTCATAGCCCTCGGGAGCCAGCAGGCCCTCCAGATAGGGGGTAAACAGGTGGGTCTCCCCGGTGCCCGGGCAGATATGGGCGGTCTTGCCCATGGCCCGCAGACCCCGGCACAGGGCGGCGGCGCAGCCGATGGTGTCCCCGTCGGGGCGCTTGTGGGTCAGGATCAGATAGCGGTCGTGCTCACGCAGCCAGACCGCAGCTTCGGTTACCGTCATCGCTTATTCCTCGCTGTCCAGGTCAATGTGGGCGTTGGCGGGATTGGCGGGCTTGACCACCGTCTCGTCCCGCAGCAGGCTCAGGATGTGAGCGCCCTGCCCGATGGAGTCGTCCTCCACAAACTGCAGCTCGGGGGTGTAGCGCAGCTTCAGGGCCGCTCCCAGCTCCCGCCGCAGGTAGCCGGCGGCGGACTTCAGGCCCTTCACCACTTCCTTCACGTCGCTCTTGTCCAGCACGCTGACATAGATCCTGGAATAGCGCAGGTCAGAGGTGGTGTCCACCGCGGTGATAGACACCAGCCCGTGGACCCGGGGGTCCTTGACCGTGCGGATCAGAGAGGCCAGCTCCCGCTGGATCTCCTCGTTGATACGTCCGATGCGATTGCTCGCCATCATAATTCCTCCTTTACTTTTGCAGATACCGGACGGGCCAGCTCCAGCCGCACTTCCCGCCGGTCCACATCCGACTGGGAATAGGCGGTAAGGTCCAGTCCGGCCAGGGCAAATCCCTGCCGCAAATAAAAACGGATCGCAGGCTCGTTGCAGCTCTGGGTCTCCAGCACCAGAGACCGGGCGCCAGCGGCCCGAGCAGACTCCTCTGCCTTGGCCATCAGAGCGGTGCCCACGCCGAGACGGCGGTGCCCTTCCTTCACCCAGATATTGGAGATCCGCATCCGGTTGTTCCATTGCTCATGACTCAGCTCTAGATATCCCCGCACTGCGCCACCCACCATAGCAGCATAGACCTGAGGGGCTTCCAGCCAATCGGACAGCAGGGTATCCGTGAACTGCCGCTCTACCGGCTCCGAAAAGGGCCTGCGTTCCAATGTAATCGTCCACCCCTCTGGCCGGGCTGTACAGGAAACATCATAGTAGCCGGTGGTCACATAGCGGAAAACCAGTTCCTTTCCCCGCACATCGTCTCCCGCAGGGGCGATTACGATCGGGAACTGCCTGTCTGGCATATTAGCCCGCCTCCTATTAAGCATACAGACCCGTCCCCTCCTCAAATGACTTGGGGATGGAACGGGTCTGATTTGGTTGTATGACTCCAGCCGCAGGGGCGGCCTTTATGGCCGTCCGCAGGCGACCACAAGGGTCGCCCCTACGGAATTCTTATACCTCGATCTGCTCCACCGCAGCGTCAAGAAGAGCTGCCGGCGGCAGATATTTAGCGTAGGCCGGCACGGCTATGCCGGGCCGGTGGCACTCCGCAAGAAGCAGAGTTACACCTCGATCTGCTCCATCAGGAAGGCTTCGATCACGTCGCCCTCCTTGATATCCTGGAACTTCTCGAAGGTGATACCGCACTCGTAGCCCTGGGCGACCTCCTTCACGCTGTCCTTGAAGCGCTGGAGGGAGGCGATAGCGCCGTCGTAGATGACCACGTTGTCACGCAGCAGGCGCATGTTGGCGCCCCGCTGCATCTTGCCGTTGGTGACGTAGCAGCCGGCCACCATGCCCACACCGGTGATACGGAACACGTTGCGGACCTCGGCCTGACCCAGCTCCACTTCCTTGAACTTGGGGGTCAGCATGCCCTTCATAGCGGTCTCGATCTCGTTGATGCAGTCGTAGATGACCCGGTACATCCGCATATCCACCTTGTTGCGGGCGGCGGTCTCCTTGGCGTTGGAGTCGGGGCGGACGTTGAAGCCCACAATGATGGCGTTGGAGGTGGTGGCCAGCATGACGTCGCTCTCGTTGATGGCGCCCACCGCGCAGTGGATGACCCGGACCCGGACCTCCTCGTTGGAGATCTTCTCCAGGCTGGCCTTGACGGCCTCGGCGGAGCCCTGCACATCGGCCTTCACGATGATGTTCAGGTTCTTCATCTCGCCGGCCTGGATCTGGCTGAACAGATCCTCCAGGCTCACCTTGCCCACCGGGCCGGAGGCGGCCATCTTCTGCTCGTGCTTGCGCTGCTCCACCAGCTCGCGGGCCATGCGCTCATCGTCCACAGCGTGGAAGTCGTCGCCGGCGCCGGGCACCTCGCCCATACCGATGATCTCCACAGGCACAGAGGGACCGGCCTCGGTCAGCTTCTCGCCCCGGGCATTGGTCATGGCGCGGACGCGGCCAACCGCAGTGCCGGCAATGATCACGTCGCCCTGATGGAGGGTACCGTTCTGCACCAGCAGAGTGGCCACAGGGCCGCGGCCCTTGTCCAGCCGGGCCTCGATGACCGCGCCGTGGGCGGAGCGGTTGGGGTTGGCCTTCAGCTCCTGCATCTCGGCGGTCAGGTTGACCATCTCCAGCAGATTGTCGATGCCCTCGCCGGTCTTGGCAGAGATGGGGCAGATGATGGTCTCGCCGCCCCACTCCTCGGGCACCAGCTCGTACTTGGTGAGCTGCTCCTTGATGCGCTCGGGGTTGGCCTCCGGCTTATCCATCTTATTGATGGCCACGATGACCGGGATATTGGCGGCCTTGGCGTGGTTGATGGACTCCACGGTCTGGGGCATGATGCCGTCGTCGGCGGCCACCACCAGGATGGCCACGTCGGTGATCATGGCGCCGCGGGCACGCATGGCGGTAAAGGCCTCGTGGCCGGGGGTATCCAGGAAGGTGATGGGCTTGCCGTCCACCTGCACCTGATAGGCGCCGATGTGCTGGGTGATGCCGCCGGCCTCGCCTGCCGCCACGTGGGCGTTGCGGATATAGTCCAGCAGAGAGGTCTTGCCGTGGTCAACGTGACCCATGACCACCACCACGGGGGCACGGGGCAGCAGATCCTCTTCCTTGTCCTCGGCGGTGTCGATGAGCCGCTCCTCGATGGTGACGATGATCTCCTTCTCCACCTTGCAGCCCAGCTCCTCGGCAATGATGGCGGCGGTGTCAAAGTCGATGACGTCGGACAGAGAGGCCATGACGCCGTTCTTCATCAGGGTCTTGACCACCTCGGCGCCGGTCTTCTTCATGCGGGAAGCCAGCTCGCCCACGCCGATCTCGTCGGGGATCTTTACGGTGAGGGGGGTCTTTTTGGCGATCTCCATCTGGAGACGGCGCATCTTCTCCTGCTCCTCCTGGCGGCGCTTGTTTCCGCCCTGGAAGCCGCCCCGGCGCTGGTTGCGGCCCTGGAACTTCTGCTTGCCGGCCTGCATCTGCTTGGTCTTACCGGCAGCCAGATCCTCCAGCCGCTGGTCGTACTTCTCCAGGTTGACGTTGCCGCTCTTGCGGGTGTCCACCACCTTCTTCTCCGGGATGCGGGCGCCGGGGCGGTTGGACTGCTGCTGAGCGGGCTGGGCCTTGGGCTGCTCCCCCTGGGGCGCGGGCTTGGCGGGAGCGGCGTTCTCCCGGACGGGCTTACCGCCCTTCTGGCCCTGCTGCTGGGCGGGCTGGGCCTTGGGCTGCTCTCCCTGGGCCTTGGCGGGGGCCGCCTTGGGCTCCCGGTATACATCGGCGTAGATGCTCTCGATGCTCTCCACCTGGTTGCTCTGGGTGAGGCTCTCAAAAATCAGGGACAGCTCCTTGTCGCCCAGAGGCTGCATATGGTTCTTCGGGGTCGTCGCGTATTTGGTCAGGATGTCGGTGATCTCTTTGGAGTTCTTATTGAAATCCTTGGCCACCTCATGCACTCGATACTTGTTGTTCAGCAAATAAGCCACCTCCAACTGGTCGGCTTGCGCCAATAGGAAAACGCGGCGGAGCCGCTGCGCTTTCTTATTGGAACAAGCCAGGTTGTTCCGTTCTGATTATGCCATGCAGATTCATGGCCGCTTCTTGATGGTCAGCTTGCCCTTGGGGGCAAAGGGTTTTGCGGGGCGGGCGCGCTCCGCGGAGCCTGCATCGCGCCGTTCACCGCTCTTACTGGGAGCGGCGTCCTTTTTCTTCGGGGCCTGCATGGCCCAGGGCTTCTTGTTCTTCTTTTGCAGGTTCTTCTCGTGGGCCCGCTGCTCCTTCTGCCGCTGGAGCGCCTTCTCCGCCTGGAGCTTCAGCGCTTCCGCCGCGGCGGAGCAGCTGTCCGGGTCGGCGGCGGCCAGCTTGGCCGCGATGGCGGCGGCCAGCCCCACATCGGTGAGGGCCAGCATGGTGCAGGCGGAACGGCCCACCGCGCCACCCAGACCGCCCTTGGTGTAAGGCGTGGGCAGGCAGGCCACCTTTCCCGCTTCCGCAAAGTGGGCCGCCCGGCGCAGGCTGTTGTCCGCGCCGTCGCAGGCGGTGAGGATCAGCCTGGCCTGGTGGGCCCGGGCGGCGGCGCCTACCGGCTCCTCGCCCACCTCCACCCGGCCGGCCTTGCGGGCAATACCCAGCAGATGCAGCACACTATCCATCCTGATCGCCCTCCCGCATCTGCTGTTCCAGCGCTTCGTATACCTCGTCCGGCATGGGGGCGGAAAATGCCCGCTCCAGCGCCCGGATCTTCCGGGCCCGCTTCAGGCACTCCGCGTTGAGACACACATAGGCCCCGCGGCCCGGCTTCTTTCCCTTAAAATCCAGGGAGACCGCTCCCTCCGGACTCTTCACCACCCGGATCAGCTCCTTCTTGGGCTTCATCTCCCGGCAGCCCACGCACTGGCGCATGGGGATCTTCTTGGGCATCTTCTCTTCCCCTCCTTACTAAACGCGCACTGCGCGCTGTATCGTTCCCGTTGAACCCAGGTGGATCACACCTCGGCCTCGGCCTTCCCCACAAAAGGCGGAGCCTTTTGCGGGGACCCCTGATTTTTACTCTGTTTTGGGCAACTGAATTGCCCCAAACCAAGGTTTTGCCGCTGGCAAAACGCTTGTGCGGCGCAAGCGCCGTCCCGCCTGCGGCGGGTCCCATTTGGACAGGAAAAGCCGGAGGATCACACCTCGGTCTCGCCTTCGGCCTCGTCGGTGAGGATCACATCCTCCTCATCCTCCACTTCCTCGTCGGCGGGGGCGGAGGCGGGCTTGATATCGATCTTCCAGCCGGTCAGCTTGGCGGCCAGACGGGCGTTCTGGCCCTCTTTGCCGATGGCCAGGGAGAGCTGCTCGTCGGGCACCACCACCCGGCAGGTCTTGCCCTCCTCGTGAATATCCACGCTGATGACGTCAGCGGGGGACAGGGCGGCGGCGATGTACACAGCGGGGTCCTCGGACCACTTGACGATGTCCACCTTCTCGCCCCGCAGCTCATCCACAATGTTGTTGACCCGCTGGCCCCGGGGGCCTACGCAGGCGCCGATGGGGTCCACGTTGGGGTCGGCGGACCAGACCGCCAGCTTGGTGCGGGAACCGGCCTCACGGGCAATGGACTTGACCTCCACAGTGCCGTCATAGATCTCGGGCACCTCCATCTCAAACAGCCGCTTTACCAGGCCGGGATGGGTGCGGGAGATCAGGACCTGGGGGCCCTTGGTGGAGCGGCGCACCTCTACCACATATACCCGCAGGCGCATCCCCTCCACATACTCCTCGCCTCTGACCTGCTCGGCGGCGGCCAGGAAGGCCTCGGTGGCCTCGCTGCCCGAGCCGATGCGCAGGCTGGCGGCGCCGGAGCGGGGGTCGATGCGGGTGACCACGCCGGTGAGGATCTCGTGCTCCTTGGAGGAGAACTCGTCATATACCATGCCCCGCTCGGCCTCCCGCATACCCTGGATAATGACCTGACGGGCAGTCTGGGCGGCGATACGGCCAAAGTCGCGGGTCTTGATCTCGATGCGGATCACGTCGCCCAGCTGAGCCTGAGGCAGCTTGCTGCGGGCCATCTCCAGGCTCATCTCGGTGCAGGGGTTATCCACCGCCTCCACCACGTCCTTCTTGACGAACATGCGGACCGTGCCGGCCACTTCGTCGGCCTCCACCACTACGTTGTCCCCGGCAGTCTCATGATCCCGCTTGTAGGCGGACACCAGAGCCTGGGTGATCTTCTCCAGCATATAGGACTTGGGGATCCCCTTTTCCTTCTCGATCAGATTGATGGCGGCAAAAAACTCCTTGCCGTCCAGCTCGTTGGTCTTCTGCGCTTTGGCATTCTTCTTCGGCATAACTGTTCTCCTTTCGTCGGGGTTATGGCTCTGCGGCGCGCAATGATAAAGCACACACCGCGTTAATCTTAAAACCGCACATACAGCCGGGTCTGGGCCACATCCTTCTTCACAAAGGTCCTGGGTCCCTCCGCCGTCTCGATGGTCACGTCTCCGTTCTCATAGCCGGACAGCGTGCCCACATGGTCCTTCCGGCCGTCCACCGCCCGGTACAGGCGCACTTCCACCTCGGCGCCCTGGAAGGCCGCGAAATGCTCCGGCTTCTTCAGGGGCCGGTCGGCGCCGGCGGAGGAGACCTCCAGCACATAGCTGCCCTCAATGGGGTCGGCCTCGTCCAGGGCGTCGGACAGGGGGCGGCTCACCGCCTCACAGTCGTTGATGGAGACGCCCTCCTCCTTGTCGATATAGACCCGCAGAAACCACTGCCCCGCCTCCCGGACGTACTCCACGTCCCACAGGGTGCAGCCGGCCTCCTCCACCAGGGGAGCGGCCAGTGCGGATACCAGCTCTGTTACCTTGGCCATACGCCACCTCCGCCGGAGCTGTCATATTTTTACATGCCCCGTTTTTTCAATAAGAAAGAGCGGAGCCGCGACCCCACTCTCACCATATCTCTACTACTAGCGTATGTACTATATCACAAAGCCGTGTTTTGTGCAAGGGTCTGCGGTGATTTTTTCCCACTTTGGCCGCTATGATACAAAAAATATCCCCATTTTCCCCTGTTGCGGCCCCAATGCAGCGGGATGGGCAGGCCCCCTCCCTCCGCCCCGCGAAATTTATACCGGATCCCGTTGACATAAGTTCACGCTCTGATACAATAGAGCCAACGATATCACGCTTGGGAGGGATGGCCATGGAGGGCAACAAACAGGTGCTGGAGATCCTGGGACAGGTCAGAAAAGCGGTAGTAGGCAAGGACGAGGTACTGGCCCGGGCACTGCTGGCCATTTTGGCCCGGGGACACATCCTGCTGGAGGACATCCCCGGCGTGGGCAAGACCACGATGGCTCTGGCCTTCTCCCGGGCCCTGGGACTGCAATATAACCGGGTGCAGTTCACCCCCGACGTAATGCCCTCGGACATCACCGGTTTTTCTCTCTACAACAAGACTACCGGCGCCATGGAGTACCAGCCCGGCGCGGTGCTGTGCAACCTCTTTCTGGCAGACGAGCTCAACCGGGCCACCAGCCGCACCCAGTCCGCCCTGCTGGAGGCCATGGAGGAGGGGCAGGTCACGGTGGACGGGGTGAGCCATCCGGTCCCCCGGCCCTTCCTGGTCATCGCTACCCAGAACCCGGCCGGGGCCTCGGGCACCCAGCTGCTGCCCGACTCCCAGCTGGACCGGTTCATGGTCCGCCTGTCCATCGGCTACCCCACCCCGGCGGACGAGGCGGAGATGGTGCGCCGCAGGCAGGGGGGCGACCCACTGGGGCAGGTACGCCAGGTACTGGACCCCGCCGGTCTGGACCAGCTCCGGGCCCAGGCTGACCGGGTCTATCTCTCCGACCAGGTGCTGGACTATATCATTCGGCTGGTGAACGCCACCCGGAATCACCCCATGATCGTCCAGGGAGCCAGCCCACGGGCCTCTCTGGCGCTGGCCGCCATGGCCCGGGCCGCCGCCCTCACCATGGGTCGGGACTATGTGGAGCCGGAGGACGTGTCCATGGTCTTTGCCGACGTTGTGGCCCACCGGCTCATCCTCTCCCCCCGGGCGGAAGCCGGCGGCGGCTTCCACCTGTCTGAGCTGCTCCGGCAGGTCCCGCCCCCCGCCATCGGGTGAGGTCATGAGGAGCCGCCGTATCCTGTACGCCGCGCTGGTGGGGGCGGCCGTACTGTTTCAGATCCTGTTCCGCTTTTATCTCTCCACCTTCGTGCTGGTCCTGATCCTGGCCCTGCCGGTCCTCTCCCTGCTGCTCTCCCTGCCGGGGCTGTCCGGGGTCCGGCTCGCCGTCACGCCGGCCGCCTCCACGGTACGCTGTGGAGAACCCGCCTGCTTCCATCTCGCTCTGGAACACACCTCTCCCCTGCCCCTGGTCCCGCCCAGAGTCAGGCTGCGCTGGCGCAACCAGCTCACCGGCGAGGAGGGGCTGCTCCGGGCCGTGCCTGTCCAAGGCGCCCCCGTCTCCCTGACCGTCCCAGCCGGTCACTGCGGGCGGCTGGTGTGCCGGGTAGAAGGGGCCTGGAGCTGCGACCTGCTGGGCCTGTTCCCCCTGCCGCTGCGTCGGGGTCCGGAGTGGGCCGTGCTGGTGCTGCCTGTCCCGGCAGAGCCGGAGGACCTGACGGACCTGTCCACCTGCTGGAACGGGGGGACGGTCCTCCGCCCCCGCCCCGGCGGCGGGCCCGGCGAGGACTATGACCTGCGGGACTACCGGCCCGGAGACCCGCTGCGGTCGATCCACTGGAAGCTGTCCTCCAAGCGGGATGAACCGGTGGTGCGGGAGACTCTGGAGCCCATACAGCCCCTCATCGTGGTGACCTACGACCACTTTGGGACCCCCGAGGCCCTGGACCGCACCTTTGCCCGCCTGTATGGCCTGTCCCGCCGGCTGCTGGAGCAGGGATATCCCCACCATATCCAGTGGTCCTCCCCCGTTACCGGCGCGGTGGAGGACCGGGCGGTAGACGAAGAGCGCGACCTGCCGGCCTGCCTGGAGCCGTCCCTCTCCACCCCCGCTCCTGCGGCGGGCATCTCCATTCTGGACCGGGCCCTGCTGCGCCCCGCCGGGCCGGGGCGGCCCCTCCATCTCCATGTGACGCCGGAGGGCGTGGAAGGAGGGGCGCTATGAACAGACCTGCCCCGCCCCGCCCCCGGTCTCTGGAGCTGTTCACCGGAGGCATTCTCCTCTTCCTGCTGCTGAGCGGCGCACTGTGGTCCTTTGCCTCGGCGGCGGGCCAGACCCTGCTGCTCCCCATCCTGCTGGCAGGCTGCGCCCTGCTGACGGTACTGCTCACCCTGCTCTGCGCCCTGCCCACCCGCTGGATGCTGGCCGGCATGGCCGCCCTGCTGGCCGCCCTTCTCCTGTTGGTCTGGCGGCTGTTCCCCTGGCTTCGGCTGGGAGAGATCACCTACCGCTGCGCGGTGGTCAACACGGTGTGCACCAGCCTGGAGCTGGACGGCTTCATCCGGCCTATCGCCCAGCTGCCCGACGCCGTGTGGGTCCGCTGCGCCACCCTGCTGACCCTGGTGGCTTCCGGGGCGCTGGGAACGCCGCTGGCTCTGGCGGTGGTGCGGCGTCCCTCTCTCCCTGCGGCGTTTTTACTCACCGGCCCCTTTGTGCTGGCCCCCCTGTGCATTTCGGTGACTCCGGACTGGATGCCCCTGATGGGGCTGCTCCTGGGCTGGATCGCCCTGGGCCTAGGGGCGCTGGTCCGGCGTTGGGACCGGGCGGGAGCCGCCCGGCTCACCCTGCTCTCCCTCCCGGCGGCGGCCCTGCTTCTGGCCCTGCTGGGGCTGGCCATGCCCCAGGACAGCTACCAGCGGCCCCGGTGGGCAGACGACGCTCTGGATGCCATCAACACCTGGGTGTCCCGCCTGGACCCGTCCCTCGCCCACGGAAAGGGTCTCTTCGGCCTTGGGTCGGGCGGCTCCTTTACCGACGCGGACGGCAGGATCGCGCTGGCCGACGCAGGCCCCCTCCGCTTCTCCGGCCGGACGGTGCTGGAGGTGGACACAGAGCTGCGGGGCCGCATCTACCTGCGGGGCTTCTCCAGCGCCGTGTATGAGGACGGCAGCTGGAACCCGCTGCCGGAGGATCTCTACAGCTGGATGTTTTGGGATGAGACCCAGGAAGGTGATCCTCCCTCCTTTACTGACAGTGTGTTCTATCCCTCCCTGGAGGGCTTCCAGCCTTTGAACTTCCCCGCTTTGGCAGATCGGGACAGCTACCCCAATAAGGACTACGCCAGGGTCACCGTCCGCAACGTGGGGGCCGACCCGGACTATGTGTATGTCCCCTACCACATCCTCTCCCGGCCCGACGAGCTCAGCGGGACCAAATTTGTCAATGATGCCTGGCTGGCCCGGGGGGACGGTGTGCGGACCCACACGGTATACGTCCAGCCCGGCTGCGATCCCCTGTCGGGAGCGGAGCTGCCGGGGGAAGCCAGCCAGGCCGAGGGCACCTATACCAAGTTTGTTTATGAGAGCTCCTACATGGCTGTGTATGAAGATGTTGTGGACGCTTTGGATGCCGTTATTGAGGACTTGGCTACAGATATGCCCGGCCATCTCCCCGGCGGAACAGAGAACCCCGCCTATCAGGCCTATCTGGAGCTATTCCAACGCGGTAACGTCCAAGAAACGGATGTCACACGGGCATACCCCATGATAATGGCCAACATCGTAGCCGCCTACCTGGACGGTCTGGCGGAGTACAACCCGGACACCCCCGCTACCCCGGAAGGAGAGGACTTCGTGTCCTATTTCCTGACCGAGAGCCACGAAGGCTACTGCATGCACTTTGCCTCCGCCGCCACCCTGATTCTGCGGTATATGGGCATCCCCGCCCGGTACGTCACCGGCTATGTGGCCGACGTGCCCGCCTCCGGCCATGTGAATGTCCCCGACTCCGCCGCCCACGCCTGGGTGGAGGTCTATATCGACGGCTACGGCTGGGAGCCGGTGGAGGTCACGCCCGCCTACGCCGGCAGCAGCCCCGGCCAGAGCGGTACCGTGGAACCCACCCCCACACCCACTGCGGCGCCTACGCCCGCCGCCACCCAGGCGCCCCAGGCCAGCGCCCGGCCCTCCGCCCCCCATGACGAACCGGAGAACGAGCGGGATGAGGCCGCACCGCTGGACCTGCGGGTCATCCTGATCCCCCTGGCGGTCCTTCTGGCGGCGCTGGCCTTCCCCATCCGCCGGTTCCTTGGCCGCGCACGGCGGGAACGAAACTTCCGGCAGGCGGACACCAACCGGGCGGTCATCGCCGCCTACCTCCACCTGAAGAAGCTGGCCCGCTGGGGCGGGGATATCCCCGCATTCGTCTTTGCGCTGGCCAAAAAGGCCCAGTTCAGCCCCCACACCCTGACGGAGGAGGAGCGGCTCGCCGCCGTGGAGGCCGCCCGCACCGGCTCCGCCCTGGCGGACAAGGCCCTGCCCTGGTACAAGCGCTTCCTGTGCCGTTATATCCTGGGACTGTGTTAAACAAAACGGGCCCCCGGAGGAGCTTCCTCCGGGGGCCCGTTTGTTATTCAGCCGGGCCGGTCAGGGAAAAGAAGTTTTCCAGCCGGTCGGACTTGTCAAAAATGTTGTTGTACAGCAGCACCTTATATGCCTCAACGGCGGCGTCCAGTTCGGCGGGCAGAGCCTCGTTTTCGCCGTACCAGCCGCCCTGTGCGTCCCGGACGCCCAGGGTGTTGATCACCGGAGCCTGCTCCCACAGTTCCCGCTGGAACTTCTGGTAGCCGGTCAGAGGCAGACCGGCGGTCTCCAGCAGCAGGGTGGACAGGTAGTTGAGGGAGAGCTCCACCCCATCCGCCTCCGGGATGTCGTAATTGGCCCACAGGGCGAAGGGCACCATCTGCTTCTTCTGGGCCAGGGCGGTATCCGGGTCGTCCCCCAGCACCTGGGTGTAAAAGTTGGTGGCCACCTGGGGCTGATGGTCCCCAAAGAGGAGGATCATGGTGGGCTCCTCCACCTGAGAGAAATAATCAATGAGATATTCCAGGGCCAGGTCGCTCTGGTAGATGAGGGAGAGGTACTGGTTCACCGTCTGGAACCGGTTCTCCATCGCCCCTGTGAGCCACACCTCCCGGGGCAGGTTGTCCCAGGACATCTGATAGCCGCTGTGGTTCTGCATGGTGATGTTGAAGAGGAAGAGCGGCTCCCCTGCCTCCTTCTCCTCATAGAGCCGGATCAGGTTCTCATAGTTACACTGGTCGGTGACATATCCGGTCTTTTCGTCCCCCCGCATGTATTCCCGGTCCTGAAAGTCCCCCTCAAAGTACACCTGGTCAAAGCCGAAGTTCTGATACACCGTGGGACGGTTCCAGCCGGAAGCGCGGTAGGGATGGGACGCGATGGTGGTGTACCCCAGGTCGGACATCTGGCCCACCAGGGTGGGGTCCCCGTCGGAGACGTACATTTGATAGGGCACCGTACCGGCGGGCAGGAAGGCGGTGGTGTTGCCGGTGAGGAATTCATACTCCGAATTGGCAGTAGTGCCGCCGAACACAGAGGAGTAGGCCCAGCCCTTGATGGTGTTCTCCGTGAGCGCGTGGAAGAAGGGCATCGCGTCCCGGTTGGTCTCCACCCCCGGCAGCACGGACAGGTCGGAGTAGGACTCGTTCATAACGACGATGACATTCACCGGCCGGATGGTCCCGTCCGGGTCCACCACGCTTACCGATACATCGTCGCTGCCGTTCTCCTCCGCCAGGGCGTCCAGGGTCTCCTGGTCATAGGTCTCCGGCTTCTCCGACTTCATGTACTTCATGCACACCGTAAAGTTGAGGGCCAGGCCGTTGCCCCGGGTGGTCCACATGGAGGGCTCGATGCCCAGCCCCTCCACCAGTCCGGTGCCGAAAAACACCGCCAGAAAGGCCGCCGCCACCCCCGCCGAGGGGAGAAACACCTTCCAGGAGAACTTTTTTCGCGGCTCCCTGGGCAGCAGGGAGAGCGCCAGCAGCACCGCCGCCAGGATCAGCACCGTCACCCCCTGCCGCTGGGACAGGCGGTAGTCGTATCCCCCCGCCACATTGAGGGCGGTACCCAGGCAGAGGAAGTCCCCGGGGAAGAGGGTCCGGCCGCGGAAGGCAATGAGGTAGTGGTTGGCAAAGCCAAAGCCCCAGGTCACCAGCAACCCCAGCCGGATGGCCCCGCTGCGCCGTCCCCGCAGGAAGTAGAACACCAGCTCCGCCAGGTAATACCACGCCAGATTGAGGATGATCTGGGCCCCGCTGAAGTCCTGCCAGGGATTATTATAGTTTAAGTACTCCACCATCGTGAAGGAGATCAGCGGCACCACGATGAGCAGCACCGCAGTGACCCACCCGTACTGCCGGGGCGTCAGGGGGAGCTTGGGCCAGCGCAGGCGGGACCGCGCGCGCTCCGGGCCGGAATGGCCGGAGCTCTTTTCCTGCTCCGGCCGGATGGTCTCTGTTTTCATGGGATCATTCATATTCATTACGCTGCCTTTACCAAAAATCATGACCATCATTGTATCACAAAAAGGCGAAAGCGCAACGCGCTTTCGCCTTTGTTCACAAAACCTTTGTAATATTGAAAAAATATCGGCTGTTTTTCTTAAGCCGGACGCAGCGGCGGGCCGGACAGCTCGATCACCCGGTCGCACAGAGCCACCGTCTCCCTCTCATGGCTGGACAGCACCACCGGCGTCCCCAGCGCCCGGATCCGCTCCAGGATGCGGCGCATCCGGGGGGCATCCACCCCCGCAAAGGGCTCGTCCAGCAGGAGCACTCCCCCGCCGCAGGCCAGGGCTCGGGCCAGGGACAGCCGCCGGCCCATGCCGCCGGACAGGGCGGCGGGACAGGTCCGCTCCTCCCCCTCCAGCTCCACCAGAGCCAGCCACCGGCCCGCCTCCTCCCGGCGGCTCCGGGGAAGCACATCGGTAACGTGCTGCTCCACCGTCCGCCAGGGCAACAGGCGGTTTTCCTGGAAGAGGATGACCGGCGGCTCCGGGACCGTCACCGTCCCCCCCTCCACCGGCTGGAGCCCCGCCAGCACCCGCAGCAGGGTGGTCTTGCCGCAGCCCGACGGGCCGGACAGGGCCGTGATCCCCTCCTCCGGCAGCTCCAGGGAAAATTGGTCCAGCACCGTCTTTTCTGCAAAACGGACAGTAATATTTTTGACCGATATCACGTTTTAGCCCCTCCCAGCCGCCGGAACAGGAAGCCCAGCACATATTCCAGCAGGAAACTCAGCACGATGACCACCGCTGTCCAGGCAAAGAGGTCGGGGGTCTCCAGGGTAATCCTGGCCCGGTACAGCTGGGTGCCGATGGCCATCCTGGGCTGGCACAGCACCTCCGCCGCCACCCCCGCCTTCCAGGCCAGACCCAGGCCGGTGGCGCAGCCGCTGGCAAAGTAGGGCAGCACCGAGGGCAGGTAGACCAGGCGGAAGGTCTTGCCCCGGCCAAAGCGGTAGGCCCGGGCGGCCTCCAGCAGGAGGGGGTCGGTCTGGGCCACCCCCCGGCTCACGTTGCCCCACAGCACCGGCAGCACCATCAGGCCGGACACAATGGCGGGCACCCAGCCGGAGGAGGGGGCCCACAGCAGCACCAGCACAATAAAGGAGGCCACCGGGACCGCCCGGATCACCTTGACCGCCGGCGTGAGCACCCAGTCCGCCGCCCGCAGGGCGGAGGTAGCCGCTGCCACAGCAGCCCCCACCGCCACCCCCAGGGCAAAGCCGCCGAAAATGCGGCCCAGGGTGACTGCCGCCGCCTGCCAGAAGGCGGACTGCCCCGCCAGGGTCAGCAGCCTCTGTGCCACCAGCATGGGATAGGGCAGCAGCACAGCCCCGTGGCCATCGGTGCGCAGATCCACCAAAAAAGCCGCAAGCTGCCAAACCCCCAGCCAAAAGGCCAGGGGTATGACAGCTCGCAGTACTTTTTCCGGCTTCCAATTACGGAATGTAGTAGAATGCGTCATCGGGGATGGAACCTCCGATCGAAGTGGGGTCGGCGGCAAAGAGCACCTCATAGTAGCTGGAGATGGATTTCAGATCCTCCCCGGCGGCAAAGATCATGTTGGCCTGGGGGATCGCGGCGGTGGCGATGGCAGCCTTGGGCACGATGCCGTACTGCTCGATGAGCTGGCCGCCCTCCTCCGGGTTGTCCTTGATATAGTTGATGGACGCCTCATATTCCGTCAGGAAGGCCGCCACCGCCTCGGGGTGCTCCTGAGCGAAGGCGGCGCGCACCACCACGCAGCCCATCGTGAAGGTGCCGGCGGCCCCGGACTGGGTCCATGCCTCGCTCAGGTCCACCGCATCCCGCACATCGCTGTTCTGCATCAGCACGGAGGTGGCGGCGGGGACAGGGAGCATACACAGGTCGATCTCACCGGAGGCCATCAGAGAGGTGACCTCCTCGCTGGTCTTCCACTGGATGTCCACGTCGGCATCCGGGTCCAGGCCGTTCTGGGTCAGCAGGTAGTCCAGCACAAACTCGGTATTGGTGCCCTGGTTGATGGCGTACAGGGTCCGGCCGGACAGGTCGGACAGGGTATTGACCGCATCGCCGTTCTCCAGGATGTGGAGCACGCCCAGGGTGTTGAGGGCCAGTATCTGCACCTTGCCGGTCTTGTTGTACAGATTGGCGGCCACGTTGGTGGGCAGAGCGGCGATATCCAGCTCGCCGCTGTTCAGCTTGGGCACGATATCGGCGGCGGGGTCGGAGCTGGTGGTGACCACATAGCGGTTTACAGTCTCCCCGGCATCGTTGTCCGCCAGCAGCTTGGCGGCTCCCATGCCGGTGGGGCCGTTGAGCAGGCCCAGGCGGATCTCCACCCCCTCCGGGGCGGGGGTCTCGCTCTCCTGAGACTGAACGGCAGGGGTGGTCTCAACAGGCGGAGTGCTCTCTCCACCGTCGTTATTGGGCGCACAGGCGGCCAGGCCCAGCGTCATCGCCAGGGCCAGGCCCAGCGCAAGCAGTTTTTTCTTCATAGCAGATCGCGTTCCTTTCCAGTAGAGACCGCGGAAGTCTTTCTCCTCATACGGTCCAGTTCAGTGTACCATTTCCCCTGAAAATGTCAACGGTCAATTTCCCCAATTCTGCCCCTTGTACCTCAGCGGGCCGGAACGCATAGGATAATAGGCGGAAAGGAGGTGTTTTGCCATGGATCAGCCTGTCTGCGCCCCGGCCGCGCCCCGCTGCCCGCCGCCGGAGCCGGTCATGCGGCGGTATGCCCACCCCATCCACCTTCCCTGTCCCTGTGCCCGTCCGCCGGCGGAAGATCAGGCCATGGACCGGGTGCTGGAGGAGCTGACCCGCCAAAATCAGCTGCTGCTGGACCTGCTGGGGGCGGTCAACGCCCTCACCGCCGCCGCTCTCAGCATCCGCAGCCGGTTTGTAGGCCGGGAATAGGTCATTTTCTGTCAAAAAAAGCCGCAGCAACTCAAACTTTCTCTTGTGTCAGAGCGTCTAATTGGATATAATGCGGTCATTGCGATCCGCCCGCGCACAGAACGCGCGGCATTAGAGAAAGGCGTGTTCCCCATGGCCAAACGGCTCATGAAGCCCCAAAAAGCTCCTCTGTCCACCGGGCGGCGGGTAGCCAGTGTCCTGTTTACCATCCTGGTGGCCCTCTCCGTCCTCATTGTCCTGCTCTACGCCGCCTTCCGGCTGCTGGCCCGCCCGCCCGAGCTGTCCCAGGAGAGCCCTCCGCCGACAGAGAGCGCCGGACAGTCCGGCATCTCCCCAGCTCCGGACGAGAGCGCCGCCCCCGCCCGCCAGCGCAAGGAGTATACCTACACCTTCCTGCTGTGCGCCAGCGACCAGGCCAGCGGCAACGTAGACACCATGATCGTGGCCACCTATGACACCGTGGCCCAGCACATCGCCATGGTCTCCCTTCCCCGGGACACCCTGGTGGAGGGTCTGTCCCCCTCGGGGAAGCACTACCACAAGCTGTGCGGCGTGTACCCCTACAACGGCATCGAGGCCCTGAAGGAGGAGGTCCGCAAGATCGTGGGCTTCCCCATCGACTTCTATGTGAAGGTCAACACCAGGGGCTTTATCCGGCTGGTGGACGCGGTGGGGGGCGTCAACTTCAACGTCCCCGTCCACATGTCCTACGACGACCCCGCCCAGGACCTGCACATCCACTTTGAGCCCGGCATGCAGTACCTCAGCGGGTCTGACGCGCTGAAGGTGGTCCGCTGCCGCAAAAACTCCGACGGTCCCGGCGTCTACCCCCATAACATCTACGACGCCTATCCCGACGCCGATATCGGGCGCACCAGGACCCAGCGGGAGCTGATCATGGCCGTGCTGAAAAAGGCCATCTCCCAGCCCCTGAATCTGCCCACCTACTACGACATCTTTATGGAGAATGTGGAGACCGACCTCACCATCACGGATCTGGCCTTTTTTGCCGACAAGGGCCTGAGCTTCGACTTCTCCAATGTCTCCACCGACTCCCTGCCGGGAGACGGCTCGGTCAGCTACAAGGGCTGGGACTGGTGCTACGAGCTCTACCCCGACCAGGTGCTGGACATCGTCAACACCTCCGGTCTCAACCCCTACGACACCGACATCACTGCCGACATGCTGGATATCACCCAGAGCGGCACCGCCAAACGCCCCGACTGACCAAAAAAAGGACGCCTTTCGGCGTCCTTTTTTAATAGCCTCGCAGAGTTTACCCCCAAGGGGCACGCCACGTCCGCAAGGCGGCAAAGCCGCCGGCGGCTGCGCAGCTGCGACCGCAGGCGCGAAAAAAGTCCAACCCGCTTACAGCGGACAAAGTCTGCGCGCGGCGGCTGCAACTCTTTCAAAAAAGTGGCTTTGCCACTTTTTTGATCAGACAAACTCGTAGTCCACGAACTTGTCTTCACCCTGCTTGTTGTCCTTGGTCTCCCCCACGAAGGTGCCCATTACATTGCAGTCAGGGCAGAAGCCAAACTCCGGGTCGGAGGCAAACTCCAGCTCATAGCGGTACTTTTTGCCGCACTGCGGGCACTGATAAAAGAAATAATAGGTTCCCCAGGTCATCGTTCTCTTCTCCTTTGTTTTTACTCGTTCAGCAGCCCCAGCCGGTCCAGCACCAGAGCCGCCTGCTCTCGGGTCAGGGGCGCGCCGGGGGCGGTGCCGTCCAAAATTCCCGCCCGCTCCGCCTTCCGCCAGGCCTCCCCGGCCCAGCTGCTGACCGCCCGGGCGGAGATCGCCTCCTCCCTGGCCGTCAGGGCGGCGTCAAGCTGCTCCTGTGTCATCTCCGGTCCACCTCCCTTCAGCGTCGCCTTCACGTCGGCCCGAAGGGTATCCATGCTCCTGCCGTGCTTGGGAAACCACTGTCCCACATCGCCGTGGTCAGAGGCCAGGCCCAGCCGGAAGCCCTCGGCATGGTCGATGATGTCCCGCTCCGGGTCCAGGCTGTACTGCCGGCACAGATAGGCGCACAGCTCCACCGCCGTGTTGTAGACCCGCTGAAAGTAGGGGCCGTTCTTTTCCGGGTCGTACCCGATCATGGTTCCGCCCCTGTAGCTGTGTCCGGCGGGCTCCAGAATTTCAAATCCGATGTGGGTGTTGTTGGCCCCGCCGCCGGCGTGCCACCCCCGCCAGTTCCAGGGCAGGGTCTCGGTGACGCCCCCTGGTGGACAAAGGCATGGACGCAGGCGTCCACCCCCGGTTTGTTCCAGGCCTTGAGAAACACATTGACGTCAGGCTGGGCCACCCCGGTGGAGTGGACCATGATGCCCCGGGGCCTGATGGTCCGCCCGGCCTTGTAACAGTCGCTGTTGGTGAGAATATGCTCTGTGATGTGCATGGCAACCCCTCCGGGTCATCCTATGCTCATCCCACCCCATCGGTCATTCCGCCTGTGCTTTTTCTGTCTCCAGCTCCGCCCGGCGGGCGTCTCTGGCCCGGAGGGTCTCCGCCAGACTCCTGGGGGGCCGGGCATTGATGCTCTCCTGCCAGCCAAGCGCCCACGCCCGCACCTCCTCCAGCCCCTCCTCGGTCATGGGAAACTGCCTGGTCTCCTCCACGGTACTGTCCTGGAGCCGCCAGGGTCCCTCCCACACCTGGGCGGTCAGGGACGGGGGCGTATTCTCATCCCCCTTTACCGGGTCCACCCGGTAGCGCATCCGGCCGCCGCTGGCCGTCCAGAAGTTCCCGTTTTCAAAGTGGGACAGCACCGGCAAAAACATGCTCTCGTCCATCTGCCTCGTTCCTTCCTGTGTTCCGGGGCGGCGCTGGCGCCCCCCATGCCTCCTAACGCAAGAGCGCGGTATCGACCGATATGATACCACGCTCCCGACGAATTTTCAATTCTCAGAATACCGGGACAGGAACTGGCGGGTCCGCTCCTCCCGGGGGGACTCGATGACCTGCCGGGCCGGGCCCTGCTCCACGATGACGCCGCCGTCCATGAAAATCACCTGATCGGCCACGTCCCGGGCGAAGGCCATCTCGTGGGTGACGATGATCATGGTGGTCCTCTGCTCCGCCAGAGAGCGGATCACTTTGAGCACCTCTCCGGTGAGCTCCGGGTCCAGGGCGGAGGTGGGCTCGTCAAAGCACAGGATATCCGGCTTGAGGGCCAGCGCCCGGGCGATGGCCACCCGCTGCTGCTGGCCGCCGGAGAGCTGATGGGGGTAGTGATCCGCCCGCTCGCTGAGTCCCATACGGGCCAGCAGCGCCCGGCCCTCCTCCCGGATCTTCTCCATGATCTGCCGCTTGTTCTGCTTGAAGTCGGGCCGCTCCTGGGCCAGCAGCCCGGGGGCCAGGGTCACGTTCTCCAAAGCGGTGTACTGGGGAAAGAGATTGAAGGACTGAAACACCAGGCCGAAGTGGAGCCGCTTTTTCCGCACCTCGCTCTCCCGCTGGGTGGCGGGGTCGCCGGCATCAAAGAGGGTCTCGCCGTTGACCAGGATCCTGCCTCCGTCCGGGGTCTCCAGAAAGTTCAGGCAGCGCAGCAGGGTGGTCTTGCCGGAGCCGGAGGAGCCGATGATAGCCAGGGCCTGTCCCTCCTCCAGGGAGAAGTCGATCCCCTTCAGCACCTGGGTCTTTTCAAAGCTCTTCCGAATGTCCTCCACCTGTAAGATCATCATGTCGTCTCTCCTCTCACACCTGGAAATAGCTCAGCTTCTTCTCGGTCCGGCTCAAAATCAGGGTCACCACACCGTTGAACACCAGGAAGAACACCCCGGCGTAGAAGAGGGGCCAGATCATGGCCTTGTTGCCGAAATCCTTGGCCACCTTGATGATCTCCCCCACCATGATGAAGTTGGACAGGGAGGTGTCCTTCACCAACGTGATGATCTCGTTGCCCATGGGGGGCACGATGCGCTTGACCAGCTGGAGCAGCGTGACCTGGAAAAAGATCTGCTTCCGGGTCATGCCCAGCACCTGCCCCGCCTCCCGCTGTCCCTTGGGGATGTCCTGGATGCCGCCCCGGAAGATCTCGGAAAAATAGGCGGCATAATTGAGTACGAAAGCCAGTACCGCCGCCCCCATCCGGGAGAGGGAGTGCCCCGGCCCCCACAGGATACCGGGCAGATAGAACACAATGGCCAGCTGGAGCATCAGGGGAGTGGACCGCATGAGATACACATAAAACCGCAGCACCAGGCTCAGCGGCTTAAAGGAGCTCATGGTGCCGAAGGACACCAGCAGACCCAGGGGCAGCGAGAGCACCAGGGTCACCACAAACAGCTGGATATTGAGCTGGAAGCCCTCCAGCAGCATGGCGGTCACGGTCTGAAACGACATAGCTTTTCTCCTTACTCACACGGACGGAGGCCATATTTCTGGCCTCCGTCCGACTCTGTTTTACTGGTTGGCCAGCAGCTGGGCCTCCAGGCCGTACTCCACCGCCAGCTCGTTCAGGGTCCCGTCCTCGATCAGGGCCTGCATGGCCTCGTTGACCTTCTGGGTCAGCTCAGTATCCTCCTTGCGCAAGCCAATGCCGTACTCCTCCACCGACAGCTCCAGCTCGGGGATCATCGCCAGGTCGGAATAGTCTCCCTGTCCCACCAGGGCATTGGCCAGCACATAGTCCATCACTGCCGCGTCGGCGGCGCCGGTCTTGACCTCCAGCAGAGCGTCGGTCTGCTTCACCACGGAGGTGTAGCTGGCCTGGCTGAGGAATTCGTCCTCCTGAATGGCCTTCTCACCGGCGGAACCGGCCTCGGCCTCCAGGTTGACCCCGGCCAGGGACTCAGTGGTGGAATACTTCTCCAGGTCGGCGGCCCGGATCACCACCACCTGGTAGTTCTTGATGTAGGGGTCGGAAATGGACAGGGCCTCCTCCAGCTCCGGCGTGATGGTCATGCCGTTCCAGATGCAGTCGATGTTCTTGGAGTCCAGCTCCATGATCTTGGCGTCCCAATTGATCTCCACAAACTCGGGCTCCAGGCCCAGCTTTTCGCACACGGCTGTGGCAAAATCAGTCTCAAAACCGGTGAGCTGCCCGTCCTCGCCGATATAGTTCATGGGCTCAAAGAGGGTATAGCCGATCTTCAGGGTCCCTCCCTCGCCGCCGGTGGGCGTTTCAGTGCTGGCGCCGGGGGTCTCGCTGTTTCCGGCAGGGGCGTTGCTGGTGCCGCCGCAGGCGGTCAGGGTAACGGTCAGGCCCAGCGCAAGGGCCAGAGCGGTCAGTCTGCGTTTCATATTCATTCCTCCAAACAGTGTCGGTCTTGTTGCTTTCGTATATTACCACACTAAAGTGTTATTGTAAAGAGGAATTTTCACTTTTCTTCCCGACACTCCGCCGCCCGGCTGAAATCCGCCTGCGTATTGATGTTCCACAGGGCCCGTTCCAAATCAAATCCTTCCAGATCATCCTCCTCCACCCAGCGGCAGTCTACCCGGTCCAGCAGGGCCTTCACCGCCCGCCGCCCCTCGTCCAGACAGGCGGTAAGTGCGGGCAGGCAGCTGCGGCGGTAGAGGGCAAACAGGGGCTCCGCTCTCCCGTCCCGCCGCCGGATGACGCAGGCATCCCCGTCCCCCGCCCCGGCCAGCACCTTTTGGGCCAGCTCCGGGGCGGCAAAGGGCAGATCCACAGCAGCCAGAAACACCGCCTCCGCCCCGGTGCGGCGGAAGGCGGCCTCCAGCCCCGCCAGCGGCCCCTGGCCAGGCCGCAGGTCGGCCAGTTCCCGCCGGCCCGGATAGCGCCCGGGCCGGTCCACCGACACATAGATCCCGTCGAAGAGGTGGGCCAGCTCCTCCCACCTCCGGTCCAGAAAGCTCCGCCCCGCCAGGGACAGCCCCGCCTTATCCCGTCCCATCCGCCGGCTCTGCCCGCCGGATAAAATGACCGCGATGGTGTGTTCCATATCCGTTCTCCCCCCACAGGTTGATGATTTTTGCCATTGTAGCAGAAAATTTTACCCCCGTCAAAGGCCGTATAGAAGCCAGCCGCCCTCCATATCCTCTCCAACAGAGCATTTGAGCATTGGAGGCGTCACAGACGATGAAAAAACTGGCCGCGGCCCTGCTGGCCGCCACCCTACTGGCCCTGCCCGTCCAGGCCGCCCCATCCGCCGCGGCTGCCCCCGCCGTAGAGGCGGCGGGGACCGTGCTGATGGAGAAGGAGACGGGGACCATTCTGCAGGAGCAGAACGCCCACGACAAGCTGGAGCCCGCCAGCGTCACCAAGGTCATGACCCTGCTGCTGGTGATGGAGGCCATCGACAGCGGCAGCCTCTCACGGGAGGATGTGGTCACCGTGTCCGCCCGGGCCGCCTCTATGGGGGGCTCCCAGGTCTATTTAAAGGAGGGAGAGCAGATGACGGTAAACGATCTGCTCAAGGCGGTGGCGGTGGCCTCGGGCAACGACGCCTCGGTGGCCCTGGCCGAGCACCTCTGCGGCAGCGAGGAGGCCTTTGTGGTCAAAATGAACGAGCGGGCCGCCCAGCTGGGCATGGGGGACACCTGCTTTGTCAACTGCACCGGCCTGCCGGCGGCGGGCCACCTCACCTCCGCCTACGACATCGCCCTGATGAGCCGGGAGCTCATCCGCAGCCACCCCTCCATCCGGGACTACACCACCATCTGGATGGATTCGCTGCGGGGCGGACAATTCCAGCTGGCCAACACCAACAAGCTGATCCGCTTCTATCAGGGCGCCACCGGGCTGAAAACCGGTTCCACCGACTCCGCCGGCTACTGTCTCTCCGCCACGGCGGAGCGGGACGGCATGGAGCTCATCGCCGTCATCCTCAAGGCGCCCACCCGGGACGCCCGGACGGCGGCGGCCCAGGCCCTGCTCAACTACGGGTTCGCCGCCTACACCATGGTGGATATCCACCCCTCCCAGGCCCTCCCGCCAGTGGAGGTGCTGCTGGGAGAACAGGAAGCGGTTCAGCCCGTGCTGGCTCAGTCCACCCGCATCCTGGTCAGCCGGGACCTTGTCAACCAGGTGGAGACCCAGCTGGAGCTGTGCCAGGATGTGGAGGCCCCGGTAGAGTCCGGGCAGATCCTGGGCCGGATGACGGTCACCGCCGGAGGTCAGACCCTGGCCCGCATCCCCATCGTGGCCGACCGGGCCGTGTCCCGGCTCAGCGCTCCCGGCATCTTCCTGCGCCTGGTGCGCACCCTGCTGATGGCAGGCTGATGTAGTTCTCGCAGGGACAGCCGCAGATAAGCCGCGGCTGTCCCTGCGCGTTCTTTACAAAAGAGATTGCGTATGTTGCTGGAAATTTTACATCTGGATTGGTAATCCGTGTCTTGACTATCTCTCCATATCGTTGTATACTTTACACAAATAAATTCCGCTCATTTTGGATTTTATTTATCATCAATGACAAGAACCCCCAGTTTACGTCATTTCGACTGAACTGGGGCTGTTCCCAACAAGGAGAGGATAGCTATGGCTTCCACCAAACCGAATACGATCCTCCAGGACTTTTCTCAGGGACATGCGGTCCGGGCTCAGGAATTCATGGGCTCCCACCCCGCAGTCCGTGACAGACAGGACGGCTGGGTCTTCCGGGTCTGGGCGCCCCACGCCCGGTCGGTAGCCGTGATGGGCGATTTTAACGGCTGGAACGACTCCGACCACCCCATGGAACTGCTTTCCGACGGCGTTTGGGAGACCTTCATCCCCGGGCTGCACCAGTACGACAGCTATAAGTTCGCCGTCCACACCGCCTCCGGGCGGGTACTGGCCAAGGCCGACCCCTACGCCTTCCACGCCGAGACCCGCCCCGGCAACGCCTCCAAGCTGTACGATCTGTCCGGCTATGGCTGGGGCGACGCCGGCTGGATGTCCCGCCGGAAAAAGAATCCCATTTACCAGAAACCCCTGAATATTTATGAAGTCCACCTGGGCTCCTGGCGGCGCACCGGCGACGACGAGATGCTCTCCTACCGGGACATCGGCAAATACCTGGTCCCCTATGTGAAGGAGATGGGCTTCACCCATGTGGAGCTGCTCCCCATCACCGAGCATCCCCTGGACGCCTCCTGGGGCTACCAGTGCACCGGCTACTTCGCCGCTACCAGCCGGTACGGCACCCCCCACGACTTCATGTGGCTGGTGGACCAGCTCCATCAGGCCGGCATCGGCGTCATTCTGGACTGGGTGCCCGCCCACTTCCCCAAGGATGCCTTTGGTCTGTACGAATTTGACGGTGAACCCTGCTATGAGTACGCCGATACCCGTAAGGGTGAGCACGCCGACTGGGGCACCCGGGTGTTCGACTACGCCCGGCACGAGGTCCGCTCCTTCCTGTTCTCCTCCGCCCTCTTCTGGCTGGAGCAGTTCCACATTGACGGACTGCGGGTGGACGCGGTGGCCTCCATGCTCTATCTGGACTATGGCCGCCAGGGGGGCGAGTGGGTCCCCAATGTGTTCGGCGGACACGAAAACCTGGAGGCCGTGGAATTCATTCAGGAGCTCAACAGTCATATTTTCCAGGCCCATCCCGATGTGATGATGATCGCTGAGGAATCCACCGCCTGGCCCCGGGTGTCCCACCCGGTGGGCGAGGGCGGCCTGGAGGGCGGCCTGGGCTTCAACCTGAAGTGGAATATGGGCTGGATGAACGACATCCTCCATTACATCAAGCTGGATCCCTACTTCCGGCAGTTCAACCACAAGGACATCACCTTCTCGCTGATGTACGCCTTCTCGGAGAACTTCGTGCTCCCCCTGTCCCACGACGAAGTGGTCCACATGAAGGGCTCTCTCATCAACAAGATGCCGGGCACCAACGAGGAAAAGTTTGCCGGTGTGCGCGCCTTTTACACCTATATGCTCACCCATCCCGGCAAAAAGCTGCTGATGATGGGCAGCGAGTTCGGCCAGTGGAACGAGTGGCACTACGAGCACTCCCTGGACTGGCACCTGCTGGACCCGGAGCAGGAGTGGGCCAAACCTCACCGCCAGCTTCAGGAGTTCTTCAAACAGGCCAACGCCCTCTATCTGGCCCGTCCCGAGCTGTGGGAGATGGACTTCTCCTGGGAGGGCTTTGAGTGGATCGAGGCCGACGACAACCAGGCCAATACCATCGCCTTCCTGCGGAAGGACACCAAGGGCAACGCTCTGGTGGTGGTGTGCAACTTCTCCCCGGTGGACCGCACCGGCTACACTGTGGGCGTGCCCGTCCCCGGTACATATACCTGCATCTTCAACTCTGATGATGCCGCCTTCGGCGGCCAGGGCCGGGGCGACCACGAGCCTGTCCGCAGCCGCTATGTGGAAAGCCAGGACAGAGCGCAGTCCATTACCATCTCCCTGCCCCCCATGAGCGCAGCGGTCTATCAGTGTACCCGCAAGTTCCCCGTCCGCAAGAAAAAGGCGGAGGGTGCGGAGGCCCCCAAACCGGCGGCGCGGAAAAAGGCCGCCGCTCCCGCAGTGAAAAAAGCAGCCGCTAAGCCCGCCGTGGCCAAGAAGGCCGCGACCCCCGCGGTGAAGCAGCCCGCTCCCAAGCCCGCCGTGGCCAAGAAGGCCGCCGCCCCCGCGGTGAAGCAGCCCGCCCCCAAGCCCGCCATGGCCAAGAAGGCCGCCGCTCCCGCGGTGAAAGAGCCCGCCCCCAAGCCGGCGGTCCGCAAGGGCAAAAAGAATCCTTGATCCCTCCGGATGGTCCGGAATGATCATATTTAGTTTCAGTTCAAGCACTGAGGTGATAGAATGAAAAAGGAATGTGTCGCCATGTTGCTGGCCGGCGGGCAGGGCAGTCGCCTGCACGCTCTCACCAGCCATGTGGCCAAACCCGCGGTCCCCTTCGGCGGTAAGTACCGCATCATCGACTTCCCCCTGTCCAACTGCATCAACTCCGGTATTGACACCGTGGGCGTGCTGACTCAGTACCGCCCCATGGAGCTCAACGCCTACATCGGCAACGGTGAACCCTGGGACCTGGACCGCTCCTACGGCGGCGTCCACATCCTGCCCCCCTATATGCGCGAGGGGGAGAAGGGCACCTGGTACAAGGGAACCGCCAACGCCATTTACCAGAACATCAACTTCCTGGATACCTACGATCCGGATTATGTGCTCATCCTGTCCGGCGACCACGTCTACAAAATGGACTATGCCGACCTGCTCCGCCGCCACAAGGAGACCCAGGCCGCCTGCACCATCTCGGTCCTGGAGGTCCCCATGGAGGAGGCCCCCCGCTTCGGCATCATGAACGTGGACGAGAACGACGATATCTACGAGTTTGAGGAGAAGCCCAAGCATCCCAAGAGCAATCTGGCCTCCATGGGCATCTACATCTTTACCTGGAAGAAGCTGCGGGAGTACCTCATCGCCGACGAGGAGGACGAGAAGAGCTCCAACGACTTCGGCAAGAACATCATTCCCGCCATGCTCAACGCCGGCGAGAAGATGACCGCCTATCGCTTCAAGGGCTACTGGAAAGACGTGGGCACCATCGACTCCCTGTGGGATGCCAACATGGATATGCTCTCCCCCAACGCCGCCAACGGCATCGACCTGTACGATACCGAGTGGCCCATCTTCGCCCGCACCCCCACCAAGCCCCCCCATTTCATGGGCAAGGACGCCAAGGCGGTCCACTCTATGGTCACCGGCGGCTGTGAGGTGTACGGCACGGTGGAAAACTCCATCCTGTTCCACTCGGTGAAGGTGGAGGAGGGCGCCGTGGTGCGCTACTCTATCCTGATGCCCGGAACGGTAGTCAAGGCGGGCGCCGTGGTGGAGTACTCCATCGTCGCGGAGAACAGCGTCATCGGCGAGCGGGCCCGGGTGGGCACCTCCCCCGACGGCACCGAGGATTGGGGCGTGGCCGTGGTGGCCCAGAACCTGACCGTGGGGCCCGACGCTGTGGTCTCCCCCAAGGCCATGATTACTCGTAATGTGAAAGGAGGTGGGGCGAAATGATGAATAACCTCCATGGCATCATCTTCTCCTACCTTTCCAACCCCGACCTGCGGGAACTGACTCAGAACCGCAACACCTGCTCCATCCCCTACGGCGGACGGTACCGTGTCATCGACTTCATGCTCTCCAACATGGTCAACGCCGGCATCTCCGACGTGGGCATGATCGTACACGCCAACTATCAATCCCTACTAGACCATGTGGGCTCCGGCAAGGACTGGGACCTGAGCCGCAAGCACGGCGGTCTGCGCATCCTGCCCCCCTTCGGCTATTCCGGCCGGCGGGAGGGACTCTACCGGGGCCGCATGGACGCCCTGGCGGGCATCCGCTCCTACCTCCAAAATATCCGGCAGGACCACGTTGTGCTGGCCGGCGGCGACCTGGCCGTCAATCTGCCCCTGCGGGACATCTTTGAGGCCCACATCCGCAACGACGCCGACATCACCGCCGTCTGCACCGGCCACCCCAAGGGCGACCCCAAGGGCTGCGACTACTTTACCGTCGGCGCCGGCGGCCGGATCACCGACGTGTCGGTCCATCCCGCTATCGCGCAGGGCTGCGAGTCCCTGGAGGTGTATATCCTCTCAAAGGAGCTGCTGCTCTCCCTGGTGGACCACTGCGCCGCTCACAACATCCACTCCTTCAGCACCGGCGTCCTCCAGGCCATGGTGGGCCAGCTGAAGATCGTCCCCTATGTGTTTGACGGCTACGCTGTCCGGCTCCAGTCTGTGGCGGGCTACTTTGCCCGCAGCATGGAGCTGCTGGACCCCAAGGTCCGGGAGGAGCTTTTTGTCCCCGAGCGCCCGGTACGCACCAAGGACCGCTCCGACCCCTCTACTTACTACGGCCCCGACTCCCGCTCCAGCAACTCCCTGGTGGCCGATGGCTGTATCATCGAGGGCGAGGTGGAGAACTCCATTCTCTTCCGGGGCGTCCGGGTGGAGAAGGGCGCCAAGGTGTCCGGCTGCGTACTGATGCAGGGCACCACCATCCAGGCCGGCGCTGTATTGAAATACGCCATCACCGACAAAAACGTCCGGGTCAATCCCGGCCGGATGCTGATGGGCCACAGCACCTATCCGCTGGCTATCGCCAAAAACGAGATCGTCTGACCATGTTCACGGGGAGGCGTCGGCCGCGCGCCGCGCCTCCCCTTTCTTACCATGACCTTATCCAAAGGACATTTCTGTAATTTTATGGTTGGAGGTAATCTATGAATATCCTGTTTGCCGCCTCTGAGTGCGCCCCCTTTATCAAGACCGGCGGACTGGCCGACGTGGCCGGTTCTCTCCCCAAGGCCCTGACCCGGGAGGGGCACGACGTCCGTGTGATCCTGCCGCTGTATGAGGGGATCGGCGAGGAATGGCGCAGCCAGATGACCTTTTTGCAGTGCTTCCACATCACCCTGGCCTGGCGCACCCCCTACTGCGGCATCTTTGAGCTGAAACGGGACGGCGTCACCTACTGGTTCGTGGATAACGAGTACTACTTCAAGCGCTCCTCTATCTACGGCCACTATGACGACGGAGAGCGCTTCGCCTACTTCTCCCGGGCCGTGGTGGAGGCCGTGGGCTGGCTGGACTGGCGGCCCGACGTGCTCCACTGCAACGACTGGCAGACCGCTCTGGTGCCCATCTATCTGCTGGAGGAGCGCCACCGCATCCCCCAGCTCAGCGACACCAAGAGCGTGTTCACCATCCACAACATCGAATACCAGGGCCGCTACGGCAACCAGACCCTGAAGGACCTGTTCGGCCTGAATGCCGGATACTTCAACGAGCACATGCTGGCGTATCACGGGGACGTGAACCTGATGAAGGGGGCCATCTACGCCGCCGACTATGTTACCACCGTCTCCCCCACCTACGCCGACGAGCTTCAGTACAGCTTCTACGCCCACGGCCTGGAGGGAGTCATTGCCGACAACCGCCACAAGCTGCGGGGCATCCTCAACGGCATCGACACCGAGCTGTACGACCCCGCTCAGGACAAGGGCCTGACCCAGTGCTTCTCCGCCGGGCAGCTGGCGGGCAAGGGGGCCTGCAAAGCCGCCCTGCAGCATATCTCCGGTCTGCGGGAAAATCCGGGCACCCCCATCGTGGCCTGTGTCTCCCGGCTGGTGAAGCACAAAGGCTTTGACCTGGTCACCGCCGCCATCCACGACATCATGGGCATGGATGTGCAGATGATCGTGCTGGGTACCGGCGACTGGAACTTTGAAGAGGCCTTCCGCCAGGCCCAGAATCAGTATCCCGGCCGCTTTGCCGCCCACATGATGTACTCCCCCAACCTGTCCACCGCCATCTACGGCGGCGCCGATCTCTTCCTCATGCCCTCCATCTCCGAGCCCTGCGGCCTGAGTCAGATGATCGCCATGCGCTACGGCACCATCCCCGTGGTGCGTGAGACCGGCGGTCTGCGGGATTCCGTGGTCCCCTACAACCGCCTCTCCAATGAGGGCACCGGCTTCTCCTTCGCCAACATCAACGCCCACGAGATGACCGGCGTGCTGGCCGCCGCGGTGGATCTCTACCACAGCGACAAGCAGGCCTGGAAGGCCCTGCAGCACAATGCCATGACCGCCGATTTCTCCTGGACCCGCTCTGCCGCAGCCTATTGCGAGATCTACAGCTGGGTCACCGGGAAGTGACTGTATCGCCTGCCTTCTCTTGACAAATCTAACACCGTTATGATAAAATTCCGCTCCGCAGGGGGATTTTCCCTGCGGAGTGGTTCTTTACTATCGCTATCCTACTGATATAGGAGATGTCTGCATTGCATAAATACACAAAAAAAGAGCTGATGACCCTGATCACAGGCAAACTGCGCCGCAACTTCGGCCGCGACGTGGAGGAGGCCACCAGCCTGCATATGTTCAAGGCCTGCGCCATGGTGCTGCGGGATATCATTTCCGAGCGGCAGATGAAGGCCGAGGACAAGGCCGTGAAGACCCACCAGCGCCAGGTCCACTACCTGTCCCTGGAGTTCCTCATGGGCCGTTCCCTGATGAAGAACGCCTACAACCTGGGCGTGCTGGAGCCCCTGAAGGAGGCCATCGAGGGCCTGGGCTTCTCCGCGCCCGACCTCTTTGAGACCGAGCCCGACGCCGGTCTGGGCAACGGCGGCCTGGGCCGCCTGGCCGCCTGCTACCTGGACTCCATGACCACCCTGGATATCCCCGCCACCGGCTACTCCATCTGCTACGAGCTGGGTATCTTCAAGCAGAAGATCGTGGACGGCCAGCAGGTGGAGCTGCCCGACAACTGGCTGGGCCTGGGCGACGCCTGGCTCATTCCCAAGATGGATGAGACCGAGGAGGTCCGCTTCGGCGGCAAGGTGGAGGACGAGTGGGATGAGCTGGGCCACCACCGTATCAAGCACACCGGCTACGACGTGGTTCTGGCCGTGCCCAAGGATATGGAGATCTCCGGCTACCACACCGAGCACGCCAACCTGCTCCGCCTGTGGGACGCCAAGAGCCCCACTCCGGTGGATATGCACCTGTTCTCCTCCGGCCAGTATCTGAAGGCCGTGGAGCAGCGGGCTATGGCGGAGTCCATCTCCAAGGTGCTCTACCCGGAGGATAACCACTATGAGGGCAAGTCCCTGCGCCTCAAGCAGCAGTATTTCTTCGTGTCCGCCACCATCCAGTCCATCGTGCGCAAACACCGGGCAGAGTACGGCACCCTGCGCAACTTCCATCAGAAGCATGTGATCCAGATCAACGACACCCATCCCACCCTGGCCATCCCCGAGCTGATGCGCATCCTGCTGGACGAGGAGGGATACGGCTGGGATGAGGCCTGGTATATCGTCACCCACTCGGTGGCCTACACCAACCACACCGTGCTGGCCGAGGCCCTGGAGCGCTGGCCTCAGCAGCTCATCGAGTCTCTGCTGCCCCGGATCTGGCAGATCCTCATCGAGATCTCCAACCGGTACCAGAAGACCCTCACCGACTACTTCCACGGCGACCTGTCCAAGGTGGCTCCCATGGCCATCATCTGGGGCGGCGAGGTTCGCATGGCCAACCTGTGCGTGTGCGCCTGCTTCAAGATCAACGGCGTGTCCGCCCTCCACTCCGACATTCTGAAAAAGGACGTCTTCCACGACGCCTATCAGCGCACCCCCGACAAGTTCACCAACGTCACCAACGGCATCGACCACCGCCGCTGGGTAGGCGAGTGCAACCCCCGGCTGGACGCGCTGATCCGGGACTGCTGCGGCAACGACAAGTATCTGCTCCAGCCCGACGAGCTGAAGAAGCTGGAGAAGTTCCAGAACGATGCCGGCGTGCTCTCCCGCCTGGGCGAGATCAAGGCCGAGAACAAGAAGGCCTTCGCCTCCTGGGTGGCCCGGGAGCACGGCATCCTGCTCAACACCGACGCCATGTTCGACGTACAGGTGAAGCGGCTGCACGAGTACAAGCGCCAGCTGCTCAATGTGCTGCACATCATCTACCTGTACCAGAAGATGAAGAACGACGCCCATTTCGACTTCACCCCCCGCACCTACCTGTTCGGCGCCAAGGCGGCCCCCGGCTACGCTGTGGCCAAGCGGATCATCCGTCTCATCAACTCCGTGGCCGATATGATCGCCAAGGACCCCATCTGCAAGGACCGGCTCCAGGTGGTCTTCCTGGAAAACTACCGGGTGAGCCTGGCCGAGAAGCTGATGCCCGCTTCCGAGCTCTCCGAGCAGATCTCCACCGCCGGCAAGGAGGCCAGCGGCACCGGCAACATGAAGTTCATGATGAACGGCGCCGTCACCATCGGCACCCTGGACGGCGCCAACGTGGAGATGCACCAGGTACTGGGCGACGAGAACATCTTCCTCTTCGGCCTGAAGGCCCACGAGGTGGCCGAGCTGAAGCACAACGGCTACAAGTCCTATGAGTACTATATCCACAACAGCGACCTGCGGGCCGTGGTGGAGCAGCTCAACCTGGGCTTCGGCGACGGCATCAGCTACGACGATATCGCCCGCCGGCTCCTCTTCGGCGACGGCGGCCCCGCCGACGAGTATCTGCTGCTGGCCGACTTCGAGAGCTACCGGGACGCCCAGGCCCGGGCCGGTCAGGCCTATCTGGACCCCAAGCGGTGGAACAAGATGTCTCTGATGAACATCGCCCGCTCCGGTATCTTCGCCGCCGACCGCTCCATCCGGGACTACGCCCAGGACATCTGGACCGTGCCCGTCCGGGAGATCAAGTAAATCACCAGCCTATCAAAAGCGGGCGGCCCGATGGCCGCCCGCTTTTTTGCATAAAGCGCAATCATTGGCCCCGCCGCCGCGCTTTCCAGTCAGAAGGACAAGAAGGGAGTGAACGCAATGCCCACCCTCAATGGCAGCCCCCTCTCCTGTGAGGATATCCTGGACCGATACGCCCCCCTGGTCTACCGCATGGCCATCCAGGGCACCGGCTCCCGCCACGACGGGGAGGATGTGGCCCAGGAGGTCTTTGTAAGTCTCATTCAGTGCGACCCCGCCTTTGTTGACGAGACCCACCTAAAGGCCTGGCTCATCCGGGCCACCGCCAACCGCTGCAAAAGCTGGGGGCGCTCCCCCTGGCGCAGGCGGGTGGTCCCCCTGGATGACAGCCGGGACGGCCCCGTCCCTCCGCCGGAGAGCGGCGGCGTGCTGGAGGCGGTGGCCGCCTTACCCCCCAAATACCGCTGGCCGGTGTACCTCCACTACATTGAGGGGTACACTGCCGCTGAGATCGGGCAGCTGCTGGGCTGCCCCCGGAACACGGTGCTCTCCCGTCTGAGCCGGGCCAGAGCCAGGCTGAAAGACGCGCTGAAGGAGGAATGGGCATGAACAGCAAGGATTACCGCAGCACCCTGGGCGGCGTGACCCCCTCCCCCGCATGGCGGGCGCGCACTCTGGCCGCCATGGAGGCGGCCAAACCCAAAAAGCATTCTGTCCGCCGTCCTCTTGCGGCAGCGGCCACGGCGGCAGCCCTGGTCATAGTGGTCGCCGGCGGGGTATGGCTGTCCGGCCGGACCGAAACGGACCCCAATGGCCCCGGCGTGGCCCGCACCCCGGAGCCGGTGGTGACCCCTACGCCCATCCCCGGCACTTCCCAGGCGTGGAACGAGAACTTCGCCATCGTCACCGACCCCAGCCAGCTCATGGGGAAGAACCCCACCGCCGGACGGCTGGACGAGCTGACCGAGCTGCCGGTCTATGAGAACCCCAACATAGCGGCCAGCGACGAGGTGGAGGAACTCATGCACACGCTGGCAGAGTCCATCGCCCAGTCCCTGGGGCTGACCTCCGGCAGCTATACCTTTGAGCCGGGGACGGACCAGCCCCGGCTGACCCTGGACTGCACCGACGGCACCCAGATCGTCCTACACGGGGTCAACCACCGGAGCATTCTCCCCGGCTCCGACCTGGCTCCGCTTCTGGACGCACTTCGCTATGATCTGCAAAACAATCACAGCAACAAACCCCTATCTTTGTTCGAGGAAACTCTGACAACCTACAACTTTGACGGAACCTCACATACCACGCAAACCACCTTCGTATCTTTCCCCGACCTCCAATCGCTGAGTATGCAGCTTTACGACTACTCCTTCTATCGCTTCACGCTGGAGAACGGCGTCATCCGCCAGGCTGTTCCCTCCACCGGTACGCTGGAGCCTCCGGGCAAGCTGGTCTATCCCCTCCGTTCGGAAGAGGACGCCCTGGCCTCCTTCCGCGCCGGGGACTACTGGGGCGCCCACTACACCAGCCATCCGGAACAGGCGGAGATCTTGCAGGTCACCATAGAATATGACACCACGGAGGGGCAGCCCTACTTCCAGCCGGTGTACCGCATCCTCTACACCCAGGACTACTGGGATGAAGTTATCGCCGGCTGGATGTTCGAGGGAGTGGACCCCACCCCCTTCACCGGCGTGGGAGTGGCCTATATCCCTGCCATTGACCCAAAGTACCAGGATGAGGTGCCCTACCGGCGGTACTTGAACGACGGTCTGGCCCACCACACCCCGGAGGAGCTGCCCTAAAGGCTTCTTTCCTCTTTTGAAAGAAAATCGTCAGAAAGATGTAACCCCCCTGTTACCCCTCCCGCCCGCTCCTCTGCTATACTGGAACCAAAGGAGGGGTGCATCATGACGGAAGAGTATGCCCGCGCATTAAAACGCAGGACGTTCATCGCCCTGGTCGCAACTTTGCTCTCTCTGGTCCTGCTGGGGGCCGTTATGTTCTGGATGTGGTGCAGACTGTTTGGTCCCCCGGAGTTCATGCAGAAGGACAATCCCATGCTCTCCGCCCAGAGTGCCGAGCTCCAGCTGGACACCGGGGCCACCGCATACTGGCAGGAGACCGCATATCTGGTACCGGCTCATTCTGATTTAGGCGAACTGCTCCACACCGGGCAGTGGACCTCTGCTGCCGCTTTTCCGACAGAGAAGGCGGAGCTGCTGCTCTGCTTCGGGGAACTTTATGAGTTGTCTCTCTGGTCGGACGGCAGGGCCTTTTTCTACAACGGCTACACCGACTACGGCGTCAAAACACAGGCCTACTACACCATTCCCCTGGGCGTGGTAAAGGAACTGACCGCCGCTCTGACGGCACTGCCCGCCTGAGTCGGCACCCAAACGTAAAAACGCAGGCTGCGCATGATGCGCGGCCTGCGTCTTTTATTGAATGGGTCAGTCAACCTTTTTGAACATATCCTTGTCCACGCCGCACAGGGGGCAGGACCAGGTGGAGGGCACCTGCTCCCAGGGGGTGCCGGGGGCCACGCCGTGGGCCGGGTCGCCCTCAGCAGGATCATAGATATAGCCGCACAGGGCGCACACCCACTTGCCGCCGTCAGTCTTGCCGGCGGGGGCGTCTACCGGCACGGTACACAGGGCGGCCACGCTGCGGGCATAGTCCGCCATGGCGTCCAGATCGGCCTGGGTGGGCGTAAAGAGTACCCGGAAGGGGGCCTCGGGGGCGGCGTAGCGCAGCCCCTTCAGGAAAGTGTGGAGCATGGGGGCGGCCTCGCCGCTCCAGCCGTAAGCGCCAAAGGCGCCGGCGGCCTTGCCCTTCAGGTTGATGGGGTCAATGGAGGTAAGCACGTCCCACACCGCCTTGGGGGCCACCCGGTTGATGGTGGGGGAGCCCACCATCAGCACGTCGGCCTCGTGGGCCAGCTTCACGCACTCGGCATAGGGCATCACGGTGACATCGGCAGTGGTGACGGCATAGCCCTCCCCCTCCAGAGCCTGGGCGGCGGCATCCGCCAGAGCGCGGGTGCAGCCGTAGGCAGAGGCGTACACCACAAAGGCGGTGCGCTGGGTCTTGGGGGCGGGGGTGCTCCAGGTGCGGTACAGCTCCTTGGCCCGGGCGATGGTCTCGGTGAGGCAGGGGCCATGACTGGGGCACACCAGCTCCACGTCGGCGGGCATCTTGTCCAGGCCGGAGAGCACGCTGGCCCTAAAGGGCCCAAAGATCCCCTCATAGTAGTAGGCAAACTCGCCCTCATAGGCCTCTTTGACGTGGATCTTGCTGTCCAGCATGGTGGGTTCACAGAAATGAGCGCCCAGGAAGTCGCAGGTGAAGAGGGTCTTGCGGGCGCTGTCCCAGGTGAACATGGAGTCGGCCCAGTGGAGCATGGGGGCGGGAATGAACTCCAGCACCCGGTTGCCCAGGTCCAGGGTATCCCCGGCGCCTACGGCCCGGCAGGGCAGATCCAGATTGGTGATATCCTGCAGGTGCTTCTTGCCCGCCTTAGTGGCGATGATCTCCAGCTTGGGACAGACGGTGAGCAGCTTAGCTACGCTGCCGGAGTGGTCCGGCTCATTGTGGTTCATAATGAGATAGTCCACATCCTCCAGGGGGATGACCTGGCGGATGTTGTCCAGATACTCGTCAAAATAGTCGACGTGCACCGTCTCGATCAGGACGTTTTTCTCGCCTGTCAGAAGATAGGCATTATAAGAAGTGCCGTACTTGGACTCCATTACGATATCAAAGACCCGCAGCGTGGGGTTGAGCACGCCCACAGACCAGATGTTTTCACGCAGCTTAATGGCGCTCATATCGGTTCCACCCTTTCATTTTCTTCAAAATTATTTCCTAGCAGGTCACAGTATATTATCACCGCTTTCCCTTGTCAAGCGCTGCGGGATAAACTATCCCGTCTTTTTTCCGCCCATCCTCCCGCCTTGACTTTCCCCCTGTATAAGACTACAATGAAGAATTGTCAAATCGTACTTTTTTTGTCTGAGGTGACTGTCCATGTCCATTTATCTCGATAACGCGGCCACCACGCCGGTCTGCCCCCAGGCGGTCAAAGCGGCCTGCGCCGCCATGACGGAGGGGTACGGCAATCCCTCCTCCGGCTACGCCATCGGTCAGGCCGCCGCCGCGGGGGTGAAGGCCTGCCGCGCCGCGGTGGCGGACAAGCTGGGCTGTCTGCCGGAGGAACTCGTCTTTACCTCCTGCGGCACCGAGGGGGACAACTGGTCCATCCGGGCTGCGGTGGAGCTTGGAAAGCGGAAGGGGAAGCATATCATCACCACCGCCATCGAGCATTCCGCCGTGCTGGAGCCCATCCGCGCCCTGGCCGCCCAGGGCTATGAGGTCACCTGGCTGAAGCCGGACAAGTCCGGCCATGTGTCCATTAAGGATCTAACCGCCGCACTGCGCCCTGATACGGTCCTGGTGTCCATGATGCTGGTAAACAACGAGCTGGGTACCCTCCAGCCGGTGGCGGAGGCCTCCCGGGCCATCAAGGCCGCCGGCAGCCCCGCCCTCCTCCACTGCGACGCGGTGCAGGCCTTTTTAAAGGTACCCTTTACCCCCAAAGCGCTGGGGGTGGACCTGCTCACCATCAGCGGGCACAAGATCCGGGCGCCCAAGGGCATCGGCGCTCAGTACATCCGCAAGGGGCTGGAGTTAAAGCCTCTGCTGCTGGGCGGAGGGCAGGAGAACGGCCTGCGCTCGGGCACCGAGCCCACTGCCCAGCTTGCCGCCCTGGCGGCCGCCTGCCAGGCCTGGGACCCGGAGGCCCCCTCCCGCATGGCGGAAGTGAAGGCCCACGCTCTGGAGGTCCTTGCCGCCGTCCCCGGCCTGGAGGTCGTCAGCCCCGGCGACGCTCCTCACATCTGCGCCGTGGCCCTGCCGGGCTACCCCAGCGAGATGCTGGTGCGGGACCTGTCCGACCGGGGCATCTACGTGTCCTCCGGCTCAGCCTGCCACAAGGGCAAGCCCAGCCACGTCTTTGCCGCCCTGGGCCTGCCCAAGCGCACCCTGATGGGGGTACTGCGGGTCTCCTTCTCCCCTGACAGTACCTGCGAGGAGGCCGATGCCCTGGCGGAAGCGCTTACAGAGATCACACAGACCCGCATCGCAATGTCGTAAATGAGGTGAGGTTTTGTTCTCCTATATGAATCGCGGCCGGGCCTTCTACCGCGACGTGATCCTGCTGGCCCTGCCCATCCTGCTGCAAAATCTGTGCACCACCCTGCTGGGACTGGTGGACACCTTCATGGTGGGCAGTCTGGGAGAGGCCCCTCTGGCCGCCGTGGCCCAGGCCAACCTGCCGGTGTTCGTTATCCAGCTGGTGATCTTCGGCTTACAGAGCGGTTCCTCCGTTCTCATCAGCCAGTTCTGGGGCAAGGGAGACACCGACACCATCAACCGGGTCATCGGCATCGGATTCTATGTGGCGGGCGCTATTGCCGCCCTCTTTGCCGCGGTGATGTGCTTTTTCCCCACCCAGCTCATGAGCATGCTCACCGACAATCAGCAGCTGATCCCCCTGGCGGCCAGCTACGCCCGTATCGTCGGCCCCTCCTACCTGTTCAACTGTATCACCGGCGTGTATGTGGGGGCTCACCGCTCTATGGAGAACCCCAAGCTGGGCATGACGGTCTTTGCCATCTCCATGTGCACCAACACCTTCCTCAACTGGGTGTTCATCTTCGGCAACCTGGGAGCGCCCGCTCTGGGGGTAGAGGGCGCCGCCATCGCCACCCTGCTCTCCCGTGTGCTGGAATTCCTCATCACCATGGTATACGCCGGCGTCAACCGCCGTTTCCGGCTGAAGCCCTCCCTCCTCTTCCGCCCCGGACGGCCCCTGATGGCAAAATTCTTCCGCTACTCCGGGCCCGTCGTCCTCAACGAGACCCTGTGGGGCCTGGGTACCTCCATGCACAAGGTCATCATGGGTCATATGGAAAACTCCACCGAGATCCTGGCCGCCCGGGCCCTGGCAGGAAATCTGGAGGATCTGTGTACCGTGGCCATCTTCGCCGTGGGCGGCACCACCGCCATCATCATCGGGCGGGAGATCGGCGCCGGGCGGCGGGAACACATCTATGAGATCGGCGCTACCCTGGACACCCTGGCCACCGGTTGCGGCGTTGTCATCGGGGCGATCCTCATCCTCTGTACCCACACCTTCTTCCCCACCCTGGTCTACCCCTTCTTCCACCTCTCTCCTATGGCCGGCGAGATCGCCACCATGATGCTCACCATGATCGGCCTCTGTCTCCCCATGCGGGCCTTCAACTCGGTGAATACCGTGGGCGTGCTCCGGGGCGGCGGCGACGTGCGGGCCGCCTCCCTCATCGACGTGTGCCCCCTGTGGCTGGTGGCTCTGCCTCTGTCCGCCCTCTTTGGTCTGGTCCTCAAGTGGGGTATCTTCTGGGTATATGTGGGCGTCATCATGGAGCAGATCACCAAATTCCTGGTAGGCGTGCCCCGGTTCCGCTCCCGGGCCTGGATCAACGACGTGACTCAGTATGCCCAAAAGGAGAACGCCGCACCATAAGGACCTCATTTTCTCCTGCATAAAAAGCCCGCCGCGGAGGTGTCCGCGGCGGGCTTTTTCTTTTCTTTCTGTTACAGTTTCAGCTCCATTCTGATATCAGAAAGTTGAAACCATTTATCAGAATACGTAACGTATTCAAATCCCAGCTTTTCATAGATCCGCAGAGCGGCCTTCAGCTTGTGGTTGGAGGTAACCACCAGAGTCTTCTGCCCCGCGTCCCGGGCGGCCTGGATCACCGCTTCCATCAGCGCGGTGCCCACACCCTGTTCCCGGTAGGTCTCCTTGACGCCAAATTTCAGAGCTTCGCAGACATCATCCCCCTGCAGCTCCAGCATCACCATACCCATGATGGTCTCCCCCCGGCGGGCCAGCAGCACCCGGCCCCCGCCGGCGATAAACCGGTTGGGATCGGCCAGCATCTCCAGGTCCACCGGCTCCAGCAGATCGTACTCCAGCAGCCAGGGCAGAGAGATGTCCTCCAGCTCCTGCTTATAGCGCTCCTCGTAATCTATGATCTCTACGGGCACCGAATTGTCCACTAAGTCACCCCTCCTGTCATCAGAAAGCTTCTTTCTTGTTGGATAGAATATCATGAAACGTCCCCCGCGTCAACCGCTCACCGGCCCATTCTGCCCCCTATATCCGGCCCGCTTTTCCGTTCACATTTAATTTACAACCCTGCCTATTGACTTTTTTCCCCGACGGTGCTACATTATCTTTAGCACTCAGGTAGTATGAGTGCTAAACAGAAGGTGAGGTGGCTGCTATGGATCTGACAGAACGAAAAAAGCGGATCCTGCGCGCCATCATCGAAAGCTACATCCAATCGGCGGAGCCGGTGGGCTCCAAAGCCATCGCATCCTCCATCGGTATGGAGGTCTCCTCCGCCACCATCCGCAACGAGATGGCGGATCTGGAGGCCCTGGGCCTGCTGGAAAAGCCCCATACCTCCGCCGGGCGCATCCCCTCTCCCAAGGGTTACCGGTTCTATGTCAACGAGCTGATGGAGGAGCACAAGCTCTCCCTCCAGGAGACCCAGCGGATCAACCAGGCCCTGCGCCTTAAGATGCAGGAGCTGGACCGGGTACTGGACCAGGCCGGCCGGGTGGTGTCTCAGTTGACCAACTACCCCGCCTTCGCCCTGTCCTCCGGCATGAGCCGGGTGACCATCCGCCGGTTCGATCTTTTGATGGTGGAGCACAATGCATTCATCATCGTCATCATGACCGACACCAACGTGGTGCGCAACCGGCTGATCCGGCTGCCCTCCGACCTGACAGAGGCCCAGCTTCAGCTGCTCAATACTCTGCTGAATGCCACGTTCACCGGCCTGCCTCTGGACGAGATCACACCGGAGCTGATGCGGGTGGCCCAGCATGCCGCCGGCGAAGCCTACGGGCTGATCAGCCTGGTGGTCTCCTTCGCGATGGAGGTGCTGGAGAGCCTGGAACAGCGCACCGTTCACACCTCGGGTATCGCCCACCTGCTGGAGCTGCCGGAATACCGCTCTTTGGAGCGGGCGCAGCCCCTGCTGAGTTACCTCTCGGAGGATGCCGATCCCTCCCGTTTCCCCGTCCCCAAGGACGCCGCCATGAATATCCTCATCGGCCCGGAGAATGTTGCCGCGGCCCTGCAGGACACCAGCGTGGTGGTGGCCAGCTACGACATCGGCGAGGGAATGCGGGGCGTCATCGGTGTGGTGGGACCCACCCGTATGGATTATGCCAAAATCACCGCCCGCCTTTCCTATCTGGCCGAAGGACTGACCCGGCTGTTCGGGCAGGGCGAGCTGCCGGGCGGCAGCGATGATCATAAATAGGAGATGAGAGTATCCCATGAGTAAGCACGAAAAACAGCCCGAAGAGGTCATCCCCGAGAGCCAGACCTCCCAGGCCGGCCCCGAGACCGGGGAAGAGACCCCCGGCCCCCTGCTGGAGGAGCTGGAGACCCTGAAGCAGAGCCTTACCGATCAGGAGGATAAATTCCTCCGGCTGGCCGCCGAATATGACAACTACCGCCGCCGCAGCCAGAAGGAGAAGGAATCCGCCTGGGCCGACTCCCGGGCAGAGACCGCCGCCGCCTTCCTGCCGGTGTACGATAACCTGGAGCGGGCCCTCAAGCAGGAAACCGCCGACGAAGCCTATAAAAAGGGCGTGGAAATGACCATGACCCAGCTGAAAGAGGTCCTCTCCAAGCTGGGCATCGAAGAGATCCCCGCCCTGGGCGAGGCCTTTGACCCCAACCTCCACAACGCAGTGATGCACGTGGAGGACGAGAGCGCCGGTGAGAACACCATTGTCGAGGTGTTCCAGGCCGGTTTCCGCACCGAAGAAAAGGTGATCCGTTTCTCTGTGGTGAAGGTGGCAAATTAACGGTTCGGGCGCGCACTGCGCGCCCCTACGCCCCCCTGTAGGGGCGCACAGTGTGCGCCCATTCCCCTATGTTAAAAAACAATTTACGATATATTGGAGGAATTGACTATGTCTAAGATCATTGGTATCGACCTGGGTACGACCAACTCCTGTGTCGCCGTTATGGAAGGCGGCGAGGCTGTCGTCATCGCCAATGCGGAAGGTAACCGCACCACCCCCTCTGTTGTCGCCTTCTCCAAGGACGGCGAGCGTATGGTGGGCCAGGTGGCCAAGCGTCAGGCTATCACCAACCCCGACCGCACCATCATGTCCATCAAGCGTGAGATGGGCACCAACTACAAGGTAAACATCGACGGCAAGACCTACACGCCCCAGGAGATTTCCGCCATGACCCTGCAGAAGCTGAAGGCGGACGCTGAGGCCTACCTGGGCCAGAGCGTCACTGAGGCTGTCATCACCGTTCCCGCCTACTTCACCGACGCCCAGCGCCAGGCCACCAAGGACGCCGGCCGCATCGCCGGTCTGGACGTAAAGCGTATCATCAACGAGCCCACCGCCGCCGCTCTGGCCTACGGCGTGGACAAGGAGACCGACCAGAAGATCATGGTGTACGACCTGGGCGGCGGCACCTTCGACGTGTCCGTGCTGGAAGTTGGCGACGGCGTCATCGAGGTGCTGGCCACCGCCGGTAACAACCGTCTGGGCGGCGACGACTTCGACAAGGCCGTTATGGACTGGATGGCCGCCGAGTTCAAGAAGGACTCCGGCATCGACCTGACCGGCGACAAGGTCGCCATGCAGCGCCTGAAGGAGGCCGCTGAGAAGGCCAAGATCGAGCTGTCCGGCGTTACCTCTACCAACATCAACCTGCCCTATATCACCGCCGACGCCACCGGCCCCAAGCACCTGGACCTGACCCTGACCCGGGCCAAGTTCGACCAGCTGACCGCCAGCCTGGTAGAGGCCACTGCCGGCCCCGTCCGTCAGGCCATGAGCGACGCCGGCCTGGGCTCCGGCGATCTGGCCAAGGTCCTGCTGGTGGGCGGCTCCAGCCGTATCCCCGCCGTGCAGGACATGGTGAAGAAGCTCACCGGCAAGGAAGGCTTCAAGGGCATCAACCCCGACGAGTGCGTGGCCATCGGCGCGGCTCTCCAGGGCGGCATCCTGGTGGGCGACGTGAAGGGCCTGCTG
>CAUWDA010000001.1:0-143737 GCA_963557075.1 uncultured Flavonifractor sp. | reverse complement strand
CATAGGCTTTTTTGAACCACTCGCCTAGCGAGTGGTTTTCTTTATACAAAAAAGCAGCCCCAAGGGCTGCTAAAATGGAGAGAAACCCGGCAATTTTGATTCCCTTTGGCTTCTATCCGATGAAAAGTAGCTGCTTTTCCTTCTGATGGGGCCAAAACTTCATAAAAGTTGATGGTTTTTCTCAAAAACTTGTTATTAAGCGGTGAAAACCGCTTGATATAGGGCAAAAAACGGAATATCCACATGTGGAAGGTTTTCCGTCGTGGAAAAGGTAGAGATGCCACAAAAACATCCACAATGAACCGGCGCAGGCGCAAAAAGAGAGGGAACCGATTTCCCGATTCCCTCTCCCAAAGTGCTCGAATTAGATTTATGTGATTAGAAGTAGCGCTTCAGCAGGCCCTCGAAAGCCTTGCCGTGGCGGGCCTCGTCGCGGGCCATCTCATGCACGGTGTCGTGGATGGCGTCCAGGTTCAGCTCCTTGGCCTTCTTAGCCAGGTCGAACTTGCCCTGAGTGGCGCCGTTCTCGGCCTCGACGCGCATCTCCAGGTTCTTCTTGGTGGAGTCGGTCAGGACCTCGCCCAGCAGCTCGGCAAACTTAGCGGCATGCTCGGCCTCCTCCAGAGCGGCCTTCTCCCAGTACAGGCCGATCTCGGGATAGCCCTCGCGGTGAGCCACGCGGCTCATAGCCAGGTACATACCGACCTCGGAGCACTCGCCCTGGAAGTTCTCACGCAGACCCTGGAGAATCTCCTCGGGAGCGCCCTGAGCCACGCCTACCACATGCTCGGCAGCCCAGGTACGGTCGCCGCCCTGGAGCATGAACTTCTCCTTGGGAGCCTTGCAGATGGGGCAGAAGTCAGGAGCGGCGTCGCCCTCATGAACGTAACCACAAACAGTGCAGATCCACTTTTTCATATCTTTTTCCTCCTAATATAATATCATTTGATTTTACTCTATCTTGCATTCAGAAGTACTAATCAGTAATGATTATCATTTCTGATATTAAGATAGCACAACTTAACTTTCCCGTCAAGTCTTTTTTTCAATTTCCCGAAAGTTTTTTCGCCGGTGTGCGGCGTATGCGGCTCCGCTGGTGGAACGCCGCGCTTATTTCTGATGATAAAAGTATCATAACACAGTGGGGACGGAAGATTCAAGCGCTCTTTTGTAAACTTTCCACACAGAAAAGCCGCCAGCGGCGGGCTTCTGAGGCAGCCGAACGCCCCCTGTGGCAGATGGGGCTCGTTCTCATCTGCCGGATCCTCCGCAGGGGCTATATACGAAGCGCCGGACCCGCTTATACAGCAGGTCCGGCGCTTGAATCGTTGGCTCAGTCCGCCGCCGACAGTGCCTCTGCGGCGGCACGGATGACAGCTGCCGCGGCGTCGATGCCGATTCGGCTGTTGACGCACAGGTCATACTCCCGGCTCTGGCCCCAGCGGCCGGTGGCGAAGTAGTTATAATAGGATGCCCTGGCCCGATCCTGGCGGATCACGAAGCTCTCCAGATTGGACTCCTGCACGCCGTACTCCTCCCGGGCCCGGCGGATGCGCTGGTCCAGGGGGGCATTGATAAATACCTTCAGGCAGTTGGGCTGCTCCCGGAGGATGTAGTCGGCGCAGCGGCCCACGATGACGCAGGACTCCCGGGCGGCGGCCTCCTTGATGATCTTGGCCTGGGCGATAAACACCTGGTCGGGGACCGAGGGCGTCTGGACGCTGGTATAGAGGTCGTAGAGAAAGCTGTTGGTGGGGCGCTGATGCTCGGCACTGCGGATAAATTGTTCAGAAAAGCCGGTCTTTTTCGCCACATCGGAGATCAGCTGTTTGTCGTAGAACGTGATGCCCATGTCCTCGGACAGCTTCTTTGCGATGAGCCGTCCGCCGGAGCCGTACTCACGGCCAATGGTGATAACGATATGTTTCATACGGACACCTCCTATCCTGCCTTTAGTATAATACAGTTGGCGGCGTTCGTCAAAGCACTTTTTAGCGCTGGAATTCTGCTCTGGCGGAGTAGCGGGAGGGCAGCACATCCTCCAGAGACAGGCCGTCGATCTCTCCTCGCTCCCACATCCGCAGCAGCACCTTGGGCTCTGCGTATACCAGAGCGCCGCCGATCCTGACCCCATGCTCCTCCACATAGCTTTGGGCAGCGGCAAAGTCCCACAGTATGCCTTCACGGATAGGACCCACCAGCGCCTCCACCGCCTCAGGCCGGTCCGCCGCATAGGCCAGCACACTTTGGAAGTGGGTCTCCATTTGATAGCCGCTATTGGCGCTGCGATTATTCCCGATGGAATTGTAGCCATTTTCAGCAAAGTATTGATGGTAATCAAACAGCGGGTAGGTCTCCCAGGCGGGCGATACCCTTGCCTGCTCCCTGGCGGCTTCTTCGGGAATCAGGCCTAGGAAATGGCTTTGCCCCCCTATGGCCTCAATGGGATCGGATACCCGTACACCCGCCCAGCGGAAAGAGATCCGGTTGCTGTTGTCCAAATCATAAGATTCCGCCAGCTTGGCGAACTGCACACAGGTCAGATCCTCAGGGAAATGGACCCATGCGGTAATAAAGGAGGTCTCGGGCAGCTGGGACAGGTATTCTATCTGGCGATTGAAGGTGCTTTCCTCCGGAGATGCCGGGGCCGTGTAATCCAGCCAGTTCAGTTTATAATTTTCCCATCCGCGCTGCACCTGCTTACCGTAGCTGTCGGGCCGCAGCTTCTGGGTCACCGGCAGCATATCCCCAGTCAGTCCGTCCACTGTCTGATAGGTGAGGGTATAGCGTCCAAAACCCTCCTCATCCACCTGAATGTCCGCAGGAGTCTGGCCCGGCACCAACAGCTCGTAGAGAGCGGTCAGATCCACCTCCACATCATCCCCTACGTTGTACAACATGGCCGCTTCGCTATCCCGCTCCTCATCCTGCCCCACCGTCCGTCCGTTGGGCTGATAGTAAAAGGAGACCACCAGCGGATTGATCACAAACTGCACCGCCAGCACCGCCGCCAGCACGATAGACGCCGCCCACAGGGCGGTGCGGCGCAGCCTGCGGTTCACCGTGCGCTTTACCTTCTTTACCTCGGCGTCGGAGTGGGACAGGGCCTCTCCCCCCTCCTCCAGCGCCTCCAGGCCCTCCGCCAGGTAGTCGGCGATGGCCTCGCTCTTCTCCAGCTCCGCCTCCACCAGGGCCCGCTCGGCCTCTGTGGCGGTGCCGTTCTTGTATTTCTCCAGCAATTCCCGGAATGTCATAGCGCTCCCTCCAATCTGGTCTTGAGCTTTTTACGGGCCCGGCACAGCATGGTCCGGGCCGCGCCGGGGCTGATCCCCATGGCAGCCCCTACTTCTTTCAGCGACAATTCTCCATAATAATATAAGGTAATGATCTCCCGGTCCAGGGGGGCCAGCTCCTGTACCGCCCGATAGACTGTCCGGCGGGTCTCCTCCCGGATCACATCCTCCAGCAGATCCCCCTCCGCTGTCAGCCGCTCCAGGTCGGGCGGCTCCCCGGTCAGATGCTTCCGGCGGCGGCACTGGTCCAGCCACAGGTTGCGGCACACCTTGAACAGCCAGCCCTTCCAGCCGTCCTCCTCCCCCTCCAGAGAGAGAAGGGCCCGGCAGAAGGCCTCGCTTGTCAGGTCCTGGGCCTGAGCGCGCTCCTGGCAGAGGGAGAACGCGTAAAGATACAGCTCCCCGGCATACCTGCGGTAGAGTTCCTCCAGGCTCCTGGGTTCCATCCGTCCTCCCCCCTTTCACCTAAATAACGCACCAGGCCGAACTATGTTACACATTGTCATTCTGTTGCACGTTAAATCGCAAATTAGTGCAGGACTTACGGTTTCTTGCCAAAATTGACCGTCATTTTTGCAGCTTTACATTTTTTGCTTGCATTTTCAGGCGCAGAGCATTATAATAGCACCAACATATCGGAGCGGACATCATACCGTACCACTCCAGTGTATCAAAATCCGGTGGGCCCGTCTATAGGGAGCCGCCAGGCAAAGGGGTTTGGCAATATGGCATTTACATTTACCAATTCATACCTGCAGGGCGTCTACGAGAACGTCTGCGCCAAAAACGCCCATGAGCCCGAGTTCCTCCAGGCCGTGGGCGAGGTGCTGGAGTCCCTCCAGCCTGTTTTCAACCAGAAGCCTGAGCTGGCCCGGGCCGGTGTTATCGAGCGCATGGTGGAGCCCGAGCGCAGCCTGCTCTTCCGCATCTCCTGGGTGGATGACAAGGGCCAGGTCCAGGTGAACCGGGGCTACCGCGTGCAGTTCTCCACCGCCATCGGCCCCTCCAAGGGCGGCCTGCGGTTCCACCCCTCCGTCAACCTCTCCATCATCAAGTTCCTGGGCTTTGAGCAGGTGTTCAAGAACTCCCTCACCGGCCTGCCCATGGGCGGCGGCAAGGGCGGCTCCGACTTTGACCCCAAGGGCAAGAGCAGCAACGAGGTCATGCGCTTCTGCCAGTCCTTCATGACCGAGCTGCAGCGCCATATCGGCCCCGACACCGACGTGCCCGCCGGCGACATCGGCGTAGGCGCCCGGGAGATCGGCTATCTCTTCGGCCAGTACAAGCGCATCCGCAACGAGTTCAACGGCGTGCTCACCGGCAAGGGCCTGAGCTACGGCGGCTCTCTGGCCCGCACCGAGGCCACCGGCTACGGCCTGTGCTACTTCACCAACGAGATGCTCAAGGCCGCCGGGAAGTCCTTCCAGGGTCAGAGCGTGGTCATCTCCGGCTCGGGCAACGTGGCCATCTACGCCAACCAGAAGGCCACTCAGCTGGGCGGCAAGGTCATCGCCATGAGCGACTCCAACGGCTATATCGTGGACGAGAACGGCATTGACTACAAGGTCATCAAGCAGATCAAGGAGGTCAACCGGGCCCGTATCAAGACCTACCTGGACTTCGTCCCCACCGCCAAGTACTACGAGGGCTGCCAGGGCATCTGGACCGTTCCCTGCGGCATCGCCCTCCCCTGCGCCACCCAGAACGAGCTGCCCCTGGAGGGTGCCAAGGCTCTGGTGGAGCACGGCTGCTTTGCCGTGGCCGAGGGCGCCAACATGCCCTCCACCCCCGAAGCGGTGGCCTGGTTCCAGGAGCACGGCGTCCTCTTCGCCCCCGCCAAGGCGTCCAACGCAGGCGGCGTGGCCACCTCCGGCCTGGAGATGAGCCAGAACTCCATGCGCCTGAGCTGGAGCTTTGAAGAAGTGGACCAGAAGCTCCACGACATCATGACCAACATCTATCACAACGCCGCCAAGGCCGCCGAGGAGTACGGTATGCCCGGCAATCTGGTGGCGGGTGCCAACATCGCCGGCTTCCTGAAGGTGGCCGACGCCATGATCTGGCAGGGCGTATCCTATTAAAATCACACCCAAAGCAACAGACCAGCCTATTAAGGAGGGACGCGGCGCTGCCGCGTCCCTCCTTTCTCGTCGGCCACCGGGGCCCCATCGCAGATGGGGCGGCGCACAAGCGCTGTACAAGCGTTTTGCCGACAGGCAAAACCTTGATGCCGGGCGGATTTACTCCGCCCGAGCAGATTCAATCATAGGGGTCCCCGACCTGCCCCGCAGGTTGGGGCAGGCCGACGCCATGATCTGGCAGGGCGTGTCCTACTAAGCTTGAAAGAAAAATGGCATCCATCCTTTACAACGGATGGATGCCATTTTTCTTTCTTTATGATATAATACCAGCATTCTGAGAAATATGAGGATCATGCTATGCTCCGTATTCAAAATATTCCTCTGTCCATTGACGGCGGACAGGGGCAGCTGAAAAAGAAGGCCGCCCGCATCCTGGGTGTCAAGCCGGAGGCCATCACCGGCCTATCTCTGGCCCGCCAGTCCATCGACGCCCGAAAAAAGAGCGACGTCCACTATGTCTGCGCCGTAGACGTGACGGTAGCCGACGAAAAAGCGGTCCTGGCCCGATGCCGGGACAAAAATGTCTCCCTCCGCCAGGATACCCCCTATGTCTTTCCCCCGGTGCGGCGGGTCTCCCCCCTGCCGCCGGTGGTGGTGGGCATGGGCCCGGCAGGACTGTTCGCCGCCCTCTTCCTGGCCCGGAACGGCGTCCCTCCCATCGTGCTGGAGCGGGGCCGCCCGGTGGAGGAGCGGGCCGCCGACGTGGAGCGGTTCTGGTCCACCGGCGTGCTGGCCCCCTCCTCCAACGTCCAGTTCGGCGAGGGGGGCGCGGGCACCTTCTCCGACGGCAAGCTGAACACCGGCACCCACGACTCCCGGATCTCCACCGTGTTCCGGGAGCTGGTGGCCGCCGGCGCACCGGCGGATATTCTGTACCAGCATAAGCCCCACATCGGCACCGATGTACTGCGGGACGTGGTCAAAAACATCCGCCTGGAGCTGATCCGCCTGGGCTGCGACGTGCGCTTCGGCCATAAGCTGACCGGCCTTGTCCTCCGGGACGGAGTGGTGGCCGGTCTGCGGGTGGAGGGCCCCCAGGGGCCCTACGGCCTGCCCTGTGACGCGCTGATCCTCTCCCCCGGCCACTCCGCCCGGGATACCTTCCAGATGCTCTATGAGGCTGGCGTGCCCATGGAGCAGAAGGCCTTCGCCATCGGCGTGCGCATCGAGCACCCTCAGAGCGCCCTCTCCCTGGCCCAGTTCGGCCCGGCCTGGGAACACCTGCCCGCCGCCGATTATAAGCTGGCCTGCCACCTGCCCAACGGCCGGTCCGCCTTCACCTTCTGCGTCTGCCCCGGCGGCCAGGTGGTGGCCGCCGCCTCGGAGGAGGGGCGGCTGGTGACCAACGGCATGAGCCACCGGGCCAGAGACGGCAAAAATATCAACGGCGGCTTTCTGGTGGGGGTTGGCCCCGCCGACTTCGGCTCGGAGCATCCTCTGGCGGGCGTGGCCTTCCAGCGCCACTGGGAGGAGACCGCCTTCCGGCTGGGCGGCGGGGACTACCGCGCCCCGGCCCAGACGGTGCGGGATCTTCTGGCCCGGCAGCCCTCCAAGGCCCTGGGGTCTGTAGCGCCCACCTACCGCCCCGGCGTGACCCCCACGGATCTGGACCGCTGCCTGCCCAGCTACGTCACCGACACCCTGCGGGGGGCGCTGCCCGTCTTTGACCGAAAGCTCCACGGCTTCGCCGCGCCGGACAGCCTGCTCACCGGGGTGGAGACCCGCTCTTCCTCTCCTGTCCGTATTCTGCGGGGCGAAAATTACCAATCTGTGATCACCGGACTCTACCCCTGCGGCGAGGGGGCAGGATATGCCGGAGGTATTACAAGCGCCGCCGTGGACGGCATCCGGGTGGCCGAAGCGGTAGCCAGTCAATAGCCCCCTCGCCGGGGACCCGCCGCAGGCGGGACGGCGCTTGCGCCGTACAAGCGTCTTGCCAAAGGCAAGACCTTGATGCCGGGGGCAATTCATTTGTCCCCGGCAGGTCAAATGCCCTTGGGGCCCCCATGGGGCATGCCCCATGGGGAGGCGGACGGCATCCGGGTGGCCGAAGCGGTAGCCGCACAGCCCTGACATGAAGTTCGCCGCATTGCCGCGGCGAACTTTTTTCGTCTCCCATGCAATCATTCGCCCCGCTCAGGTGTGTTAAGGACAGAAAGGAGAGAGCGCCATGGCCATGCAGCTCCGGGGGGACGCCCCCTTCTCCTACGCAATGGAACACTATCTGGACACGGTCTACCGGGCCGCCTGCCACAACGCCCCCACTGTACAGGATGGGGAGGACGTGACGCAGGAGGTCTTTGAGGCCCTGCTCCGCAGCGGCAAGTCCTTTGCCGACGGGGAACACCTGAAGGCCTGGCTGCTGCGGGTGACCATCAACAAGTGCAAAAATCTCCGCCGGGCCAGGCGCAGCGGCGAGGTGCCCCTGCCGCCCCAGTTCCCCGCACCCCCGGAGGCGGACGGCTCGGTGCTGGACGAGGTGCGGGCCCTGCCGGAGCCCTACCGCAACGCCATCTACCTGCACTATTTTGAGGGCTACACCGCCGCCGAGATCGGGGAGATCTTGGGGGCCAAGCGGAACACCGTGCTGTCCTGGCTCTCCCGGGGGCGGCAGGCCCTGCGGGAACGGATGATCGGAGGCTTTGAGGATGAATAAGACGGATTATCTGGCCCAGGTGGAACAGCTCCACGTCTCTCAGCAGCTGCGGGAGCGGATCGCCGCCCTTCCCGCCGCCCGCAGACGATCCCGGCGGTTCAAGCCCTGGATGGGGGTGTGCGCCGGTCTGGCGGTGGTGGTGCTGGGCGGAGCCTGGCTTCTGCCCCGGATGGGGGGCAACGCCGGGGGCGGAGGCGGCGGTCACGACGAGGCCTCCACCTTCATGTCCTACGCCGGTCCGGTGTTTCCCCTGACTCTGGGGGAGGAAAACAGCAGCATCACCGCCCAGCGGGATATCACCCTGGACTTTGCCCCCTGGCAGGACGGGAACAGCACCGACATCCAGGTAAAAGATTCCTATGTACTCACCAACTCCACCGACACCGACCAGACCGTTACCCTGGCCTATCCCTTTGCCGGGAGTTTCTATGAGCTCTATCCCGTTACCCTGACGGCGGACGGCACGGAGCTGAAGACCGCCATTTACCCCGGTGTGGGCGGGAGCCAGAGCATAGGCTCCTGGGAGGAATATGCGGCGATCATCCAGGACGGAGATCTGATGGCCGCCCACCAGGAGGCCCCCACTCTGGACACGCCGGTGACGGTCTATTCCTTCACCGACTTTGTCCTGCCGGAGAGCGATGCTGTTGCCCCCACTCTGGCCGTGACCTATCCCTGGTCGGAGGGCACCCCCGCCGTCATGACCTACGGCTTCAACGGCGGCGGGATTGACCGGGAGGCAGGCTGGGCCCAGCGCAGCTTTTTCCTGCCCGATTCCAACTCGCCCCATGCCCAGGATCCCCGTCTGCTCATCGTAGTGGGAGACCCACTGGAAGAATATACTCTTCAGGGCTACCGGGACGGCGGCTGCGACCCCGGTGAGGAGCTGGTAGGCGTCACCGCCACCGTGACCCAGTACCAATCCACGCTGGGAGAGGTGCTGGATACCCTGTGCCAGGGTCCGGACACCTTGGATCAAACGTACGGAAAACCAATGGGTGTTCTTGCACTTCCCAGAGCAGTATTCTTCGACGCCCTCTGCAAAAGCCTGGGCACCTCCATTCCGTCGGACATGACCATGCTGGAGGATGTGTTCTCCTGGTGCAATGTCCAGGAACGTATCTTCTACGCGGAAGCCACCCTCACCATCCCCGCCGGAGGCAGCGTGATCCTCACCGCCGCCATGACCAAAGAGGGCAGCTTTGACTACGCCTGCGCCCACACGGAGAACCGGGGGATCTATGGCTACGACCTGGTGACCAGGCTGGGCTCCAACCTGGCCTGCACCGGGCAGACCGCCACTCTGGAGGACCGGGGTCTCATCGAGATCGTCCGGCAGAACTTCGGCTTTGACCTGGAGGGCGGCGTCAACACCGTCACACTGGACCCGGCGGAGGAGCACTATTACCTGGAAGTCAGGCGTATCACGGAATAAAAAAGGGCCTGTTGCAACATGCGCAAACCGCACAAAAGACCTGTCATTCCGAGAAAAATGGCCGCCCACCGGGCGGCCATTTTTCGTGGGGATCCGTCTCAATTTGCGGGAAAACGGATTGCGAGCCAGTGTGCTCACTGGCTCGCAATGACGGACTTGTGCAGAATAGCAATTTTGCAACAGGCTCTTTTGTTGTGATTCAGCGCTGATCCATGGGCACATAATCGGTGTGGGTACCCACATATTTATAGGCAGGACGGATGATCTTGCCCATGTTGATGAGCTCTTCAATGCGGTGGGCGGACCAACCGGCGATACGGGCCATGGCGAAGATGGGGGTATACAGCTCCAGAGGCAGGTCCAGCATGTGGTACACAAAGCCGGAGTAGAAGTCCACGTTGGCGGACACGCCCTTGTACATCTTCCGCTCGCCGGAGATGACCTCGGGACCCAGCCGCTCCACCAGAGAGTAAAGCTCGTACTCCTCGTTGCGGCCCTTCTCCCGGGACAGCTTCTCCACAAAGGCGTGGAGCAGATTGGCACGGGGGTCGGACAGGGAATAGACCGCATGGCCCATACCGTAGATCAGCCCCGCCTTGTCAAAGGCCTTCTTGTCCAGCAGGGCCTGGAGATAGGCCCGCACCTCGTCCTCGTCCTTCCAGTCCCGCACATGCTCCTTCATGTCCTCAAACATCTGCACCACCTTGATATTGGCGCCGCCGTGCCGGGGGCCCTTCAGGGAGGCCAGGGCCGCCGCCATGCAGGAGTAGGTGTCGGTGCCGGAGGAGGTGACCACGTGGGTGGTGAAGGTGGAGTTGTTGCCGCCGCCGTGTTCAGCGTGGAGCGTCAGGCAGATATCCAGCACATGGGCCTCCCAGAATGAGTAGGAGGAGTCGGCCCGCAGCAGGCTGAGGATATTTTCTGCCGCCGACAGCTCCGGCCGGGGGGCGTGGATGTACAGGCTGCTGCCGCTCTTATAGTTCCAGGCCTGATAGCCGTAGACGCTGAGCATGGGGAACAGGGCGATGAGCTGGACACACTGACGCATCACGTTGGGCAGGGAGATGTCGTCTGCCCGGTCGTCGTAGGAGGCCAGGTTGAGGACACTGCGGGCCAGGGAGTTCATGATATCATGGCTGGGGGCCTTCAGGATCACGTCCCGCACGAAGTTGTTGGGCAGGGAACGGTAGTAGGAGAGCTGTCTGGTGAAGCTGTCCAGCTCCTCCCTGGTGGGCAGCTTGCCCAGCAGGAGCAGATAGGCGGTCTCCTCGAAGCCGAAACGGTCCTCTTTCAGGGCCCCGGCCACCAGCTTCTCCACATCCACGCCCCGGTAGTACAGCTTGCCCTCGCAGGGGATCTCCTGGCCGTCCACCACCTTCTTGGCCACGATGTCGGAGACCTCGGTGAGGCCGGCAAGAACGCCCTTGCCGTTCAGGTCCCGCAGGCCCCGCTTCACGTCGTATTTCACATAATCATCCGGCTCGATGCGGCTGTTCTCCCTGGCCATAATGGCCAGGGCCTCGATCTCAGGCGTGATATTACAATAATTCGGATTGCTTGCCATGAACGACCTCCATTCTCTTTTCATACCCAGGGACGGCAGTCCCTTTGCCGATGGATCCTTCCTGTGGCGCGCCCGGCTCCGGGATACAGGCATGGAGCCCTAACCCGCCGATCATTTCATTGCTGACTATTATGCCATGGAAATGTTACCATACTATGAATCCTGCAGGTTTTTTTCAGGCACACGCTCTTCAAACAACAAGGCCCGCCGCAAAACTGCGGCGGGCCTTCCTGTTAAAACAGGTCTTTTTTCTTCAGGATGATGCCGGTGATCAGGATGATCACGCCCGCCACCACCAGGGGGACCCACCAGAACTGGTCCAGAGGCAGGCCGGTGGTGATGTTCATACCGTAGAATCCGAAGATAATGTTCGGGATGGTGAGCAGGATGGTGATGGAGGTCAGCACCTTCATGATCACGTTCAGGTTGTTGGAGATAACGGAGGCAAAGGCGTCCATCATGCCCGAGATGATGGAGGAATAGATCTGGGCCATCTCGATGGCCTGGCGCACCTCAATGAGTACGTCCTCCAGCAGATCGTGGTCCTCCTCATAAAGGGTAATGATGCGGCCCCGGAGGATCTTCTCCAGGGTGACCTCATTGGCCTTCAGGGAGGTATTGAAGTAGACCAGCGATTTCTCCAGGTCCAGCAGTTGGATCAGCTCCTTGTTCCGCTGGGACTTGTAGAGCTGGCGCTCCATATAGTTGTAGATCTTGTCGATCTGCTTCAGGTATTGCAGGAATCGCTTGGCCACCTGGAGCAGCATATAGAGGATAAACTGGGTGCGCTTCTGGGTGTCGGCGTTGCGTACCAGTCCGTCCTGGAAGTCCTTCAGGATGGAGGTCTCCTTCAGGCAGACGGTGATGATGTGCTTTTCCGTCACGATGATGCCCAGAGGCAGGGTGGAATATACCACCGCGTCGTCCTTTTCCACCGAAGGGGCGTCGATGATGATGAGGGTCTGTCCCTCCTCAGTGTCGATACGGGAGGTCTCCTCCTCGTCCAGCGCGGCCCGCAGGAAGGAGGGCTCCACCCCCAGGGTCACCGCCACCGTGTTGAGCTCGTCCTCGCTGGGATAGGTCAGGTTCACCCAGCAGCCGTCCTGAACGGAATCCAGCCGGGTCATTTTTCCATTGATGGTCTTGTGGATCGAAAGCATTCTCTCACGCCTTTCCGGGCGCAGGGGCCGAATGTGTATAAAAATCCCCGCACACCTATTGTCTCGTTATTCCGCCCGTCTCATACAGAGAGCGGAACAGAGCACAGGCGTACGGGTACCGCAGGACACCTCAGTCAGCCCCGGGACAAATACGCCGTGCCAGTTTTGATACATGCTCGACTCAAAGGGTCACCGCTCACGGCGCATATCACTCCCTTACCATGCAGCTTGTTTCGCACTTTACGCGCAGACAAAGCCGGAGATCCATCTGTGGTCCATCCAGCTTTGTTCATTATATACTCTTTCCTTCGGGATTGCAAGCCCGCGGGGGAGAAAAGCAGAAGGGCAGGAGCTGTTAACAGCTCCTGCCCTTCATTGTTCCTCAGCGGTTGCGGTTGAAGATCTTGAAAATGTCGTCGAAGGGATCGTCCCCCGCAGGCGCGGCGGACGTCTCCTGAGCGCTGCCGCTCTGGGCGGGCTGAGCTGCCCCCTTCTTCTCCGCAGCGGCGGTGAAGGGCTTGTTGGGCATGGCGTCCTCCGCCTCCTCAAAGCCGGTGGCGATGACGGTGACCCGGATCTCGTCCTCCAGGGTGTCGTCGAAGGCGGCGCCAAAGATGATGAGGGCATCGGGATGGGCGGCCTGCTGCACCAGGTTGGCGGCAGTCTCCACCTCCTCCAGCCCGATATCCACAGAGCCGGTGACGTTGACCAGCACGCCCTTGGCGCCGTTGATGGAGGTCTCCAGCAGGGGGCTGGAAATAGCCATCTTGGCGGCCTCCTCGGCCTTGTTCTTGCCGCCGGCCCGGCCCACGCCCATGTGGGCCATACCGGCGTTCTGCATGACGGCAGTCACGTCAGCAAAGTCCAGGTTGATGAAGCCGGTGTTCTTGATGAGGTCAGAGATGGACTGCACCGCCTGGCGCAGCACATCGTCGGCGATCTCAAAGGCGTTCTGGAAGGTGATCTTCTGGTCGGTGGCATATTTCAGCCGCTCGTTGGGGATGATCACCAGGCTGTCCACCCGGGTGCGCAGCTCCTCGATGCCCTTCTCCGCCTGCATCATGCGGCGGCGGCCCTCGAAGTTGAAGGGCTTGGTGACCACGCCCACGGTGAGGATGCCCATCTCCTTGGCAATATCGGCCACGATGGGGGCCGCGCCGGTGCCGGTGCCGCCGCCCATACCGGCGGTGATGAACACCATGTCGGCGTCCTCCAGGGCCTTGGAGACCGCGCTACGGCTCTCCTCGGCGGACTTGCGGCCCACCTCGGGGTCGCTGCCCGCGCCCTGGCCGCCGGTGAGCTTCTCACCGATCTGGATCTTAAAGGTCGCGCTGGAGACGGCAAGCGCCTGCTTGTCCGTATTCACAGCGATAAAGTCTACACCCTTGGTGCCGGATTTCACCATCCGGTTCACCACGTTGTTTCCGCCGCCGCCAACGCCGATCACCTTGATCGTGACGACATTATCCGGTCCGGGGTCCAGTCCAAACGCCATAATTGCTCCTCCTATGTAGAACGTATTCGTGAAAAGGCACGTAGAATAGGCAACAGTATCTTATCTTTGGTCCTCCGCTTCGGGAGATACTATATCTAGTTGATTTATTGTATCGCTCTTTTGCTTTGAGGTCAATAGCTCCCGCCGGATTTTAGCAAAGTTTTGGAACATCCGGGTGCCAAATACCACCACCGCCGCCAGGTAGAGCGGGATGCCCAGCTTTTCGCCCAGCCAGGTGAGGAAAACGGCGATGAACGCATTGCCTGCGGTACCCGACAGAAAAACCGCCAGCCGGAATTCACCCTTGATGCGAGCGCAATAGCCGCCCAGGGCGGAGTCCAGGGCCGCCAGCAGTCCGGAGGCCGCGTACAGGGAATACTGGCTGGGAATGGTCCAGGGCACCAGGGCCCCCACCACGATGCCTCCCAGCAGACCGATCAGCTCCAGCATCTCATTCTCCTCCCTCTTCCCGGGGCTGCTCCACCGCGCTGTGGGCGTAGTGGTGCTCGATGGTCCCGTTGTACTTGGGGATCAGGAGCAGGTCGCTGGCCGTCACCTTCACCGAGATCCCCCACTGGCCCAGCACATCCACCACGCCGTTGCGCATGGTCAGGGCGCTGTACAGGGTGTCCGGGTCCCCAATGGCGAAGATCACATAGGGCGCGGCGTACCGGCGTCCGTTCACCGTCACCACCGCGCCGGTGCAGCGGATCTCGCTGCCCGCCAGCAGCCGCTCCCCGTTGAGGGAGATGGCCTCCGCCCCCGCCGAGCGCAGCTCGTTGACCACGGAGAGCAGGTCGTTGTCGTGGATGAGGTAGTCGGCCTCGTCGCCGGTCACATTGACGCTGCCGGAGTCCTCCAGCACCACCGTCACCCCCGGCCCTTCCACATCGGTGCGGCCCGCGGCGATCTCCAGTTCCTCCAGCTCCTGGCGCAGGGCCTGGCTGCCGGCGGATCCGGCGGCGGCCTGCTCCCGGTAATTGGACAGCTCGCTCTGGAGCTGCCGCAGCTGGTCCTCCAGGGCGTCGTTCTGCTTGGTCTGCTGGTTGTACAGCTCCTGTAACGTCTCCAGGCGGCTGGCATTGGCGGCGTCCGCCGCGCCGGTCAGCTCCACACTGCGCAGCTGGGCGGCCAGCAGATAGCCCACGATCACGCAGACCGCCACCACCGCGAATTCTCCTTTGTTGCGTCGTATCTTCTTTGCCATGAGATTCTCCTTGTATTTACTCCGCCGGCTCCGGTACCTGCTCCGGCGTCGTTGGCGTGTGCTCCGGGACCGGCTCAGTCTCGCCGGGCCCCCCCTCCGCCGCCGGCGGCTCCGGGGTCTGGACCGGCGGCTCCGGCGGGCTCCACCCCTCCGGCACCCAGCGCTCCGGCAGAAGATGGACCTCCTTGCTCTCGTAGTTCAGGTCCAGGGTGCCGGTGCGGGGGATGCCCCGCTCGTCCATGGTCTCCAGCGTGCGTTTCAGCTCATAGGTCGCGTTGTCAAAATCCCCGTTGAGGGGGAAGATCACCGTCAGGTTCTGCCCATATCCAAAGCGGATCTCGTTGTCGCTGCTCAGGTCGATAAAGGCACTGAGGCTGCCCGTCATGAGCCGGGCCTGGATGGCCTCCAGAAAAGCCTGGAGCCGCTCCAGCTTGTCCTGCCCCTCCGGCGGCACGGTCAGCGTATTGCCCACCGTGGGGCTCTCCGGTGTCAACCCCAGCAGCTGGGGCTTGCCCTGGACCAGAGCCGCGTCTCCCGTCTCCAGCAGCTTGCACCTGCCGTTCATCAGCCAGTAGCTGCCGCCGCTCTCCACCCAGGCTACCCCAGCGCTCTCCGCCACTTCAAAGATCAGGGCGTCGGGCAGCTTCCGGCTGATGGACACATCCTCCACATAGGGCAGCTGGGTCAGGATCCGGTCGGCGATCTGGTACTTGTTCAGGGTAAACAGGTTGTCCCCCCGCTCCACACCGGCGGCGGCAATGACCTCCTCCTGGGTATAGCGGGCATTGCCCGATACCACCATGGTGTTGACCCGGAAAAAGATGATGCACCCCGCCAGAATGGCGGCAAAGATGATCAGAATGGACAGCAGCTTATAGAGGCCCCCAAAGCGCCCCCTGTTTCGCCGTCGTCCCCTTCTGTTTCGTCTTGCCGCCATTGTGTCGATCTCCTGTTCTTTTTTCCCATCTTCCCATAGAATTGTTGTTATTTTGCTAAGAAATTCTTACGTTTTTCTCAAGGCGCCGCCTTAGATCCGGCAAATCCCGGCCCCCAGCCGCTGTAAATCGAAGTCCAGGGACTGATAGCCCCGGTCCACATGGTGCAGGCCGGAGAGGGTGCTCTCCCCCTCCGCCCCCAGGGCGGCCACCACCAGCGCGGCTCCGCCCCGCAGGTCGGACGCCATCAGGGGCGCCCCGTGGAGCCTGGACGCGCCGTATACCACGGCCACCCGGCCCTCCACCCGGATATCCGCCCCCATGCGGGCCAGTTCGTCCACATGGCGGTAGCGGCTCTCAAAGATGTTTTCCACAAAGACCGTGCAGCCGGTCCCCCCCGCCAGGGCCGCCATCAGAGGGGCCTGGGCATCGGTGGGGAAGCCGGGATACGGCGCCGTCCGCACCGGACGGACGCCCTTCAGCGGTCCATCGGCCTGGAGAAAGATCCGGTCTGCTCCGCTCCTGACCTGACACCCGGCTTCTTTCAGCACCGCCGTCACCGTGGACAGGGTGCGCCAGTCCACGCCGGTGACCTCCACGCTTCCCCCGGCCGCCGCCGCAGCAGCCAGGTAAGTGGCCGCCACGATGCGGTCCCCCATCACCCGGTAGCTTCCCCCATGGAGGGGGACGCCCCCCTCCACAGTGATGACCGAGCTGCCCGCTCCCCGGACCCGGGCCCCCAGAGCCCGCAGGAAGTTCTGAAGATCCACGATCTCCGGCTCCCGGGCGGCATTGGTGATGGTAGTGGTCCCGTCGGCGCACACCGCCGCCAGCATGGCGTTCTCGGTGGCCCCCACGCTGGGCAGGGAGAGTACGAGATCCGTTCCCCGGAGCCTGCCGGAGCAGAAGAGACTGCCGCCCCGCTCCTCCACGCTGCCCCCCAGGGCCCGGATGGCAGCCAGATGGAGGTCGATGGGCCGGGGCCCCAGCTCGCAGCCCCCTGGGGCGCACATCTGTGCCTGTCCCATCCGCCCCAGAATGGCCCCCAGAAAGATGACGGAGGAGCGCATCTCCCGCATCAGGGCATCCGGCACGTCAAAGCCGGTGGGGGCGGAGGCGTCCACCACCACCGCATCCCCCTGCCGCTCCGCCCGGCAGCCCAGGTGGCGCAGGATAGCCAGGGACGCTTCCACATCGGTCAGCCGGGGACAGTTCCGGACCACGCAGACCCCCGGCGACAGCAGACAGGCCGCCAGGATGGGCAGCACGCTGTTCTTGGCCCCGTGGACCTCCACAGAGCCATCCAGGGGCCGCCCGCCCTCGATCAGATATGCACTCATAGCTTCCTCCTCCGCATTCAGGCTTGATGTAAGCCATCCTATGCGTCAGAAGGGGAAGCGGTTCATTTTTTCCGGTTTTCCAGCAATTCCGTCAGCGTCTGGTAGATCTGCTCCGCCGCGTCAGGGGCGCCCAGCGCCCGCAGCGCCCGGCTCATGTCCGACCGGCGGTCCGGGTCGGCCAGCAGCTGGCCCACCAGCTCGTGGAGCTTCTCGCCGCTGGACTCGCTCTCGGGCAGCAGCACCGCACCCCCGGCGTTGGCCAGCACCCTGGCGTTCTTGGTCTGGTGGTCCGCCACCACATTGGGTGAGGGCACCAGCACCGCCGGCCGGGCGATGGCGGTGAGTTCCGCGATGGTGGAGGCTCCCGCCCGGCAGAGCACCAGGTCGGCCGCCGCCATCACCAGGGGCATATCGTAGATATACTGCCGCACCTCTACGCCGGGATACCGGTCCAGGTCGATCCCCTGCTCCTTCAGGCCGGAGCACACCTGCTCATAATTGCGCCCCGCGCCGTGGATGTGCCGCCAGGGAGCGCCGGCCCGGCAGGCCCGGACGATGCAGTCGGTGATCTGCTCGTTCATCACCCCGGCGCCCAGACTGCCCCATACCGACACCACCAGGGGCCGGTCGTCGGTAAAGCCCAGCTTCTCCCGGGCCTCCTTCCGGTTGTAGCGGAAGAAGTCCTCCCGCACCGGGGTCCCGGTGACCACCACCTTGGAGGGGTCGTCGTAGTGGTCCCGGCTCTCCTCAAAGCCCACCATCACCACGTCCACCACCTTGGACAGGGTCTTGGTGGTCAGTCCGGGGACGGCGTTGGACTCGTGGACAGCGGTGGGGATCCCCCGGGCCGCCGCCGCGTTGACCACGGGGTAGGAGGCGTATCCCCCGGTCCCCACCACCAGGTCGGGCCGGAACCGGTCCAGGATGGCGTTGGCCTGTTTTTTGGACTTGTTCATGTTCAGCAGGGTCCTGACGTTGTGGCCGATGGCCGCGGGCGTCAGGGACCGCTGAAAATTGGTGATGGTCACCGTCTGGATCTCATAGCCCTCCTTGGGCACCAGATTGGTCTCCATCCCGCCGTCGGCCCCCACAAAGAGCACCTGACAGCCCGGGTTGCGGGCCTGGAACATCTGGGCCAGGGCCACCGCCGGATTCACATGTCCCGCGGTACCGCCGCAGGTAAAGAGGATCTTCATGTCTGTTCCCCCTCCTTACAAAGGGCAAAAGAAATTGGAGCGCAGTCTTTCCGGGCATTCACTTCCCGGAAAGACCGCCCGACCCGCGACGCAGGGCGCGAACCCGGGGGTATCGAGCCAAGCCGCCGGTCTTGCCGGCACGCAGGCTTGTATCCAGGGGGGCGCTTCCGCCCCCTGGATCTTTCTACTCTTGTTTGGGCGCCGGTATCTGCCGTGACACCGACAACACCATTCCCATCTCCGCCAGCTGGATCATCAGAGCCGTACCTCCGTAGCTGAAGAAGGGCAGAGAGATGCCGGTGGAGGGGATCAGGTTGGTGACCACGGCGATGTTCAAAAAGACCTGTACCGCCGTCAGAGTGGTGATGCCCACCACCAGCAGGGCGCCGAACCGGTCCCGGGCGTGGACGGCGATCCAGTAGCCCCGGATCACCAGCAGGATGAAGAGGACGATGACGATGATCGCCCCTACAAACCCCATCTCCTCGCACCAGATGGAGAAAATGTAGTCGTTCTCCGACTCAGGCAGATAGAGGAACTTCTGCCGGCTCTTGCCGAAGCCTACCCCAAGCAGGCCGCCGGAGCCGATGGCATAGAGGGACTGGATGATCTGAAAGCCCTTGCCCCGGCCGTTCATGCCGTCGTTCCACGGGTCCTTCCAGATGGCCAGCCGGGTGGCCATATAGCTGGTCTTGGTCATGATGACCCACAAACCCAGGGCGGCCACTGTGCCGCCGCCGATGAACCAATAGAGCTTGATGCCGGCGGCGAAGAGCACCGACGCGCCCCCCACCAGCACCAGGATGGTGCCCGACATGTGGGGTTCCATCAGCATCAGCACCGCCACCAGCCCCAGGATGAGGAAATAGGGGATGGGCTCCAGCACACCCTTCTCGTCCAGCCAGGCCTGGAGCCCGCTGAGGGGGTGCCGGGGGGGCAGACGCCGGCGTTTCTCGGTGTTGCGCTTGGACAGGCGGGCGGCAAAATACATGATGACACCCACCTTGGCGATCTCCGAGGGCTGGAAGCCGCCGATGATGGGCAGGCGGATCCACCGCTGGGCGCCTACCGTAGCCCGGCCGTAGCCGAAGGGGATGACCAGCACCAGCAGCACGATAGAGATGCCCAGCACAAAAACAGACAGGCCCCGGAAGGTCTGGTAGTTGATCTTGGAGATCAGGTACATGGCCACCAGTCCCACGCCGCCGAAGGTGGCCTGCTTGATAAAGTAGTTGGCGGGGTCCAGCCCCTCGTTCATGGCGGTGGGGTAGGAGGAGGAAAACACCGCCACCACGCCGATGGCGGTGAGGATGACCACCAGCATCAGAAAGGGGATATCCACAGGGCCCCGGGCCAGCTGCTGCATGACCGTCAGGTCTCTTCTGCGTTTTGTCATGGTCCTGTCACCTCCCGTTGCCCCGCAGGGTCTCTGTTACCGGTTCATCACGCCCACAAAGGCCAGCACGCACATCACTAGGGTGATCCCGGTGAACACGCAGAAGAGCTTCACCTCGCTCCAGCCGCCCATCTCCAGGTGGTGGTGGAGGGGGGCCATGCGGAAGATCCGCTTGCCGTGGCTGAGTTTGAAGTATCCGACCTGTATAATATCAGACAAAGTTTCCGCAATGTAGATGATACCCACCAGGATGAGCACCAGAGGGATATCCAAAGCGAAGGCCAGGCCGCACACCGCGCCCCCCAGGAAGAGGGAGCCGGTATCGCCCATAAACACCTTGGCCGGATGGAAATTGTAGATCAAAAATCCGGCCAGGCCGCCCAGCAGCGCGGCGGAGAAGATCCCCAGCTCATAGCGGCTCCACCAGCAGGCCACGGCGGTGAAGAAGAGCATCACCGGCATGGTGACGCCGCTGGCCAGGCCGTCGATGCCGTCAGTGATGTTGACGGCGTTGACGCACCCCACCATGACGAAGGCGGCGAAGGCCATGTACAGGGGCCAGGGCACCGACAGAGTCACGTTGAAGAAGGGGATGTACAGGTCGGGGGTCAGGTAGCCGAAGTTGCGCATGAGCACCGTGAACAGGATGGCCGCCGCCAGCTGCAAGAGAAACTTCTGGGGGGCGGTCAGGCCGGTGTTCTCGTGCTTTTTCACCTTGAAATAGTCGTCAATGTAGCCGATGACCCCGAATACCAGGGCGAACACCAGTACAAAGCCGCCGCCGAACCTGCCGGCGGCAAAATCCGGCCAGCTCACAGCGGCTACCGCCACAATGGCGGCGATGATGAACATAAGCCCGCCCATGGTGGGGGTACCTTGCTTGGACATATGCCAGGTGGGGCCGATCTCCTTGATGGACTGGCCTGCCTTCATGCTCCGCAGCACGGGGATCAGGATCCGCCCCGCCAGGGCGGCCACCACAAACCCGATCAGGCAGCTGATGACGATCCTCAACATCTCTTTTGAACCTCCAAAGCCTCTTACAGCTCGATTTTTGTCCGCAGGAATGGACTAACGAGGTATTTTATCACAGAAACGCCCCGGATTCCACTCCAAAAAGCAACAAAGTTGCGCCGCTATTTTGCGAAAAAGGCGGCCACTTCCTCCCGTTCGTCCAGGTGACGGACCGCGCCATTGATCTCCTGATAAGTCTCGTGGCCCTTGCCCGCCAGTACCACGGTGTCCCCCGGCCGGGCCAGGGAGAGGGCCAGGGCGATGGCCCGCCGCCGGTCGGGCTCCACATGGCGCTCCGCCCCTGTCCCCGCCATACCGGCCAGGATATCCCGGATAATGGCCTCCGGCTCCTCGGTGCGTGGATTGTCGGAGGTGAGCACCGCTGCGTCGGCCAGCTGCCCGGCGATGGCCCCCATCCGGGGCCGCTTGGACCGGTCCCGGTCGCCCCCGCAGCCGAAGAGACAGATCACCCGTCCCCCGGTGAAATCCCGAACGGTGGTGAGGATGTTCTCCAGGGCGTCCGGGGTGTGGGCGTAGTCGATGAGCACCGTGTAGTCCGCCGGCACGGGCACCACCTCGACCCGGCCCTTCACCCCCCTGGCCCCGGCCAGGGAGGACGCGATCTGTCCCAGCGGCAGGCCCAGGGTCAGGCCGCAGGCGATGACCCCCAGCGCGTTGTAGATGGTGAAGCCGCCGGGGATGGGCAGCCGTACCCGGGCGATGGCCTCCATGGTCACCGCCTCAAACTCCACCCGGTCGGGAAAGAGCCGCAGGTTTTTGGCGGTCAGATCCGCCTCGTCCCTCCGCTCGGAGTAGGTAAATGCCGGACAGGGGACTGTCTGGGCATAGTACCGGCCCGCCTCGTCGTCCAGGTTGAGCACCGCCGTGCCGCACTGGCGGAACAGCCGCCCCTTGGCCGCCCGATAGGCCTCCATAGTGCCGTGAAAATCCAAGTGGTCCTGGGTCAGGTTGGTAAAGATGCCCGCCGCGAAGCGGATGCCGTCCAGCCGGTGGAGCGCCAGGGCGTGGGAGGAGGCCTCCATCACCACATGGCTGCACCCGGCGTCCGCCATCTGCCGCAGCAGCTTCTGCACCTCCCAGGACTCCGGGGTGGTGCGGCTGGCGGGCAGGGCGGTCTCCCCGATCATATTCTGGTTGGTGCCGATCAGCCCTACCTTGGCCCCCAGCACCCCCTCCAGCATGGCCTTGAGCAGGTAGGTGGTGGTGGTCTTGCCGTTGGTACCCGTCACGGCCACCATAGTCAGCTCCTCCGCCGGATGGCCGAACCAGTTGGCTGATACCGCCGCCAGGGCGGCTCTGGGATCGGCTGTCACCACCCAGGGGCCCTCCCCCTCCGGGGGACGGCGGCAGAGCACCGCCGCCGCTCCCCGGTCCAGGGCGGTCTGAATAAACTTGTGTCCGTCGGTCTTATAGCCCGGCAGCGCCACAAAGAGGCAGCCGGGGATCATGTCCCGGGTGTCGTAGCATATCCCTGAAAGTTCCACATCCTGGACGTGCCGGGCGGTGAGCTCCACCCCCGTCAGCACTTCATTCAGCTTCATGTACACACCCCGCTTTCCGCGTTTGTCCCTCAGGTCACAGGCCCGCGCCGCTGGCGGTGGAGTCGGTGAAGCGCACCTCGATGGTGGTGCCCCGGTCCACGCTGGTGCCGGCCTCAATGGACTGGTCGTAGGCCACCCGGTTGGCGCCGTACTCCGTGGCGCCGCTGGCCCGCAGATAGAGGCCGTACCCGGCCAGCTTGCTCTTGGCCTGATCCATGGTCAGGCCGATGAGGTTGGGCACCTGGACCTGACCGATGGGCACCTCGGCCCCCATGTAGACCACCACTTCGCTGCCGCCGGGGATGGCCGCCCCGTGGGCGGGGATCTGACCGGTGACGGTATCGCCGTCGCCCACCACCCGGATGGACAGGTTGTTCTTTTTCAGTGCCGAGGTGGCGGAGGCCTCGTTGAGCCCCGCCAGGTTGGGCACGACCACATCGGCGGTGGCGGAGTAGCTCTTCTCCACGCCCAGGTAGTCCAGGATCTTCTCCAGCAGCTCGCCGGCCTTGATGGCCGCCATGTTGCCGCCGCTGATGTACCAGCCGCCGGCGGTCAGGTTGGAGCCGGGGTAGGCGGGCTTGGGGTTGTCGTAGGCCAGCAGAATGACCACCTGGGGGTCGTCTGCCGGGGCGAAGCCCAGGAAGGAGACGATGGTGTGGTCCTTTTCCAGACCCACCTCGGAGGAGCCGGTCTTGCCGCCGATGCGGTAGCCCTCCACGGCGGCGTTCTTACCTGTGCCGCCGTCCACCACCTTCTCCAGGATCTCCCGGCAGCGCTGGCTGGTCTTTTCACTGATGACCTGGCGCACCTCGGTGGGCTCGGTGTGCTGGAGCACGTTGCCGTTGGCGTCGGTGACCTGGCTCACCACATAGGGCTGCATCAGGTGGCCGCCGTTGACCACGGAGGAGGCGGCGGTGATGAGCTGCAGGGGGGTGACCTGGAAGCGCTGTCCGAAGGAGGCGGTGGCCAGGTTCACGTTGGTAAAGGACTCCCGGGGCCAGACGATCTGTCCGCCGCTGGTGGGCTCGCCCTGCATGTCGATGTTGGTGGGTTCCAGGAAGCCGAAGTCCTCCAGATAGTCGTAGAATTTCTCCGCCCCCAGCTTCTGACCGATGGCCACGAAGGCCGGGTTGCAGGAGTTGGCCACCGCCTTGGCCAGGTCCTGATCCCCGTGGCCGTCCCGCTTGGAGCAGCGGATGGGCGGGCCGTTCCACCCCTCCACCTTGACGCTGCCGGAGCACTGGAAGTGGTCGCCCTCGCTGACCACTCCCTCCTCCAGAGCGGCGGCCAGCACCATACACTTGAAGGTGGAGCCCGGCTCGTAGGACAGGCGCACGGCCCGGTTGGTCCACTGGGTGGTGAGCACCTCGGTCTCCGCCGCGCCGATGGCGGTCTCCCGGGCCTCATCCATAGTGGCCCCCTCCGTCAGAGCCTTCTGATAGGCCTCCTCCTTGGTGTATTCTCCGCTTTTGATATCCGTCAGATACTGGTTCAGCACCGGGTCGCTGACGTCCCAGGGGGCGTTGGGGTCGAAGGTGGGGGAGTTGGCCCAGCCCAGGATGGCCCCGGTGTTGGGGTCCATGGCGATGCAGAAGCCGCCCTCCTGGACCTCAAACTGCTCCACCCCCTCCGCCAGGATGCTCTCACAGTAGGACTGGATGGTAGCGTTGATGGTAAGGGACAAATTGTCGCCGTCGGTGGCGTCGTAGTAATCTTCAAAACGGTAGAGCAGCTCGGTGCCCACGCCGTCCTTGGCCGTGACCACCCGGCCGGTCTGGCCGGAGAGCACGCTCTCGAACTGGGCCTCCAGGCCGTAGGCTCCCTCGTTGTCCAGGTTGGGGTTGACCCAGCCCACCACCTGGGAGGCCAGGCTGCCCTTGGGATAGTACCGCTTGCTGGTGGGCATGAGGTAAATACCGTGGGACAGGTGGTTCTCGGTGATGAACTTCTGTACCGCCTCCGACTCCTCCGACTCCACCCGCTTCTTGATCATCTCGTACTGAGAGTTTTTATTCTCCAGACGCTTGAGCACATCCGCCGTATCCAGCCCCAGAATGGCGGCCAGATTTTCTGCGATGAACTGATCGGTGGGCTCCGGGTAGTCGGGCAGCTCCTTGCCGCTCTTCCGGGCGTTCTCCACCTTCTTCCGATAGCTCTCCAGGGTCTCCGCCAGGTCCCGGGGGGAGATCTGTACATTGTACACCGTGGCGCTCATGGCCAGCACTTCCCCCTGGCTGTCATAGATGGTGCCCCGGTTGGCGGTGACGGTGCTGTCCCGGGTCTGCTGACGGACGGCCAGCTCCTCGTAGTAGTCGTGCTGCTTGATCTGGATCTGCCACAGCTTGGCAAACAGGGGCACAAAGGCCACCAGGCCGAAGACGCCCATCAAAAACAGGCTGCGGATCAGGATGGTGCGGTTGGCCCGGTGGTCCGGCTTCCGCCTCGCCACCCGGTCTCCCGTTTTCTTTCTTTCTGCCATGCCGGTTCACCTCGTTCGGGGTAAGTGCCGCGCCGCCCCGCGGAAAAATACCGCAGGAGGGCGTAAGAAAATTTCTTTTCTTACGCCCTCTCTTCTCTCTTGCAAAGGGCGGTCTGGCGGGACAGCCCCTCTTTTCTTTTCTGTTGCCTGCCGATGCAGTATATGGCGCCAGTCAGCTGAAATATTCCACGATCTCGGTCACGATGCTGTGCAGACCGTCCACCGCGCCCTTCAGGCCCACCGCCGGCTCCTCCTGCTGGAAGTAGGTCACCGCGTCGGGCTCGGACAGGTCCACGTAGATGACCTGCCCATTCTGGGGCTTGACCATCCGGTTGCTGTCGGTCATGGCGCCCTCAATGGCGTCCAAATCGTAGGCCAGCTCGTACTGAGCCCGGAGCTTGGCCTCCTCCGTCTTGAGCGCGGTCAGGTCGGAGCGCAGATCCACCACCTGCTCGGAGATGGCCGCCAGCTGCACGCAGCTGAACAGCAGCAGCACCGCAAACACCGCCACCGCCGCAAAGCCCACCACCGCGAAGGGCGCCACCGCCCCCGCCTCACGGACACGGACCTTGGGCCGGGCAACCGCCCGCTCTCTGGGCCGGACCAGCGGACGGGGCTGCAGGACCTCTTCCTGCTGGAGCTGCCTGGCCGCGGAGCCGTCATATACGTTGAAGGGGACGGTGTCGTACTTGGAATATTTTCTGCGCTTTACGGCAGCTGCCATACCTGCTCCACTCCATTCTCATTCGTAGATCTGCCGCTGTCTCTCTCACAGCTTTTCCGCTACCCGCAGCTTGGCGCTGCGGGCCCGGGGATTCTCTTCCAGCTCTTTCGGGCCGGATATGATAGGCTTTCGGGTGACCAGCCTGATCTGGGGTGTCTTCCCGCAGACGCAGACCGGGAAGTCGGGGGGGCAGGTACAGCCCTTTGCGTATTCCGCCAGCCCGTTTTTCACAATGCGGTCCTCCAGCGAGTGGAACGAGATCACCGCCAGCCGCCCTCCGGGGTTGAGGTGGGGCACCGCCGCCCGTACCATCTTGTCCACCGCGCCCAGCTCGTCGTTGACCGCGATGCGGATGGCCTGGAAGGAGCGCTTGGCCGGGTGCTGCTTCTCCCGCAGGGCCGACGCCGGCATGGCGCTTTTGATGAGGTCCACCAGCTCCAGCGTGGTCTCCACCGGTTTCTTCTCCCTGGCCCGCACAATGGCCCCCGCAATGGCGGAGGCATACCGCTCCTCGCCATACTGCCACAGGATGCGCCGCAGCTCCTCCTGGGGCCATTCGTTCACCACGGTCCGCGCGGTGAGGGCGTCCGACTTGTCCATCCGCATATCCAGAGGGGCGTCCGCCATGTAGGAGAACCCTCTGGCCGCGTCGTCCAGCTGGGGGGAGGATACCCCCAGGTCAAAAAGCATACCGTCCACCCCGGACAGGCCCAGCCCGCCCAGAATGGCGCCCAATTCGCAAAAATTGCTGTGGACCAACGTGACTCTGTCCCGCCAGGGAGCCAGCCGCTCCTCTGCCGCGTCCAGGGCCGCCTGATCCCGGTCCACGCAGATCAGTCTGCCGGTGGTCAGGCGTTCGGCGATCTCCCGGCTGTGGCCCGCCCGGCCCAGGGTGCCGTCCAGATAGACGCCGTCCGGCCGGATCTTCAGGGCCTCGATACACTCGGTCAGCAGGACCGGCTTGTGGGAAAATACTGTCTCACTCATCTCAGAACCCCAACATTTCCATACATGCGGACATCTTCTCCGGCGTCATCTCTTCCTCCTCCTGGGCCTGCCAGGTGTCGGCGCTCCAGATCTCGGCCCGGTCGTTGACGCCGATGATGACCACGTCCTTGTCCAGTCCTGCATATTTGCGGAGCTTCTGAGGGATCACGATACGGCCCTGGCTGTCCAGCTCACACTTGGCCGCGTTGGCAAAAAGAGGACGCATGGCCCTGGACTGGCTCATGGGCAGGGAGGAGAACTTTTCTGTAAACCGGTCCCAGGTGGACTGGGGATAGATGGCCAGACAGGCGTCCACGCCCATGGCCAGGTAGAAGGTGACCCCCAGCTCCTCCCGCAGCTTGGCAGGAATGAAGAGACGTCCCTTGCCGTCGATGCTGTGCTCGTAGGTGCCGGTCACCCTCTTCACTTCCCTCCACTTTAGTGTCTTTTGGCGGGTTTTTCCCCCACTTTGCTCCACTGTCTTCTCCAGTATAAAGGTTCTGTTACAGAATTGCAATAGTTTTTTACTCTTTTTTAACCACAAAACTCCCGCATTTTACTGTGAAATCCGCGCTTTTCCGCATTAAAAACAAGTGTTCTAATTAGTTTCGTTCCTGAACGGCCAAAAAAAGCACCATACCTGGTGGTATGGCGCCGAAAAAGTCACAATTTTATGTTGTTATGTAAATGTCTCTCCCCCAGATCCAGACATGAAAAATGGCCGCCAAAGGCGGCCATTTTTATCTTGTTCACAGGGACAGGTCTTATTCGTCCGCCTCGGCGTCGTAGGGCTGGCGGCCATTCTGGGGCTGCCCCATGGCGCCGGCCACCGCCCGGAAGCGGGTGCGGGACTTTTTGATCTCGTCGTAGGCCTCGGACACCGCCTCCTCCGTACGGCGGAGCGCGTCCTCACAGTAGTCGTTGGCGGCCTTGCGCAGGTCCCGGCTGCGCTCCTCGGCGATGCGCATCATCTCGTTGGCCTTCTGCTTGGTCTGGGCCAGCAGCTCGTTCTCCGACACCATCTGCCGGGCCTGCTCCTCCGCCTGCTTGCGGATGAGCTCGGCCTCCCGCTTAGCGGAGTTGATGTAGTCGGTCCGGGCAGCGATGAGCTTCTTGGCCTCGCTCAGTTCCATGGGGAACTGGCCCCGCACCTCGTCCAGCAGGTCCAGCGCCTTATCCCGCTCCAGGATGCACTTATCGCTGCTCAGAGGCATATTTTTGGCGTCTTCGATCATCTCATAGAGCATATCCAGCAGCTCTTCCACTCCGGTCGCCATCAGAGATCCCTCCCGCTTTCGATTTTCTGCCGCACGTCCCCGATGATCTCGCGGGGCACAAAGTCCGACAGATCCGCTCCGTAGCGGGCCATTTCCTTGACCACGCTGGAGCTGACATAGGTATATTTGGCGCTGGAGGGCAAGAACATCGTCTCCAGCCTGGGGTTGAGCTTTCGGTTGATCAGGGCCATTTGCAGCTCGTTCTCATAGTCGGACACCGCACGCAGGCCCTTCACCAGGGTACACGCCTTCTTCTGCCGGGCGTACTCCGCCAGCAGGGTGGCGGAGCAGTCCACCTCCACATTGGGCAGCTTGGCCACCACCCGGCGGATCAGCTCTACCCGCTCCTCCGGGGTAAAGAGGCCCCGGTTCACCTTCTCCGAATTGACCATCACGCAGACGATGAGCCGGTCAAAGCACACCGCCGCCCGCTTGATGATATTGAGGTGCCCCAGCGTGATGGGGTCGAAGCTGCCGGGATAGATCGCGGTTTTCATATTGGCTTCACATCCTGTTGCCCCGGTGATAGAGGGTCAGCTTGATCTTACCGTAGCGGTATTCCCGTCCCTTCTCGTAGGGAGCGGCCAGCTCCGGCAGCACCTCTTCGGCGGCGCTTTCGCAGACTATTATACCATTTTCCGTCATGATGTCAATCTTGGCGATGGTCTCCAGGGCCTTTTCCAGCAGATCACCATGATAGGGCGGATCCAGAAAGACCAGGTCGAATTTCTCCCGGCAGCCGGTGAGGAAAGCCAGGTAGTCCCCCTGGATCACCCTGGCCTGCTCGGCCAGCTTGGTGTGGGCCAGGTTTTCCCGCACCACCGCGGCGGCCTCCCGCCGCAGGTCCACGAAGGTGCAGGATGCCGCCCCCCGGGACAAGGCCTCGATGCCCAGCTGTCCGGTGCCGGCAAACAGGTCCAGCACCCGCCGGCCCTCCACATCGAACTGTACGATATTAAAGACCGACTCCTTCACCTTGTCGGTGGTGGGCCGGGTATCCAGGCCGGGCAGCTCCTTCAGCTTCCGGCCCCGGGCGATTCCGGTGATGACTCTCATGTGGGTGTTTCTCCTTTCGGATGAAAATAGTCGTAGACCGCCTTGGCGGCGTTTTTGGGCACCACCTCCGCCAGCTGGGCTTGGGTGGCCTCCCGGATCTTTTTGATGCTCTTAAAGTGGCGGAGCAGATCGCTCCGCCGTTTCTCCCCCACGCCGGGGATCTGGTCCAGCACGGAGCCTTTTACCCGCTGGTTCTGCTGCTGGCGGTGGAACTCGATGGCAAACCGGTGGGTCTCCTCCTGGATCTGGCCGATGAGGGAGAAGATGGCCTGATTGCCCTGGATGCCGATCTCCCGGCCCTCCGGTGTGACCAGGGCGCGGGTGCGGTGGCGGTCATCCTTCACCATGCCGAAGATGGGGATAGACAGCCCCAGCTCCTCCAGCACCTTCACCGCCACCCTGGCGTGGTTCTCGCCGCCGTCGATGAGCAGCAGATCGGGCTTGTCCGCGAATTTCTCGTCCCCGTCCAGGTAGCGCCTGAACCGCCGGGTGAGCACCTGCTCCATGGAGGCATAGTCGTCGGGGCCGTCCATATCCTTCAGCTTGAAGTGGCGGTAATCCCGTTTCAGGGGCCGGGCGTTGACATACACCACCATGGAGGCCACGATGTCGTCGGCGCCCTGATTGGAGATGTCGTAGGACTCGATGCGCCGGGGGGGCGCCTCCAGGTCCAGCATCTTCCCCAGCAGCTCCATCAGCTTGCTCTGCCGCTCCTCCCGGGTGGTCCAGCGCTCCACCTCCTCTACGGCGTTTTTGTTGGCCAAGCGGATCAGATCCATCTTGGCCCCCCGCTGGGGGGTGACCAGCTCCACCTTGCGGCCGGCGTCCTGGGACAGCATCCGCATCAGCGGCACCTCGTCCTCCAGCTCACAGGGCAGCAGGATCTGCCGGGGCAGATTGCCCCGGCCGCCGTAATACTGGCGCACCAGGGCGGAGAGGATGTCGGCGGTGTCCTCCTCCATGGGGGTGTCGATAAGGTCCCAGTCCTTGGCGGCCAGCTCCCCCTCCACAAAGTGGAGCACCACAAAGCAGCTCTTGGTGGCCTCTCCCCTGTGGAAGCCCACCACGTCGGTGTCGGCCAAGGAACCCGCCACCACCTTCTGCCGTTTGCCCAGCAGCTCGATGGCCTTATAGCGGTCCCGCAGCTCGGCAGCCTTCTCAAAGCGCAGCTCCTCGGCGGCCAGCTCCATCTCCGCCTTCAACTCGTCCCCCACCTCCTGAAACTTGCCCTCCAGCAGGCGGACGGCCTGGTCGATGGCCTCCCGGTAGCGGCTCTGGTCCATATCCGCCCGGCAGTAGCCGTCGCACTGGCCCATGTGGTAGTTGAGGCAGGGCCGCTCTTTTCCGATATCCCGGGGGAATTTCTTGTTGCAGGAGGGCAGTTTCAAGGCCACCCGCAGGGCGTCGATGATATTCTGAGTGTTGCCCCGGCTGCCGTAGGGGCCGAAGTACCGGGCCCCGTCCTCCGCCGCCCGGTTGGCCAGGGAGAATCTCGGGTACTCCTCCTGCACCGTCAGGCGGATGTAGGGGTAGCCCTTGTCATCCTTCAGCAGGATGTTGTACCGGGGCTGGTGCCGCTTGATGAGGGAATTCTCCAGCACCAGGGCCTCAAACTCCGAGTCGGCCACGATGACGTCAAAGTGGTCGATCTGGCTCACCATGGCACGGGTCTTTTCCGTGTGGGAGGCCAGGTTAGCAAAATACTGGCTCACCCGGTTTTTCAGCGCCTTGGCCTTGCCCACATAGATGACCGTATTTTTGGCGTCCTGCATGATATACACGCCCGGCTTCAGCGGCAGGGCATGGGCTTTTTCTTTTAACTCGTCAAAGGTCATAGACAGTAGGGGCCGATGCCCTCATCGGCCCGCGCCCTCCCTTCCGCTGATCGTCTCTTCATGCCCTGCCGCTGGACGCGGCAGCGTCCCGGCGCTCTGCGCCGTCCGAGTGTTTGGCCGACGGCCAAACCTCGCCGCAGGCGGAATTCATTTCCGCCGAGGATGTCAAATCATCCCCTGGGGGGCCCAAAAAGCGTACGGCGCTTTTGGGGGGATGGGGCATGGGCTTTTTCTTTTAACTCATCAAAGGTCATAGATCGTAGGGGCCGATGCCCTCATCGGCCCGTGCCCTCCCTTCCGCTGATCGTCTCTTCATGCCCTGCCGCTGGACGCGGCAGCGTCCCGGCGCTCTGCGCCGTCCGAGTGTTTGGCCAACGGCCAAACCTCGCCGCAGGCGGAATCCACTTCCGCCGAGGATGTCAAATCATCCCCTGGGGGTCCCCAAAAGTGCACGGCGCTTTTGGGGGGATGGGGCATGGGCTTTTTCTTTTAACTCGTCAAAGGTCATAGATCGTAGGGGCCGATGCCCTCATCGACCCATGCCCTCCCTTCCGCCGTTGGCTCCCTCCCCGCGGGAGGCTAAGGTCAAAAAAAGCGCCGCAGATGCGGCGCTTTTTTCTCTCGCTTTGGTCGCTTACTCAGAGAAGTTGGAAGAGATCAGCTCGATCAAAGCCTCGACAGCCTCTTTCTCATCGGGGCCATCTGCAATCAGGTTGATGGAAGTCCCCTTGACGATTCCCAGAGAAAGTACGCCCAGCAGGCTCTTGGCGTTGACTCTCCGCTCGTCCTTCTCCACCCAGATCGAGCTCTTGAACTCATTGGCCTTCTGGATAAAGAAAGTAGCCGGTCTGGCGTGCAAGCCGACCTGGTTGTTCACAACTGCCTCTTTCATATACATAGCGTTTTCCCCCCAAGATGCATTCGCATACTTCGTATAATAGGATAGCAAATTTATCCTGACCCGTCAATGACAAAATGCACAAAATCCATGCAAGAATCTGTTTTGAATGACCAACAGCTCGTCTTTCCTTCCATCTGCGAAGGATTTCCGTCTTTCTGGGGCATCGCAGACCGGGCTGCCCTACCGCAGCTCTGCAATGGTCACGCCGTCCTCGCCTTCGCCGTAACGGCCGGGGCGGAAGGATTTCACATAGCGGCTGCGCTTGAGGTGCTCCCGCACCGCCTTGCGCACCGCGCCGGTGCCCTTGCCGTGGATGATACGCACCTCGTTGAGCTTGCCCAGCACCGCGTTGTCCAGAAACAGGTCCAATGCGCCGATGGCCTCGTCGGTCATCATGCCCCGCAGATCCACCTCCGGCGAGGCCCCCAGGGAGCGCAGCTTGTGCTCGGCCCGGGCCACTACCTTCTTGGCGGAGCGGATGCTCTCCCCCTCCACCACCCGGACCTCGTCCTGCTTGGCGCTGATCTTCAAAATACCCGCCTGGAGCTGGAGGGAGCCGTCCTTGTTGACGGAGAGCACCGTAGCCTGGGTGCCCATTTTCACCAGCTCCACCGTATCCCCGGCCTTGGCGGGCCGGGTGGGTGGCGGCACCGGCGCTTCCGGCCGCTGGCCCAGCTTGCCCTCCGCCTCGTTGAGCCGGTGGCGCAGGCCCGCCCGCTCGTCGTTGATCTTCTGCCAGTCCTCTTCCTTCCGCTGGCGGCGGCGCATCTCGTTGAGCTCCTTGAACACCTGGTCGGCGGTGTCTCTGGCCTCGTCCAGGATGGCCCGGGCCTCTGCCTGGGCCTTCTCCACCGCCTTCTGCCGCTGGGCGTCCATCTGGGCCTTGTAGTCCCGGGAGGCCTTGGCGGTCTCCTCCATCTCCCGGCGCAGCCTGGCGGCGGCCTCCTTCTCCCGCTCCATCTCCTGGCGCTGCTCGTCCAGCTGGGTGAGCACATCCTCAAAGCGGACGTTCTCCGCGTCGATGCGGGCGGCGGCCTTCCGGATGATGGCCTTGGGCAGGCCAAGCCGCTCGGAGATGGCGAAGGCGTTGGACTTGCCGGGGATGCCGATGAGCAGCCGGTAGGTGGGGGCCAGGGAGTCCACATTGAACTCGCAGGAGGCGTTCTCCACCCCCGGGGTGGTCATGGCATACACCTTCAGCTCGGCGTAGTGGGTGGTGGCGGCCACCAGGGCCCCCATCTCCCGGGCGGATTCGATGATGGCGGCGGCCAGGGCCGCGCCCTCGATGGGGTCGGTGCCCGCCCCCAGCTCGTCAAAGAGGATGAGGGTGCGGTCGTCCGCCTCGTTCAAAATCCCCACAATGTTCACCATGTGGGAGGAAAATGTGGATAAGTTCTGGGCAATGGACTGCTCATCACCGATGTCGGACAGCACACGGTCGAAAACTTTGACACAACTTCCGTCCCCCACGGGGATGTGCAGGCCGCACTGGGCCATGAGGGTCAAAAGGCCGATGGTCTTGAGGGTGACCGTCTTGCCGCCGGTGTTGGGGCCGGTGATGACCAGGGTGTCGAAGCTTTCCCCCAGCATCAGGTCGTTGGACACCGCCTTGTCCGGGTCCAGCAGGGGGTGGCGGGCCTTCCTCAGGTAGAGTCCCTGATCGGACAGACGGGGGGCGGCCCCCCGCATGCGGTAGGCCAGCCGGGCCCGGGCAAAGATCACATCCAGAATGACCAGCAGATCGTAGTCCTGGCTGATGTCCTCCCGGTACTGGGCGCACTGGGCGGACAGCTCCGCCAGGATGCGCTCGATCTCCTTCTCCTCCTTGGCCCGGAGCTCCCGCAGCTCGTTGTTGGCCTTCACCACCCCCATGGGTTCGATGAAGAAGGTGGAGCCGGAGGAGGACACGTCGTGGACCAGGCCGGGCACGTCGTTCTTGTGCTCCGACTTTACCGGCACCACATAGCGGTCGTTGCGCTGGGTGATGATGGACTCCTGGAGGTACTTGGACTGGTTGGAGGAGATCAGCTTGTTCAGGATGTCCCGCACCTTGGAGGCGGTGGCCCGGATGTGCCGCCGGATGGAGGCCAGCTCCGGGCTGGCGGCGTCGGCGATCTCGTCCTCCCCCACGATGGCCCCGGTGATGCGCTCCTCCAGGAGGCGGTTGGAGGTGAGGGAGCGGAACAGGTGGTCGATGCAGGTCCTGGCCCGGTCCCCCTCGCCCTCGCCGTACTCCTTGGCGGAGCGGGCCGCCCGCAGGACGGCGGCAATATCCAGCAGCTCCCGGGTGTTGAGGGCGCCCCCCATGTTGGCCCGCTGGAGGGAGGCCCCCACCGGCCGCACGCCGGAAAAAGAGGGGGAGCCCCGCAGCGCCGTCATATTCACCGCGGCGGTGGTCTCGTCCAGGGCCCGCTGTACATCGTCAGGGTCGGTCATAGGCCGCAGAGCCAGGCAGCGCGCCTTGCCCTCCTCGGTCACAGCCTGGTCGGCCAGCCGCTCCAATACCCGGGGCAGCTCCAGGGTTTGAATGGATTTTTCAAATAAATCGGTCATTTAGGTTCTCCAAATCGTTGGTTTCATATCAACAGGATGTAGGGGCCGATGCCCGCATCGGCCCGGTCTTATCCCAGCAATTCACATCTCAAAGTGATCAGGGCCCGGCCTCCTACCCGAACTTTCACGCCGCCCTTGTCCTCGGTGATGCGGCTGAGGATCTCAGAGGGCTTGCCCATCTTCTCTCCCTGGACAAAGCGGTTGTCCGCCCCGGCCCGGATCAGGCCCCGGCGGAACAGATAGTAGGTCAGCGCCCCGTTGGAGGTGCCGGTGGCCGCCTCCTCCGGAATGGCATACAGGGGGGCAAAATTGCGGCAGTGGGCGGCGGCGTCCGGGGTATTGGGGCAGAACATGTGAACGCCCACCACATTGTAGTGCTCCGACAGGCGGGTGACCTCCGCCTCATTCTGGACGGCTCTGTCCAGGGCCTCCCGGTCACGCACCGGCAGCAGGATGTCCATAAGACCGGTGCTCACCGCCTGGGGCTCCAGCCCCTCCGGCCGGTCGGCCAGAGTCAGGCCATAGGCGGCGTACAGCGCTCTCTGCTCCTCCTCCGAAAAGGTGCGCCCGTCGGTGGGCGGGGCCATATCCATCCACACGGCGTCCGCTCCCACCCCGATCTCCAGATCTCCGGAGCGGGTATGGAGGGCGTAATCTCCCGGGGCAATGGCCCCGGTGTCCCGCAGGACGGTGAAGGCGGCGATGGTGGCGTGTCCGCACAGATCCACCTCCTCCGCCGGGGTGAAATAGCGGATATGGAAGGCCCTGTCCCCGGTCCGGCGGACAAAGGCGGTCTCAGAGTGCTTCAGCTCCCCGGCCAGAGCCCGCATCAGGGCTTCTTCCGGAAAGTCCCCCTCTCCAAGGAGAGCCACACCGGCCTGATTGCCGGAAAAGCGCACGGTGGTAAAGGCGTCTGCCACATACAGTTCCATCTTACATCCCCGCTTTCAGTTCATGATAAAAATCCAGGGTGCGGAACCCCCGGTCCAGCTGGGTGCGCAGAAATCCCTCGCACACCCCGGCCAGGCAGTTCAGCCCCGCTTGGTCCAGTTGGAAAGAGAACAGCCGCTTGGGATCGCCGTAGAGAATGTGCCGCAGGGCGGCCAGCGCCCCCCCGGTCAAGGGCAGGGAGGGGCCCTCCCCCACCTCGCTCCGGCAGGCGGCGCAGTGGAGCACGCCCTCCGCCAGATGGAGCATGGGTTTTTCCGGGTCGGGCCTGCCGCACACGGCGCAGGCGTCGGCCAGGGGCTCATAGCCCTCCAGGGCCATCAGCTTCATCTCATAGGCCGCCTTCACCAGGGCCTGGGGCTTGTTCAGCTTGTCCAGGGCGTGAAGGCTGTTCAGAATCAGGGACATGGCCGCCGGGTCGGGCCGCCCCTCCACCGCCACCGTCTCCATCACCTCGGCAAAGTAGGAGCCCAGGGCCAGCAGCTCCACGTCCGACCTGACGTGCCAGAACTGCCGGATGGACTCGGCCTCGTTGAGGGTGATCCGGTCCTGGTAGAGAAAAAGGGTCATATCGGCGTAGACCAGCAGCTGGGCGGAGGCCGCCAGGGGGCTGTTCTTTTTCCGGCAGCCCCGGGCCTTCACCGTGCGCTTGCCCCCCTCGGCGGTGAGGACGGTGAGGATCTTGTCGGCCTCCTTGTAGTTGACCTCCCGCAGCACCAGGCCCTGGGTGGTAATGTGCATCTTACTCGTCCCGGTAGCCGAAGTTGTGGATGAGGTTCAGGTTGTCCCGCCAGCCCTCCTTCACCTTCACCCAGGTCTGGAGGAACACTTTGGTGCCCATAAAGGCCTCGATGTCGGTGCGGGCCAGGGTGGAGATCTTTTTGAGCATGGCGCCCCCCTTACCGATGATGATGCCCTTGTGGCTGGCCTTCTCACAGTAGATGGTGGCGTCCAGGTCGATGATCTCGTTGTCCCGCTCGGAGAAGCGGGTGATCTCCACGGCGGTGCCGTGGGGGATCTCCTTGTCCAGACAGAGCAGCAGCTTCTCCCGGATGATCTCGGCGCACACCTGCCGCTCGGGCTGGTCGGTGACCATGTCGTCGGGGAAGAGCTGGGGCCCCTCGGGCAGGAACTCGGCCAGCAGGTCCAGCAGCTCGTTCACGCCCTCGTTCCGCTTGGCGGAGATGGGCAGGATGGCGTTGAAATCGTGGGCCTGGCCGTAGGTCTGCATGACGGCCAGCAGGTCGGACTTCTCCACCGTGTCCATCTTGTTGATGACCAGGATGGCGGGCACGCCCAGCTGCTTGATGCGGGCGATGAGCTCGGCCTCCGGCCCGCCGATGTGGGGAATGGGCTCCACCAGCAGCAGGATGGCGTCCACGTCGGCCACGCTCTCCTTGACTACCTTCACCATGTAGTCGCCCAGCCGGGTGCGGGCCTTGTGGAGTCCGGGAGTGTCCAGAAAGACATACTGGCACTCCCCCCGGTTGACCACGGCGCAGATGCGGTTACGGGTAGTCTGGGGCTTGTTGGATACGATGGCGATCTTTTCGCCCACCAGGGCGTTGGTCAGGGTGGACTTGCCAACGTTGGGCCGGCCCACAATGCTGATCATTCCAGATTTTTTGATTTCCATAGGTGATCCTCAACTTTCTTGAGCAATATAGTATTGGTCCTCCGCCCATTTGGCGGGGTTGCTATCGATGTAATTCCAGATACGAAGATAGTCGTTTTCATCCCGGATGATGTGGTCGTAGAAGGATTTTTGCCAAATTGCCGCTCCAAGCATTTTGGTAACCGTTTCCTTCCACGCCCGGACGATTTGGGAGACCGTAGGGGCGCGCAGTGCGCGCCCGCCGTCAGCAGGCAGCACCAGGATCATGTGGACGTGGTTGGGCATGATCACATATTTGTCCACAGTCACGCCAGAATAATGCGAAAAAATTTGCAATATGGCCTGTTCCGCAATCAGACCGGCGGCAGTCAATGGCGGGAGAGGTTCGGGCGCACAATGTGCGCCCCTACGCAGGTGGGGTACACGATCCCTGGTGCAGACCGTGACGAAATAATACCCGCCCAAACTATAATCATACCCCTTCAGCCGCAGGGGTCTGCGGTCACGGCGCTCTTCCATGTCCGTTCTGTTCTTCCTTCCACGCCTTATAAAGGCCATGGCCCCACCTGCGGCAAGCCGGACGCTGTTTATCCCTCCGCCTTCTCCCGGCCAATGCCGAGCTGGCCCAAAATGGTCTCCTCCCGCGCCCGCATCTGGGCCTTCATGGGGCCCTCGTCCACGTGGTCATACCCCAGCAGGTGGAGCACCGAGTGGACGGCCAGATAGGCCACCTCCCGGCGGGTGCCGTGACCGAACTCCTCCCCCTGGGCTTTTGCCCGCTCCAGGGAGATGACCATGTCCCCCAGGGGCACCAAACCGTCCCCCGGATCGGCGTCCTCCGGCCCGGGCAGCTCTCCGGGCTGAAGGTCGAACATGGGAAAGCTGAGTACGTCGGTGGGCCGGTCCACCTCCCGCTGCTCCAGGTTGATCTGGTGGATGCCCTCGTCGTCGGTGAACAGCACGTCCACCTCGCAGGGCATGTCCACCCCCTGGGCCGCCAGGGCGGCGGGGATCACCTGCCGCAGCAGGTCGGCGTACTCCTCCGCTCCGTCTACCTCGGTCTCGATGATGATCTCATGATTCATCTTTCTTCCTCCTCAGGCCCATTGATGGGCTCATCCAGCACCCAGGGCAGGTACAGGGTGCATACCAGGTCAAAGTTGGGCTCCGGCATGCCGGCGGCCTCGCTGCATGGGTCGCCCTCATGACCCAGCAGCAGGTCCCCCCAGGGGAACTTCACCCAGGGGCCCCAGTTGGCCCCGCCGTTCTCCCCGGCGGGCCTGTCCAAGATCTGCCCCGGCAGGCGCCAGCAGAGCTCATAGAGCAGCCCCTTCTCCCTCCAGCCTTCGTCGTGGTAGAGCTCGCACACATAAGAGGCCTTCTCCGGCGGGACGGACAAGCTGTCCAGGATGTTCAGGATCTCCTCCGGCAGCTTCCGCTCCCGGGCCAGGGCCAGAAAATTCCGGCAGTGGCCGCAGACGCAGCCCCAGTCCTCCGCCCCGGCGTACCAGTTTCGGGCGGCTTCCTCGTCCACCTCCGCGGCGTAGCCCCACCAGGAAAAACGTCTCATTTCTTCCCGTCCTTTTTGGCCCTGCGGTTCTCGTCGGCCTCGTAGGCCTTGATGATGCGCTGCACGATGACGTGGCGCACCACGTCGGACTCGTTGAGCTTGCAGATGGCGATATCCTCCACCCCGTCCAGCACCCGCATGGCCTCCTTCAGGCCGGACACCGTGTCCCGGGGCAGGTCGATCTGGGTCACGTCGCCGGTGATAACGATCTTGGAGCCAAAGCCCAGCCGGGTGAGGAACATCTTCATCTGCTCCCGGCTGGTGTTCTGGGCCTCGTCCAGGATGATGAAGGAGTCGTCCAGGGTGCGCCCTCTCATATAGGCCAGGGGGGCCACCTCGATGTTGCCCCGCTCCACATACTTCTGGTAGGTCTCGGGGCCCAGCATCTCAAAGAGGGCGTCGTACAGGGGCCGCAGGTAGGGGTCCACCTTGGACTGGAGGTCGCCGGGCAAAAAGCCCAGCCGCTCACCCGCCTCCACGGCCGGCCGGGTGAGGATGATGCGGTTGACCTGCTTGTCCCGGAAGGCAGCCACCGCGGCGGCCACCGCCAGATAGGTCTTGCCGGTGCCCGCCGGGCCGATGCCCAGGGTAATGGTGTTCTTCTTGATGGCGTCCACGTACCGCTTCTGGCCCAGGGTCTTGGCCTTGATGGGCTTTCCCTTGGCGGTGACACACAGGACGTCCCGGGCAATGTCATTGATGTGGGACTCGTTGCCCGCCTTCACCAGGTTGATGATATAGCGGACGTTCTGCTCGGTGATGGTCTCTTTCCGCCCCGCCAGGCCCAGCAGGCCCTCGATGGCCTTGACGGCGTGCATCACGTCCTCCGCTTCGCCGGAGACCTTGAGCTGGTCGTCCCGGCTCACCACCGTGACGCCCAGCTCATGCTCCACCAGCTTGATATTGCCGTCAAAGGAGCCAAAGACGTCTACTACGTCCTCCATCCGCTCAATATTGATGGTCTGTTCTATCATGGATCGGCCTCGTTTTCTTGATTTTCTTGTGTAGTGGGATCGGGCACGAACTTCCCGATCTCTTCCCGGCACTCCGCCCGGAGGGTGACGGTCAGCCCCCCGTCCTTCTGTTCCGCAGTGGGCTCGGCGCTGACGATCTCCCCCTCCCCCACCGCTTCTTCCAGCGCCTCCATCAGGCGCCTCTCCAGCATGGCCCGCGCCGCGTCCGGCTCCAGGGCCAGAGACTCGGTCTCATAGGCCCGGCAGGTCTCCCGCTGCACGGCCAGGGGCATCTCCCGGCCGCCGGGCAGGGTCAGGGTCCAGGTACGGCTTATTTTATCATACCTGTCAAAAGAAATTCCACCCTTTCTGAAAAAATCCAGCCGCCGCCCCAGCACCGTCACCGACCACAGGTCCTTCTCCTCCCCGGTGTACCGCTTGACCCCGGCCTCCAGCGGGATGCTGGCGGACAGGGTGCGCCAGGTGCGGGCATACACCCGGCCGGAGGCCCTGGTATGGAGCCGCCCGATCTCCGGTGTCTCGCTGTAGGCCGGCCCCTCCAGGCGGACGGTGCCTGAGATGAGGGTCTCCCCCTCCAGCACCGTGTCCCCCGGCTTCACCACCGCCTCACCGGTGAGGGCCTCCACCCGGGTCACGATACCGGAGGCGCGGGCCACCACGCTGCCCCGCTCCCCGGAGTCGGTCACATGGGGCGGCTCCACCGCCTCCCGCACCAGCACCTCCGCCCGGGTGCCGTAGAGATTGATGGACAGCCAGGACAGCTCCGGGATGCGGAGCAGCACCTTGTTGCCCACCGCCCGCTCGTCCAGCCCCGGCCCGTAGGTCCCTACGCCCAGCCCCTGCCGCCGCAGCTCGGTGAGGATTCGGGCGGTGGACACCGCGCCGTTCCCCTTCACTTCTATGGTGAGGACAAAGGTGGAGAGGACGCACACCACCGCCATGGACAGGGCCAGCCCGGTCAAAAAGGCATAGCGGCGGCGGAAGCGGCCCAGGAAATAGGGCATCCCCGCCCGCCCCGCCGGGGTGACGGTGCACAGCGCCCGCTCCCCCAATGGGATGGCCTGACGGCTGCCCCGGCGGGTGACGGTGAGCCGCAGCCGGGTGGCCTCCAGCCACTCCACGTTCCAGAACAGGATCCCCCGCTGGGCGCACAGGTTGAGATAGCGCTCGGGGAAGGCCCCCTCCACCTCCAGGCACACGCTGCCCCGCAGGGCGTTCACCAGCCGCTGCAGCATCCCTTCACCCCCTCTTTCACTCCAGCTCGATCCCGGCGATGTCGCCGGTGATGAGCAGCTCTCCGGCGTTCATGGCCTTCAGCTCCAGCCCGTCGCCCCGCACCTTGACCACCAGCCTGCCGCCGGAGATGTGGATCTCCTGACTGCCGTAGGCCAGGATCCCTTTGTGGTTCTCCATCCGCAGCTGCCGTCTGCCCACCAGCTCCAGCCGGGGCAGCCCGGCCACCACGTCTCCCGGCAGATCCAGCACCTCCGCCGTCTTTTCCAGCAGTCCCTCCCGTTTCCGGCCGCGCTCCATATCTCCGCCCCCCTTCCTCCTATGCCTATGCGGGGTGGTCGTCCCCTTTGACAAAAAAAGGGCCTGCCGCGCAAGGAACGCAGCAGGCCCAACAGGGTCAGATCGGTACTTATTCCACTCCGGTGAGGTCGAAGGAGGGGATATACTCGGCTCGGGCGGCCTCTCCCCCCTGGGTGAAGCCCTCCAGCCCCAGATCCGCCATGTACCCCTCCGCCGCCCGGATCTCGGAGGGACGCAGCCGGCGGTCGATCTCTGGGTACTCCGCCGCCCGGCCCCAGGGGATGTACTGGCTCATGAGGGAGAAGAGCACCTGTCCCGGCTCAAAATGCCCGGCCACCCAGTCCATCACCGTCTTTGCCTCGGCCAGCTTTCCGGGCAGCAGCAGGTGGCGGATGACCACCCCCCGCTTTAACAGCCCATCCTCATACCGGACCGGGCCGGTCTGCCGGAACATCTCCAGGATAGCCGTCTCCGCCGCCTGGGGGTAGTCGGGGGCGCCGGAGTAGCGGGCCGCCAGGTCGGAGGAGCGGTATTTATAGTCGGGCAGGTAGATCTGGACCTTCCCCTCCATAGCCCGCAGGGTCTCCACCCGGTCATATCCCCCCGAGTTCCACACCACCGGCACCGGCAGGGGCTCGGCCAGGGCCTCCCGCACCACATGGGCGTAGTGGGTGGGGTTGACCAGGTCGATGTTGTGGGCCCCCTGCGCGATCAGCTCGTAAAAGATGGCCCGCAGCCGTTCCGCCGTGATGGGCCTGCCGAAATCCCGGTGGCTGATCTGCTCGTTCTGGCAGAAGACGCACCCCAGGGAGCAGCCGGAAAAAAACACGGTGCCCGCGCCCCTGGCGCCCGAGATCGGGGGCTCCTCCCACAGGTGGAGGGCCGCCCGGGCCACCACCGGGGCCTCGGGCATCCGGCACTCGCCCTCTCCCCGGTCAAAGGTGCGCACCGCCCCGCACTTCCGGGGGCAAAGATTACAGATCATGGGCTCTCCTTCCTTCCAACACGGCGGGGGCACGCCCCGCCCCTGCCGACTGCCTTCCCGCAGGGATGCCCCGCCTTGCAGGGCCCTCCCCGGTGGGGTTCAGTTCTGTTTGGGGCCCAGGTTGCCCTCTTTCCAGTGCTTGCGGCACAGGCCGATGTACCGGTCATTTGCGCCCAGCTCCACCTGCTCCCCCTCTTTCAGCACATGGCCGTTTTCATCAAACCGGGCGTTGCACAGGGCCTTCTTGCCGCACCAGCAGATGGTCTTGACCTCCTCGATCACGTCGGCGGTGGCCAGCAGCTCCGCCGAGCCGGGGAACAGGTCCCCCCGGAAGTCGGCCCGCAGGCCGTAACAGATGACAGGGATGTTCCAGTCGTCCACCAGGTCGGTGAGGTAGCGCACCTCCTCCCGGCTCAAAAACTGGGCCTCGTCCACAATGATGCAGGCGTAGGGCTTGAGCTGCCGTGGGGTCATCTCCATCAGGTCGGAAAAATAAATGCAGTCGTGGCTCAGCCCCGCCCGGGAGGCCACGAACCGGGCCCCGTCCCGCTGGTCGATGGCGGGCTTGACCAGCAGGGCGTCTTGTCCCCGCTCCTCATAGTTGTAGCGCACCATCAGGGCGTTGGCAGTCTTGCTGGAGCCCATCACTCCATACCGGAAATACAGCTTTGCCATGGTTCCTCTCCTTCTCCTTTGAGCCGTCCCTCCACCGCGGGCTTGAAGGCCTGGAACGCGTTGGGTTCGGCGTAGTCCCGGTCCAGCTCCTCCAGGGTGGCCCACACCCAGCCCCCGGGCAGGGCGTCGCCGGCCGCCTGGACCAGTACGGCCTTCATGTGCCACTCGATATGGGTAAAGATATGCTTACCGGAGGGCCCCTGCTCCAAAGAGAGGGCCTCCACCGGGCAGGGGGCGGGAGCCGGCTCGTTGGGGTACTCCCACAGCCCAGCCAGCAGGCCCCGGCTCTTCCGCCGCCGCAGGGCCACCCGCCCCTCCCGGAAGATGAGGAACACCGTCCGCTCCTCCACCCGCCGGGCCTTCTTGGCGGACTTCACCGGCAGCTCCCCGGTGCGCCCCTCCAGCCGGGCCACGCAGAATTCCCCTGCCGGACACTGGTCGCACAGCGGCGCGCCGTTGGGCAGGCACACGGTGGCCCCCAGCTCCATCAGGGCCTGGTTGAAGTCCCCGGGGGCCTCCACCGGCATCACCTGCTTCAGCGCCTTCCCGGTCCGGACCCTGGTGTCCGGCTTCATGATGTCGCCGCTGTCCCCGGTGATGCGGGCCACCACCCGCAGCACGTTGCCGTCCACCGCCGGCTCAGGCAGGCCGAAGGCGATGGACGAGATGGCCCCGGCGGTGTAGTCGCCGATACCGGCCAGGGCGCGGATGGCCTCATAGGCGTCCGGAAACACCCCGCCGTGCTCCTCCATGATCTGCCGGGCCGCCTTTTGCAGGTTGCGGGCCCGGTTGTAATAGCCCAGCCCCTGCCACAGCTTCATGAGCCTGTCCTCCTCCACCGCCGCCAGGTCGGCCACGGTGGGCAGCTGGGCCAGAAAGCGGCGGTAGTACTCCAGCACCGCCGCCACCCTGGTCTGCTGGAGCATGATCTCGCTGATCCACACATGGTAGGGCGTGGGGTCGCTGCGCCAGGGCAGCACCCTTGCGTTTTCGTGGTACCACTGGAGCAGCGGGATGGGAAGTTGATCGAGTTGATTCAAATTGGGATCCCTCCGGGGCCTTTTTTCTCTGACCCGGCTATTATATAATGAAGCCAAACTTTTTTCAAGAAACGCAATGAAACCGCCCCGCCAAATCCTCTAATAGGCAGAAAGGAGGGGACGCCCTTGACCGAACAGGAATTTGCAGCCCGGGCCGAAACCCTCAAAGCCCGGCTCTACCGCACCGCCTACCTCTACCTGGGCAGCGAGGCCTACGCCCTGGACGCAGTGGACGAGGCCATCTATCTGGGCCTGCTGCACTACAGGCGGCTGCGCCGGCCGGAGTACTTCGACACCTGGCTCACCCGCATCCTCATCAACGCCTGCAACGCCGAGCTGCGCCGCCGCAAGCGGGAGCTGGCGGTGGAGGAGCTGCCCGAGACCGCAGCGGAGGCCTACGATGCCCTGCCCCTGAAAGAGGCCGTCCGCCGCCTGCCCGGCGATCTGCGGGCGGTGGTCATCCTGCGCTACTTCCAGGGCCTCACCCTGGCGGAGACGGCGGAGACCCTGGACATTCCAGCCGGCACCGTCTCCACCCGGCAGCGCAAGGCCCTGTCCCTGCTGAAACTGGAACTGACCGAGGAGGTATCATAATGGACCGCATGGAAGAATACCGCCTGCTCCGGGAGGAGCTGGAGCAGACGCCCCCCGCCCTGGAGTCTGCCCTGCCCAGAGCCAGGGCCAGGGTCAGGCGGTGCCGGGTGAGCCGGTGGATCGCCGCCCCCGCCGGCAGCGTAGCCGCCATGTTTGCCGTCTTTGTGTTGCTGGTCAACGTGGCCACCCCCTTTGCCATGGCCTGCTCCAACATCCCCATCCTGAAGGAGCTCACCGCCGCCGTGGCCTTCTCCCCCAGTCTGAAGGCCGCCATCCAGCACGAATACGTCCAGCGGGTGGGGCAGACCCAGACCGCAGGCGACGTGACCATGACGGTGGAGTATCTCATCGTGGACCAGAAGCAGGTCAACGTCTTTTTCTCCCTGCGCAGCGACCGCTATTCCCAGCTGAGCGGCTCGGGGGACGTCCGGCAGGCGGACGGCTCCCGCCCCTCTGCCAGTCTCTCCTTCCCCCAGGCCCCTTCCGATCCGGAGGAGCTGCGGCGAATCTCCATTGACTTTCAAGAGGAGGACGTGCCCGATACCCTGATCCTGGACTACAAGGTGTGGGCGGCAGACGATACCGAAACCGCCGCTCCGTCGGAGGACTCCGGCCTTTGGGATGATCCTCCCGCCGAGCCGGACGCGGTGGCCACCTTCTCCTTCACCCTGCAATTCGCCCCCACCTTTACCAGCCAGGGCAGTCAGATCGCCCTGGACCGGCCCTTTACCCTGGACGGTCAGCAGCTGAAGGTGGTGGGCCTGGAGGTCTACCCCACCCACGTCCGGGTGGACATCCAGGAGGACGAGGCCAACACCGCCCAGCTCCACAGCCTGGACTGCTGGCTGGAGGACGATAAGGGGGTACGCTACGACCGGCCCCAGGGGCTCATCGCCCACGGCGACGGCGGTACCCCCCGGGTCACCTCCTACCGCTTCGAGAGCAGCTATTTTGAGGACGCCCAACACCTGACCCTCCACATCGAGGGGGCCATCTGGCAGGACAAGGAGGAGCACTGGGTCACGGTGGACCTGACCACCGGCCGGACCGGTCCCCTGCCCGACGGCGTCACCCTGCTGCGGGTGGAAAACGAGGGCGGCGTCCCCACCCTCACCTTCCGGGCCCCCACCCTGGCGGAGGGTATGGTGTTCCGCCAGGTGGCAGGCTCCACCTACCGCGCTCCCGACGGAAGCGAGCACCACTTCAACATGGCCTCCCACACCATCGCCCAGGACGAAAAGGGGGATGAGATCGAAGGCTTTTTTGAGGAGTCCATTCCCCTGAAGGACTACCCCTTCGACCAGGTGGAGCTGGAGATCCTGAACTACTGCGAATCGCCCCTGTCCTCTCCCGTCGTCCTTCCCCTGACCTGAAAATGCACAAAAGGCCCGGCCTGTCAAACAGGCCGGGCCTCTTTTTGCACACTTACTTGTTCTCCAGCAGCTCCTCCAGTAGCTCCACCGCCTCGTACACCATCCGGTCGCAGTGACACTTGCGCTCCTCGCCCCGCTCTGCCGCCAGGCGCAGCAGGGTGGCGCAGTCCAGCGCCTGATTGTTGGCCCGGAACCGGCGCATCAGCTCCAGCGCGGCGTCGTTATCGGCCCCCGCCATGCCCAGAGCCATCAGCGCCCCGGTCACCGCGCCGCAGGTGCCGCCGTGCTTCATGCCGCCGCCAAAATGGGCGCCCAGCTGATAGGCCGCCTCCCTGCTCAGCCCGCACCGGTCCGCAAAGGGCACCAGCACCGACTGGCAGCAGTTAAAGTGAATATCGGTCCGCTCGCGCAGACCCCTGGTTTCTTCCATACGATCCATACTGTCGTTTCTTCCTTCTTTGTCTCATCGGATTTTGGGGGCGTCTGTCTCAGTTGAACGCATCGCCCTGCTCGGAGAAGAGCTTCTTCACCCGGGCCAGCAGTCCGGCGTGCTCCCGGCCCCTCAGGCCCGGGTCGGCCCGGAGCAGCTCCTCGGCGGCGCTTTGAGCCTCCTTCAGCACCCGCATGTCCCCCGCCAGATCGGCAATGCCCAGCTGGGGCAGGCCGTGCTGCCGGGAGCCGAAGAAGTCGCCCGGCCCCCTCAGCCGCAGATCCTCCTCCGCAATTTTAAACCCGTCGTTGGTTTTTGACAAGACCCGCAGCCGCTCCCGGCTTTCCTGGCTGCGGGTGGAGGTCACCAGCACGCAGAAAGACTGGTGCTTGCCCCGGCCCACCCGGCCCCGCAGCTGGTGGAGCTGGGAAAGGCCGAACCGGTCGGCGTTCTCCACGATCATCAGGGCGGCGTTGGGTACGTCCACACCCACCTCGATAACGGTGGTGGACACCAGCACGTCCAGCTCTCCGGCGGCAAAGGCGGTCATAACGGAGTCCTTCTCCCTGCTCTTCATCTTGCCGTGGACCAGGCCCACCCGCAGCTCTGGAAAGACCTGGGTCCGGAGTTCCTCGGCGTAGGGGACGGCGGCCTTCAATGGAGCGGGCGCACCGGGACCGCCGGGCTCCGCCCCGTCGCCAGGGCCGTCCTCCTCCCCCTCCTCCACGGCGGGACAGACGATATAGGCCTGCCGTCCCTCTCCCACCAGCTTGCGCACAAAGTTGTACATCCGCTGCCGCTTGTCCTCCCCCACCACGAAGGTCTCCACCGGGGAGCGGCCGGGGGGCAGCTCATCCACCACCGACACATCCAGATCGCCGTAAATGATGAGGGCCAGGGTGCGGGGGATGGGGGTGGCCGACATGACCAGCACATGGGGGGTCCCCTCCGCCTTGGCCGCCAGGGCGGCCCGCTGGCCCACGCCGAAGCGGTGCTGCTCGTCGGTGATCACCAGACCCAGCCTTGCAAAAGCCACCCCCTCGCTCAAAAGGGCGTGGGTGCCGATGACCAGGTCCAGTTCTCCGCTCTCCAGAGCTGTATACACCGTCTTTCGGGCCTTTCCCTTCACTGCGCCGGTGAGCAGCCCCACCCGCACCCCCGCGCCCTCCAGCAGGGGGGACAGAGAGCGGTAGTGCTGCTCGGCCAGCAGCTCGGTGGGGGCCATCAGAGCGCACTGATAGCCGTTTTTGGCCGCCAGCCAGGCTCCGTAGGCCGCCAGCATGGTCTTGCCCGAGCCCACGTCGCCCTGGACCAGCCGGTTCATGGGGACGCCGGAGGTCAGGTCGGCGGCTATCTCCCCCATCACCCGGCGCTGCGCCCCGGTCAGGGCGAAGGGGAGCAGCTTCAAAAATTCCTCCTCGGGGCAGAGGCGGAAGGGGAGTCCCGCCGCCTTCTCCCGCCGGGTCCGCAGCAGGGCCATGCCGCAGGTCAGGCAGAACAGCTCCTCAAAAATGAGCCGCCGCCGGGCCGCCGCCAGAGCGTTCTCATCGGCGGGGAAGTGGACGTTCCGCAGGGCAAACTCCGCCTCTGCCAGCTGGTGGGCCTGCCGCAGGTCCCGGGGCAGGCACTCTTCCGCCTGCCCGGCGCACTCCTCCACGCACCGGAGCGTCAATCCCGCCAGCAGATTGTTGGACACCCCGTGGGTCAGGGGGTACACCGGCAGGATGCGCCCGGTGAAGCGCACCCGGTCGGCCCGCTCGCACACCGGGTTGGTCATCTGCCGCCGTCCCGGCGGCCCCTCTACCCGGCCAAAGCAGACATAGGTCTCCCCCGTCCGCATGGCGTCCTTCAGATAGGCCTGGTTGAAAAAGGTGGCGGTAAGGCTGCCGGTGTCGTCCACCATACGCACCTTCACCAGCTCCAGCCCCCTGCGGATGCGGGAGAGCCGGGGCGGCTCGGCCACCATCAGCGTCAGGCATACCGGCACCCCCTCCGGCGCGGCGGCGATGACGGCGCTCTTCCGCCGGTCCTCATAGTCTCTGGGGTAGTGGCCCAGCAGATCCCCAACGGTGTACAGACCCAGCCGCTCCAGCGCTTTGGCCCGGGCCGGTCCCACTCCGGGCAGCGCCTGGAGTCCGGTCTTCCATGTCAGCGACATATTCCCACCTCTTTTGCAGTCATCAGTTTAGCATATTTCCTATTTCCCGGCAAGCGCCCAAAAAGATTCCTGTGGTTCCCGCCAAGATTTGCAATTTGAAAGAAAAAAGATTGCAAATACTTTAGCGTATAAGATATAATGACCTCACTGATATCATCGGGGCAGAGGACCCGCCCGGCACACGGCCGGGCCCCGCGATATGGCATACTGCATCAGAAAGGACGGACAGCATGGCGGAATGTAAGTTCAACAAGGTCCTGGTGGCAAACCGGGGCGAGATCGCCATCCGGGTATTCCGGGCCTGCTACGACCTGGGCCTGCATACGGTGGCAATGTATTCCAACGAGGATACCTTCTCCCTTTTCCGCACCAAGGCGGACGAGGCCTATCTCATCGGCGAGAACAAATCCCCCCTGGGGGCCTATCTGGACATCCCCTCCATCATCGATCTGGCCCGCCGCCGCAACGTGGACGCCATCCACCCGGGCTACGGTTTCCTGAGCGAGAACGCCGATTTTGCCAGGGCCTGCGAGGAAGCCGGCATCACCTTCATCGGCCCCTCCTCCACCATTCTGGCCCAGATGGGCGACAAGCTGACGGCCAAGGCCATCGCCAAGGCCTGCGATGTGCCCACCATCCCCGGCTCCAGCGAGCCTTTGAAGAGCGGTGAGGAGGCTCTGGAGAAGGCCGTCTCCTACGGCTTCCCCATCATCCTGAAGGCCGCCGGCGGCGGCGGCGGCCGCGGTATGCGCCGCTGTGACACCGCCGAGGAGGTCATCCCCGCGTTCAACCTGGTGAAGAGCGAGGCCAAGAAGGCCTTTGGCAACGAGGATATCTTCATTGAAAAATACCTGGTGGAGCCCAAGCATATCGAGGTGCAGATCCTGGGCGACAAGCACGGCAACGTGGTCCACCTGGGGGAGCGTGACTGCTCCCTCCAGCGCCGCTACCAGAAGGTCGTGGAGTTCGCCCCCGCCTTCAGCGTGCCAGAGGCCACCCGTCAGCGCCTGTACGAGGACGCCGTCAAGGTGGCCCGCCATGTGGGCTACGTCTCCGCCGGCACCGTGGAGTTCCTGGTGGACAGGGACGGCAACCACTATTTCATCGAAATGAATCCCCGCATCCAGGTGGAGCACACCGTCACCGAGATGGTCACCGGTGTGGATCTGGTGCGGGCCCAGATCCTCATCGCCGAGGGGCATCCCCTCTCCACCCCGGAGATCGGGATCCCCAGCCAGGATGCCGTCCGGCTCAACGGCTATGCCCTCCAGTGCCGGGTGACCACCGAGGACCCGGCCAACAACTTCGCCCCCGACACCGGCAAGATCACCGCCTACCGCTCCGGCGGCGGCTTCGGCGTCCGTCTGGACGGCGGCAACGCCTATACCGGCGCGGAGATCTCCCCCTATTACGACTCCCTGCTGGTCAAGGTCACCTCCTGGGACAACACCTTTGAGGGCGTCTGCCGCAAGGCCATGCGGGCCATCAGCGAGGAGCACGTCCGGGGCGTCAAGACCAACATCCCCTTCGTCACCAACATCCTGGCCCACCCCACCTTCCGGGCGGGCAAGTGCCACACCAAGTTTATCGACGAGACCCCCGAGCTCTTTGACATCGACACCGGGCGGGACCGGGCCACCAAGGTGCTCAAATATATCGCCCAGATCCAGGTGGATAATCCCTCCGCCGAGCGCCCCCAGCGGGATATCCCCCGCTTCCCCCCCTACGAGCACACCCCGCCCAGATGTACCGGCCTCAAGCAGCTGCTGGACAGCAAGGGCCCCGAGGCGGTGCGGGACTGGGTGCTGGACCAGAAGAAGCTGCTCATCACCGACACCACCATGCGGGACGCCCACCAGTCCCTGCTGTCCACCCGGGTGCGCACCCGGGATATGCTGAAAGCCGCCGAGGGCACCGCCGAGATCCTCAATGACTGCTTCTCTCTGGAGATGTGGGGCGGCGCCACCTTCGACGTGGCCTACCGGTTCCTCCACGAGTCCCCCTGGGAGCGGTTGCGGCTGCTGCGGGAGAAGATCCCCAACATTCCCTTCCAGATGCTGCTGCGAGGCGCCAACGCCGTGGGCTACACCAACTACCCCGACAACCTGATCCGCGCCTTCATCAAGGAGGCCGCCGTCGGCGGCATCGACGTGTTCCGCATCTTTGACTCCCTGAACTGGATCCCCGGCATGGAAGTGGCCATGGACGAGGTCCTCAAGCAGGGCAAGCTGTGCGAAGCCACCATCTGCTACACCGGCGACATCCTGGATCCCGACCGGGACAAGTACACCCTCAAGTACTATGTGGATATGGCCAAAGAGCTGGAGAAGCGGGGCGCCCATCTGCTGTGCATCAAGGATATGTCCGGCCTGCTGAAGCCCTACGCCGCCAAGAAGCTGGTCTCCACCCTCAAGCAGGAGATCGGCCTGCCCATCCACCTGCACACCCACGACACCTCGGGCAACCAGGTGGCCGCCTATCTGATGGCCGCCGAGGCCGGGGTGGACATTGTGGACTGCGCCATCGACTCCATGTCCTCCATGACCAGCCAGCCCTCCATGAACGCTGTGGTGGCCGCTCTCCAGGGCCAGGAGCGGGACACCGGGCTGGACGGCGGCAAGCTGCAAAAGCTGTCCGACTACTGGGCCGACGTGCGTCTGCGTTACAGCAAGTTTGAGGCGGGTATCAAAAACCCCTCCACCGACATCTACCGCTATGAGATGCCTGGTGGCCAGTACACCAACCTGAAAAGCCAGGTGGAGAGCATCGGCCTGGGCCACCAGTTCGAGGCGGTCAAGGAGATGTACAAGACCGTCAACCACATGCTGGGCGACATCGTGAAGGTGACTCCCTCCTCCAAGATGGTGGGCGACCTGGCCATCTTCATGGTGCAGAACAGCCTGACCCCCGAGAACATCGTGGCGCGGGGCGAGGCCCTCACCTTCCCCGACTCCGTGGTCAGCTACTTCAAGGGCATGATGGGCCAGCCCGCCTGGGGCTTCCCCGAGGATCTGCAAAAAGTGGTCCTCAAGGGAGAGCAGCCCATCACCTGCCGCCCCGGCGAGCTGCTGGAGCCCATCGACTTCGAGAAGGCCCGGGAGGAGGTCCGCAAGTTCTACCCCGACGCCTCTGACCACAACGTCATCTCCTGGTGTCTCTACCCCAAGGTGGTGGAGGACTTCTACCGCCACCGGCAGGAGTACGGCTATATCATGCGCATGGGCAGCCATGTGTTCTTCAACGGCATGGCCCTGGGCGAGACCAACAAGATCAACATCGAGGACGGCAAGACCCTGGTCATCAAGTATGTGGGGCTGGGCGACCTGAACGAGGACGGCACCCGCAACGTGCAGTTCGAGCTCAACGGCATGCGCCGTGAGGTGGCGGTGCCCGACAAGAGCGCCTCCGCCCAGGTCCGCAAAGTGGCCCTGGCCGACCCCTCTGACAAGAGCCAGGTGGGGGCCTCCATCCCCGGCATGGTGTCCAAGATCAATGTGCGCCCCGGCGACAAGGTGGAGGAAAATCAGGTCCTGGCTGTCATCGATGCTATGAAGATGGAGACCTCCGTGGTAGCCCGTATGGCGGGCACCGTGGATCAGGTCTTGATCAAAGAAGGCGGCTCTGTCAAGGCCGGCGAGCTCTTGATCACTATTAAGTAAGCATGGTTTTCTTCGCCTTCCATCCCCCTGCCGCCTTCCTGTGAGCGCAGCGAACCGCCGCTTTTGCGGCGGAGCGGGGCGGGATTCACTTCCGCCCCGCGATACGAAATCAAATGTCTCACGGGTCCCCACGCAGGCTTGCCTGCGTGGGTCCGGCGGCTCTGTCAAGGCCGGCGAACTGCTCATCACCATCAAATAAGATTATGGGGGCTGGTCTACCGATCAGCCCCCATTTTTCCCGTAGGGGCCGATGCCCACATCGGCCCTCTGCCTTATTCTTTGCCGCTTACAAGGAGGCCGCACCCATGGAAACCATTCTCCACCTGCTTCCGCTGACCGGCCCGCAGCAGGCCGCCTTCCGGGCTGCCGCTCCCAACGAGGAACATCTCTTTTTCCCCACCAATGACCGCCGGGGAGCCGCCGGCATCCCCCCGGACTGGCGGGCTCGCGCCACCATCCTGCTGGGCTTCGTCCCGCCAACGGATCTCAAAACCTTTCCCCGTCTGAAATGGGTCCAGAGCTGGAACGCCGGGGTGGACCCCTATCTGGTCCCCGGCGTCCTGCCTGACGGCGTGGTCCTCACCTGTGCCGCCGGAGCCTACGGCCCCGCCGTTTCCGAGCACATGCTGGCCATGCTGCTGGCCCTCTATAAGCGCCTGCCCGCCTACCGGGACCAGCAAAATACCCATACCTGGTCTGACCTGGGCCATGTCCGCTCCCTCCGTGGGGAGACCGTGCTGGTGGGGGGTACCGGCGACATTGGCCGCCACTTTGCCCGTCTGTGCCGGGCCCTGGGCGCGAAAACCGTTATCGGTCTCCACCGCTCCGATTCCCCCGTGGAGGGCTTTGACCGCACCTTCCCCCTGTCTGCCGCAGACAGCCTGCTCCCCCAGGCCGACGTGGTGGCCCTGGCCCTCCCCCACAATGCAGAGACCGCCGGCCTGCTGGACCGCCGCCGTCTGCTGTTGATGAAGCCGGACGCCGTTCTCCTCAACGCAGGCCGGGGCTCCGCCGTGGACTGCGCCGCCCTGGCGGAGGTACTGTCCCAGGGCCATCTGCTGGGGGCCGGGATGGACGTCACCGACCCTGAGCCCCTTCCCCCGGACCACCCCCTCTGGAGCGCCCCCAGGACCCTCATCACCCCCCATACCGCTGGGGGCTACAACCACATGGAGGTCACGCTGGACAGTCTGGCCGAGCTTTTTCTGGACAACCTGAGCCGCTTTCTGTCCGGCCAACCCCTCCGCAGCCGCATGAAGTAACGGCAATCTTGACATACCTCGAGCTTCTAGGTATAATGTACCTAGAAGCTCGAGGTATTGTTTTATTTTGAAAGGAGGCTCCCCATGAAAGCGGATAAATCCCTGCTCTCCGGCAGCACCACCCTGCTGGTGCTCTCTCTCCTGTCCGGGGAGGACAAGTACGGCTACCAGATGATCGCCGAACTGGAGTCCAGAAGCGACCACACCTTCTCCATGAAGGAGGGCACGCTCTACCCCATCCTCCACACCCTGGAGAAGGAGGGGGCGGTAAGCTCCTATGAAAAAGCCGCCCCCACCGGCCGTACCCGCAAGTATTACCACATCACCAAAAAAGGCCTGCGCCTGCTGGATGTGAAGAAGGAGGAGTGGACCACCTTCTCCCAGGCGGTCAATGCGGTGCTGGCCGGCTCTGCCCCGGCCATGGCCTGATGGCCGCCCCCAATGCGCCCCGGCCCACCTTTGACTCCTTCTGCGGCCAGGTGTGCGCTCTCGTTCGCTTCTGGCCGGACCACGCCGCCATCACCGCCGAGCTCACCGCCCACCTGGAGGACCACCGGGACGCTCTGCTGGCGGCCCATCCGGACATGACCCTGTGGGACGCCGAGTCCAGGGCCGTCCAGTCCATGGGCGACCCGGAGACGCTGGGCCGTGCTCTGAATGAGAGCCATAGTCCCCTGTTAGGTTGGTTTCAGATTCTGTTTCGGGTATCGGTGCGGATCAGTCTGGTCCTTTTGCTGCTCTTCTGCTTTCTTCCTATGGGCTTTGACGCCTTGGCTGCGTTCCTGAACCCGCCCCTTTATAACGATGGTACCAACGCCATTCTAGAGGTTTACGACCAGACGGAAATACTGGCGGACTATCATCCGGAGGATGCCGTCTGCTATCAGGATCACTATACCTTCACGGTGGATCGGGTGCTGGTCACCTCCCGTCCCCATACCTTCAGCGGAGAGCCCGCCCTTCGGGTGAGTATCCTGCTGAAGGCTGTCAACCTGGATCCCCGGCTGTGCATGCCCCGGGTCTACAACTGGCTGTGGACGGAAGATGACCTTGGTAACCGTTATCCCGCCATGGATCAGCATGAAGCCGCAGAAGTGCTTTATGCTCTGTACCCAGAACAGGCTCCCGCTCCCCAACTCTATAACACCATGGGCGGGCCCTCTCTCACCACCCCATTCGTTACCTATTATGATTTATACGTCATTGATGTGGACCCGGACGCCACACAGCTCACCCTCCGTTTCGACCGGTATGGGAATACCCAGCTCTCCTTCCCCCTGTCCCTGAAAGGAGGCGTCGAAAATGGCTAAAGGCCCCGCTACTCCTACCACCCGCCGTCGGCGGCTGGCGGTGGATCTGCTGCTCTTTCTGGTGCTGCTGGCCCTGCTCTCCTTTCTCTTCCTGTCCAGTCAGAAGCCCTATCTGACCGAAAAGCAGGCCCTTATCGGCACACAGGCTGTCAGTCTCTACGGTCCCGGCAAAACCCTGGCCCGAACCAAATACGACTCCCATATCGTTTATCTGCTCCAGGACGGCAATAGCTATGCCTTGTGCCGTCTGGCCCGACCCGACCCACTCTTCTGGTCCAATGGGTACCTAAACGCCGTAACCAACGACCCGGACTACCCCATGATGCCCCTCATCAACATCGACAGCCTGCTGGTCATCTGCAATGACCCGGAGATCGCCCAGGTCGAGCTGGTCTATTACATCTACGGCGGCCGGGAAGGCGGCTTTCACGTTCTGCGTCAGACCGAACCTCTGGCGGAAAACTGCTGGCTCTTTCCCTGTCATGGAAGTTTGGGCACCGGCACTATTGACGATGACGGTTTCCTGCTCCGTGGCTACGATGCCAATGGGACCCTGATCCATGAGACCGCCGTCCCGGAGATATGGACCGATTTTTGGGACCTGACCGTCCCGGAACCGAGGTGAGCTCTATGTTATCCAAACCTTTTGACTCCTTCTGTGGCAAGGTATGTTCTGTCATCCGATGGAAGCCGGTCCACGGTCCCACCGTGGCGGAGCTGCGTGCCCACCTGGAGGACCACGCCGCCGCCCTGGAGGCCCAGGGCATCCCACCCGAGGAAGCCGCCCTCCAGGCGGTGGCCGCCATGGGCGACCCCTACGAGCTGGGCCGCCAGCTGGACAAGTGCCACAGCCCGCTTATCCCCCGGCTCTCCCGCATTTTTACCCTGTTGGCCCTGATCATACTGCTGCTCAGTCTCATCATCGGCTTCCGGTCTGGTACCGGCCCCTTCGCCTTGTCGGGCACCTTCCCCCAGTCCACCACATTGCTCTATTATGGCATAGGCGACGCCTCCCTGGTGGTCTCCGGCACTGCCAGCGGCGGCGGAGATCTGGCGGGCTATCGTCTCACTCCCTTTGGAGAAGCTGAATTGCTGCTGGTGTCCTGGGACTCTCCTGAGAAGGAGACAAACCAGAAATATCTGCTCCGTTGCCCCCTCACCATCACCCAATTGCAGTTCTGGCGTCCACCCATGAATTCCCTGCGGGGCGAGCTATCCTGGACCGATGATACTGGCGGCTCTGGCTCGGCCATCATTTCCACCCCTGCAAAACATAGTCTGCTGGGCAGTGCCACCGTACTGGAAATCCAAAATCCCACCCCCGGCGCCCGGCAATTTACCGTTACCCTCAGCACCACAGAGGAAAGCGTCACCATCTACATCACCTTACAGGAGGAGGTGCCCCCGCTGTGAGTCGTTTTCGCTATGTGATCCTGCCCCGGCTGCTGCTGGCCCTCAGCACTCTGGCACTGTTGGCCGCCCTGTTCCTGCTGTGGGTGACCCTGGAGCGGCCCATGCCCACCATTAGCCTGGCCTGCCGTCAGGCCGGTCCTGCCAATGGCTTCAGCAACGGGGAAGTGATCGCCTCCGGCCCCATCCAGCTAAACAAGGCCCAGCCGGATGACGACGCCTGGGCGGTACTCCGCTCCGGGGACACCTATGCCGTGGCAGAATTGAAGCGCACCGCCGGTCTGCTGTGGACGGTACCCTACTATGAGCTGGACGTTCTCTCCTGGATGGGCGAGCATACCCTTTACCCCTGGTACGTAGCCAATACCTCCTATTCCTACATCGACGACAGCAAGCCTTATGGTGCCTTCCCAACGATCAGAAGTGAGCTGATCCCGTTGGCCGTCTGCACCGACACCTCGGTAGTCCGGGTGGAGGGGGAATTTCTGTGGCTGGGCGACTGGGAGGACCCCCAGGAGGCCCTTGCGGAACGTGGCGTATCCATCTCCTGGTCCTCCGCCGGAAATGGCGTATGGGTGGGAGCGCCCGTCACCTCCCCCACTCCCCCTAAGCCCGACGGCAGAGGACACAGCGGCATCCTGTCCATCTGGTGCCGGGGCTACGACGCCGACGGCGATCTGGTCTGCTCCTACGACCCCACAGAAGTGGAATGAGGTGAGTCTTCCATGAATCAGCCTTTTGAGGACTTTTGCGACCAGGTGTGCAAGCTGATCCGCTGGCCCCCCGCCCAGCGTCTGGCCCGGGAGGAATTGACTGCCCACCTGGAGGACCACGCCGCCGCGCTGGAGACCCAGGGCATCCCGCCCGAGGAAGCCGCCCTCCGGGCGGTGGCCGCCATGGGCGACCCCTACGAGCTGGGCCGCCAGCTGGACAAGTGCCACAGCCCGCTTATCCCCCGGCTCTCCCGCATCGTTGCCCTGTGTGCCTGCGTATTCTTCCTTTTCGGGTTCTGCATCGGCGTCCTGTATCGGACCGGGCCATTCCGTAATGACCATTTGCTGCTGCCCGCCCCCACCTTCCCCGACTGGGGCGGCACACAGCTCTGCCAGGGTGATACCCGGGGCGGAGGCCAGGTGGGGGGCTATGCCGTCGCGGCACACGACGCCGCTCTGATCAGGCTGCCCGCCACAAAATACAGCCCTTCCGAGCTGGAGGTCCAGGCCACCGTCACGGTGTCGCACTGGCAGCTCTGGCGGGACCATCTGAAGTTCTCCTCCGTGCCGTGCACCTGGACCGATGCCGCCGGCGGCGCCGGTACTGTCTCCATCTATCCCTCCACTTCCACACCGCTGTCTGAAAACTGGCTCCTTCGTCTGAAGGCCCCCACTCCCGGCTGCCGCTGGTTCTCCGTTACCCTTGGCACCCCCGGCGACCAGTGTATTCTGGAGATCACTCTGGAGGAGGAGGTGCCCCCGACATGAAGCACTTTCGCTATTACATTCTGCCCCGTCTCCTGCTGGCCCTCAGTATCATTGCCGCCCTGTTCTGTCTCTTCTTCCTGTGGCTCTCTCTGGACGCTCCGCTTCCCTCCCCGGCTGCCATCTGCGCCCGGCTGGACAAGGAAAACTACAGCTCTCCCGGCAAGATCGTGGCCTCCAGCCCCATTGATATGTCGGAGGAGGGTGTCATCCTCAAGACCGCCTATACAAGCCAGGACTGCTGGTGGTTTGTCAGCCGCAGCGGCGACCGGTTCCAGCTCCACCTTCTGGAGCGGATAGCCGGTTTCCTGTGGCGGCCGCTTGGCTCCCGCAACAATTATTTTAAATATTCGCTTTCCCCGCAAGACCGGCCCATAGGCTTTACCGGGGATATCGTGGAGCTGACTACCACCATCGATCCACACAGCTTGGACGGCAGTAAGGTGATCCCCCTTTTGTTCTGCGCGGACCCTGCCGTAGTGCGAGTGGAGGCCCAGCTGGTCTATCTGACTCTTGATGAGCTGGACGACCCCCAGGCCGCCATAGACAGCCGGGGCGTCTCCCCCATCTTCACAAAAGCGGGCGATGGCGTATGGGTGGGGCCCTCCCCCTATGTGGTGATCCCCTGGGCATCCCCCAAGGCCAGCGGCCATCTCGTCGCCTTCTGCCAGGGCTACGATGCCGCCGGAAATCTGATTTGTTCCTACGATCTCACAGCGAATTGGGAATGAGGTGAATCATCCTTGCAGCAGTCCTTTGACTTCTTCTGCGACCAGGTGTGCAAGCTGATCCGCTGGCCCCCCGCCCAGCGTCTGGCCCGCGAGGAATTGACTGCCCACCTGGAGGACCACGCCGCCGCACTGGAGGAACAGGGCGTCCCGCCAGAGGAGGCCACTCTCCGTGCGGTGGAAGCCATGGGTGACCCCTACCAGATCGGCCATCAGCTAGATCGCTGCCACAGCCCCCTGTTTCCCGGTCTGACCGCTCTGTTCACCGTGCTGGGGATCATGCTTCTTCTGGTCAGCACGGTAGCTAGCGGTCTGCACCACACCGGTCTCTTCGCCCATAGTTCTCTTCTCCCACCTGCCTGCCCCCTTCCTTTCCAGGAAAACGAAACTCTGGTGGTCTCCGGCTCAGTCTCCGGCAACGGAACCATCGGCGGCTACAGAGTCGCCGCCAAAGATGCCGCTCTCGTCCGCACTCCGGATGATCCGGACGCCCCGTCCCATCTGGAACTCCAGGTCACCCTTTCAACTTCCCACTGGCAGCTGTGGCTGGACAACCTAGACCTGTATGAGGTACCGGGTACCTGGATCGATTCCACCGGAGCCACCGGCACCGCCGCCTGCTATTCTTGGCTGGATTCCCCTCTGACTGGTACAGGGTATCTTAAGATCCAGGATCCCCCCCCAGGTGCTCAGTGGTTCACCATTACATTGGGCCGTCCCGGCGACCAGATCATGCTCCGCATCGACCTGGAGGAGGAGGTGCCTGCGTCATGACCCATTTCCGTTATTATGTCCTCCCCCGCATCCGCCGGGTCCTCAGCATCCTGCTGCTCTGCCTGGGGCTGTTTTCCGTATGGCTGGCCCTGGATACCCCATTTTTCTCCTCCGCTGCCGTATGTGGACGCCTGAATCAGGAGAATTATGTGACGGGTAGCACCATCCTGGCCTCCGGCCCCATCCAATACCAAGAAATTCAGGGCGATTATGTGCCGAAAAACACCTGGTGGTTTGTGGGACGCCAGGGGGACACCGTGCAATTCTATACCCTTCAAAAACTGGCCGGATTTCTGTGGCGGCCCACGCCCTCCACCTTTCCCTTTTTGCAGCTGGATCTGTCCCAGCAGGAAACCTCCATTTACTGCAATCTGTTCGGCTCTCTGCCTTCCAGCAAAATAAAAGGGGGCTCTGAGCAGACACCCGTCATTGTCTGTACCGACCCCAGAGTGGTGCGGGTGGAGGCCCAGCTGATCTGGCTGGGCGCCAGTGAACAGGCCGACCCCCATGCCGCCATAGATAGCCGGGGCGTCTCCCCCGTTTTTACCCAGGTGGCCGACGGCGTGTGGGCCGCCCCCTCCTCCGCAGTCCCCGGCGCACCCGATGATGCCGCCTATTCTCTGGTTTTCTGGTGCCAGGGCTACGACGTCAGCGGCAATCTGGTCTGCCAATATCAGCCCCAGCTATAACCTGCCAAAAGGCGGCCTGCATCATGCAGGCCGCCTTTTACTTCACCATCTTCTCCAGCTCCTCCCAGGTGGGTCCGATGGCCTCGATATCCCCCCAGGTGGCAAACTTCTTCTCCAGCAGCGCCCAGGTGATGTACCAGTACACATACTCGATGCCCACATGGGCGGGGAGGATGCTCTCAATGATCTCCCGCATCTCCTCAAACCCGTCCGGGATGCCGGGCACATCAGGAAAGCGCACCTCCACGCGGCCCGGCTCCCCGGTCTCGCTGGCCACCGCGTTCAGTCCACAGCCCTTCAGATTGTCGTTAATGGCCGACAGGGTGAAGCTGTCCCCGCCGATGCGGAGCAGGGCCGCCAGCGCCGCCCGCCGCATCTCCAGATCGTCCGTCACCGGTCTCCGGGCCAGCAGGCGCTCGATGGCCTCCAGCCCCCGGCCCTCCGCCGTGGACACCAGCATCTCCCGCTGGATCTCCTCCAGCCGCTGCTCCGCGCCGTCCAGGGCCTGTCCCTGGGCCTCCAGCTCCGCCCCGTTGGCCGTGCCCTCCAGCTCATAGACCCGCAGGGGCCGCAGCAGCTCCTTCAAATATCCGGCGTACCTGCTCATGCGTCCCCTCCCATCCGGGTGACCGACAGGGACTTCAGCCGGGGCAGCACATCGCTCTCCACCATCACATCGGCGGCAGGCGCAGTGAGGGCGTAGTTCTCCACCCCGTCCACGGCAAAGATCAGCTGGCCCAGCCTGGCCCGCAGGATGCTCTGCCCCAGCAGCCGCCCGTCGAACCAGCCGCGCACCGCCTGCTCCACCGCCAGCCGCACCTCCTCGCCGTCCCGGTTGGCCGCCGTTCGGAGCTGAACGGTCACGTCCACCTCCCGCACCTCCGGGGCCCGTACCTGCACATCCACGGCGATCTCCCGCCGCGCCTCAAAGTAGGCCTGCAAGTCTGCCAGCAGCTTCCCGTCCGGGACACCGGCGGCGGTGGATACCACCACATCCACCGACCCCACCCCTCTGGGCCGGGGTACCGCCGCGGCGGCGGCCACCTGGGGAAAGGACATGGCGCCCTGCTCGTAAAAGGCGCCGTTGGCTCCGTTGGGCATCCGGCGAAAGGTGTCCAGTACCCGCTCCCGCAGTTCCTCGTCCCCCTCGGCGTCCAGTCCGCCGGAGAACCCCTCCGGGTTGGTGCACCGGCTGATCCCCACCGGCGCCACCGCCATGGCCCGGATCGTCCCCGCCGCCACGTTGCCCGCCGCTCCCGGCTCCACCGCCTCCGCTCCGGTCTCCACTGTGGTCTCTCCCGCCCGAAGCACCGCCTCGGCGGTGGTGGCAAAGCGCACCAGCCCCGCTGTCATGCACACCGTCCCCGCCGGAATGGTCAGGTCCGCCCCGGCGGCCCGGTCGGTCTCAAAGCGCAGAGTGCCCTGGGCCGCCACCGCGCCCCGCCGCTCCAGGCCCCGCAGCTGGGCGTGCTTGTCCAGGTGCTCCCCCTGGGCCGTCTGGGGAAAGCACTGCCGGTCCACCCAGTCCGCCTGGACATACAGGGCATAGATCTGGGCCGCTACCGCGTACAGACGCACCGCCATGTCCCCGTCTCCCGCCAGTGTGACCCCTGTCTCCCGCTGAAAGGCCTCTACCATCTCTCCATAGATCTGGTCCACCGTCATACCATCATCTCCCTCCCGTCTCCACCGTCACCGCCAGGGACCGGCCCTGCCAGTCCAGAGCCACCTCCAGTGTCCCGTCCCGCTCCAGCCGCACCCCGGTGACCGAAAGGGACGGCTCGTCAGCCAGGGCCCTGGCCGCATACTGCCGGGCCAGGCCCTCCCGCTGGTCCGGACTGCACCGGCCCAGCCGGTACAGCTCGCTGCCCAGCTCCGGGAGAAAGGGAAAGCTGCCCCGTGGGATAGACAGCTTCCACAGCACCCGCTGCAACAGCTCCTCGCCTTCTCCGGCCCGCCGGTAGCCGCCCCCTCCATCGGGCAGGTAATCCCCGTCCCGTACCATCAGTTCCATACCCTCACCCCTTTGTCGCCACCTCTTTGCCGTTGACCAGCACCGTGCCCTCCAGCGCGATGGTCCCGCCGCTCAGCCGGATGGCGGCGCTTCCGCTGTAGATCAGCACCTCGCCCTCCGCCAGCTGCACCGATCTCTCGTTTCGCTTACCGGCCACGCAGGGGGCCTCCCCGTCCGCGCCGGTCTTGATCACCAGCACCTGGTCCTCCCGGGCGGGCCGCCAGAGGTATCCTCCCGGCCCAAAGACCGGCAGTTCCCGCCGCTCCCCGTCCAGGCACACCCCCGCCGGGTCCCCCTCCAGGGTCACGCTGCCGATCTGTGCGCCGCCCCCCGGCCTGCGCCGCCGGTGCTGCTCCGCCATCCACATTTTCTCTTCCTCCGTTCTATTTCAACGCCCCCGGCAGGCCCAGCACCAGCCTGGTGTAGGTCCCCTCGCGGTCCAGGCCGCTGACCGCCTCGGCCACCCGCCACAGACCCCGGCCCACCGGTTTTCTCAGCCTTATTTCCACCAGGTCCCCCGGCCAGGCCAGGAAGGCCCCCGGCAGCTCCAGCTCCAGCTGCCGCAGCTCCTCGGCGGAGCGCTCCAGCTGGTAGCCGCCGGAGTAGCGTATGGCCTGATAGCTGCTTCTGCCCGGCATGGTCAGCACCCGGCGGCACATACCGCCCCGGCTCCGGAAGTCCCGGTTCTCCACGGTCTGCACCGCCCCGGTGGTCCTGTCCCGCACCAGTATCTGGGACAGCGCTCCATACCGCTGGTCCCGCAGGGTGAGGGCGGTCACCGCCGCATCCTCCTCCAGCACCAGCCGCTTCCCCTCCGCCCAGGGGGCTGCTACCAGCCGCCCCAGCCGGTCGAACCGGGGTGTGACGCCCCCGTAATACCGGCAGAACTCGTAGACCACCTGCCACTCGCTGCTCCCCGCCGCCACTGAGAAGCCGGGGACGGCGGGCAGACCTCCCCCCACGGTCTCCACGCCGTAGGGACTCACATGGTCCCGGACGATGTCCTCCCAGGTAGCGACCTGGTAGTCCATCCCCAGGGCCTCGTTGTCCAGCAGCCGGGCCGCCATGCTCCGCCCCGATACCGTCAGAAAGCCGCCCCCGCTGTTCCACCCCCGCTCGCACTCGTCCACCACTCCGGTGAACACCGTCTCCCCCCGCTCCACGGCGGTGAAGCATACCGCCTCCGCCAGAAGCTCCTCCTCCGGCTCCCACAGGCAGGTGAGAGAAAAGCTGTCACAGGGGGTGCCGCGGCCATACTGAAAGGTCCACTCCGTGGCCTGGGGCAGCGCGATCCTCCGCCCGTCCCAACACAGTAAGGTCCCCTCCATCACGCCACCCGCACTTTCTGTCCCGGGTAGATGAGGTTGGGATTTTTAAGCTGGGGGTTGAGCCCCACCAGCCGGGTCAGCTCCACCCCGTACCGCCGGGCGAGCCCCCACAGGGTATCCCCCCGGACCACTGTGTGCCACCTTCCCTCCTCCCGGTCTCCCCGGCCCGTGTCTCCGGTGGCCGTACTGTCCCCGTCCTTCACCGTGGTTCCGGTACTGTGACCGCCGTATGCCTCCCAAAAGGTGAAGGTATAGCGCACATAGTCCGCTCTGGGCTCCTGACTGAGGGACAGCTCCACGAAATAGGCCTCTGCCGTCTGCCATACCGGGTGGACCAGCAGTCCCGGCCCCTCCTGATAAAAGACCGTGGCCAGCTTCTTGAATTCGTCATAGGCCCCCCGGCCCACAAATTCCCCCTCCCCCCGCATAACGCGGCAGGCGGGGCCCAGGTCCTGCAAGCTGTAGTGGCCGAAGGGCACCTCTCTGGCCCCCATCTTCCGCCGGTAGCCGATGCCGTACACCCTGGGGTTGTGGGGCCACACATAGTTTTTATAGCGCATCGCTGTCAGTCTCACAGCAGTTGAAACCCCCCGTCAAATCTTCGTGCGTCCCGCCGCACCAGCCGGTCCAGCTGCCGCAGCTCCAGCGGCCGGGTCCCCCGGTCCCCGCCCCCCGGCTCCAGGGTCACCATCCGGCCCTCCCCCTCCGTCCGGGGCAGGCCCACCAGGCTGTCCCGCACCGCCCGGTCCAGCCAGAGCGCGCCCCCATCCGCCCTTGGGGGCGCTCCCGTCTCCGCCGGGACAGCGGTCCGGAGATCCGCCGTCTCCGCCGTCTGCCCCTCTGCCTGCCGCTCCGTCCGGCCCATTTCCGGCTCCTCCGCCAGGCGCGGTCCCGCCTGGACCATCCCGGCGTTCCCCGCCGCCCAGCGCCGGGGACTCCAGTCCTTCTGGGCGGCCCGGCCCGAATTTGCTGCGGGCACGTCCTCGCCCGGCCCCGGCCCCGGCTCCCCGCCCGGCCCGGCAGCGCTCTCCTCTCCACCGGGCTGCTTGGGACGGGGCAGGCGCACCGGCCCGGTCTCCCATTGAAACTCCGCCGTCTCTTCGCGCTCCCGCTCCTGTTCCTCCAGCAGCTGCTCCAGGTGATCCGTCATATCCGCTCCCCCCTCATCAGCCGCTCAAATCGCTCCTGATCGAAGGCGGCGTTCTGACTGCCTGCGGTCTCCCCCGGCGGCGCACCGCACACCGGGCACCGCGTCTCTTCCGCCCGCTGCCGGCACTCCGGGCAGAGCTGCTCCAGCAGCTCCTCCCGGTCCAGCATCAGGTTGAGGGCGCACCACAGGTAGTCCCTGTCCTTCATCGTTCGGACCCGCTCCTCCGTCGGGAGGGCTCCGAACGCCCTGAGCACGCGCCAGCGAAGGCGTTCATAAGGCGCGTGCTCCAGGCTTTTTTTAGGGGCCTGACCGCCTCCTCCCCCTGCTCGGGGGAGGGGTTTTCCGCCCGGTCCAGCTCATCCCACCGCCGGGCCAGCCGGGCCACCTCTCTGGCGCTCATCCGCTCCAGCACCTCCCGGCCGGAGGCAAATACCGGCTCTCCCCCCTGTTCCACCGCCCGGGCCAGCAGGCAGGCGTTGGCCCACAGGGCCCGCTCTCCCCGGTCCCGGGCCAGCTCCTCCGCCTCCCGCCGGGCCTCCAGTACCTCCAGGGCGGAGAGGAGCCGCAGCTGCCTCCCGTCCTCCAGTGTCAGCCGGTCTCTCCGGCTCAACAGAGATCCCATATCCCCGCTCCTCTCTGTCCGCTCCTTCTCTTACACCTCAGTTTCGATGCGTCTGGCGGCCACCACCGAGATCTTTTCCACCACCATGGCCCCCAGCGCGCCGGTCTCACCGATGGCGCTCCACTGGCAGCCGGAGTAGATGATCTTCCGGTCCGGCTTGCAGATGACCAGGCTGAAGTCGGTCAGATCGTGAAAATTGATGCCGTCCCGAATGGCCTCGTCGGTGGCGTACAGCCGGGTCAGCTCAATGAGGTGGGTGCGCGGACCGGGGATGGTGGCTACCGGTTCATCCTCGCCGAAGGCCTCCACATTCTGGCTGGACCGGGTGGTCCTGGCGCTGTAGCTCTGTACCACCGCCACCTTCTTCCCCTCGATCTCCAGATAGATGTCGCTGCTGGTGGGAAATCCAGAAACAAGCATGTCCTTCCCTCCTTATACCGTGATATGGGCGCTCAGCCAGATCTGGTTGAGGCCGTGGGCCACCGTGAAGGCAAAGTCCACCAGGCACACCGTGGGATTCTCCTCGTCCGCCCGCACACTTACCTGGTCGTACCCCGTGATGATGGACCGGGCCAGCTTGTTCTCCAGCTCCATCACCACCTGGGAGCGGATAGCCCCTCTGGTCTGCTCGGTGTTCTTGGTCCTGCGGAACCGGGTCCGCAGGGCGTTGCGGATGGTGGGGATCACGTCGTCCACGATCCGGATGGTGGTCAGCTCCCGCCATGTGATGTCCTCCGCCTCGCCGGTCTTTGTGCGGGTGGTGACGCCCCGGATCACGCTGACCACACCCCCCACATTCTCCAGCGGGGTGACGCCGCCCCGCACCAGAGTGTCGATCTCGCTGTCGGCATACCTGGCCTCCAGGCCGTCCAGGCCTCTCAGCTCCGCGCCGCCCAGAGGGACGGCGGGGTCCCGCTCCGCCGCGATGGCTCCGGCGGCAGCGGCGGCGGTCAGGCCGTTGCCGTCCCCGGGCGCAATGAGCACCACCCGCTCGCTGTTGAGCCCCTGGGCCCGCTTGGTCAGGTCCTCCACCGTCTCCGCCTTTGCCCCGCTCACCACCGCGATGCGCTCCCGCCGGGCGCCGGAGGCCTGGCATACGCTCTGCCGCAGGGCCTGCTGCACCGTCAGCTCGGTGCTGTCGCACACCACCAGGTCGATGTCCTCCTCTGCCGCCAGCAGATCGAAGGCCGCCTGATACCCCTCCTGCCCGCTCACCGGCGCCGTCACCACCCGGGCCGCGCCGTTGCGGAAGAGGGCCTGCGCCAGCTTGGTCAGGTTTTCCTCCGCGCCAAACTGAGCCGCCGCATCCTCATAGCGGTTCAGGACAAGCAGACCTCCGCTCTCCCCTTCGCTCCGGACCGCCGCAAGGCCCACTGTCTGTCCGCCGCCGCTGCCGCTGATCACGGCGGAGGCGTCGTAACTGGAGTATACCCCAGGTCTCTCATGGATCGTCATACTCAAATCCGCCTCTCTCCTCTCACAATAAAGTCCAGGAAGGTCCCGCCCTCGTCGGCCACCGCGTACAGGTAGCCTTGACAGACTGCCTCCACCTTCCGGCGGTAGAGTCCGGACTCCCGGTCAAATTCCGTCTCGCCGCAGGTGAGCTCCTGCAGCCGCAGCCCCGGAGGTCCCTCCCGCCGCAGGGCCTCCGCCATGCGGTCAAAGGCCGCCTGAATGCCCGCCGCTCCGCTCCCCTGAGGGGCGTACAGGTCCAGCCCGAAGGTCAGTACGGCCCGCCGGCCATACAGCTCCTGCCACCGGCCGCTCTCCGGGTCATACCGCTCCCCCAGGTAATCCCGGAACCCCTCCGGGCCGCCCTGGCAGGCCCGAAGGGACACGGCGGCCACTGGTCCGCCGGTCCGCAGCCGCCCACTCTCCGGGTAGGCCGTCCTGGCCTCGATCCCCTGCCCCTGCAAATATTCCGTCATCCGCTCCCGGATGGCTCCAAAGTCCATGCCTCTCCCCCGCTTCTGTTTCTGGATCTCTTCTGTCGGGACCGATGTCCTCACCGGCCCGTTCCGTCCCCGCAGGGGCGGCCTTTATGGTCGCCCGCCAAAATGCTCCAGGCTCCGCTCAGTCTCTCACCGCCAGCAGCCCCCACCAGTACACCAGTTCATCCCCCAGGTACACCGGCTGGGCGCTGCGGACGGTAAAGGTCTCCCCGCCCCAGGCCAGGTATCCGTCCCCCAGCTGGTCCAGGGCCATCTCCGGCCCGCCCAGGCAGATCCACCTGTCCTGCCGCACCTGTCCCAGGGGGGTGGGGAGCCGCTGAAAGAAATCCTCCCCCCGCTCCATCACCGGCTGGAGAAAGGCCCGGCAGGTGGTCTCCTTCTCCCCCTTCCGGCAGAGGGTGACAGTCTGACCATATCTGGATAAGATGTCGCTCCAGGCTCCGGTCATCCTCCCACCCCCTGAAAGAAAAATTCCCGGTCTCTCAGATAGGGGCCCAGCACCGTCTCGGCCTGGAGTCGGAGGGCGGCGGCCCGGTCCCGGCCGTCCCCCTCCTCCCGGATGGCGACGCTCCCGGCTGTAAAGGCCGTCACGCCTCCGCCCTGTCCGCCGGCCAGCCAGGACAGCGCCAGCCAGGCGCAGCCCAGCGTGAAAGCCGGGCCGCAGTCCTGGGGCGTGACGCCCTCCCGCAGCCGGGCGGCCATCTCCGCCTCCGCCGCCCGGCACAGCTCCTCCAGTGCCGTCCCCTGGTCCTCCCGTATCCGGCCCAGGCTCCGGGCCAGGGCTATGATCTTCTCCGTCATTTCAGCTTCAGCACCTTTGCCGCGTCGGTAAACAGCTTGGCAAAGCCGGAGATGGAGGTGATGGCGGCCCGCTCCAGCTGTCGGTCGATGAGCTTGTCGTACTCCACCACCACGTCGGAGCCCCGCACCATCTCCAGGGCGTAATTTTTGTCCAGACCGATGAGCTTGCCGCTCTCCAGGGCGGAGGTGCGCAGCAGGGTGGCGCCCAGGGGAGCCGCCAGCTTGCCGGTGCCCTGGAAATTGAGCCCGGTGAGGGGATTCTGGAACTCGGGCATTTTGAGCATCTGGCGCATCATGTCGCCGGATACCAGCAGGGTGTTCATCTCATAGGGCTCGAACTGGGCCCAGAAGTCCACCAGATCATCGTAGCTCAGCGTGCCGGAGGTCCCGCCGATGGGGCCGCTGCCCACGGTAAAGACCTGGGCGGGATTCCCGTTGCCGTCGCCGTTGAGGAGCACGTCGATGGCGTCCTCCAGATGCATCCGGTTGATGTGGGCGCCGATCTGCCGCAGGGTGACGGAGAACAGGTCCAGCTTCTGATAGCGGATGGCCTCATAGGAGGCCACCAGCATCCGCCCCCGCTTGTGGAGCTTCACCAGATTTTCCTGGGTCTTCACCTGGGTCTGGGGGATGGCCGCGCCCTCCTCCACCCGGCGCAGGGCCTTCTGCTCCTCCTCGGGCACAGAGGCGATGGAGCGGTAGTCCATGCCGTCGAAGCGGGTCACTGCGGCGGTGATGTGGGGCAGCAGATCGGCCTCCTCCATGCCCTGCCGCACAGATCTGGCGATGTACTCAGGGAACAGCACGGCGGACTGGCTGGTGGCAAAAAACTTTTCCACCACATCGCTGCCCGCCCCCTTCACCTTGATGTCAAAGCGCTTGAGCTGCCGCTGATAGGCGTCCAGCCCCTCCAGGGCGGTGCCCTTGTACTGCTCCGAGGGGTCCTCCCGCTCCAGCACCTGGGCAAAGGTGCGGCCCGCCTCGTTGTACATGCCCTTCTCCAGCTTCAGATTGTCAAACCGATAACTCATATTCCCGTCCTCCCTCTCTTACAGGCGCACCACGGCGCCGTCGTTCTCCAGCCGCACCACCAGGTACTCCACTCCGGCGGTGTCGTCCTTTTTCACGCCGCCGCTGCCGTCGGCGGACAGCTTGACCCAGCCGGCCTGTACGCCGCCGCCGGAGACCGTCGCCTTCACCAGGCCGCCCAGCTGCACCGCGCCGAAGCCCCCCTCCGCAGACAGGGCCACGCCGCAGAACTTCTCCCCGGCGGCGCAGGGCCCCACCGTACCGTCCGCCGTCACCTTCACCACCTGACCGGCGGCCACACCTTCGCCGCAGGCAAAGGTGGCCACCACTTCGCCGATGCCCTCAAAAGAAACCTTGCTGCTCATCCTTCTACTCCTTTCTCCTCGTAGGGGCCGATGTCCTCATCGGACCGCTTTCCCCGTCCTGCCCGTAGGGGCCGATGCCCTCATCGGCCCGCTTTCCCCGCCCTGCCCGTAGGGGCCGATGCCCTCATCGGCCCGCTTTCCCCGCCTTGCCCGTAGGGGCCGATGTCCTCATCGGCCCGCTTTCCCCGCCTTGCCCGTAGGGGCCGATGCCCTCATCGGACCGCTTTCCCCGCCTTGCCCGTAGAGGCCGATGCCCTCATCGGCCCGCTTTCCCTGTCCTGCCCGTAGGGGCCGATGTCCTCATCGGCCCGCTTTCCCCGCCCTGCCCGTAGGAGCCGATGCCCTCATCGGCCCGCTTTCCCTGCCCTGCCCGTAGGGGCCGATGTCCTCATCGGCCCGCTTTCCCCGCCCTGCCCGTAGGGGCCGATGCCCTCATCGGACCGCTTTCCCTGCCCTGCCCGTAGGGGCCGATGCCCTCATCGGACCGCTTTCCCTGTCCTGCCCGTAGGGGCCGATGTCCTCATCGGCCCGTTTCAGCCGTCCTCAGATCAAAAACGCCCCGTCTCTCTCCTCCGCCGGCTCCTGCCGCTCCCGGGCGGGCAGCTGTGTCTCCGCGCCCCAGGCCCGGTCCACCTGCTGTTCAAAGGCCTTCCGCAGGGCGTCCAGCTCCGGCTCCTCCAGCCGCTGTACGATGCGCTTCAAGGTCGCCCGTTCCACCGCCAGCCCGGCCACACCACCCAGGCGCACCACCTCGTTCTTCAGCTGCTCCATGTACTTCCGTCCCAGCGCGGCCTCCCGCTCCAGCCGCTCCATGTCCCCTCTCATGCTCTTCATCACCCCCGCGTTTTTCTGGGCCGGCACCGCCACAAAAGACCACTCGTAGGCGTCGGTGGCGTGGATCAGATCGGCCCAGCACAGCTTTCCGTCATATTCCCGGCCCTTCTCATGGGCGCACCGGTCCCTGTCCCGGATGCTGGCTCCGCAGATGGAGCACCGGGCCTCCTCCACGGCGCAGCCCACGCTCACTTCCTTTTTGATGCCCCCCTCGATCTCTGCGATGAGATCCCGGTTCCCTTCGGTGCGCAGCATGTAGGCGTACCCCTTCAGGTAGCAGAGGGGATCTCCCGCCGCCGTAACGCTCTGCTCGTCCCGCACCAGCTCGGTGCGATAGATGCGGGCGGTCTGTCCCGCCGCGCTCCACTGGTGGTCAAAGATGCCGCTCTTCCCCACAAAGAGGGGCGCCAGCTCCTCCAGGGTCTCCACCGGAAACCGCTCGCCGTCCCGGTCCACCTCGTTGTCGCACAGCCGGACCGCAAAGGTGTATACCTCCTCCCCGGTCAGCTTCTTCCGGCTCATGGCGTTGATGAGCTCCAGCTCCCTGCTGTCCGGGGCCGCCCCCTGGTCCACGCCCGCCTGCTTGTTGATGTTCATGCCCTCTCTCCCTTCTCTCTGTCCTGATTCTCCAGCGCCACTGTCCTGGCCTGCTCCCGATAGAGCTGGGCCCGCGCCTCCTCCACCAGGTCCTGAAGATTTACGTCCGCCCAATCCACCGTCACCCTCGGGTCATAGCCGTGGAGCCGCAGCCACAGCTCGCAGATCCGCTCCACCACCGGCTCCAGGCTCCGGCGGATGGCGGTGATCTCGCTGGTCATCATGTCGGCCTGCTGGGTGCTCATCCGCTCGGTGGAGGACCAGGAGAGGCCCAGCAGGAAGGGGGGGATGCCGGTTCGGGCCACCAGCTGCTCCAGGATCTGCCGCACCGGCACCTCGCTGTCCAGCACCTGATTGTCCGCGCCGATGACCTTGATGTCCACATCCCCCACCGCCACAAAGTCCCGGACGCTGCCGTTCTTGCCCGCCTGCATGGCGGCAGACCACTCCCGGGCGATCTGGCGGCTGCGCTCCTGGACCATGCTCTGATCCAGGGGGGAGTCCCCCGGCTTGTAGACCACCGCGAAGCGCAGGTTGCCCATCCGCTCCCAGTTCATCCCGATGGCCTGATAGATCTTCAGCAGGATCTCCGTAAGAAAGGGCATGGACCGCAGCAGGCTCACCCCATAGGGGTTGTCGGTCTCAGGCTGAAAGGGGGTGAAGAGGAGCAGCTCCTGCCGGGGCAGCCGCCGCATAGCGCCCTCCCTGTCCCGGCCCCAGATGGAAAATTCCATGGGGTTGTCCCCCTCTTTGATCTCAATGTCCGCCGTGTTGCCGCACAGCAGGGCCGCGATGTCCCGCCGCCTCCGGTCGGGCACGATCTCCCCCACCGCCCTGCCGCAGGTGAGCATGGAGTCCAGGTAGCAGTCCAGAAAGGACTGGATGCCCCGCTGTCCCCGCCCGGTATCCACGTGCTGCAAAAACCAGTCCAGCCCCTCCTGGGCCCGCTCCTCCGCGCACCGTACCGTAACTCCCCCGGCCAAGCGGATCAGCTTCCAGATGGCCGCGTCCACAATGGGCACCGCCTCCCGGATGCTCCGGTAGAGGGCGATCTCCCCCTGCCGCAGGGGGACATAGCCGTCCAGTATCCCAAACGGGTGCCTGCCCCCCTCCCGGATCTGGACCGCCGTCCCGCCGCCCTGCTCCTTTTTCTGATGGAACAATCCCATAACCACACTCCTTCCCATTCTCTGTCCCAAGCCTTTCCCCGCCATGCCAAAGGCCTTTCTCTCAAAACCGGTCCCGCTCCACGCACAGGCCGCCGAAATAGTCCGTCTCTCCCCCTGCCGCCACCGTCACGGCAAAATACCGGATGTCATCCATGGCGTGGTCGTGCGCCTTCTCCACCCGGTCCCCCACCGCCCGCTCGTCCCATCGGTAAAGGGAAAATTCCCGGATCGCGTCGGTACAGGGGGCGCAGATCACCAGCTTCCCCTGCCGCAGCAGCTCAGCGGTGACGCGGATGCCGGCCAGCACGTCGTTGTCCGCCTTCTCCACCCGCCATCCTCTCCGGCGCAGCAGCTCGATAAAGCTGGCCGCCGAGGGGTCCACCACCACCCGCCTGACGGGCCGCCCCGCCGCCAGGGCCTCCAGGGCGTCGGCGTATTCCCCGTCGGTCTTTTGCCGTCCCTCCCGGCGGGAATCGTAGTAGTACTCCTTCACCCGGTACCACACCCCCCTGCGCAGCCCCCACAGGCCGAAGGAGGCGGGATTCACCGTACCATAGTCGCAGGAGATACACCACTGCTCCATCTCCCCCTCCGGTACCGGTCTCACCCAGCTCTCGTCGAAGAAATCGTAGACCCGCCCCTCCGCCGCCACCCATTCACCCAGCACAAAGCGCCGGTAAAAGGTGCCGCTGAAATTGCGGGCGTACCGCCGGATCACCCGGGGCGAGAGGGCCGGATTGTCCTGCATGGTGAAATGGAGGTAGAGGGCGTTGCGCTCCTCCCGCTTCCGGATCCACTCCTGATAAAACCAGTGCTCCGGCCCCTCCGGATTACAGGAGAACCATAGCCGGCTCCCCTCCACCGAACACCGGGCGCAGGCCTGTTCCACAAAGGAGCGGGGCATGAGCGCCACCTCGTCCAGCAGCACCCCCGCCAATGTGATGCCCTGAATGAGGGCAGCGCTCCCCTCGTCCTTTCCGCCGAAGAGGTAAAAGGTATTTTTCCGTCCGCCGAACCGGACCGTCAGCAGATTTTTGGATACCTTTTCCTCCCACCGGAACCCCAGCTCCCGCAGCACCGGCAGCAGCCCGTTCAGCAGGTTGCGCCGCAGCCCGGTGACTGTCTTGCCGCACAGGCCGAAGGTCTGTCCCTGAAAGGTCCGCATGGCCCAGCAGAAAAAGGACAGCCCCATGCACACCGTCTTGCCGCTGCGCACCGCTCCGTCGCAGATGACCGCCTCCCGGCTCCGCACCGCCGGGTCGCACCACCAGGTGAGCACCTGCTTCTGTCTGGCGGAAAAGCTGCGAAACCTCATCTGCCCTCCCCCGCGCCCGCCCGGTCCTCCCAGGCCTGAAAGAATTCCGCCGCCTGCTGGTTCTCCTCTCCCGCGGCCTGCTCCATCAGCAGCCTGAGCACAGCCAGGCGGTCCACCAGCTGGACCTCCACGCTTCCCTTCTCGCTGCGCTTGAATCCTGCAAGGGCAGTCAGATCCAGCCCGTCGATCTCCTCCAGCCGGTCCTCCGTCAGGAAGGCCAGCTTCACCGCGTCGTTGGCCCTGCTCCTGGCCAGCCGCTCTGCCCACTTTACGCTCCTGGCTTTTTTGCCATCCACAGCACTCCCTCCTCACCCATGGCGCTCCGCCCCGAAAAGTTGGATGCTTCCGTACACCCAGCGGAAAAAAAGATGAAAATCCGCTCTCCTTCCACTCCCCTCCTTGTCCGATGAAGCCCCCAAAATCTTCCCCCCAGGAGGAAAGGTGGCCCGCAGGGCCGGATGAGTGGGACCACCATTTTTGCTCCCGCGCTGACACAAACACCACACCCGTAGGGGCCGCCGTCCCCGGCGGCCCGTCCCCCACGCAAAAAGGCCGCCCATTGGGCGGCCTTTTTGCTCCGAATAATAGTTTTCCTGTCCGGTCTGCGTATACTACAGCAGACTCTTTCCCTGCCGAAACGAACTCCCGGCAAATCACGGGCCGCGCTTGGCCCTTCTTCCTGTCCTTCTGCCCCGCTCCTTCCCGGCTTAGTCGTCCAGATCGGTGTCCCAATCCAGAATGACCCCGGTGACTGCGTTGATGTCGCATTCGTACTCCGCCGCGCCGTTGCGCAGTTCGATCTCGTACACATAGCGCCCGTCGTCCCGGTCCAGCTTGCACTGGATCACCTCGGTCCCCGCCGGGGCCTTGCCCAGGGCGATCTTTCTGGCGCGGCTCTCGGAGATCAGCCCGCTCTGCCCAATACTTCCGTCATCGTGCTCCGTCTCATCGTCCTTATCCAGGGAGAAGTCATCCCAGTCCCGGTCGCAGGACAGCACCGCACCGGTCACCGCGTCAATGTCGTAGTCATATTCCGTGTTCCCGGCGTAGAACTCCACCTCGTAGCACACCCGGCCGTCGTCCCAGTCCAGCCCGGCCTTGACGAACACGGCCTCGCCCGCCTTGACGCCGGCGTGACGGAGCGCGGCCCTTTTGGCCTGCTCGGCGGTGATGTAGTTGGCAGTGCCGGGGGTAGACGCGATGTACTGCTCCTGGGTCGTCAGCACGGCAGTATAGGTAGCGGAGTCAAAGTCTACCTTCAGCCCCGCCGCCTCGCAGATGGCCCGCACCGGCGCATAGGTGGTGCCGTTATAGGAGAAGAGGGGCACGTCTCTGCCCTTGCTGTCCTTGGGGGCGAACCGCGCGCCGTTCAGGGTGATCCGGATGTCGTCCTCCACCGGGATGGTCCGGGTGGCCGCCAGCGCTGTAGCGCTCAGACCCACCACCATCGCAGCCGCCAGAATGCCGGTCAGAAACCCTTTGCCAAATCCTTTTTTCATCGTGATCGCTCCTTTACAGATCCATTGTGGATGGTTTGATATGATGTTGGGGCTCATCGCCCTGTCTGCCTATACAATGGAGCAGGCCGCTCAAATATTGCACAAAAGGCCAAACTTTTTTCTTTTATCTTTTTTTGCAGAAAATTCTTGACTTATTTCAAATATCTTATATAATAATAGGGCTTGTTTGTAACAAGCCATCCTTGCTCCCGCAGAGGGCGGGGGCCATATGTCCATAAGGAGGTGCAAAGAAAATGGCAAAGCTCAGTGCTAACTACGAGGTGGTCTACATCCTGAATCCCAACCTGGGTGAGGAGGCCACCGCTGCCATGGTGGAGAAGTTCAAGACTCTGGTGGAGCAGAACGGCACCCTGGCTGAGGTCGACGAGTGGGGCAAGCGCCACCTGGCCTATCCCATCAACGACCTGAATGAGGGCTACTACGTGCTGATGACCTTCGAGTCCAAGCCCGAGTTCCCCCGTGAGCTGGATCGTATCCTGCGGATCACCGACGGCGTGATGCGTTCCCTGATCGTCTGCAAGGACGAGTAAGGAAGGAGAGGCTCCATGCTGAACCGAATCATTCTCATGGGTCGTCTGACCCGTGACCCCGAGCTCCGGCACACCCAGACCGGGACGGCAGTCGCCTCCTTCTCTCTGGCGGTAGACCGGGACTTTAAGGACAGGACCACCGGCGAAAAGGCCACCGATTTCATCGACATCGTGGCCTGGCGCCAGACGGCGGAATTTGTCTCCCGTTTCTTCACCAAGGGCCGTATGGCCGTGGTGGAGGGCCGGCTCCAGCTGCGTGACTGGACCGACCGGGACGGCAACAAGCGCCGCTCTGCCGAGGTGGTTGCCGACAACGTGTACTTTGGCGACTCCAAGCGGGATGCTGAGGGCGGCGGCTATGGCGCGCCCTCCGGCGGTTACGGCGCGCCCGGCGGCTATGCGCCCCCCGCGGCCCCTGTCGGCGGCGGTTATGCGCCCCCTGCTGCCCCCGCCGGCGGCGACCAGTTTGCCGAACTTACCGAAGACGACGGCGAGCTGCCCTTCTGATCAGAACACAGCGGCAAGCGCCGCATCATAAAACAAGCCGGACTCTAGGCCCGGAACAAGGGAGGTTTTCCAGTTATGGCTATGGATAGAGAGCGCCCCCGCGGCCGCAAGCGCCGCAAGGTCTGCACCTTCTGTGTGGACAAGGTGGAGCACATCGACTATAAGGACGCTGTGAAGCTGCGTCGGTTCCTGTCCGAGCGGAGCAAGATCCTGCCCCGCCGCACCACCGGCACCTGCGCCATGCATCAGCGTCAGCTCACTGAGGCCATCAAGCGCGCCCGTCAGATCGCGCTGCTGCCCTTCGTGACCGACTAATTGTGTCATTTGAAAAGCCGGGCCATTGGCCCGGCTTTTTCTTTTTTGCTCTGGCCATCCTCCAGTCCCCCTGTAGGGGCCGATGCCCACATCGGCCCGCCCCATCCCTCCCGAAACACCTTGACAGCCCGCCCCGGTTGTCATAGAATATTCCCGATGCAAAAAAGCCGGTGTTTTGTCAAACCCGGAAGTATTCCATACAAATCAGACGAAGGAGAACAGACCTGTGATCGAACTGAAACACATATCCAAGGTCTTTCCCACGGCGGACGGGGACTTTGAGGCCCTGTCGGATATCAACCTGACCATCAGGGACGGTGATATCTTCGGTATCGTCGGCATGAGCGGCGCCGGTAAATCCACGCTGGTGCGCTGCATCAATCTGCTGGAGCGGCCCACCGAGGGAGAAGTCCTGATCGACGGAGAGAATCTGATGGAGCTCTCCCCCGCCCGTCTGCGGCAGACCCGCCGCTCCATCAGTATGATTTTTCAGCAGTTCAATCTGCTGATGCAGCGGACCTGTCTGAAAAATATCTGCTTCCCCATGGAGATCGCCGGCGTCCCGGCGGAGGAAGCCAAAAAGCGCGCCCTGGAGTACCTGGACATCGTGGGCCTGCCCGACAAGGCCAACGCCTACCCCGCCCAGCTCTCCGGCGGCCAGAAGCAGCGTATCGCTATCGCCCGCGCCCTGGCCTCCGACCCCAAGGTGCTGCTGTGTGACGAGGCCACCTCTGCTCTGGACCCCACCACCACCCGCGCCATCCTGAAGCTGATCCAGGACATCAACAGACGCCTGGGCATCACCGTGGTGGTCATCACCCACGAGATGTCCGTGGTGGAGGAGATCTGCACTCACGTCGCTATTCTGGACCACGGCCACATGGTGGAGACCGGCACCGTGGAGGAGGTTTTCTCCAATCCCAAGACCGAAGCCGGCCGCAAGCTGGTCTTCCCCGACGGGGCCCATATCGACCACTTCCCTGTCGCCAATGTGGTGCGCGTCGTGTTCAACGGCGGCTCTTCTTACGAGCCGCTCATCGCCTCTCTGGCCATCGACTGCGGAGTCAAGGCCAATATCCTGGGCGCCGATACCCGCAACGTAGGCGGCAAGGCCTTCGGCTCCATGCTGCTCGGTCTGCCGGAGGACCGGAGCGAGGCCTCCAAGGCCATGAATTACCTGCGCGCTCAGAAGGACGTCACGGTGGAGGAGGTGCCCGACTACCATGGATAAGTTTATGGAGGGGCTGAAATACGCCCTCACCGACCCGGCCATGCAGCGCGAGATGCTGCTGGGCATCTGGGAGACCATCTATTCCACCCTGGCCGCCACCGTTCTGGCCTGTCTGCTGGGCCTGATTCTGGGTGTGATCCTGGTGGCCGGCGAGAAGGACGGCGTGCGCCCCCTGCCCGGCCCTCTGATGAAGATCATCAATATCGTCATCAATATCCTGCGCTCGATCCCCTTCCTCATCCTGATGATGATGCTCCTGCCGGTGTTCAAGCCGCTGATCGGCACCACCATCGGCACCCCCGCCGCCATCCTGCCCCTGGTGGTGGCCTCCGCCCCCTTCGTGGCCCGTCTGGTGGAGACCTCTCTGCGGGAGGTGGACAAGGGGGTCATCGAAGCTGCCCAGTCCATGGGCTGCACCCCCTTCCAGATCATCTGGAAAGTGATCCTGCCCGAGAGCAAGCCCGGCCTGGTGGCCGGCTTCGTCACCGCCCTCATCACCGTGCTGGGCTATGGCTCCATGGCCGGCTTCATCGGCGGCGGCGGCCTGGGCAAGATCGCCGTTAACTACGGCTACAACCGCTATAACCCCGGCGTCATGATCGTGGCCGTCGTCCTCATCGTGGTCCTGGTGCAGATCTTCCAGACCATCGGCACCAAGATCGCCGTCAGCCTGGACCATCGTATCACTGACCGGGGCGGCAAAAAACGCCGCAGTAAGGATGTCGCCCATCAGATCAGTAAAGATAAGCGTGTTCCTCCCGGACCGATCTAAATGAAAAGGGCTTTCCTGGGGCACAGCTCTGCAAATCCCTTCTACAAGCTTTGAGCCACCTTTGTTTTTTCCGCGGTCCGAAATGGCGTAGGGACCGGCCAGTGTCCGGCCCCCCCGCCGGAGGAGCGGTACTGGCTCACAGCTTTCAAAACGACCCTGACCATAAAAAATGGACTGCCGCATGCGCTGCGGCAGTCCATTTTTTATGGTCCAGTATATCGCCGGCTCAGACCTCCATGATCACAGGGAGGATCATGGGGTTGCGCTTGGTCTTTTTATAGAGGAAGTTGGACATGGTGCTCTTGATCTCCGACTTGATGGAGGCCCAGTCGGTCATGTTGTCCCTCTGGCAGTTCTCCAGCGCGGTGACCGCCACCTTCCTCAGCTCCTCCATCAGCCCCTCGGACTCCTTCACATAGACGAAGCCTCGGGTAATGATGTCGGGGCCGGACACCACAGAGCCGTCCTCCCCGGACATGGATACCACCACGACGATCATGCCGTCCTCGGCCAGGTGCTTGCGGTCCCGCAGCACCACACTGCCCACATCGCCCACGCCGTAGCCGTCCACAAATACCCGCCCTGCGGGCACCGTGCCGTTGATCCTGGCGGAATTGGGGGTCAGCTCAATGACCTTGCCGATGTCGCTGATGATGATATTCTTGGGATTCATGCCCATCTGCTGGGCCAGCTTGGAGTGGATCTTGAGCATCCGCTGCTCGCCGTGGACGGGGATGAAGAACTTGGGCTTCACCAGGGCGTGGATGATCTTCAGCTCCTCCTGGCAGGCGTGGCCCGAGACATGGAGGGCCCGCTCCCGCTCGTTGAGCACTTCGGCGTCCTTGCGGTAGAGCTCGTTGATGACGCTGCCGATGGCGTTCTCGTTGCCCGGAATGGCGGAGGCCGAGAGGATCACCCGGTCGCCTGCCTGGATCTCCACCTGCCGGTGGGTGTTGAAGGCCATCCGGGTCAGGGCGGACATGGTCTCTCCCTGGCTGCCGGTGGTAATGATGCAGATCTTGTTCTTGGGCAGGCTCTTGATGTGGGCCAGGTCCACCAGCACCCCGTCGGGTATCTTCATGTACCCCAGCTCGGTGGATACCTTCATGGCGTTCTCCATGGAGCGCCCGGTGACCGCCACCTTGCGGCCATAGCGGGCGGCCACGTCGATGATCTGCTGGATGCGGTCCACGTTGGAGGCGAAGGTGGTAATGATGATCCGCTGCTCACAGCCCCGGAACAGGGAGTCGAAGGAGTCGCCCACGCTGCGCTCGCTCTTGGTAAAGCCGGGGCGCTCCACGTTGGTGGAGTCGGCCAGCAGAGCCAGTACGCCCTCCTTGCCCAGCTGCCCCAGCCGGCCCAGGTCGATCATCCCGCCCTGGATGGGGGTGGGGTCGATCTTGAAGTCGCCGGTGTGGATCACGGTGCCCACGGCGCACTTGATGGCAAAGCCGCAGGCATCGGCGATGGAGTGGTTCACATGGATGAACTCCACGCTGAACTTGCCCGCCTTCACGGTCTCCCCCGCCTCACATGTGATGAGCTTGGTCTTGTTGACCAACCGGTGCTCCTCCAGCTTCAGCTTCACCAGCCCGGCGGTCATCCGGGTGGCGTAGATGGGCACGTTCACATCCCGCAGCAGATAGGGGATGGACCCGATGTGGTCCTCGTGTCCGTGGGTGAGGAAGATGCCCCGGATGCGGTCCTTGTTCTTGATCAGGTAGGTGAAGTCGGGGATGACCACATCGATGCCGTACATATCGTCATCGGGAAAGCCCATCCCCACGTCCACGATGATCATGTCCCCGCCGTACTCGTATACGGTCAGGTTCTTGCCGATCTCGTTGAGGCCGCCCAGGGAAATGATTTTCAGTTTTTCAGCCATAAATGTCTTGGTACACTCCTTTTCGGTCAAACAGTGGTTTTTTCCTGATATCCGGATACAGCTGTTTTCTGGGCGCACAAAAGAAAAGCGGTGGTATCCCACCCTTTCCGGCCCTGCCTCGCCGAAAAAAGGGGACGGCCATGCACCGCCTGGCGCCTGTATCCATGCTGTGTCCCTGCCTTATTCAAAGCGCGGTTTCGCGCATAAAGCCATCATAGCTTTTTTCCTTTTCAAGATAAGTGTGTCAGCCGCATTGCGCCCGGTCTCGGGCCGGCGCACAGACCGGCCCCGATGAAAAACCAGCAGCAGCTTGTAGGGGCGCACATCGTGGGCCCGGTGGTCTATGAACAACACTTAACTAAAAATGAGATAGCGTTTATATTATACCACGCCGCTGGGGAAAAGTATACCATTATTTTCACCTCCCCGCTCCGGTTGTCTGTCCGGAGCGGATGTGGTAAAATAAGCACAAACGCCGCAAAATGCGGCTGTACATCTCATGTATCTGCCTTTGCAGCGCAAAGGGCAGGCTGCGCTTGCCGCACCATGGCCAAGCGGCAAAGCCGCTTGCCGTCATGGTAGTATACCGGAAACAGATACACAGGAGGGAAACCAATGGACAGTTTGGACCTGCGGCCCGGCCGCTACCGCCACTTCAAGGGCGGGGAGTACCGGCTGCTCTGCATGGCCCGCCACTCGGAGACCCAGGAGCCTATGGTGGTCTATCAGGCCCTCTACGGGGAGCGGGGGATCTGGGTGCGCCCGGCGGCCATGTGGAACGAGGAGGTGTGCCGGGACGGCTATCGCGGCCCCCGGTTTACCTATGAGGGGGAGTAAGAGATGAATATTCAAATATTCGGAAAAAGCAAATGCTTTGACACCAAAAAGGCGGAGCGCTGGTTCAAGGAGCGGCGCATCAAAGTCCAGTCGGTGGACCTGGTGAAATACGGTATCAGCCCCGGCGAGCTGAAAAGCGTGGTAAACGCCGTGGGCCTGGAGGCCCTCATCGACCAGAAGCATCCGGACGCCGCCCTGCTGAACTACCTTGCCTACGACAACCACAAGCTGGATAAGCTGCTGGAGGACCCCCGTCTGCTCAGGACCCCCATCGTCCGCAACGGCAGGCAGGCCACCGTGGGCTACTGCCCCGAGGTGTGGCAGACCTGGGCCTGAACCCCGGTCCCGGCAGGCCCTTCTGCCTGTGAACGAACCGCCCTTGCCGGGTCGGTCTGCCTCTGCCAGGCCGCAGCACCCTTTTTCGGCAAAAGCCCCGGAGCGGCAGATCCGCCCCGGGGCCTTTTGGTCTATCTCTTTTACGAATACAGCCCCGCCACGGCGGACAGCTGGCGGTGGAGCTCCTCCACCGCCCACTGGGGGCGCAGCAGCTCCACCCCGTCCCCCAGGCCGAAGAGCCACCCCAGGAACTGGGGACTGACCACGGCGGAGACGGTAACGGTGAAGTGGTCCTCCCCGTCCGGCACCAGAATGGCGTCCATGCCGAATCGGTCCAGTACCACGCCCACCAGCCCGCTGCGGCAGCGGAGCGTCACCTGCCCCTCCCGCCCGGAGAACATACCGAAGTGCTTCCCCGCATAATCTGCCATGTCGAAGCGCTCCGGCACCCCGGTCCGCGGCAGACAGAGGATGGTCAGGTCGTCCATCTTGTCCACCCGGTAGTGCCGCATCTCTCCGGAGTGGTGGTCATATCCCGCCAGATAGTAATTCTCATTGTCCCAGATCAGTCCCGCCGGGGATACCGTGTACCTCCGCCCGTCGTGCCGGTACATCTTTTCCTTGCGGATGTTATACTCAAAGTAGAGAAAGCTCACTGTTTTCCGGTTTGCAATGGCGGTGTGCAGCTTGTCGATGGTGTAATAGATGGTCTCATTCATGGTCTTGGCCCGCCGGTCCACATAGACCTGCCGCTGGAGCTGACGGGCCTGGTGGAGGCTGGCCTGGGCCTCCAGCTTGTGGATCAGCTCCCCGCTTTTCCGCTGGGTGATAAAGCGGGAGGCCTGTACCGCATCCACCAGCAGCTTCAGCTCTGCCAGCTGGAAGGGCCGCTCCCCCAAAAACCAGCCGGGGGCGTGCCCCTTCCGGCACTGGATATCCAGCCCGAACTGGCGCAGGGCCTCCATGTCGCTGTAGATGCTTTTGCGCTCAGCCTTGATGTCCCAGGCGGCCAGGTGCTCAATGAGCTGGGGCGTGGTCAGTACATGTTCCTCGTCGGTTTGCTCCCACAGTATTTTGCACAGACAGAGCAGCTTCAGCTTCTGATTTGCGCTTCTCGGCATAAAAGCCCCTCCTCTCAATGTTGCAGATGTGTCCGTCTCCCGGCTTCCTGGTCCATCATACCGGATCATCAGTCCTATAAACCGTACACTCAGTATACCACAAACGGAAAGGAATGGCGAGATATGATAACCTATGTTGCAGCCCGCCCCCTCTGCCCTCTCTTTGACCGCCCGGATGAGGGAGCCGAGCGGGTGGATGAACTGCTGTCCGGCTGGCCGGTTGACCGTCCGGAGGCGTGCAGCGGAAGCTGGTGGAAGGTACGCACCCACTACGGCTATACCGGCTGGCTGCCGCGGGCGTGGCTGGTGCCGGATGACGGCTGGAGCGCCGCCCCCAGGCTGGTGGTGACCGCCCTGTTTGCCGACCTGCTCTCCGGTCCGGAGGTGGAGCGTCCTGTCCTCGCCACCCTGCCCCGGGGCGCGCTGGTGCGCCCCCTGCCCGGCCCCTGTCCCGACGGCTGGCAGCAGGTCCTGCTGCCCGATGGGCAAAAAGGCTATACAAAACGCAATTTTTTAGCGGAATATTCCGTTTCTCCCCCTCTTCTGCCGGAGGATCAGCTCCGGGCGCAGGTGGTGGCCCGGGCCAAAAGCTATCTGGGCGTGCAGTACCGCTGGGGCGGAAAGTCCCCCATGGGCATCGACTGTTCCGGTCTGACCTTCATGTCCTGGTTCTTCAGTGGGGTGCTCCTCTACCGGGACGCCAAACTGGTGCCCGGCTATCCCGCCCGTCCTATCCCGCCGGAGCAGTGCCGCCCTGCGGACCTGCTCTACTTCCCCGGCCACATCGCGCTCTATCTGGGGGAGGGGCGTTATATCCACTCCACCGCCCGGGCGGGCAGCGACGGCGTGGTCATCAACAGCCTGGACCCCACCCATCCGGACTACCGTCCCGACCTGCCCGACAAGCTGCTGACCGGAGGCACCGTGTTCCCCCTCTCCCCCCGGATCTAACAACTCTATAAAATTTTTCCTCACCCTCTTGCCATCCTGTCCATTCTCCTCTATACTGTTCTTGTTTGTTAACATAATCAGTTTGGAGAAAGGGGCGCGCCTCAGTGGCCCAGCGACAGCAAAAAAAGCGCCGCCGTACCTCCCCGGTGCGGCGGGCGGCAAAGATGCTTTACGGCATCCTGGTAGGTATTTCCGTCCTGATCGTGGTCCTGTTCTGTGTCTATAAGCTGGCCAGCAAGGAGCCGGAGATCGCAGTGGACCCCACCCCCACGCCGGCCCCTCCCGGCGCCAGTGAGCCCCAGACCGAGGGGCGTCAGCGGAAGCCCTATACCTATACCTTCCTGCTGGTGGCCAAGGACCAGGTCGGCAGCAACGCCGATACCATGATCCTCTGTATGTACGATACCGTTGAGCAGACGGTCGGTATGGTGTCCATCCCCCGGGACACCCTGGTGGAGAGCGGAAAACTCAACGCCGTCTATCAGCAGGGCATCGAGCCTCTGCGGGACACCATCTCCCGTATGCTGGGCGTCCCCATCGACTTCTATGTTGGGATCAATATGGACGGCTTCAAGGCCCTGGTGGACGAGCTGAACGGCATCGAGTTCAACGTGCCCGTCCACATGGCCTACGACGATCCGGTCCAGGACCTGCATATCCACTATGAACCCGGCCTCCAGCACCTGGACGGGCAGGATGTGCTCAATGTGGCCCGCTGCCGCAAGAACTCCGATGGCGAGGGCGTCTATCCCCACAACATCTATTCCGCCTATCCGGACAACGACATCGGCCGCACCCGTACCCAGCAGCAGCTGATCGCCGCTATCCTGAAAAAAGCCCTGTCCAATCCCCAGAAGATCAACAGCTATGTGGATATCTTCCTGGAGTATGTGGATACCGATCTGGAGTTCGGCGAGATGCTGTGGTTTGCCCAACCCGCTCTGAACTTTGACTTCTCCTCCGGCATGACCAGCGCCACGCTCACCGGCGACGGCAATACCTACTACCCCGGCTGGGGGCAGTACTGTTACCAGCTCTATCCGGAGGAGACTCTGGCGACGGTCAACCAGCTCGTCAATCCCTATACCGAGGAGCTGACCCTGGAGGACATGAATATCTTCCAGTATAATTGACGAAAACGGACGTGCCGCTATGCGGCACGTCCGTTTTGTTCACTCCAGCAGATCGGGGCCGGGCAGGTCCATCTGCCGCTTGCGGGCGGCAGAGAAGGCCAGCTTTTCCGCCAGAGCGGCCCGGTCCCCGGTGGCCAGGGTATCCCGGTAGGCCTGCAAATTGCCGATAAGCCGGTCCAGCACCTCCAGCAGGGCGGGCCGGTTGAGGGAGAAGAGCTGGGTCCACAGCCCCACGTCCAGCGCCGCCACCCGGGTGCAGCCCCGGAAGGAGGAGCCCTCGTACCCCTTGCAGTCAAAGAGGGTGGGGTCGTCGCACACCGAGACAGCGATGATGTGCATCACCTGGCTGGTGTAGGCAATGAGGGCGTCATGGGCCTCCGGGGTGGTGCAGTGTACATCCCGGCAGCCGATGTAGGCCGCCAACCGTTCCAGCAGGGCCAGGTGCTCCGGGCTGCTGTTGGGCCGGGGGACAATGAGGAAGTGGGAGCTCTGGAACAGTTCGGCAAAAGCGTGCTCCACGCCGGAAAACTCCGTGCCCGCCATGGGGTGACATCCGATGAAATCCACTGTGTCGGGCAGGCAGTCCGCCCCCTCCAGAATGGCAGACTTGATGCCACACACGTCCCACACCAGCGCCCCCGGCTTGAACTGATCCCGGTAGGCCTTCAAAAAGTCCAGAATGCCCTGGGGATGCAGCGCCAGGGCCACCACATCAGCCTGGGGGATCACCTGGTCGGCATATTCGGTGACCCGGTCGCCCACGCCGTGCTCGCTAGCATAGCGAAGGGTGGGCTGGGACACATCCACGCCCACGATCTCATAGTCCTCAAAGCCCTTCAGGGCCAGGGCCAGAGAGCCGCCGATCAGTCCAAGGCCGACGATCACAAGTGTCTTTTTCATCTTTGGTTCTCCTTTCAGAGGGGGCCGGATACCGGCCGGCCCCGGCGGGGAGGTCACAGGGTGCGGCCCACGCAGGGCGCCAGGGTACGCAGCTTGTCCATCAGCCCGTCAAAGGCCGCGGGGGTAATGGACTGGGCCCCGTCGCACAGGGCGTGGGGCGGGTCGTTGTGGACCTCGATGAGCAGGCCGTCGGCCCCGGCGGCCAGAGCCGCCATGCTCATCCGCTCCACCATCCAGGCCTTTCCACAGGCATGGGAGGGGTCCACCACCACCGGCAGGTGGGAGAGCTGCTTCACCGCCAGCACCGCCGACAGGTCCAGGGTGTTCCGGGTAAAGGTCTCAAAGGTACGGATACCCCGCTCGCACAGGATGACCCGCTCGTTGCCGCCAGCCATGATGTACTCGGCGCTCATGAGCCACTCCTCGATGGTGGAGCTGAGTCCCCGCTTCAGCAGGATGGGCTTGGTGGTCTTGCCCAGCTGCTTGAGCAGGTCAAAGTTCTGCATGTTGCGGGCCCCCACCTGGATCACATCCACGCACATCTCGAACATCTCCACGTTGTCGGTGGACATGATCTCCGTGACGATGGGCAGCCCTGTGACCGTCTTGGCCTCCTGGAGCAGGCGGATCCCGTCGTTGCCCATGCCCTGGAAAGCGTAGGGGGAGGTGCGGGGCTTAAATGCGCCCCCCCGGAGGGCCGCCGCCCCGGCGGCCTTGACGGCTTCCGCCACCGCCACGATCTGGCTCTCGCTCTCCACCGAGCAGGGCCCTGCGATGACTGCCAGCTTCTCGCCGCCCACCTGGGCGCCGCCGCCCAGCTCTACCACCGTGTCCTCCGGATGGTACTTCCGGTTGGCCTTCTTATAGGGCTCCGTGACCCGCATCACCCGGTCCACGCCGGGCAGCAGGGACAGCTTCTCCTGGTCGATGCCCTCCGCGTTGCCCTCCGCGCCCAGGATCGTGGTCTCCGACCCCTTGGACACCATGACCTTGACGCCGCCCTCCTCCATCGTCCGGACAGCCTTCTCCAGCTCCTCCTGGGTAAATCCCCGCTTCATAATGACGACCATAACAGAAACTCCTTTCCAAAAAAAGATCCGCAGCCGCCCAAAGGCGGCTGCGGATCCTCCACATCTCTCTCGTGGAACGATACCCCCGGTCAGCCGATTATGGGCAGGCAGAAACACCGCTGAAATAATAGCAGCGGTAATAGCCGTATCCATAACCGGTGTGCTTGCGCATGGCGGCACGCTCCCTTCTTATGCACAGACTTTAGCACTTTTCGGTGCGAAAGTCAAGAGGAAATTTCACTTGAAATCCTACCATTATTGTGGTATTATATTTGCAAAGTCAGGAGGGATCCTATCTATGAAGATTTCTACCAAGGGGCGGTATGCCCTGCGGCTGATGCTGGATGTTGCCTTGAACAGCCACGGGACGGCGGTGCCTCTGCGTGATGTGGCCCAGCGTCAGGATATATCGGACAAGTATTTGGAGCAGATCGTGACCCAGCTCTCCCGGGCCGGTCTGGTGCGCTCGGTGCGGGGCGCCGGCGGCGGCTATCTGCTGACCCGCGAACCGGAGGCATACACGGTGGGCGAGATCCTGCGGGTGCTGGAGGGCAATCTGGCCCCGGTGAGCTGCGCCGACTCCGACGATGTGTGCCGGTGCAGCCGGGCGGAACAGTGCGTCACTGTAGAGGTCTGGCGTGAGATCCAGGCCGCTGTCTCCGGCGTGGTAGACCGCCTGACCCTGGCGGACCTGATGCGTCGGTATCATGAAAAGTGTCCGGAGGACGGGGCTGAAGCCTAAAAAAAGTCCCAAGCTCCCGGTGTAAAAAGATCTTTGCGTGACAATTGGATCACCATGGCCTATGGTATAGGCGAGGTGAGAGGTATGCGTGACATCGGAAAGAACATCCGCACGCTGCGGGAGAGACGGGGCCTGACCCAGGAGGAGTTGGCCCAGGCCCTGTTCGTCACCCGGCAGACGGTGTCCAATTATGAGACAGGAAAAAGCCGGCCGGATATCGATATGCTGATGAAGATCGCTCAGGTACTGGAGACCGATGTGGATCAGGTACTGTATGGTCCTCGTCCAGTGGAGGACCGCAGACGGGAGATATGGCGGCTCATAGCGGCCCTCGGAGGAATGGCGGTGCTGGTTTTACTGTGGGCGCTGCTAGGGCCGGTGACGGCGAGACTTCTCAAAAAAGGGATCGGTTTTCCACAAATGATCCTTTCTTCGGTGGCAAGACCGACTTGGTGGCTGTTGCTCGGTTGGTGTGTATTCCAGGGACTGTGGCTGCTAAAATTGATCCGGCCACTGAAAGATGTACCATGGGTGGAGCATGCCAGAAAAGGAATGCTGGTCTTGCTTGGGATCACTGTGGTGCTGCTTCTCCCGATGCTGGTGTACCTCGGCTGGCAGATGATCGTATATTTGACATGGGACCGTTCGAGTGCTCTGAGTTTTGAGGGCATCAGCCACATATGGGCTGGGATGGTGATATTCAATGCTAGATATTCGGAGGTCTATGCCGCAGTAGGCGGAGCCCTGTGGCTGTTCCACTTTCCAAAATGTTAATATCAAAAAGGGACGCTGCTCACGCAGCGTCCCTTTTTCCTTATGCGTAGATCCCGGTAGAGAGATAGCGCTCCCCGGTGTCGGGCAAAACGGCCACAATGGTCTTTCCCTGGAACTCCGGCCGCCGGGCCAGTTCCTTGGCAGCCCACCAGGCCGCGCCGGAGGAGATGCCCGCCAGCACGCCCTTCTCCCGGGCCAGTTCCTTGGCGGCAGCCATGGCCTCCAGCCCGGGGACCGGCAGCACCTGGTCCACCACTTCCATGTCCAGGGTCCCGGGGACAAAGCCCGCGCCGATGCCCTGGATCTTGTGGGGCCCCGGCTGTCCGCCGGAGAGCACCGCCGATTCGGCGGGCTCCACCGCCACCACCTTGATGTCGGGGTCCTGCTCCTTCAAATAGCGGCCCGCGCCGGTGATGGTGCCGCCGGAGCCAACGCCGGCCACCAGCACATCCACCCCGCCGTCGGTGTCCCGCCAGATCTCCGGCCCGGTGGTCTCATAGTGGGCCCGCGCGTTGGCGGGATTGTTGAACTGGTCGGGCATCCAGGCGGCAGGATCTGCCTCCAGCAGTTCCCTTGCCTTTGCGATGGCTCCGCTCATGCCCTTGCTCCCCTCGGTGAGGACCAGCTCCGCCCCCAGGGCGGCCAGCAGGCTCCGCCGCTCCTGGCTCATGGTCTCCGGCATGGTAAGCACCACCCGATAGCCCCGCTGGCGGCCGATATAGGCCAGCGCCACGCCGGTATTGCCGCTGGTAGGCTCCACAATGGTGGCCCCCGGCTTCAGCAGGCCCCTCTCCTCGGCGTCCAGGATCATATACAGTCCGGCCCGATCTTTGGCGGATGACAGGGGATTGAAATTTTCCAGCTTGCCCAGAATGCAGCCGGGCGCCAGATCCGCCAGCCGAAGCAGGGGCGTATTGCCGATCAGTTCAGGAATGGAGTTGGCGATTTTCATGGAACAGGACCTCCCGCAATTCATTTATCAGGCTGTTATCAGGATAGCACACAAATCCCACAATTTCAATAGGATTTTCAGTTAAAAGCAAGGCCCGCCACCCGGCGGGCCTTGCTTGGTATGGGGCATTTCTCTTAGAACATAGGAACGACAGCGCCGGGCCAGGTCTCTTCCATGAAGGCCTTGACCTCGTCGCTCTCCAGAGCGGCCACCAGGGCCTGGATGGCGGGGTCCTCCTCCCGGCCCTCCTTGACCGCCAGCACATTGACGTAGGCCTGGGCGGCTTCGCCGTCGGTGGCCTCAATGGCCAGGGCGTCAGCGGCATTTAGACCGGCCTGCAGGGCGTAGTTGCCGTTGATAACGGCCAGATCCAGGCTGTCCAGGGAGCGGGGCAGCTGCGCGGCCCCCAGCTCCTCGATCTGCAGGTTCTTGGGATTCTCGGCGATGTCCAGCTTGGTGGCGGTGAGACCGGCACCCTCTTTCAGGGTGATCAGCCCCTCCTGCTGGAGCAGGAGCAGAGCGCGGCCCTCGTTGGTGGGATCGTTGGGCACACCCACGCTGGCGCCGTCAGCCAGCTGATCCAGGGCGCTGGTCTTACCGGCATAGATGCCGAAGGGCTCGTAGTGCAGGTCGGCCACGCTCACCAGGTGCGTGCCGTTCTGGGCGTTGAAGTCGTTGAGGTAGGTGATATGCTGGAAGTAGTTGGCGTCCACCTGGCCGTCCTCCGTCACCATATTGGGCTGGATGTAGTCGGTGAACTCATTGATTTCCAGGGTGATACCCTGCTTGGCCAGCACTTCCTTGGCCACCTTCAGGATCTCCGCGTGGGGCGTGGGGGAAGCCGCCACCTTGATGACGGTGCCCTCCAGGGAGCCGGTAGCCTCGGTACCGGGAGTCTCGGAGTTACCGGCGGGGGTGTTGGCAGCGCCGGGATTGCCGCCGCAGCCGGCCAGCAGGCCGAGGGACAGAACGCCGGTGAGGAGCAGAGAGACAAGCTTCTTCATGATACATTTCTCCTTTTGCTTTCTTGAGATGTCACCCGAAACCGAGCACAAAAAAACGCCCTTGAAACAACTTCAAGGACGAGAGCCATTGGCTTCGTGGTACCACCTTGCTTCACCTCTGCCTCACGGCAGGGGCCTTATGGAGTACAAACATACTCCCGCGCGCTGACGGGCGCACCCGTCGCAGCCTATACCCGCAGGTAGTCGGTGCGCCGCTCCGAGACCATCTTCACCAGAATCTTCCGTACCCGTTCCCACCATGCCGGGCTCTCTGTGCCGTATCTTTCCGGTTACTCTTCTCTTCATTGCGTTTGAGGGGCGTATTCAGTTCTCGCTGGGTTGCGTTTAGTGTACAACTCCGTCCCCGTTCTGTCAAGCGGTCAATTTGCACAAATACACCCATCTGTAGCAAGAGATTTTCTCCCTTTTATCTTTTCTGGCCCCGCAGAGCTGGGCGACCTATAAAACAGGGGCCGCTGCCATTGGCAACGGCCCCCTGTTTTCATTCCAACTTACTTCAGGTTGAAGAAAGCGTCGTTGCCCAGGTACTGAGCCACGTCGCCCAGCTCCTCCTCGATGCGGAGCAGCTGGTTATACTTGGCCACGCGGTCGGTGCGGCTGGGAGCGCCGGTCTTGATCTGGCCGGCGTTCAGGGCCACGGCGATGTCGGCGATGGTGGCGTCCTCGGTCTCGCCGGAGCGGTGGGACACGATGGCGGTGTAGCCGGCCCGGTTGGCCATCTGGATGGCGTCCAGGGTCTCGGTCAGGGTGCCGATCTGGTTGACCTTGATGAGAATGGCGTTGCCCACCTTCTTCTCAATGCCGGTCTTCAGGCGCTCAGTGTTGGTGACGAACAGGTCGTCGCCCACCAGCTGCACCTTGTCGCCGATGGCCTTGGTCAGCATAGCCCAGCCCTCCCAGTCGGTCTCGGCCATGCCGTCCTCCAGGGAGATGATGGGGTAGGTGTCGGCAAACTTCTTCCACATGTTGACCAGCTGCTGCTGAGTCATCTTCTTGCCGGACTTGGGCTGGATATAGCACTTCTCCTCCTCGTTCCACCACTCGGAGGAAGCGGCGTCGATGGCGATCTTGAAGTCCTCGCCGGGCTTGTAGCCGGCCTCCTCGATGGCCTTCACGATGACCTTCAGAGCGTCCTCGTCCTTCTTCAGGTTGGGAGCGTAGCCGCCCTCGTCGCCCACGCCGGCGGCGGGAGTGCCGTTCTCCTTCAGGGTCTTCTTCAGGGTGTGGAACACCTCGGTGCACATGCGCAGAGCCTCGCGGAAGCAGCAGGCGCCCACAGGCATGATCATAAACTCCTGGATCTCCACGTTGTTGGTGGCGTGAGCGCCGCCGTTGAGGATGTTCATCATGGGCACGGGCAGCACCTTGGCGTTGACGCCGCCAATGTAGTTGTACAGGCTGGTGCCCAGGCTCTCAGCGGCAGCCTTGGCGCAGGCCAGGGAAGCGCCCAGGATGGCGTTGGCGCCCAGCTTGGTCTTGTTGGGGGTGCCGTCCAGCTCGATGAGGGCCTTGTCGATGGCGGTCTGATCCAGCACGTTCATGCCCACCAGGCAGTCGGCAATCTCGGTGTTCACGTTCTTCACGGCGTTGAGAACGCCCTTGCCCATGTAGCGGCTCTTGTCGCCGTCGCGGAGCTCGCAGGCCTCATAGATGCCAGTGGAAGCGCCGGAGGGCACAGCGGCCCGGCCCACAGCGCCGTCTTCCAGATAGACCTCCACCTCAACGGTGGGATTGCCGCGGCTGTCCAGGATCTCACGGCCCAGCACGTCAACAATCTCGATGATCTGCTTCATGATAAAAACTCCTTTCATGTTGGAGGCGGAAATTCCACCTCACAGGGGGATATCGTGTGTGGGGGCGGGCATTCTGCCCGCCGGAACTCTATTTGGTACGGCGGTGGTCCCGCCGGATACCGCATTCACAGGGGTGGATCTCCGTCCCGCCCGAAGGCCCAGCCTCCGCAGGGGCGGGACACCTGGCCCGTCCACTCGTTACAGGATCAGCGTCTCCCCATCCATCTCCGCGGGCTTTTCCAGGCGCCCCACGCGGCAGGCCGCGCGGGGACCCCGGATCTTTTCATCTGCTCGGGGCAAGTGAATTGCCCCGGCATCAAGGTTTTGACCGCCAGTCAAAACGCTTGGACGGCGCAAGCGCCGCCCGCCTGTGGCGGGGATGGGCCTTGAAAAGCCCTTAATTCAGGATCAAAGTCTCTCCATCCATCTCCGCGGGCTTTTCCAGGCCCATCAGATCCAGCATGGTGGGGGCGATATCGGCCAGCCGGCCGTCCCGCAGCTTCACATCGGCGCCCACGATATAGAAGGGCACCAGGTTGGTGGTATGGGCGGTGTAGGGGGTGGTGCCGTCCTCATCCAGCATCCGGTCGGCGTTGCCGTGATCGGCGGTGATGAGGGACACGCCGCCCATTCTGGTGGTGGCCTCCACCACCTTGCCCACGCCTTCGTCCACGGCCTCCACCGCCTTCACGGCGGCGTCGAACACACCGGTGTGTCCCACCATGTCGCAGTTGGCAAAGTTGAGGATGATAACGTCGTACTTGCCGCTCTCGATGCGCTTGACAGCCTCCTCAGTGACCTCGGGGGCGCTCATCTCGGGCTGGAGGTCATAGGTGGCCACCTTGGGGGAGGGGATGAGACACCGGTCCTCCCCGGGGAAGACCTGCTCCGCGCCGCCGTTGAAGAAGAAGGTCACATGGGCATACTTCTCGGTCTCAGCAATGCGCAGCTGGGTATACCCCTGCCGGGCGATATAGTCGCCAAAAATGTTCTCCAGCTCCCGGTGGGGGAAGGCAATGAGCACGTTGGGCATGGTGGCGTCGTATTCAGTGGTGCAGACGTAGGTCACGGGGAAGTAGCCGTGCTTGCGCTCCACGTCAGTAAACGCGGGGTCCACAAAGCACCGGGTGATCTCCCGGGCCCGGTCGGGGCGGAAGTTCATGAAAATGACGGAGTCGCCCTCCTTCACTTTCCCCTCCTTGGTGCACACCACAGGCTCCACGAACTCGTCGGTGACGCCGGCATCGTAGGACTTCTGAACGGCGTCCACCGGGTCGGCGTTCTGCTCGCCCACGCCCAGCACGATGGCGTCATAGGCCCGCTGCAAGCGATCCCAGCGCTTGTCACGGTCCATGGCGTAGAACCGGCCCATCACGGTGGCCACCTGGCCCAGGCCCAGCTCCTTGCACTTGTTCACCAGCTGCTCCACATAGCCCTTGCCAGAGGCAGGGGGCACATCCCGGCCATCCAGGAAGCAGTGGAAAAAGACCTCGCTCAGGCCCCGGCGCTTGGCCATCTCCAGCAGGGCAAAGATGTGGGTGATGTGGCTGTGAACGCCGCCGTCGCTCAGCAGGCCGAAGACGTGCAGCGCCCCGCCCCGCTCCTTGCAGTCATCCATTGCCTCAATATAGGCGTCATTTTCAAAAAAGGTGCCGTCCTGAATGGACTTGGTGATCCGGGGCAGGTCCTGGAACACCACCCGGCCCGCACCGATATTGGTGTGGCCCACCTCGGAGTTGCCCATCTGTCCCTCAGGCAGACCCACATCCATACCGGAGGCCGCCAGCTTACAGCCGGGATTCTCCGCAAAGATCCTGTCCAGATTGGGGGTATGGGCAGCGGCGATGGCATTGCCGGACTGATCGTCCCGCAGGCCAAAACCGTCCATAATAATGAGGGTCGTCGGTGTTTTACTCATAGTTTACCTCTGTTTTCTGTTCTGAAAGATAGCAAAAGACTTGCTACCTGCCGTCTCGTCGTCGCAAAGTCCGCTCTGCTCCGTTTCCGCCTTCCGGCGAAACCTCCGCGCGCTCCCTTGCTCCTCCTCTCCCAACGAAACCCGCTCTGCTGGACTTTCGTTGGGGGCCCGGGAATGAGCCCGACGTGGACGGCGCTTACTCCTGGTTGGCTGCGTTAATGATCTCCACGAAATCGGGGGCCTTCAGAGATGCCCCGCCGATCAGCCCGCCGTCTCGTCGTCGCAAAGTCCGCTCTGCTCCGTTTCCGCCTTCCGGCGAAACCTCCGCGCGCTCCCTTGCTCCTCCTCTCCCAACGAAACCCGCTCTGCTGGACTTTCGTTGGGGGCCCGGGAATGAGCCCGACGTGGACGGCGCTTACTCCTGGTTGGCTGCGTTAATGATCTCCACGAAATCGGGGGCCTTCAGAGATGCCCCGCCGATCAGTCCGCCGTCCACATCGGGCTGGGCCAGCAGCTCGTGGGCGTTCTTGGCGTTCATGGAGCCGCCGTACTGAATGGTGACGGAGCGGGCCACACGGGCGCCGTACAGCTTGCGGATCACGGTGCGGATGGCCTCGCACACCTCGTTGGCCTGCTCGGCGGTGGCCGTCTTGCCGGTGCCGATAGCCCAGATGGGCTCATAGGCGATGACCACGTGGCGCATCTTCTCGGCAGGCACACCGGACAGAGCGGCCTTCACCTGATAGGAGATCAGGTCCATGGTGACCCCCAGCTCCCGCTGCTCCAGGCTCTCGCCCACGCACACGATGGGGTACAGACCGGCCTCCAGGGCGGCATGCACCTTCTTGTTGACGGTGAAGTCGGTCTCGTTGTAGTACTGACGGCGCTCAGAGTGGCCGATGATCACATACTTGACCCCCAGCTCCTTGAGCATCTCGGGGGAGACCTCGCCGGTGAAGGCGCCGTGAGACTCATAGTGGCAGGTCTCGGCGCCGATGGCCACGCGGCTCTCCTTGAATAGGCGCACTGCGGCCTGGATGTTCACAGCGGGCACGCACAGCACCACCTCGCACCACTTGGGCTTGCCGATGAGGGGCTTAAGCTCCTCAGCGAAGGCACGGGTCTCAGACAGGGTCTTGTTCATCTTCCAGTTTCCAGCAATAATGGTCTTGCGATATCTTCTGTTCATGGGTCAATGAGCCCCTTTCTTCAATCTTCTCTCTCATATCCGGCCGGACCGGGCGGCAGCTCCCTCCGCCCCCAGCTTTCCGCCGCGCGCGTCTTACAATCGGGGAGCCTTCCCTTCTTCCCAGGTCAGGCTCCCCGGTTTGACCGCTTGACATTTTTACTTGTCACGCTACAGCGGCTGGGTGCTTTTTACTTGTTCAGCAGGTAAGCCACGCCGGGCTCGTCGACACAAGCTCCATACCCCTCGCTTCTCCGCAAGCGGAAAAGCTCGCTCATTTCACTGTGTCTCCTCTCCCCACGAAACCCGCTTCGCTGGGCTTTCGCGGGGACCCCGTTGTGGAGCTGCCCGGCACGAGTATCTTACTTATCCAGCAGGCAGGCCACGCCGGGCTCGTCGACACAAGCTCCATACCCCTCGCTTCTCCGCAAGCGGAAAAGCTCGCTCATTTCACTGTGTCTCCTCTCCCCACGAAACCCGCTTCGCTGGGCTTTCGCGGGGACCCCGTTGTGGAGCTGCCCGGCACGAGTATCTTACTTATCCAGCAGGCAGGCCACGCCGGGCAGCTCCTTGCCCTCGAGGAACTCGAGGGAGGCGCCGCCGCCGGTGGAGATGTGGGTCATCTTGTCGGCATAGCCCAGCTGCTCGACCGCAGCGGCGGAGTCGCCGCCGCCCACGATGGTGATGGCGCCGGACTCGGCCAGGGCCTTGGCCATGGCCTTGGTGCCCTCGGCAAAAGCGGGGAACTCAAACACGCCCATGGGGCCGTTCCACACCACGGTACCGGCGCCCTTAACAGCGGCAGAGAACGCTTCGATGGTCTTCTCGCCGATGTCCATGCCCATCAGGTCGGCGGGGATGTCCTCGCCCACGGCCACAGGCTCAGCCTCCTTGGAGAACTCCACAGCGCACAGGTTGTCGCAGGGCAGCAGGAAGTTGACGCCCTTGTCCTTGGCCTTCTGCATCATATCCTTGGCATAGTCCAGCTTATCCTCTTCCAGCAGGGACTTGCCGATGGTATGACCGCTGGCCTTGGCAAAGGTGTAGCTCATGCCGCCGCCGATGATGATGGTGTCGGCCTTCTCCAGCAGGTTGTTGATCACGTTGATCTTGTCAGACACCTTGGCGCCGCCCAGCACTGCCACAAAGGGGCGCTTGGGGTCGTCCAGAGCCTTGCCCATGATGTCCAGCTCCTTGCCGATGAGGAAGCCGGAGACGGCGGGCAGGTAAGCGGCCACACCGGCGGTGGAGGCGTGGGCGCGGTGCACGGTGCCAAAAGCGTCGGACACATAGACCTCCGCCATGTCAGCCAGCTTCTTGGCGAAGGCGGGGTCGTTCTTCTCCTCGCCCTTGTCAAAGCGCAGGTTCTCCAGCAGCAGGATCTGGCCGGGCTGGAGCGCGGCGGCCTTGGCCTGGGCGTCCTCGCCCACGATATCCTTGGCGAAGATGACCTCGCGGCCCAGCAGCTCGCTGAGGCGCTTGGCCACGGGGGCCAGGGTCAGAGACTCCTTCCACTCCCCCTTGGGCTTGCCCAGGTGGGAGCAGGCGATCACGGCGGCATTCTGCTCCAGCAGGTACTGAATGGTGGGCAGAGCGGCCACGATCCGCTTGTCGTCGGTGATGGCGCCGGTGGTCTTGTCCTGGGGCACATTGAAGTCGCAGCGCAGCAGCACCTTCTTGCCGGCCACGTCGATGTCTTTCACAGTTTTCTTGTTGTAGTTCATTCTATACTAGCTCCTTTCATCTCGCCTTCCCCGGCCAATCCGGGAAAATCCAGTTGTCGCAGGGCTTCGTACGCTAAGATCGCCGCTGAGTTGGAAAGATTGAGGCACCGGGTCTGCGCCCGAATGGGGATGCGGATGCAGCGGTCGCTGAATTTCTGCCGGAATGCCTCCGGCAGACCGGCCGTCTCCTTGCCGAAGATCAGGTAGCATCCGTCCCGGAACACAGCCTCAGTATACGGTCTGGGCGCTTTCGATGTGGCAAGCCAGATGTCCTGCGCGCCGGTCTTCTCAAAGAAGTCCTCCAGATTTTCATAGACATGCAGGTCCACCAGATGCCAGTAGTCCAGCCCGGCCCGCCTGACCGCCTTCTCACTGATATCAAAACCCAGCGGTTTGATCAGGTGAAGGTGTATTCCGGTAACCGCGCAGGTACGGGCGATATTTCCGGTGTTTTGTGGGATTTCCGGTTCATAAAGCACGATATTCAGCATTTTATGTCCTCTTTACGCCTCTATCAATGTTCAGCGCAGGCTATTGTACTCCAAAATCCCATAGATTTCAACCGTAAAAGCATGAAAAAGCGGTAAAACGTATAGTTTTCTTTGCACAAACATCCTCTTCTTTTCTTTACTGCAATAGAAAACTGTGGTATGATGCTCCCATACGCCAAAAGGTTGAAGGAGGAGAAACGCTTTGCAGCGGGAACATCAGGTACATCGATTGGTGGTCAAGGTGGGCACCTCCACCCTCACCCGGGACACCGGGAGCCTCAATCTTCAGAATATGGAACATCTGGCCCGGGTACTCTCCGATCTGGAGGGCATGGGCTACCAGGTGGTGCTGGTATCCTCCGGCGCCATCGGCATCGGCACCAAGAAGCTGCGGCTGGACGCCCGCCCCACCGAGCTGCGGATGAAGCAGGCTACCGCCGCCGTGGGCCAGTGCATGATGATGCATCTCTATGACAAGCTCTTTGCCGAGTATAACCGGACCGTGGCCCAGATCCTGCTCACCGGCGAGGACGTGGACGCCCCCATCCGCTCGGAGCACCTGCACAACACCTTTGAAGCCCTGCTGGAGCTGGGGGTCATCCCGGTGGTCAACGAGAACGACTCGGTATCCTCGGCAGAGATTGAGACCGGACAGTGCAAGGTCCTGGGCGACAACGACACCCTGTCCGCCATCGTGGCCCGTCTGTGCGGCGCCGACCTGCTGGTGCTGCTCAGCGACATCGACGGGCTGTACGACGCCGACCCCCGCACCCACCCCGACGCCAAGCTGATCCACCGGGTAAACGCCATCACCCCGGAGCTGCGGGCCATGGCCGGCGGCGCCGGCACCTGGCGGGGCACCGGCGGCATGGCCACCAAGCTCAACGCCGCCAAGATCGCCCTGGACGCCGGGATCGAGATGGTCATTGCCAACGGCAGCAACATCGACGCGCTCTACGACATTGTGAACGGGGCCGACGTGGGCACCCGCTTCTCCGCCCCCTGACCCACCCATTCCGCAGAGGCCGATATCCCCACCGGCCCGATCCCATCTCAGTATAAAAGGAGTGACCTTATATGACACAGCTGGAAACCCAGGGTCTGGCCGCCAAGAATGCCAGCCGGGTGCTCTCCATCGCAGGCACCGCCAGGAAAAACGCCGCCCTGGAGGCCATCGCCGCCGCCCTGGAGGCCCGCCAGAGCGAGATCCTGGCCGCCAACCAGGCGGATATGACCGCCGCCAGGGCCGCCGGCATGCGCCCCTCCCTCCAGGACCGGCTGGTCCTGGACGCCGGCCGCATCGCCGGTATTGTGGACGGCGTGCGGCAGGTGGCCGCCCTCCCCGACCCCATCGGCGAGACCACCAGGATGTCCACCCGGCCCAACGGCCTGGTCATCGGCAAGCGCCGGGTCCCTCTGGGGGTCATCGGCATCATCTATGAGGCCCGGCCCAACGTCACCGTGGACGCCGCCGCCCTCTGCCTGAAGTCGGGCAACACCGTCATTCTCCGGGGCGGCAAGGAGGCCTTCCACTCCAACCAGGCCTTTGTCTCCATCATGCGGGACGCCCTGGAGTCCGCCGGTCTGCCCCGGGACTGCGTGGCCCTGGTCACCGACACCACCCGCCAGAGCGCCGCGGAGCTGATGAACCTGACGGCCTACCTGGATGTACTCATCCCCCGGGGGGGCGCCGGTCTCATCAAAAACGTGGTAGAGAACGCCAGAGTGCCGGTGATCCAGACCGGCGTGGGCGTGTGCCATGTGTATGTCCACGGGGAGGCCGATCTGGACATGGCCGCCCGTATCATCCACAACGCCAAGACCTCCCGCCCCTCGGTGTGCAACGCCGCCGAGTGCCTGCTGGTAGACCGGGCGGTAGCCCGGGACTTTTTGCCCATGGCCTGGCAGCTGCTCCAGAGCAAAAACGTGGAGCTGCGGGGCTGTCCCGAGACCCGGGCCATCCTGGGCGACTTCGTGGTCCCCGCCGCCGAGGAGGACTGGGACACCGAGTTCGGCGACTACATCCTGGCGGTCAAGGTGGTAGGCGGCTTTGAAGAGGCGGTGGAGTTCATCCATGCCCACGGCACCGGCCACTCCGAGGCCATCGTCACCAACAATTACTTCGCTGCCCAGCAGTTCCTGGACCAGGTGGACGCGGCTGCGGTATACGTCAACGCCTCCACCCGCTTCACCGACGGCAACGAGTTCGGCCTGGGGGCGGAGATCGGCATCTCCACCCAGAAGATGCACGCCCGGGGCCCCATGGGCCTGGAGGAGCTGACCTCCAGCAAATTCGTCATCTACGGCACCGGCCAGATCCGCTGAGCATAGGATGGAGCGGCCCCATACAACATTCTGTTACATACGGCGGGCGGAAGCCCGCCGTATGAATTTTGTAGGGGGTGCTTTCCATGCTGGAGCGTCAGATCAAGCCGGAGGGCGGCGTCATATACTGTGACCTGGGCCGTCTGTGCCCGGAGTCCGGGCAGATCATCGACTGCTCCCTGGTACTCGCCGGGGTGCTGCCTGAGCGGCGGGTGGCCCTGGCGGCAGAGCTGATGGACGGGGAGACCTGTCTGGGGGCCCGGCTGTTCACCATCCCGCCCCACCATGAGCCGGCCGCCGCCGACCTGCGGCTCACCGGCCTGCGCTTCTACCTGCCGGAGGGGACGGACCGTCCCCTCACCCTGCGGGCCGACGCCCACTATGTGGACCGGAACGAGCGCTGTCTTTTCGTTCCATCAAGTGGCCGCTTGCCACTTGATGGAGAAGAATGCAGCCCGCCGCGCGCATAATTTTTCCGCTGTTAGCGGCCAAGTTCCACACTTGCGGCCTGAGAGGTGTTTTCCGCGACGCGCATGTCGCCGCGGAAAACTGATCGATTTGGTTTGCGCCTGTGGGCGCAAACTCTGCGAGGCTTTCCCGACAAATTGACAGGGGCCGCTGCCAATGGCAGCGGCCCCTGTGGTTTTTATTGTTCGTCCAGCACCTGGAAGATGTAGAACTTCAGATAGAGGGACTGGTCCGCCCCCCACAGCACCGGATGATCGGGGGCCTGGGTGCGGTACTCCACCTGCCGCAGGCGGCGGTGGGCATCCCGGGCGGCCTCCCCGATGGTCTTGGCCAGCAGCTCGGGGGTCATGAAGTGGGAGCAGGAGCAGGTGGCCAGATAGCCGCCGTTTTTCACCAGGCGTATGCCCCGCAGATTAATCTCCCGGTAGCCGGTCACCGCCTTCTTGACGGAGGCCCGGGACTTGGTGAAGGCCGGCGGGTCCAAGATCACCAGGTCGAACTTCTCCCCCTGCTTCTCCAGGGCGGGCAGCAGCTCAAAGACGTCGTGGCACTCGAACCGCACCCGGTCGCTCATCCCGTTCAGCTCCGCGTTGCGGGTGGCCTGGTCCACCCCCAGCTGGGAGGCGTCCACTCCCAGCACCTCCCTGGCGCCGCCTTTGGCGGCGTTGAGGGCGAAGGCGCCGGTGTGGGTGAAGCAGTCCAGCACCCGGCCGTTTTTCGCCAGGGGCTGGATGGCCAGCCGGTTGTACTTCTGGTCCAGGAAGAAGCCGGTCTTCTGTCCCTCAGCTACGTCCACCAGGTAGCGGACCCCGTTTTCCACGATCTCCACCACCGGGTCGAAGGGCTCGGACAAGAAGCCCTTCACCCGCTCCATGCCCTCCTTCAGGCGCACTTTGGCGTCGCTGCGCTCGTAGATGCCCCGGATGGCGACGCCGTCCTCCGCCAGAATATCCACAAGCAGCTTCAAAATGGTGGACTTCATCCGGTCGATGCCTAAGGCCAGGGACTCCACCACCAGCACGTCGGCAAACTTATCCACCACCAGGCCGGGCAGGAAGTCGGCCTCGCCGAAGATGATGCGGCAGGAGGAGGTGTCCACGGTGTCCTTCCGGTACTGCCATGCGGCCCGGACACGGGACTCCAGAAAGGCCGCGTCAATGGCGGTATCCGCCCTCCGGGACAGCACCCGCACCGCAATGGTGGAGGCCCGGTTGAGGAAGCCCACCCCCAGAGGGTAGCCGTTATAGTCCTCGATGCGGATCACGTCGCCGTCGGCGGGCTGACCCACGATCTCACCGATCTCATTGTCATAAATCCAGGGGCCGCCGACCTTAAAGGCCCGGCCCTCTCCCCGTCTCAGGCGGATAGCAGGCATATCAGCCATATACAAAATCCTCTCTATTCAAAATGGGGCGGGGCTCTGCCCCGCCCCTGAGGCTGTCGAAAAAGGCCCATGGGCCTTTTTCGACAAGAGTCAGCATGGCGGATAGGGTTCGATTTCTCGCAAAATTGTCACCCTATCCGCCATGAGAAGTGTCATTTCCGAGGCACATGTCCCCGGAAATGACAGATTTTCATTTCATTCCGTCGTCTGCGGACGACGGAATTCCGCAAAGCCGCTCTGCGGGAGGTTTTTCGACGCTGGTTTTCCTTCTCAGCCTTGGTCAGGTTACACGCCGTGCTTCACCCGGTCGTGCTCCTCCGCCCGCTTGGCGTTGTTGAAGCGGTCCAGGGTGCCCACCAGGTAGCCGGTAATGCGGCGGATGCGCTCAAAGGGCACGCCGTCGGCCTCGGTCCGCCCACAGCCGGGGCAGCGGTCCCCGATGATGCCGGAGAATCCGCATACCGGGTCCCGGTCCACCGGGTGGTTGACCGAACCGTACCCGATGCCGCTCTCCTTCATGCAGCGGATCACCTTTTCAAAGGCCTCCAGGTTGTCGCTGGGGTCGCCGTCCATCTCGATGTAGCTGATGTGGCCAGCATTTGTCAGGGCATGGTAGGGGGCCTCGATCTTGATCTTGTCATAGGCCGAGATGGGGTAGTACACCGGAACATGGAAGGAATTAGTGTAGTAGTCCCGGTCGGTGACCCCCTCGATGACGCCGAAGCGGGCCTTGTCCATCCGGACGAAGCGGCCGGACAGTCCCTCGGCAGGGGTAGCCAGCAGGGAGAAGTTAAGGCCACGCTTCTCGCTCTCGGCATCCATGCGGGCCCGCATGTGGGAGATGATCTCCTGACCCAGCACCCGGGCCTTCTCGCTCTCGCCGTGGTGGGCGCCCAGCAGGGCCTTCAGGGTCTCGGCCAGGCCGATGAAGCCCACAGACAGGGTACCGTGCTTGAGCACCTCACGCACCTCGTCCTCCCAGTCCAGCTTCTCGCTGTCCAGCCACACACCCTGACCCATGAGGAAGGGGTAGTTATACACATGCTTGCGGCACTGGATCTCAAACCGCTCCAGCAGCTGGTCCACGCACAGGTCCATCATCCGGTCCAGGGACTCGAAGAAGGTGGTCATATCCCCCCGGGCCTTGATGGCCAGCCGGGGCAGATTGATGGTGGTAAAGGACAGATTGCCCCGGCCGTTGCAGATCTCCCGCTCAGGATCGTATACATTGCCGATGACCCGGGTCCGGCACCCCATATAGGCGATCTCGGTCTCGGGGTGACCGGGCTTATAGTACTGAAGATTGAAGGGGGCGTCGATAAAGGAGAAGTTGGGGAAGAGCCGCTTGGCGGAGCACCGCATGGCCAGCTGGAACAGGTCATAGTTGGGCTCGCCGGGGTTGTAGTTGATCCCCTCCTTCACCCGGAAGATCTGGATGGGGAAAATGGGGGTCTCCCCGCCGCCCAAGCCGGCCTCGGTGGCCAGCATCACATTTTTCATCACCATACGGCCCTCAGGGGAGGTATCCATGCCGTAATTGATGGAGGAGAAGGGGGTCTGGGCCCCCGCCCGGGAGTGCATGGTGTTCAGGTTGTGGATCAGGGCCTCCATGGCCTGATAGGTGGCCCGGTCAGTCTCCTTCTCCGCCCGCTGCTGGGCAAACTTCTGGGCCTTCTCCACGGTGGCCTCATCTCCGAACTCGGGCACCAGGGCCGCCCGCTCGGCGGCAAAGTAGGCCTCGTCCCCCGCCAGCACGGGATACAGGCCGGTCTCCTGCTCCAGACCGGCCATGACGGCCTTCAGCGCCTGCTCGGGGTCGCTCTCCCCCGCCAGCAGCATCAGGGCCCGGGCCAGGTTCTGCCGGTACAGCCGTTTGAAGGTCTTCCGCACGCCGTCGGCCATGCCGTAATCAAAGTTGACCACGCTCTGTCCGCCGTGCTGGTCGTTCTGGTTGGACTGGATGGCGATGCAGCACAGGGCCGCGTAGGAAGCGATATCGTTGGGCTCCCGCAGGGTGCCGTGACCGGTGGAGAAGCCGCCCTCAAAGAGCTTCTTGATGTCGATCTGACAGCAGGTGGTCGTCAGGGTGAGGAAGTCCAGGTCGTGGATATGGATATCCCCCTCCCGGTGAGCCCGGGCGTGGTCGGGGTTGAGGACGAACATATCGTAAAACTGCTTGGCGCCCTCGGAGCCAAACTTGAGCATGGACCCCATGGCGGTGTCCCCGTCGATGTTGGCATTCTCCCGCTTGATATCGGAGTCCTTGGCAGCGGAGAAGGTGATATCCTCATAGGTCTTCATCAGCCGGGTATTCATCTCCCGGGCCCGGCTGCGCTCCTCCCGGTACAGGATATAGGCCTTGGCAGTCTGGATATAGCCGTTATCCATCAGCACCCGCTCCACCAGGTCCTGAATGTGCTCCACCCCGGGCTGCTTCTCCCCCTCCACCTCCAGAATGGACAGTACTTCATCGGCCAGACGCCTGGCCTCCAGCTCCTTGCCGGGCTTATAGGTGGCCTGGAACGCCTTGTCAATGGCTCCGGCGATCTTCTCCTCGTTGAAGTCCGCCAGTCTGCCGTCCCGCTTTCTGATCTTGGTGAGTGTCATTCCCATCCGTTCCTTTCCCGTTCCACTGTTGCGGGCGATTACCGCCCGTTATATTCCGACACAACATCTTGTGCTTTGGTTCTTTGCACAATTCACATGATACCGTATCTTGATATCCCCGTCAAGGCACAAAACAAAAAGCGCGTCCCAAAAAGGGGACGCGCTTTTTGGCTGTTTCGCTGATTTTGATCTAAATGCTCTTCCCGCCGGTCACAGCAGGACCAGACCGTACCGTACCGCCATCTCCCGGAGGAAGGGCTCCTCCAGATCGCCGGTGCCGTCCCAGAAAGCCCGGCCCTGGTAGAGCCGCAGGGCCTTTTCCAGCAGCTCGGGCACATCGGACCACAGGCAGAGGGCGTCCTTCACCACATACTGGTTCTCGGCAAAAATGTCCAGATCGTCCTCCTCCAGAATGGCGATCTTCAGCGCACCCTGGGGGGACTGCTCCTCCGCCTCCAGAATGTCCTCCATCAGATCGGGGGTACACTCGATGACCTCACCCACATCCACGTCGGGGGTGATGAAGCGGGCCTCCGTCTCGCTGGCACAGGGGATCACGTCGGGGTCCCGCTCCACGGCGGGGAAGGCCGCATAGTCCACCTGCGCCGCAGCCCGGGCCAGGGCGGCCACATGTTCCGGACCCGCGCCGCAGCATCCACCGAAGATGCGGGCGCCGGCGGCGGCCCACCGGGGCACCAGCCCGGCCAATTCCTCCGGGCCGCAGCAGGCGCCGGGCAGACCGGCGGAGGGCTTGGCGATCAGGGGCACCGAGGCGTAGGGGGCCAGCCGCTCCAGCTGCTCCGCCGTGTCGGCGGGGCTGGTGCAGTTCAGGCCGAAGGCGGAGACCCCCATGCCCTGCATCACGATGAGCCCGGCCAACACGTCGGTACCGCTGGGGGTGCGCCCCTCATCGTCGCAGGTGAAGCTCACCCACACCGGCTTGTCCGACACGCTCTTGCAGGCCAGCACCGCCGCCCGGGCCTCCGCCATATTGGTCATGGTCTCCAGGACGAACAGATCCACCCCGGCGGCCTCCAGCGCGGCGGCCTGCTCGGTGTACACCGCCACCAGCTCCTCAAAGCTGCTCTCTCCAAAGGGGAGCAGCGCAAGTCCGGCGGGAGCCAGATCGCCGGCCACCAGGACACCTTCCCCGGCGGCCTGCCGGGTCAGCTCCACCAGACGGCGGTTGTATGCGCCCACCTGTCCCCGGATCTCCCGGCGCTCCAGCGCGGCCCGGTTGGCCCCGGCGGTAGGGGCCAGCAACACCCGGCTCCCCGCCTGCGCATAGGCCCGCTGCACCTCCAGCAGGACCTGGGGGTGCTCCAGCGCCCACTGCTCGGTACACACCCCGGCGGGCATGCCCCGCTTTATAAGCTCCGTACCGGTGGCGCCGTCCATCAGGATCGGCAGGGATAAGGGAATGGTGTCCATAATTGCTCTGTTCCTCCTATTTTGCACATTTGGTATATATTATATCACAGCCAACATGCCGATGGCAAGTCGCCCCACAGACAAAGACCTGCCGCAAAAGCGGCAGGTCTTTGAAATGGATGGGTCAGTTTGCCCCCACCCGCTTGGTGGCGGTGTGGTAAATGGGCTTCCACTCCACCTTTTTCACCAGGGCGGCAATAGAGATGGGAATGTAGGTGAACATGAATACGGGGAAGGTGAACACATAGAGCACCTTGCGCACGGGGGAGGCGTTGATGTGCTTCCACTCGGAGAACACGGTAAGCAGCCCATAGAAGAACAGGCCCACATAGAAGTTCCACAGGGCGGAGCACATAAAACCAACGGTCACATCGATCACCCGGGCAGCAATGTAGGCGGGCTGGGTCAAACAGGTGGCCAGAATGATCCCGTTAAAGAGGATCATCACCAGGGTGAGCAGCATACCGGGAGCCACGGTGACAAACATATCGTAGCAGGAGGTACCCAGCCGGCCGGGCCGGAAGCAGCCCTTCAGCAGGGGCGCGGTATACTCCCGGTCCACCTGGTAGAAGCCCTTGGACCACCGCAGCCGCTGGTCCCAGGACTGACGGAAGGTCGTGGGCTGCTCATCATACACCACGGCGGTATCGCAGTAGCCGATCTTGCGGCCCTGGATGGCGCAGTCCACAGAGAACTGGATATCCTCGGTGAGCAGGTGGAAGGGCCAGCCGCCATTCTCCCGGATGACCTTGGCAGACACCAGGAAGCCGGTGCCCGACACATGGCAGTTGGTACCCAGCAGGGTACGGGGGAAGTTGAGGAACCGGGCCTCCCGCAAAAACCAGATGGAATAACCGGCAGAGATCCAGTTGTCCCCGAAGTTCTTGGAGTTGCGGTAACAGGTGATAGCGTCGTACCCCTTGTCGAAGGTACGGTTCATCTCAGAGACAAAGTTGGGGTCCACCAGATTGTCGGCGTCAAAGACGAAATAGCCGTCGTACACGTCCTTGCCCTCCTCCTCCAGGCGATGGAAGAGGAAGTCCATGGCGTAGCCCTTGCCCTTCTTCTGCTGGTCGAAGCGCTCGTACACGAAAGCCCCGGCCCGGCGGGCCACTCCGGCGGTGTCATCGGTGCAGTTGTCCGCCACTACATACAGGTCCAGCAGCTCTTTGGGGTAATTTTGTTTATTTAAGCTGTCCAACAGCTCTCCGATGACCCCCTCCTCATTACGGGCAGAGACCACCACCGCGAACCGGTGAAGCTTGGAGGGAACGTGGTGTTCCTTCCAGCGGCGGCGCACCAGCCCCACCACTACATAGAATCCCTGATAGAGGTAGAGCAGGGTGAAGAGTACCACCACCGCAAAATTCAAATCTTTTACAAATTCCAGTGTCGTCATTCTTTGATCCTCCGTCTGACAGTCGCTGAAGGAACGCGCGGACCGGCGTCCGTCCGCGGGTAATGCATATCATACCACACCCTGAAAAGATTACAAGAGTGTTACATACCAATTAACAGAAGATTAATGGAAAGTTTTTATTTCTTTTATACAAATGTAAGAACTTCCACCTTATCTCTGTAAATGGATTCCATATCGTCATATCTCACCCATATACGCAACATTTTATTCATTTTCGATGTAGACATAACATTTCCTTCATTCGGCCGTAAGCGTATGGACGAAAAATTCACAAAAAAGATCCCGCCCTTTTGAAAAAGGCGGGATCTCAGCGTGCCAAAAAAGTGCGGCACGTCTCTCAAAAAATTTGTATCTTTTTCCCTCACATCTTCTCAGGGGCGGTGACGCCGATGAGAGCCAGGCAGTTGGCAATGACAGAGCGGACGGTGTCGGCCAGCTTGAGACGGGCGGAGAGCACGTCGGCCTCCTCCCCCTTGATGCGGCAGGCATTATAGAAGCGGTGGAAGTCGCCGGCCAGGGTGATGAGGTAGCGGTTGACGTGGGAGGGGTCGTAGTCCCGGGCGGAGATGCGGATCACCTCAGGCAGCTGGGACAGGGTCTTGATAAGTGCCTTCTCCTCCGCGGTGGTGTAGAGGGCGGCGTTGACGGCGCCGGCGTCGGGCACCTGGGCCCCCTCCTCGGTGAGGCGGCTCACCAGGGAGCAGATCCGGGCGTGGGCATACTGGACGTAGTACACCGGGTTGTCGGAGTCCTGCCGCACCGCCAGGTCCAGGTCAAAGTCCAGGGCGGAGGTGGAGGACCGGGAGTTGAAGAAGAACCGGGCGGCGTCCACGCTGACCTCGTCCAGCAGGTCCCGCAGGGCGATGGCCTTGCCGGAGCGCTTGGACATCCGGACGGGCTGGCCGTCCTGCAGCAGGTTGACCAGCTGCATCAGCACCACCACCAGGCGGTGGGAGCCGTCCAGACCCAGGCCGTCCAGAGCGGCCTGGAGCCGGGCCACATGGCCGTGGTGGTCGGCGCCCCAGATGTTGATGGCCTTGGAGAAGCCCCGCTCCTCCAGCTTGTTGCGGTGATAGGCGATGTCGGCGGCAAAGTAGGTGTAGAAACCGTTGGCCCGGCGGAGCACGTCGTCCTTCAGGTCCAGCTTGTCCACCTGCTCCTGGGTCTTGCCCTCGGCCATGAACTTCTGCTTGAGCAGGGCGGTGGTGTTGAGCCACAGAGCGCCGTCCTTCTCGTAGGTCCAGCCCTTGTCGGCCAGCATGCCCACCGTCTGGGCCACATAGCCGCTGTTGTGGAGACCGGACTCCAGGAACCACTCATCGTACTCGATCTGGTAGCGGCGCAGGTCCTCTTTCATCTTGGGGATGTTGACGGACAGGCCATACTGGGCCATGGCCTCCTGCCGCTCCTCCTCGCTCTTGTCCTTCCAGTCGGGGCCGTGCTGGTCATAGAAGGCCTGGGCCAGCTCCTTGATGTCGTCGCCGTGGTAGCCGTCCTCGGGGAAGGGGTAGTTCTCCTCCCCCAGCACCAGCTGAAGGTAACGGGCGTCGATGGACATGGCAAACTTGTGGATCTGATTGCCGGCGTCATTGACGTAGAACTCCCGCCACACGTCGTAGCCCGCCCGGGTAAGGACACTGGCCAGGGCATCGCCCAGCACGCCGCCCCGGGCATTGCCGATGTGCATGGGGCCGGTGGGGTTGGCGGAGACAAACTCCACCATCACCCGCTCGCCGCGGCCCTCGTCCACTGCGCCGTAGGTATTCCCCTCGGCCTGGATATCGGCCAGCACCTCGCCGTACCACTTGCTGCCCAGGGTGAAGTTGAGGAAGCCGGGGCCGGCGATCTCCACCTTGTCAAAGAAGGTGCCCTCCAGCTCCAGGTTGTCCACGATGGTCTGGGCGATCTGGCGGGGGGCCTTGTGGAGGGCCTTGGCGCCCGCCATGGCAAAGGAAGATGCATAGTCGCCGTGGGTGGGGTCCTTGGGAATCTCGATGGTGGCCTTTACCTCCGCACCGGCGGGCAGCAGGCCCTGGGCCGCAGCCTTCTCATAGGCAGTCTGGGTCAGCTTGGCGACCTGCTCCCGGGCCGCCTGGATCATGTTGGACATATCTATCACCTTTTCTTTATTTCTCAAAATGCAAGCATTTTTGAGAGAATACAGCCCACCGCGCGCGTCCTCTGTCCGCCAAAGCGGCCAGAGTCCACACTTGCGGGCTGAGATGTATTTTTTATGACTTCGTTTGGGGGATATCTTCCGCTGAAGGCTTTACTGCCGGATGGCGCTCTCCTTCTGCCGCACCTGGATATGAAAGAGATTCTCACCCGCTGCTGCGTGGTCGATCTCCCCACGGCGCAGGCGCCGCGGGGGCCCCATATCTGAATCTGCCGGCACAAATGAATTGCGCCGGCATCAAGGCTCTGTCCTAAGGCCAGAGCCTTGGCTGGAGCTCGACCACGCCGTCACTGACAGATGGCGCTCTCCTTCTGCCGTACCTGGATGTGAAAGAGATTCTCACCCGCTACCGCGTGGTCGATCTCCCCACGGCGCAGGCGCCGCGGGGGCCCCATGTCTGCATCTGCCGGCACAAATGAATTGCGCCGGCATCAAGGCTCTGTCCAAAGGCCAGAGCCTTGGCTGGAGCTCGACCACGCCGTCACTGACAGATGGCGCTCTCCTTCTGCCGCACCTGAATATGAAAGAGATTCTCACCCGCTACCGCGTGGTCGATCTCCAGGGCATAATTGATCTCGATGCTGCCGCCGTCCGGACTGAGCTGGGTCCGCATCCTTTTGGTGTTGATGCCCACCGCCAGCGCGCCGTACGGGGTGTTGTACATAGACAGATGCCGTCTGCCCTCCTCAAAGACCATCTGTGAGTTGACCTCTCCCACCCGCAGCAGGGTCACCCGCTCCGGCTCGATCTGAAAGGTGGTGAGCGTCCCCTCCAGTCCGGTGAGCTCGCTCTCCTGATAGCTGAGGGTATAGCCGTCCCCGCCGTCGGCGGACAGCCGTCCCTCGGTCACCAGCTCAATGACCTCCGGCTCCTGGTCCTCAAAGGACTGCTCTCCCCGGATGGATATGATCACATTGTTCTCCATGGTTCTCTGTTCCCTCTTTATTGGCCTTTCCGTCCACAAATTGCACCATATTATATCCAATTCCCGCCCCAATGTAAAGGGCTGGTTTTCAATAGCGGCTGATATCCACCTGTCCCACCGCTCCGGTCACATCCCAGCCCAGGAAAATGGAGGCCAGGCGGGAGAAGTCCTCCTGCCGGTCACTGACGAACCAGCGGCAGCTGCCTCCCTCCGTTTTCTCAGTGCGGGCGCCGATCTCTGCCAGCCGGGCGGCGGCCTCCCGGGCCCCCTCTGCTCCGGCATTCACCAGGCGGACCGACGGCCCCATCCGGGCGGAGATCACCTCCTCCAGCAGAGGGTAGTGGGTGCAGCCCAGCACCAGCGTATCCACCCCCGCCGCCTCCAGCGGGGTCAGATATTCATCCACTACCGTCTCAATGACCACGTCCCCCGGCCGGAAGCGCCCGTTTTCCACCAGGGGGACGAAGAGGGGGCAGGGCTGGGCAAAGACCTGGACTGCCGGATCTTCCCGGTGGATCAGCGCCTCATAGGCTCCGCTGCGGATAGAGGCCTGGGTCCCGATGAGCCCGATACGCCCGTTGCGGGTGGCCCCCGCTGCGGCGGCCGCCGCCGGGGCCACCACCCCCACCACCGGGATGGGGTTCTCCCGGGCCAGGGTGTCCAGCGCCGTGGTGGACACCGTGCCGCAGGCAATTACGATCATTTTCAAATCAAAGGTACGCAGAAAGGCCACGTCCTGCCGGGCGTAGCGGATGATGGTCTCTTTGGACCGGCTGCCGTACGGGACCCGGCCGGTGTCGCCAAAGTAGACGATATCCTCCCCGGGCAGCAGGCGGCGCAGCTCCCGCACAGTGGTCAGGCCTCCCAGGCCAGAATCAAATACGCCGATGGGCCGACTGTCCAAGTCGCTCCCTCCTGTTCTATTGTGCTTCCTTTAATCATAGGGGAAACAGGGGCGGAAAACAAGGGGCTATTTTCACATTTTCCACAGCTCTGTTTGACATTTCTTCAGGGGTGACTATAATATGAGAGTGGGGTATGCTCCTCTGTGCCCCCTACGTCATGACAGCAAGGAGGTCGCATTGGTATGAAGCTGGAACTGACGACCAGGCAGTTTCGCCGTCTGCTGGATATGGCCTATATCGGCAACTGGATCCTGAACTCCACCCGGGGAGACGACCGGTTCAAGGACTATGACGAGGTGGAGAGCCTGCTTTTTGCCAAGGCCCGGGCCGAGGGCATGCCCACCCTGGCGGAGGACTGGCAGGGCGAAGTGATCCCCTCCCGCGCCTTTGCCGAGGGCGGCATCCACGAGGCCATTATGGAGTATGAAAACAACGTGTTTTTCGACATCCTGGCGGAGGACCTGGCCCGCCGGGACATGGACGACGCCCCCATCGACGAGAGCAACTACGATGAGCTCACCAGCCGCATCGACGCCTATATCGCCGAGTTCGAGGAACACGGCACCGACAACATCCTGGTAGACAGCGATCATCTTTGATCCAACACCCCTGCCCCGGCCACGCCGGCGGCAGGGGCTTTTTTGTCTCAGGCCGGAGCGGTACCGTCCTCCTCCCGCAGGTCCGCCAGGGTCAGGGCCATCAGCGTCTCTCTGTCCGGATCTGTCAGCGCCGCCACCCGGTCAGACTGACGGGCCACCGCCCGCTCGAAGAGATTGCGCACATCCCGGGCGTTGCCGAAGTTCTCATCCCGGGTCTCATACAGCTCTTTTAAATACGTTCCGGCATATTCTTTACTTTCATCACTAAGGGTATACCCATTTTTCTCGCACATGGAACAGAAGATCTCCATCAGCTGCTCCCCGTTGTAGTCCTCAAAGTAGAAATACTTGTTGAAGCGGCTCTCCAGGCCGGGATTGGCTCGAAGGAACTTGCCCATCAGCTCGGTGTCCCCCGCCACAATGACCACCAGATCGGCCCGGTGGTCCTCCATCCCCTTCAGCAGGGTCTCGATGGCCTCCCTGCCGAAGTCGTTGGGGTTGTCCTGACCTGCCAGGGCATAGGCCTCGTCGATGAAGAGCACGCCGCCCAGGGCCTTTTGGATGACTTCGCTGGTCTTGAGGGCGGTCTGCCCCACAAAACCGGCCACCAGGCCGGACCGGTCCACCTCCACCAGCTGCCCCTTGGACAGCACGCCGATGGCCCGGTACAGCTGGGCCAAGAGCCGGGCCACGGTGGTCTTGCCGGTACCCGGGTTGCCCATAAAGACCAGGTGGAGGGACAGGGGCGGCACCGGCAGGCCGTGCTCCTGCCGCAGCTTCCGCACCTTCACCAGGTTCACCAGGCTTTTGACGTCGGCCTTCACCTGCTCCAGCCCGCACAGCCCGTCCAGCTGGGCCATCAGCTCCTCCAGGCTGGGGGCAGGCTCCTCCTCCGGTGGCTCCTCCGCCCGGTCCGCCGCCGGGGCGGGGGCCTGGGGCTCCGGACGCCGGGTCACAAAGTCCCCCGCGTCCAGCGGGGCCTTCCCCCCTACCAGACCGTCCTGGTCGCACAGAGCGGTCAGGGCGTCGGCACACTGGTTGACAAATCCGGCCTCCGCCTCGCTGACCTGGTCGTCCACCGCCGCAAAGAGCAGGAGCATCAGCGTGGTCAGGTCGATAAAGCGGCGGGACAGATCGGTGCCCGCCACCTTGTCACAGGCCCGCATCCGATTGAAAAATTCCGGCGGCCGGAAGCCGGAATAGCAGGCCACCGACGAGGAAAGCTCCCAGAACAGCACCGAGGGGGCGGGGTTCCCACGGGTGTAGACCGCGTTGTAAAATTCCACATGTCTGGGCGTGACGGAGGCCCCGTCCCGCTGCCACAGCCCCAGGGCGAAGCTCCGGAAAAAGGCGTCGGCCTCCCGCCCAAAGCGCTCCCGCAGGGTCTGGTCCGCGATCTGCCGCCGGAAGGCGGTCATCCCCTCGCTGTACTGTCTGTGGGCCTCTTCGGCGCTGACGGTCCCCCTCATGCTCTCTGCCTCCCCCACGGCCCCCAAAGGGGGCCTTTTCTTCATGGGTCCCATTATAGCCAATTCCTGTGTCCGGCGCAAGCCCTCACGAGTTGACATAATTTTTAAAAAACCATTACATTTCGTCTGTGCCCGTTGACGGACCACCGCATATCGTTGTACAATAGACGTAAGAATGTCGATCGGAGGGATTTCCTATGGCATCCAAACGCCCCCGGGACAACCGTCCCACCATGATTCACTGTGATAACTGCGGCGAGGACTACGCCTCTACCTATAAACACTGCCCCTTCTGTGACGACCTCCCCCTGGACGAGGACGATTACGGAGGAGAGGGGGAGGTCGGCCGCCGCGCCCGCGGCGGAAAACGGCTGGTCACCAACACCCGCGGGGGCGGCTATGGCCGGGGCCCCTCCCCGCTGCGCCTGCTGGGTCTCATCATCTCGCTGGCCTTCATCATTGCGGCGGTGATCATCGTCGTCTCGGTGATCATGCCCCTGGTCACCAAGGGCAACTCTGTGGACGATCCGCCCCCGCCTGCCAGCGTCCAGCCCACAGAGTCGGCCCAGCCTGTGGAGTCCCCCGCCGCTCCCTCCGACTCCCCCGAGCCGGAGCCGACGGAGACCATCCCCGCAGGTCAGACGGCCACCGATTTCAGCCTCAGCCTGACGGAGTTCTCCCTCAGCAACCGCTATCCGGACCCCATCACGCTCAAGGTCACGTTCAGTCCCGCCGGCTCCACCGGCACCATCACCTGGAGCAGCAGCGACCCCGCTATCGCCTCCGTGGATGAGACCGGTAAGGTCAGCCCCGGCACCAAGACCGGCAACGCCACCATCACCGCCACCATGCCCGGCGGCGTGACCCACACCTGCCTGGTCCACAATTCTGTGACCACCGGCGGCTCCACCAGCGCGGGCACCGCCCCTCAGTCCACCACCCTGTCCCTGAACCGGACAGACTTTACCCTGAGCAAGACCTACCCCTCCTTCCAGGTGAAGGTAAACGGCACCTCCTCCAGCCCGGTGTGGAGCATCGGCAACAGCGGCGTGGCCACTGTGTCGGGCAACGGCACCGTGACCTATGTGAGCAAGGGACAGACCACACTGACCTGCTCGGTGGACGGCCAGACCCTGACCTGCACCGTACGGTGCACCTGACCGGACGTTCCGTTCCCAGACAACAAACGGGCGCTGCCTCAATATGAGGCAGCGCCCGTCAGCTTGTCGAAAAGGCCTTTTCGACAAGCTGAGGCACTTTTTGAAACTTCTGAAAGTTTCAAAAAGTGTTTGACTGGACGTGAAAGACAACCCTGACGGTTTTCTTTCACACTATCTTTCCCTCCGAGTCCTTTGGCTGGCAGGGGTCATCGACAGTTTGACGGGCGCTGCCTCAATATGAGGCAGCGCCCGTTTTCAAGTTTGGGGAGGGAATCCCATGTTATCTCATCACGCGGCAGAGCCGGTGTCGTTTTTGGTCTGCCCCCACAGCCGGGGGGCAGTCACGGGGCAGGGCCGGTTCCTTGAACGCACTCCGGATGGCATTTTGTCCTCCGCACGCTCCCGGCGCAGCGCCCTTGCCATGTTCTCTTGGCTGTGACCATAGGATAACACAGGGTCCCTGTCGAGTGTTGGATAAACTTTGGCCCTTATGTAAACGATTTATGAAGTTTTCCCCGGTCCAAAATCCATGCCGCCGGACAGGCCGTCTTTCTCCAGCATCCGCTCCAGCACCTCCACGTCGGCGGTGATGTCCATGGTGTCCACCTCGAAAAGGCGGTCCAGCTGCTTTTCAAAGCCGTCCACCACCTTGTCCATCATGCCCTCGATCCGGGCCTTGGCGGTGCGGATGTTCTCTCCCTCCACCCCCTGATCTTCCATGCGGGCATAGGCCTTGAGGATCTTCAGGGTGGTGGGCAAATAGTAGTTGAGGAAGGAGCGCAGCTGATCCTCCTTGCCCGGGTGCTGCTTGACATAGCTGTAGATCTTGCTGGTGATCTCCCCGATGCGGTCGATCTTGCGGCTCATGGATGCGTCGTCAATGTCGTCGTTGAGGCGGCGGATCTCCCGCAGCACCGCGTCGTCGTCCCGGATGTCCAGCGGCTGCTCCTCATCCGTCCCGTCCGCGGCGGACTGCTCCGGCTGCTCCGGCTCCGGCCGCGGCTCGTCCTTCAGGCCCTCGTCGCTGAGGATGAGCTGGTGGGTGGACATATCCAGATAGCCGGCGGGCAGGATGCCTTCGTCCAGCATCTCCTGCAAATCGCTGCACGCCTTACGCACCGACACGGGCATGGCGTGGGCCAGCTGCACCACCGGCATGCTCTCCCGCCGCCCGATGAGGGCCAGATACTTCCGGAACCGGCGGTGCTTCCGGGTGCTGAGAGTCCCGGCGGCCACCAGAGCCAGACCTCCGGCAAAGAGCCCCAGCACCGGCGACATCATCGCCAGAGATACGGGAAATTCCCAGATCCCGTTGATCACCGGCAGACCGGCCACCACGGCGATGCCGAAGATGACGGCCATCACAGCGCCCACCACCGTCATGACCCTGCCCTTATTGACATTGGGCTGCTTTCCACCCGCAGCCGGAGGCGGGGTATAGACGCCGCCCTGAGAGCCGGGGCTTGGGCCCAGGTAGGGAAACTGGGGTCTGCGCGCCGCGCCGTTCAGCTTGCGCACCAGCAGGATGACCCCCACAAACCACAGCGGACTGACCAGCAGGACCAGCGTCACGATCCAGGAGATCGGGTCGCCGCTGCCGCCGGAGCGCCGGTTTCGATCATACGCCATACGAATACCGCCCCTTTGCAGATCAAGCTAAGATCATCTGTCACAGAATTGCAGAAGTGACAAAGTTTGAATGGATATTGCCCCGTCCACCGGACCATGCTGAATAGAGCGGCAGACCGAGTATGGTACCATCATACACTGATTCTCGGTGGCTGTAAAGCAATTTCCGCCATCGGGGCATGTAACCATTCTGTAATTGCTTTTTTCCTAGGAAACCCCTATAATATGGTCTGTCAGCACATACGCTGTTAAGCGCAGCCGTGAGCGCGGCTGCAGACCGGGCATAAACCAAAGTTGGAGTGATCGATATGGCACAAGCAGCGGGAAAGCGGACCGCACCTGCTCAAAAGAAGCGGGGCGGCAAGCTGGTCCTGATCCTTATATGCATCGCGGTGGCTGTGGCCGCCGGCTATCTGGGCCTGTGTGCCTGGGCGGGAGGGGGCGTTTTCTGGCCCAACACCACCATTGCGGGTATTGATGTGAGCCGCCAGACCAGCGCCGAGGCCGCCCGCACCCTGGAGGAGCAGCTGGCCGGGCAGCTGGCCCGGCACGCGGTGGACTTTACCTGCGAGGGCAAAGTCTATACCGTACCGGGAGACGCCTTCACCGTCGCCGCTGAGGAAGCAGCAGCGTCTGCCGCCGATACCCAGAGCAGCAATTTCCTTCTCCGGGGCGGCCGCTTCTTGGCCAGCCTGATGGGCGGCCGGCAGTACGGCGTCTCCGCCGGGCTGTCCGGCACCCCGGCGGCGGTGGAGCAGGCCGTCCGGGAGTGCGCCGACCAGGAGTCCCAGACCACCTGGACCTTTGAGGGCGACGAGCTGGTGTTCCACAAGGGGGTCACCGGCCGCACCATCGACACCAAGGCCCTCACCGCCGCCCTGGAGGAGCGGATGGGGCACCTGCTGTCCAACGGCCAGCCCGACGCCTATGGCCCCGTGGAGGCCCAGGTGTCCACCGCGCCCCCGGTGGACCCTGATTTTGACGCCATCCGCGATGAGATCTGCGTGGAGGCCGCCGACGCCTACTTAGACAAAGAGACCAAGCAGATCGTCCCCTCCGTCACCGGAGTCGACTTTGACACAGAGACCGTCCGGGAGCTGGTGCGCAGCGCCGCCGAGGGCAGCGACATCGCCATTTTGGTCACCCTGACCCAGCCCAGGATCAGCACAGAGGATCTCCAGGCCAATCTCTTCAAGGATGTGCTGGGCACCGGCGTTACCAGCTGCGCCGGTCCCTCCGCCCGGTGGTACAACATCGACCTGGCCGCCAGCCGGGTCAACGGGACCATCCTGCTACCCGGCGAGGTGTTCTCCTACAACGCCCTGGCCGGTCCCTACACCAAATCCAGCGGCTATAAGGACGCCGGCACCTACCAGAACGGCCAGAGCATCGACGCCACCGCCGGCGGCATCTGCCAGCTGTCCTCCACGCTATACTGGGTGAGTCTCAAGGCCAATCTGGAGACCGTGGAGCGGTCCAAGCACGCCTTCAACAGCGGCTATATGCCCGTCATCGGCACCGACGCCACCGTGTGGAGCGATCAGATCGATTTTAAGTTCAAGAACAATACCGACTATCCCATCAAGGTCGAGACCTATCAGGACAAGAACCACAAGCTCCACGTCACCATCTACGGCACCGACACCACCGGCATCCACGGGGAGCCCTACTCCGTTATTCTCTCCACGGTCCCCTATCAGAACCGCTACAAGCCCGACCCCAACCATCCCGCAGGGGTCGAACCCAAGCGGGACCCCAACTACGCCCGCTACAACGGCGTTACCGTAGAGGTGTACCAGAAGCTGGTGGACAAAAGCGGCAAGCTGGTGGACACCATTTTCCTCCACCGCAACAGCTATAAGGCCTCCGACGCCGTATACTACTACAACCCCGATGACGCGGCCCGCTGGGGCATCGATCCCGCCACCGGGCTGAAAACCCTCACCCCGGTGGAGCCCAGCCCCACGCCTATGCCCACCCCGTCGGCCACCCCCACTGAAGAACCCCCGGCCCAGCCGTCCGCCGAGCCCTCCGTTGAGCCCTCTGCCGCCCCTGTGCCGGAGGTCACTCCCGCGCCGTCAGAGAGCCTCGCCCCCATACCGGAGCAGCCCGGCGGGGAGCCCGTGGAGAGCGCCCCTCTGCCCGAGACAGAGCCCCCCGCTGTATAAATCCAAGGCCCCCCGCCCGGCGGGGGGCCTTGCTTGCCCAAATACCAAACTGGAAAGGAAGCCGTTATGTTTGAAGGATTTTCCGGCGCCACCGTGGACTTCATGTGGGGCATCCGGTTCAACAATGAGAGGGCTTGGTTCGAGGCCCACAAGGAGGACTATCTCACCCACTTCCAGCGCCCCATGAAGGAGCTGGGCAACGAGGTCTATGCCCGCTTTCTGGACAAGCACCCCGACCTGGACCTGGTGTGCAAGATCTCCCGCATCTATCGGGACGCCCGGCGGCTCTTCGGCCGGGGACCCTACAAGGACCATTTGTGGCTCAGCCTGGTCCGGCCCCACGCGGAGTCCGGGTCGGAGCCGGTGTTCTGGTTCGAGTTGGAGCCGGAGGGCTGGTCCTGCGGCATGGGCTTCTGGATGGCCCCCGCCGTGACCATGGCCAAGCTCCGGGCCCGGATGGACTGGGCCCCCAAGCCCATGGAAGCTCTGGCCCGCCGGCTGAACCGTCAGGACCAATTTATTCTGGAGGGAGAGGACTACAAGCGCCCCAAGGCCGCTCCCTCCTCCCTGCTGGCCCCCTGGTACAACAAAAAGAGCTTTGCCCTCACCCACAGGGCCCCCCATCAGGACCTGCTGTGGAGCCACGATCTGGCCGATATGCTGGTGGATTCCTTTGATTTTCTCCTACCCTACTACCAGTATATTCTCTCCCTCAGCGGCGATCCCGATCCCCGGCAGGCCTGATTGAGAGATTTTCCCTGACAGATCCCCCGCCGTTGCGCACATACTAAGCCAGACGACCGGCGAAGGGGGCGAGGAATGTGGAACGGCACGCGGGGCGGCGGTGGGCCGCCCTTCTGACGGCGGCGCTGGCACTGGGGTGCGGTGCCCGGCTGATCCGGTCCGGCGGGCAGGCCGCCCCGGCGGACGCCCCCGTTCAGCTGACGGAACAAAAGCTCATCGCCCTCACCTTTGACGACGGCCCCCGCCGCTCCACCACCACCCGCCTGCTGGATGGCCTGGCGGAGCGGGGGGTACAGGCCACCTTCTTCCTGATCGGCCGCCAGCTGGAGAACAACGAGGACGTGGTGCGCCGCATGGACCGAGAGGGGCACCAGATCGGCATCCATACCTTTGACCATGTACAGCTTACCGGCCTGAACCAGGCGGACTTCGATGCCCAGGTGGAGACCTGCCGCACCCGCCTGACCCATATCCTGGGCCACAGCGGCTTCCCCCTGCGTCCCCCTTTCGGCAAATGGGACGAGGGGGTGCGGCTCCGGGCGGACTGCCCCATCATCCTCTGGTCCATCGACCCGGAGGACTGGGACGACAAAAACACCGCCCGGGTGGTGGACCAGGTGGTATCCCAGGCCAGGGACGGAGGGATCATCCTGCTTCACGACATCTACCCCCAATCGGTAGACGCCGCCTTGGAGATCGTGGACCGGCTTCACGCCCAGGGCTACTACTTCTGCACCATCGACCAGCTCTTCGCCGCCCGGGGCATCCCCCTGAAAGCGGGGCAGGTCTACTGGAACGCCTATCCCTGAAAGAAAAAGGACCTGCCGACGGCAGGTCCTTTTTGTGCTGATTTCTTATACAAATTTTTCGATATAGCCCATGACGAAGATAATGAGGACGATGATGGGAACCACCACGGTGAAGTACATCCGCAGCTTGGCAGGGAAGCGCACGCCCTTGCCCTGGTCGGCCTCCGCCAGGAAATTGTCAAAGCCCCAGGCCATCTTCTTGGACAGGCAGCAGAAGAGCAGGTAGATCACCGAGCCGATGGGCAGCAGGTTGTTGCTCACCAGGAAGTCTTCAAAGTCCATGATGCCCATACCCAGCAGCTTGATCTCGCTCCAGAGGTTGTTGCCCAGCAGACAGGGCAGGCTCAGCAGGAAGATGAGCACCAGGTTGATGGCCACTGCCTTGCCCCGGGAGACCCCCCACTTGTCCATCCAGCAGGCCAGGATGTTCTCAAACACGGCGGTGATGGTGGACAGGGCGGCAAAGAAGAGGAACACAAAGAACAGCGCGCCCCACAGCCGCCCGCCGGGCATGGCGTTGAACACATTGGGCAGGGTGATGAAGATCAGGTTGGGTCCCGCATCCGGATTGACGCCGAAAGCGAAGGCAGAGGGGAAAATGATCAGGCCCGCAGTGAAGGCCACGCAGGTATCCAGCACGCCCACGTTGATGGTCTCGCCAAACAGGCGGCGGTCCTTGCCGATATAGCTGCCAAAAATGGCCATGGCGCCGATGCCCAGGCTCAGGGTAAAGAAGGCCTGTCCCATGGCGGCATAGATGGCCTCGCCCAGGCGGAAGTTGCCTGCGGCATCATACATCAGGTGGTCAAAATTGGGCACCAGATAGAACTTGAGCCCTTCTCCGGCTCCGGGCAGGGTAATTGCACGGATGGCCAATAGCACCAGCAGGAACAGCAGGCACAGCATCATAAACTTATTAGCTTTTTCCACACCGTTGCGCAGGCCGCGACTGCAAATCACCATGCCCAGTACGATCACGATAGCCATAAATACCACCTGTATGCCAGGAGTGGCAACCATCTGATTGTACGCCGCGGTGACGCCAGCGGCATCCAGGCCCTCAAAGTGGCCCAACGCGAGCTTGAAGAAGTACATCAGCAGCCAACCGGCGATGGTGGTGTAAAACATCATCAGCAGGTAGTTGCCCGCCATACCGAACCAGCCGTACCAGTGCCACTTGGCGCCCTTCGGCTCCAGCTCCTGGAAGGACACGATGATGCTCTTGCGGCTGGCCCGGCCCACGGCAAACTCCATTGCCATGATGGGCAGACCCATGGCCACCAGAAACACCAGGTAGATCAGCACAAAGGCCGCGCCGCCGTACTGCCCCACGATGTAGGGGAAACGCCAGACGTTGCCCAGGCCGATGGCGCACCCGGCAGAGATGAGCACGAAGCCCAGCCGGGACGCAAAGGTCTCTCTCTCTTTCACGATCTCTCCTCCTTGGCTTAGCCGCCCCGTTTCGGCGGCCTTTGGGTGGAAGTTCCCCTCCACCCCGCCAAACAAGCCCGGCGGAGCCCTCCACTCCCTAAGAGAATTCCCGCGGCACACACCGCGGGAACGATCTGCGCGGGGCGGTTCGCCGGGTCAGGCCGGCCCCGCTCCGCAGCCGGGTCGATTCAGCAGACATTATCATAACGGATTTTGCCTGCTCTGTCAATTATTCATTCTGCATTATCCTGTAAGAATATTCATTTTCCTCACAGCCAGTCTTCGATCACGTCCCACAGAGTCACAGGGGATACCTGGTTGCGGCAGAGCAGCTCGGCCAGCGCGTCGATGCGCCCGACGCTGACGGTGATGTTGGGGACCTCCTCCCGGTCCCCGCCCGGCCCGGTGACCCGCACCCCATAGCTCTCGCAGCACAGCCCGCCCACCGACATTTCATCCACCAAGATCGCGTAGCGGTACGCGCACCCCTCCGGACTTTCCAGCAGCAGTTCTCGCATGTCTTTCCACTCCCTACAGCTTTCTATGACTCAATTATACAACTTTTCCAGTAATTGTAAAGCATTACTGTTCGTATTTTTTCGTCAGGAATCGCCGCAGGGGACGGGTATTCAGCTTCGGTCCCGCTGTTCCGCCCAGGTATAGAGCAGCACTGCCCCCAGAATGACCGCACCGCCCAGCAGCTGGAGGGGGGTGGGGATCTCCCCAAACAGAGGCGCCGCCAGCAGGCCGGCGCACACCGGCTCACACAGCTTGACTGCCGACACATAGGCCGGGGAGAGATATTTCAGGCACCAGCTGAACAGGCTGTGGCCCATCAGGGTACACAGCACCGCCAGCCCCAGGCCGATGAGCCACTCCCGGCCCCCGTAGCCCGTCAGCGGCGTACCGCTCCCCACCGCCATGAGCAGCAGGGTAAGAAAGCAGGACAGATAGGTCAAAAAGGTATAAATTGTGGTGGAGAGGTATCCTCTCTGTATTTTTCCGATCAGAGTATACAGCGCGACAAAGAATGCAGCCGCCAGGGCCAGCAAATTGCCGTAGAGCGCGCTCTTCTGTCCACCCCCGGCCAGAGCCAGGACGGCACTCCCGGCGAAGGCCAGCAGAATAGCCGCCACCCCCAGCGGCGGAATCTTTCCCTTCAGCAAAAGGGCAAAACCCAGGGCCGTGAAGATGACCTCAGTGCTCACCAGCACGGTGGAAACTGCCACGCCGGTCCACTTCAGGGACTCGAACCAGGTGAGAAAGTGGAGCGCCAGGCACACCCCGCTGAGGGTGCACAGCAGAATGTCTCTCCGCTTCACCCGCAGCAGCTCCTCCCGGAACCGGAGCAACACCACCGGCAGCAGCAGGAGCACCGTCCAGCCCAGCCGGTATACTGCGGTGATCACCGAGGGCGCACGGGAAAACCGCACCAGAAGGGCGGACGTGGAGACCCCTATGACTCCCAGCAGCAGCACACCCTTGGGATGACGCTGAAACACCGCCCTCACCGCCCTTTCTCGCTTGTTCTTCCGGCATATCAGTATACCTCATTCCCGCCGGCGGCGCAACCGCCCGGCGGACAGAGGCAAAAAAACACCGGTCAGCATAGCTGACCGGTGTTTTTTAAGTATTCAATTACTTCTCAGCCTTGGCGGCGCGGATGGCGTCGATGAGCATGGGAGTGACCTTGTACAGGTCGCCCACGATGCCGTAGGAAGCCACGTCGAAGATGGGAGCAGACTCGTTCTTGTTCACCGCGATGATGCACTCGGAGTCCTGCATGCCAGCCAGGTGCTGGATAGCGCCGGAGATGCCCAGAGCAACATAGATGCGGGGGTGAACGGTCTTGCCGGTCTGGCCGACCTGGTGGTCAGCACCGATCCAGCCAGCGTCCACGCAGGCACGGGAGGAGCCCACAACGCCGCCCAGGACGGAAGCCAGCTCCTCAGCCAGCTTGATGCCGCCCTCAACGTCCTTGCTGATGCCGCGGCCCACGGAGACCACCACGTCGGCGCCGATCAGGTCGACCAGCTTCTTGGCGGCCTTCTTGACCTCCAGGACCTCAACATGGATGTCGTCCTTGGTCAGAGCCACGTTCACGTTCTCGATGACGGTCTTGGCAGCGCCGGCCTCATCGTAGGGCTGGGTCTGCATCACGCCGGGACGGACAGTGGACATCTGGGGACGGAAGCGGGGGCAGATGATGGTGGCCATCAGGTGACCGCCGAAAGCGGGACGGGTCATCTTCAGGTTGGTGTTCTCCTCGAACACGGTGTTGTCCACGTCGATGGTAGAGGTGGTCTTCAGGAACTCTTTGTACTTGGCCACGTCCACGTCGAGGTGGGTACAGTCGGCGGTCAGACCGGTGTGCAGCCGGGCAGCGCAGCGGGGGCCCAGGTCACGACCGATGTTGGTGGCGCCGATGAGGAAAATCTCAGGCTTCTTGTCCTCCACCAGGTCGCAGATGACCTTGGTGTAGGCGTCGGTGGTGTAAACGTCCAGCAGCTCGTGGTTGCAGTAGTAGACCTTGTCGGCTCCGTAGCCGCCCAGGGCCTTCAGGTACTCCTCTTTCACGTCCTTGCCCAGAACCACGCCGCACAGCTCCACGCCCAGATCGTTGGCCAGCTTGCGGCCCTCAGAGAGGAGCTGGTAGCTGGTGGACATGATAACGCCCTCGCGCTGCTCACAGAAAACCCATACGCCCTTGAAGGCGGCGGTATCGCTACTATTGAAAGCCATTCTATTGCTCTCCTTTCAAATTAGATAATGTGCTTGTCGTTGAGGATGGAGACCAGCTTCTCGACAGTCGCCTTGTCGGCGCCCTCCATCATCATACCGGCGCCCTTCACCGGGGGAGAGAAGGACTTGTACACATTGGTGGGAGAGCCCTTCAGGCCGATGGTAGTAACATCAATCAGGGGATCGTCCTTCAGAGTCTCATAATTGTAGACTTCCAGAGGCTTCTGGTAGCACTCCATGATGCCGCCCACGCTCATGTAGCGGGCGTCGTTGAGCTCCTTCACGCAGGTCAGCAGACAGGGGGTCTGGACCTTGATGGTCATGTAGCCGTCCTCCAGCAGACGCTTCACGGTGACAGCCTTGCCCTCCACAGCGATCTCAGCCACGTAGGAGACCTGGGGCATATTCAGCTTCTCAGCGATCTGGGGACCCACCTGAGCGGTGTCGCCGTCAATGGCCTGACGGCCGCAGAACACGATGTCGTCGTCCTCGACGCCGATCTTCTTGATAGCGGCGGCCAGGATCTGAGAAGTAGCGTAGGTATCGGAACCGCCGAACTCACGGGCGGAGACCAGAACGGCCTCGTCGGCGCCCATGGCCAGCAGCTCACGCAGCATCCCCTCGGCGGGAGGGGGGCCCATGGAGACCACTACCACCTTGCAGCCGGTAGCGTCTTTGATCCGCAGAGCGGCCTCAACAGCCGCCAGGTCGTCGTGGTTGGTGATGGTGGCCATGGCGGCACGGTCCATCGTGCCGTCTTCCTTCACCGCCACCACGCCGGAGGTATCAGGTACCTGCTTGACACAAACGATGCATTTCATATCGACAATTTCCCTCCAGTTCCTTTAGTTCACGCCCAGATTGGCGGCGATGACCATGCGCTGCACTTCGCTGGTGCCCTCGTAGATCTCGGTGATCTTGGCATCACGCATCATGCGCTCCATGGGATACTCACGGGTGTAGCCGTAGCCGCCGAACAGCTGCACGCAGCGGCGGGTCACGTCGCTGGCGGTCTCAGCGGCCACCAGCTTGGCCATGGCGGCGTCCACGGTGTAGGGCTCGTGGTTCTCCTTCTTCATGGCAGCGGAGTACACCAGCCACTTAGCAGCCTCGGTCTTGGCGTGCATGTCGGCGAGCTGGAACTGGGTGTTCTGGAACTGGGAGATGCGGCGGCCAAACTGGACGCGCTCCTTGGTGTACTTAACGGTCTCCTCAATGGCACCCTCGGCCAGACCCAGAGCCTGGGAAGCGATGCCGATACGGCCGCCGTCCAGGGTCTTCATGGCGATGCCGAAGCCCTTGCCCTGCTTGCCCAGCAGACGGTCGGCGGGGATGACGCAGTCCTCCATGATCAGCTCACAGGTGGAAGAGCCCTTGATGCCCATCTTCTTCTCGTGCTTGCCCACGGAGAAGCCGGGATCGGTGCGCTCCACGATGAAGGCGGAGATCTCCTTCTTCTTGCGGCCGCGCTTGTCGGTGGTGACGCCGGTGATGGCGAAGATCACGAACACGTGAGCGTAGCCAGCGTTGGTGATGAAGATCTTGGAGCCGTTCAGCACCCAATCGCCGTTCTCATTCTTCACGGCGGTGGTCTGCTGGCCCTGGGCGTCGGTGCCGGCGCCGGGCTCGGTCAGGCCGAACGCGCCGATCCACTCGCCGGAGCACAGCTTGGGCAGGTAGTACTTCTTCTGCTCCTCGGTGCCGTTCTCATAGATGGGAGCGCAGCACAGAGAGGTGTGGGCGGAGATGATAACGCCGGTGGTACCACAGACCTTGCTCATCTCCTCGACGGCCATGACGTAGGACAGAACGTCCGCGCCGGCGCCGCCGTACTCCTTGGGGAAATAGATGCCCATCATGCCCAGCTTGGCCATCTTTTTGACGGTCTCCTCGGGGAACGCCTCGTTCTCGTCCACCCACTCAGCCAGGGGTTTGACTTCGTTTTCGGCAAAGTCGCGGTACATCTTGCGGAGCATTTCCTGCTCTTTGGAAAGGTGCAGATCCATTTGTTGCCTTCCTCCTAAGATATGTATTTCAGAACGGGCGGGCAGGGGCTTTGGACCCCTGTCCGTCGTTGCGCGCTGATAAAGTTTTTACTTGCGGTAGTCGTAGAAGCCGATGCCGGTCTTGCGGCCCAGCTTGCCGGCGCGGACCATCTTCCGCAGCAGCAGAGAGGCGCGGTACTTGGGATCGCCGGTCTCGTTGTAAATGGTGTCCATAATGGCCAGGCACACGTCCAGGCCCACCAGGTCGCCCAGAGCCAGGGGGCCCATGGGGTGGTTGGCGCCCAGCTTCATGGCGGTATCGACGCCCTCCACGGAAGCCACACCGGTGTACACCAGGTCGATGCCCTCGTTGATCATGGGGATCAGGATCTTGTTGACCACGAAGCCGGGGGCCTCGTTGACCTCAACAGGCTCCTTGCCGATGGCAACAGCCAGGTCAGCCACGGTCTGATAGGTCTCGTCAGAGGTGTGAGCGCCGCGGATGACCTCCACCAGCTTCATCACGGTGGCGGGGTTGAAGAAATGCATACCGATGAACTTGTCGGCCCGCTTGGTGGCGGCGGCAATGGCGGTGATGGAGATGGAAGAGGTGTTGGAGGCCAGGATGGTCTCGGGCTTACACAGGCTGTCCAGCTCGGCGAAGATGCTCTTCTTGATGTCCAGGTTCTCGATGGCGGCTTCCACCACCAGGTCAGCATCGGCAGCAGCGGCCAGGTCGGTGGTAAAGCTCATGTGGGCCAGGATGTCGGCCTTCTTGGCCTCGTCCATCTTGCCCTTGGCCACCAGCTTGTCCAGAGCCTTGTTCAGGCGAGCCTCGGAGGCCTTGATAATGTCGTCGTTGATATCGCGAACGACAACGTCAAATTCCTTCTTGGCAAACACCTGGGCGATATCCAGACCCATAGTGCCGCCGCCGATGACAACGATCTTCTTCATTGCAGAAAACCTCTTTTCGATCTGATTTAGAATAGCAGATAAAACGATCTCAATGCGGGATCGGCAGGAGATACTTACTTACCCTGGAAGTGCTTCTCGGTACGCTTCTCCAGGAAGGCGCCCATGCCCTCGTTTTTGTCCTCGGTGCCGCAGCAGACGCCGAAGGCCTCGGCCTCGAAAGCGGAGCCGGTGTTGATATCAGTCTGCATACCCATGCGGATACAGCGCTTGGACTCCTGCACGGCGATCTGGGCGTTGGCGCAGATGGCATTGGCCAGCTCCATGGCCTTGTCCATCAGCTCCTCGGCGGGATAGACCTCGCTGACCAGGCCGATGGCCTTGGCCTCCTCGGCCTTGATGACCTTGGCGGTGAGGATCAGCTCCATCGCCTTGGAGACGCCCACGATGCGGGGCAGACGCTGGGTACCGGCAAAACCGGGAGTGATGCCCAGACCAACCTCGGGCTGACCGAACTTGGCCTTTTCGCTGGCCAGACGGATGTCACAGGCCATACACAGCTCACAGCCGCCGCCCAGAGCAAACCCGTTGATAGCCGCGATCACAGGCTTGGCCATGTTCTCAAGCTTCAGGAACACGCCGCCGCCATGCACGCCAAACTTCTTGCCCTCGATGGAGGAGAAGCCCTTCATCTCGCCGATGTCGGCGCCCGCCACAAAGGAACGGCCCGCACCGGTGAGGATCATCACATAGATCTCGTCGTCGGCAGCCACCTGATCGATGACCGCATCCAAATCGCTCAGAACCTGGCTGTTCAGCGCGTTCAGCGCCTCCTGCCGGTCAATGGTGACCACGCCGACGTGGCCCTGCTTTTCCAGCTTCACAAAACCCATTTGTTCTGCCTCCTTGATGGATACCCATCTGCAAATTGTTATATTTTTAACAAGTTCTTACCTAATAAGTATACCGCACACCTGACAAACAGGCAAGTAAAATGCAAGAGAATTTCGTTATTTTTTTATCAATGATTATGGCAAATATGCACAACCCAATTCCAAAGAGCCGTCCTAACTATGGGGCGAATCGGCAAACTACCCGGTTTTCCGCCTTTTCTCCCCCGATTTTACCCGCCGGAGGCCCCTTTTCTTTTATGCAATCTGTACAACCGGCCCTCCCCCGGCGGACCTGCTCAGTCCTCCACCCGGATCTGCTGGGTGGTGACCAGAGACCGGCAGATGAGCGCGCTTCCCTCCCGCCGGGCCTCGTCCATGGGGACCGCCGTGATCTGGCTGTTGTCATAGGTCTTGTAATAGTAGGTGCCGGTCGTCCCGTCGATACAGCAGGTGTAATCCGTGATGTCCCACTTCCCCTCCGGCGTACGTACCGCGCCCCGGGGCATGGATACGGCATCCAGGATGTGAAAGAACTGGCTGACGCTGGAGAGCACATCGGGGGCGCAGGCGCTGTTCCACTTCAGGAAGGCCGCCCGCACATAGCGGGAGGCGGGAGACCAGTCCCCAGGCAGGCCCAGCCCGCCCATTCCCTGCCCGAAGGGACGCAGGCCCGGTCCGCCCAGCCGGTTTTCCGGCTGGGCGGCGGAGAGGCCCATATACTGATTCAGGTTGGTCAGGTGGAAGTCGAAGGTGGGGTTGTTGGTGAGCACGCCCACCGGGTCCTCCCACACCTTCATGCCTTCGGCTGTGGGTTCGATCACCACGGCCTTCTGCCGGTCCGCCAGGTGCCAATGGAGGGGGCTGGAGGGCATATCGGGCAGGAACGGGGTCTCCAGCAGCCGGGTGCGGCGCAGCTGTTCCGCCGCCTGCTCCACGCTCTCACAGGTGCCCAGCAGCCAGGGGATCAGCTCATAGGGGGCCGCCGGCGTGCCGTCCTCCGGCCCGCAGGGGTAGCAGGCGCTGCCGGGAAAGTTGAGCCCGGCCAGGTAGAGTCCCTTCTCGTTGACTCCCTCGGCATAGAGGGGATAGTCCTGGACCACGGTGGCCATGCCGATGATGGCGTAATGCCGCTCCAGCGAGGGCATTTTTTTAAAGGTAAGCGGAAAATTCCGGGGCGTGATGACCACCTGCTGGCCAAACTGGTATTCCAGGTCCAGGGTGCGGCCAAAGTAGGTGTGGTCGGTGGTCAAAGTCAGACTGGTACACATAGCGGATGCCTCCTGTCTTGATGGACGCCCCTCCGGGGGGCGGTCAGCCGCATTTGGAATAGCCGCAGTCACGGCAGGTGACGCAGCCGCCCTCGTGCTCCAGCTCCGCTCCGCACTCGGGGCAGAACTTGGCCAGCTTGGCCTCGGCGGGGGTCATGCCCGGCCGGGGGATGGGCGCCGTCTTGGCGGCGGCGCTGATGGGGGCGGGCACAGGCTCATGCCCGCCGCTCTGGGAGACCTTGAGCACCTTCTCCAGCGCCTTGGCAATGGCGTCGGGGCAGGAGGTCACCGGCACGCCGGCCTGCCGCAGGCAGGAGGGGCAGCGGATGCCCTTGAGCTGCTGGATGATCTCCTTGGGGTCCATGCCGGAGCGGATGCCCACGCTGACCAGGCGGGCGGTGGCCTCGCTCTGGCTGGGACAGCCGCCGGCCCGGCCGGTATTGGTAAACACCTCGCAGATGCCGTTTTCATCGTAGTTGACGGTGATATAGAGGTTGCCGCAGCCGATGCGCACCTTCTCGGTAAAGCCGGTGGTCACCGCGGGACGGGGACGGGGCTGGATATGGCCGTAGGCCTCCTGGGGCACCTGGCACTCCTCGCACATCCGCCCGGTGGGGGCGGGGGCGGGCTTGCCGTCATTGACCTTGCCGATGTTGAGCACCTGCTCGTTGCGGCTGCCGTCCCGGTAGATGGTGGTGCCCTTGCAGCCCAGGGTGTAGGCCAGGCGGTAGACCTCGGCCACCTCGGCCTTGGTGGCAGAGTTGGGGAAGTTCACCGTCTTGCTGACGGCGTTGTCGGTGTAGCGCTGGAAGGCGGCCTGCATCTTGACGTGCCAGATGGGGGACACGTCATGGGCGCACACAAAGACCCGCTTGATCTCCTCGGGGATGCCGTCCACATGGGCCAGGGAGCCCTGCTCCACGATCTGCTTCATCAGCTCCTCGGAGTAGACCCCCGCCTCCATCAGCTTTTCTTTCAGGATCTGGTTGGTCTCGATCAGATGGGTGTTGTCCATCACGTTGCGGATATAGGCGTAGGCAAATACCGGCTCCACACCGGAGGACACCCCCGCGATGATGGACAGGGTGCCGGTGGGGGCGATGGTGGTGACGGTGGCGTTACGGATGGGCCTGTCCTCCCGGTAGATGCTCTCGCCAAAGAGGGGGAAGGCGCCCCGGATCTCCGCCAGACGCTGGCTCTCCTGGTGGCCGATGGTGTTGATGGTATCCATGATCTCCTCGGCCAGAGCCACGCCCTCCTCGCTGTTGTAGGGCACGCCCATGTAGAGCAGCATATCCGCAAAGCCCATGACGCCCAGACCGATCTTTCGGGTGGAGCGGGTCATCTTGTCGATCTCGGGCAGGGGGTACTGGTTGACCTCGATGACGTTGTCCAGGAAGTGGACGGCGGTGCGGATGGTCCGCTCCAGCTTGGCCCGGTCCAGCACCCAGCCCGCCACCGAGCGGGTGATGTGGTTGACCAGGTTGATGGAGCCCAGGTTGCAGCTCTCATAGGGCAGCAGGGGCTGCTCGCCGCAGGGGTTGGTGGACTCGATCTCCCCCTGGCTGGGCACCGCGTTGTCCCGGTTGAGCCGGTCCAGGAAGATGATGCCGGGCTCACCGGTCTGCCAGGCGGAGGTAACGATGGTGTCAAAGACCTCCCGGGCCTTCTTCTGGCCCACCACCCGACCGGTGGCCGGGTCCACCAGGTCGTACAGGCCGTCGGTGCTCACCGCCTCCATAAAGGCCTCGGTGATGCCCACGGAGATGTTGAAGTTGGTGATCTCGGCGGTGTCGTTTTTGCAGGTGATGAACTCCATGATGTCGGGGTGATCCACCCGGAGGATCCCCATGTTGGCCCCCCGGCGGGTGCCCCCCTGCTTCACCGCCTCGGTGGCGGCGTTGAACACCTTCATAAAGGAGATGGGACCGCTGGCCACGCCGCCGGTGGAGTTGACGGTGGAGCCCTTGGGACGCAGGCGGGAGAAGGAGAAGCCGGTGCCGCCGCCGCTCTTGTGGATCAGAGCGGCGTTCTTGATGGCGTCAAAAATATCCTCCATGGAGTCGGCCACCGGCAGCACGAAACAGGCGGACAGCTGGCCCAGGGGCCGGCCCGCGTTCATCAAGGTGGGAGAGTTGGGCAAAAAGTCCAGATTTGTCATGACCTCGTAGAACTCCGCCGCCGTGGCCACCACGTCGGCCTTGGGGTCAAAGCTGCGGTCGCCCTCTGCCACGGCGTTGGCCACCCGGCGGAACAGCCCGTCCACCGTCTCGGTGGGATCGCCGTGCTCGTCCCGGGCCAGATAGCGGCGCTCCAGCACCGCTTTTGCGTTTTCTGAAATAGGCATATCTGATCGCTCCTCTGAGTTGATATCGTATGTAAGCACAAGATATTGTATCATAGAAAATAGCCCTGTCAATATATTTGATTTCTTGCCCTTTTCTCCCATTCTTGCTATAATGGAACCCCCGGAAGCCTTGCGCCCGAAGCGGGCGCGCACTTCCATCCCTGTTTTTTCCGCCGGAAACCGCTCCCTTTTGATTTATTTTTGTGCGAGGTGACGGAATGAATCACCCTCTGGATCAGGAGGCCATGACGCGCCTCCACCGCCAATGGTTCTCCCGGCTGGGCTGGGCGCTCTTTGCCCAGATGAGCGCCATGACCGTTGCCCAGCTGCTGGTCAGCGCCGTGATCCGCGTCCTGCGCCCGGAGCTGCTGGCCCAGCCGGCCGTTCTCTGGCTGCTGTCGGTGGGCTCGGCCTACGGCGTGGGCTTCCCCGCCGCCCTGCTGGTCCTGCGGGGCCTGCCCCTCCGGCGTCCCCCCGCCGCTCCCATGCCTCCCGCCGCCTTCGGCCAGGCATTGGTGACCACCCTGGGCCTGGTCTATGTGTCCAACTTCTTCACCCTGCTGCTCACCCGGCTCATCGGGGCTATGCAGGGCGGGGCGGTCACCAACCCGGTGGACAGTCTGTCCTCCTACCCCCCTGTCATCAATTTGCTGCTGGGCTGCGTCATCGCGCCAATCACAGAGGAGTTCCTCTTCCGCCGCCTGCTGCTGGAGCGGCTGCGGCCCTATGGGGACCGGTTCGCCATCCTGGCCTCCGCCCTGTGCTTCGGCCTGTTCCACGGCAACCTCAATCAGTTTTTCTACGCCTGCGCGGTGGGGGCCCTCTTCGCCTGCATCATCCTGCGGACCGGCTGCCTGTGGCAGACCATCCTGCTCCACGCCCTCACCAACGCCACCACAGTCCTTCTGATCCCGCTGCTGGACCAGCTGGGCGAGGTCGGGTCCCAGATCACCACCCTGCTGGTGCTGGGCTCCATCGTCATCGGGCTCACCTTCCTCATTGCCGGCTGGCGGGATATCCGGCTGGCCCCCGCCAGCGTCCCCCTGCCGGAGGAAGAAGTCTGGCGGTCCTTTCTTCTGAGCCCCGGCGTGCTGGCCTTCTGCCTGCTGTCCCTGCTGCTGGCCGCCAGCTACCTTCTGTAGCTCACCTGTCCTTATGGAACAGGCGGACCCCCTGGGCCTGGAGGGCCGCCAGATAGAGCACGCCGCCAAAGAGGGTACACCACCCCACCGCCGCCAGCTCCCCCACCCCGCTGTCCAGCAGGACACGGAAGAGCAGCCGGCAGGTCAGCCCCATCAGCAGGGCGGCCAGTCCCGGCGCCGCGCACCACTCAAACAGGTTCAGCCGCAGACCTGCGGCGATGCGCGCCTGACGCCAGTTGAACAGCACTCCCACGGCGGAGGAGAGCACCACCCCCACCGGATAGCCCCCGATGCCAACCCCCGGCATCCCCAGCAGCAGCCAGGTACAGCCCAGCTGCACCGCCCCCGCCAGAATGGCGCTGCGGGCGGCGGCCCGCTGTCTGCCCAGGCCGTTGAGGGCGCAGCCCAGCACCGACTGCCAGCAGGAGAGGAGCACCCCCACCGACAGGGGGAGCAGGTGCCGCCCCACCTCCGGCTCCTGAAAGAGCAGCCTGCCCAGAACGGGACCTACCACCACCATCAGGGCCATGGCCGGGAACATGAGCACCGAGGTGACCTGAATGGACCGCTCGATCTGTCCCCGCACCTGTGCCCGGAGGCCCAGGGCTTCGCTCTGGGCCAGCCTGGGACCCAGCACCAGCCCAAGCGCCCCGATGAGGGCGGTAGGCAGGCATAGCATGGGCATGGTCATGCCGCACAGCACGCCGAACTCCTCCATGGCCCGGCTCACCTCCGCCCCGGCGGCCACCAGCCGCTGGGGGATGAGCACCGCGTTGGCCGACCCCATCAGGTTGCCCAGCAGGCTGGTGAGCCCCACCGGCAGCGCAATGGCCAGGATCTGCCGGTTCATCCGGCCGGAGGCCCCCGGCTCCTCCGGCCAGGCCGTCCCCGCCCCAGCCAGACAGCGGCGGGCCAGCACCGCCAGAGTCACCGCGGAAAACAGCTCGCAGATCACCATGCCCACCACCACCAGAGCCACGGTGCGCTCCGGGTCCCGGGGCAGGAAAATGGCCAGCAGACCCAGGACCGCCGCCATCCGGATGACCTGCTCACACAGCTCCACCACCGCCGGCGGGCGGACCGCCCCGATCCCGTAAAAGAAGTGCTTATGGAGATTTTCTACGCCGGTAAGCAGGATGCAGGGCAGCAGGAGCAGAAGCCCGGCCTGGGTGCGGGCATCCCCCAGCAGATAGACCGAGATGGGGTCGTACAGCAGGGCGGTGAGGGCGGCCAGCGGCACAAAGAGCAGCGCAAAGCACAGCAGGCAGCGGCGGAGCACCCGGCCCGCCGCCCCCCACTCCCCCCTGGCGCAGCAGGCGGCGGACAGATTGGAGACCGCCGCCGTCAGTCCCACCGCCGTTAGCGACATCAGCACCGAATAGACCGGCATAATGAGCTGGTAGAGCCCCATATTTTCCGCGCCGATGAGCCGCGAGAGCAGGATACGGTATCCAAAGCCCAGGATCTGCCCGGCAATGCCGGTGACGGTGAGCAGCAGCGTGCCGTAGCGCATAGATGTCCGGTCAAGCTTCAACAGGCCCTCCCCCTTTCCCTGGTCCTCTTCCACTCTATTCTCCGGGGGTTGTCCGGCATACATCCAGAAAAGTTTTGACAAATCGCCGCCGTTGTCCTATCATAGAACCGATCATTTCAGCAAATTACCGCACGAAAGTGAGGATCCTCCATGATCGCCACACTCATCAACGTGGCCCTGATCCTGCTGGGCAGCCTTCTGGGCCTTCTGTTCAAAAACCGCATCAGCCCCCGCTTTGCCTCGGGCATCACCTTCGCCCTGGGTCTGTGCACCCTGGGCATCGGCATCACCGGCATGATCAGCACGGCGGATACCCTGTGCGTCATCGTGTGCATGGTGGCGGGCACCCTGCTGGGGGAACTCATCGACATCGAGAAGCGGATGGACGCGGTGGGCGGTCTGCTCCGCCGCAAGCTCATCCGCGGGGAGAGCGGCAGCCGCTTTGTGGAGGGCTTCGTCACCGCTTCCGTTCTCTTCTGCGTGGGCGCCATGGCCATCAACGGCGCCATGGCCGCCGGCATGAACGGCAACTACGACATCCTTATCTCCAAGTCTGTCATGGACGGCGTCACCGCCATCACCTTCTCCGCCGCCATGGGCGTGGGGGTGGCCTTCTCCGCCCTGCCCATTCTGGTGTATGAGGGGGGCATGATCCTGCTCTTCGGCCTGGTGGGCCGGCAGATCGACCCCGCCATCGTCAACGAGATGAGCGCCGTGGGCGGCACCATCATCGTCGGTATCGGCATCAATATGCTGGGCCTGCCCAAAGAGAAGCTGCGGGTGGGTAACATGCTGCCCGCCATCTTCCTGCCCCTGCTCTATCTGCCCCTCCGGGACTGGCTGGCGGGGCTGCTGGGCTGATTGCTCTATAAAATAAAAAAGGTGTGCTGCCTCAGGCAGCACACCTTTTTTGATACTCAGTTGAATTTATAGATCTTACGGGCCAGCCGGTACAGCTTGACAGACAGCTTGCGGCCCTGGTAGCCGGGGATATTGCCCACGAAGGACAGAGAGCGGTACTTGAACTTATGGTACAGCCAGAGATCCCGGCTGCGCAGGTACTCCCACAGCTCGGTTTTTTTGCCCAGTGCGCCGGGGGAGCCGTCCAGGATCAGAAACACCGAGGAGATGGTCATCATCATGGACAGGTAACTGCACATATACCGGGCCAGCCGGGGCTGCTCCTGGTTGAGCCGGCGCAGATCGTGGCTCTCGATCATCTGCCGGGTGACCCGCACCTGCTGGTCCACCCGCTTGACCATGACCTGCTCGTTGACGCTCTGGTCGGCCCGGCCGATGAAGTAGCGATACAGGTCGATATCCATGTAATAGATGCGCTTGACGTGGGGCAGGGGCTGGTAGACAAAGATATTGTCCACGTAGAAGGTATGCTTGGGCAGCTCCAGCCCGCAGTCCCGCAACAGCTGGGTGCGGTAGATCACACTGTGCATCAGCAGGAACTGGGAGGGGCGGAAGCGGCCCATCCGGCTCCAGCTGAAGATCTTCTCCTCGGGGAACACGTTGGTATACCGGACCACCTTCTGCGTGTTGTCCTCCACATGCTCGTAGACATAGTTGGCGATAAAGAGGTCCACCGGCTTTTCCATCTTGGCAAACTTGCGCAGCTTGGCCAGCGCCTTTTGCAGCGCCTCCTCATCCAGCCAGTCGTCGGAATCCACCACCTTGAAGTAGAAGCCGGTGGCGTTCCGGATGCCCTGGTTGACCCCCTCGCCGTGGCCCCCGTTCTCCTGGTGGATGGCCTTGACGATGTTGGGGTACTGGGCGGCATAGCGGTCGCAGATGGCGGGGGTATCGTCTTTGGTGGAGCCGTCGTCCACCAGAATGATCTCGATATCATCGCCGCCGGTCAGCAGCGTCTCCACGCAGTGCTCCATATAGGCCGCAGAGTTGTAGCAGGGCACCGCAAATGTGATCAGCTTAGACGTCATATGTACCTTTCCTCATTTCAGCAGGTCGTCACACAGCGCCAGAGCCCGAGCTGCGATGGCGTCCATGTTGTAATATTTATATTCCGCCAGCCGGCCCAGCAGATGGAGCCGGGGAAAGCGGTCGGCCTCCGCCCGGTAGCGGGCGTAGAGAGCGTTGTTTTCCTCGTTGATGATGGCATAGTAGGGGCCCTCCCCCGCCCCGCCGGTGTAGGCGGCGGAGTACTCCTTCATCGTGGTGGTCAGGCCGGGCAGCTCCTGCCCGGTGAGGTATTTGAACTCGGTGATCCGGGTATAGTCCTGGTCCACGGTATAGTTCACCGTGCCGTGGCTCTGCCAGAAGTCCACCGGATGGGTCTCAAATTCAAAGTTCAGGGTGCGGTAGGGCAGCCGGCCGTACCGGCAGCCGAAGAGTTCGTCCGCCGCGCCGGTGTAGATCACGGTACCGGCGAAGGGGCGCCCGTCCAGCAGCACCTGCCCGTCGTCCAGCGTCACGCGGCTGGCGGCGTCCACCCCCAGCTCCACCGTGATATCCGGGTGGTCCAGCATGCGCTCAAACATGGGGGTATAGCCCTCCTGAGGCATCCCCTGACAGGCGTCCTGGAAGTAGCGGCAGTCCTCAGACAGGAACACCGGCACCCGGGCAGTGGTGTTGGGGTCGATCTCCTCCGGGCGCTGCCCCCACTGCTTCATGGTGTAGTGGACAAAAACGTGCTCATAGACATAGTCGGCCAGGGCGGCGATCTCCGGATCGGCGTTCTTCCGCAGCTCCAGGATGGTGACCTTCTTCTCCGCGCCGTACGCCGCGATGAGCCGCCGGGACAGGCTGTCCGCCCGCTCCTTGCCAAAGGCCTTCTCCATGGAGATCAGGTTGAAGGGCACCGGCATCTCCAGCCGCCCCCCGTCCGCCGGGATGTTGGCCACCACCTGGTGTTCATAGTTCCGCCAGTCAGTAAAGCGGGATAAAAAGGCAAAGACCCGCCTGTCGTTGGTATGAAAAATATGGGGCCCGTACCGGTGGATCAGAACACCGGCCTCGTCAAAGCAGTCATAGGCGTTGCCGCCCACGTGGTCCCGCCGCTCCAGCACCAGCACGCGCTGTCCGCCCCGCTCGGCCAGCTCTCTGGCACAGACGGCGCCCGCCATACCGGCGCCGATGATCAGGCAGTCAAATGGGTGGTCCATTCGAATCGTCCTCTCTTATATTATGCTGTTCTTCGGCCCGGAGGCCGACAGTATATCCCCGCCACCCCGTGTCCTGTCCATTCTGCCATGCAGCAAGCGCTTTCACGGCTTGTCCGCCGCTGGAAAGGCGGCCACAAACAGCGGGACTGTTTGTACTATACTTAATTATACCACAGACCGTCGCTGGGGTTCTCTAAAAATCGATTAAGATTTCCTTAACGCTTACCGGTCCGAGGTCCGCCGGTCCGCCTTGGGAGCGGTACCGCCCAGAAAGCACTCAGCATAGTGGTCCATGGCCCGCTGAATGACCTCGATGGCGCCCTTCCGATCATTCACGTCGCCGGCCACCGCCTCCTTCCCCTCCAGCGCCTTGTAGACGCTGAAGAAGTGGGCCATCTCGTCAAAGATATGGCCGGGCAGCTCCAGCAGATCCTGATAGGTGTTGTAGGTGGGGTCGGAGAAGGGGATGGCAATGATCTTCTCGTCGTTTTTGCCCCCGTCCAGCATGGAGATGTAGCCCACCGGGTAGCAGCGCACCAGGGTCAGGGGGTCCATGGCCTCGGAGCACAGCACCAGCACATCCAGCGGGTCGCCGTCGTCGCCGTAGGTCCGGGGGATAAAGCCGTAGTTGGCGGGATAGTGGGTGGAGGTGTGGAGCACCCGGTCCAGAATGATGAGACCGGTCTCCTTGTCCAGCTCATATTTTTTCTTGCTGCCCTTGGGGATCTCGATGACCGCTACAAAGTCCTCGGGCTGGATCCGGCTGGGGCTGATATCATGCCAAATATTCGACATTTTCGTGTCTCCTCTTATTTCGATCTGATCTTCCGTTCATCTGTTCCGTCCCGCGCCCCGGCGCGGGGTACGCGGACTCAAATATTTCACCAAGTAATATTATATCTTTCCTCTGTAAAGAATACAATACCTCTTCTCTTCCATTTTCCCTCTGCCCGCCTCTCCCGCTCCCTCAGAAGGCCATCAGCCTTTGTAAAGTCCCAGACTTTCCGGGAGAGAAGGACTTTACCCATTCTTTACATTCTTTTGAAGGACAACTTTACAATGGGCCGATATACTGTAACTTGTTCCGAGACAGAAAAGAATACATTGCATGATTGGAGATCGAACAGAATGAAAAAGAGAACCCTTGCTCTGATGCTTTCCGCCGCCCTTTGCGTTGGCCTGCTGGCCGGCTGCGGCGGCAACAATGATGCGACTCAAAGTCCTGCCGGCGGCAACAGCGAGACCCCTGCCGGCAACACCGCCCAGCTCTCCGGCACCGTCACCACCGCCGGTTCCACCTCCATGGAGAAGGTCATGGGCGCACTGATCGAGGCTTTCGGCGAGGTCGAGCCCGGCGTCACTGTGAATACCGCCGGCGGCGGCTCCAGCTCCGGCGTTACCGGCGCCCAGAACGGCACCGTGGACATCGGCCTGGCCTCCCGCGACCTGAAAGATGACGAGACCGGCGTGAAGGAGATCGTCGTGGCCAAGGACGGCATCGCCATCGTCGTCAACCCCCAGAACCCCGTAGCCGACCTGAGCGTGGAGCAGATCGCTCAGCTGGCCACCGGCGAGATCACCAACTGGTCTGACGTGGGCGGCAGCGACGGCCAGGTGGTCTTTATGGGCCGTGAGGCCGGTTCCGGCACCCGGGACGGCTTCGAGTCCATCACCGACACCAAGGACGCCTGCAACTATCAGAACGAGTACACCTCCACCGGCGAGGTGATGGCCGCTGTGGCTTCCAACCCCAACGCCATCGGCTACGTCTCCCTGTCCGCTGTGGACAACACTGTAAAGGCCCTCACCGTGGGCGGCGTGACCGCCACCGAGGAGACCGTTCTGGACGGCTCCTACGCCATCCAGCGCAACTTCAACTTCATCGTCAGCGATTCCGCTCCCCTGTCCGACGCGGCCCAGGCCTTTGTGGATTTCGCTACCTCTACGGCCGCCTCTGACCTGATCGCCGGCGCCGGCGCCGTGCCTGTTGCCCAGTAATCTATCCTCTCTTCCTCTTCCGGATCGCCCCCTCGATCACGAGGGGGCATTCGGCATGATTTCAACTCTTTACGAAAGGCCGGTCCTCTGCCATGAAACAAAAGCTCCGGCCGCTGGAAGTGGCCATGAATTTCCTGTTCTTCCTGTGCGGCTGCATCACGGTGGTCTTTGTCCTGTTTATCAGCCTGTATCTGATCATATCCGGTCTGCCTGCCATCCGCGAGATCGGGCTGACCAACTTCCTGTTCGGCAAAGAGTGGGCCTCCACCGCCGCCGAGCCCTCCTTCGGCATCCTCCCCTTCATCCTCACCTCCATCTACGGCACTGCAGGCGCCATCCTGCTGGGTGTGCCGGTGGGCTTTATGACGGCGGTCTACCTGTCTAAGATCGCGCCCTCCAAGTTGGCCGCCGCCGTACGCACCGCTGTGGATCTGCTGGCGGGCATCCCCTCGGTGGTATACGGTCTCATCGGCATGATGGTGCTGGTCCCCGCGGTGCGGGAGCTGTTCCACCTGCCCGACGGCGCCAGCCTGTTCTGCGCCATCATCGTGTTGGCCGTTATGATCCTGCCCTCCATCATCAGCGTGTCGGAAAACGCCCTGAAGGCGGTGCCCCGGGAGTACGAGGAAGCCTCCCTGGCCCTGGGCGCCACCCATATCGAAACTGTGTTCCGGATATCCGTCCCGGCGGCCTCCAGCGGCATCGCCGCCTCCATCGTGCTGGGCATCGGCCGGGCCATCGGCGAGGCTATGGCGGTCATCATGGTGGCGGGCAACGTGGCCAATATGCCCGGCCTGTTCCGGTCGGTCCGCTTCCTCACCACCGCCGTGGCCAGCGAGATGGCCTATGCCTCCGGCCTCCAGCGCCAGGCCCTGTTCTCCATCGCCCTGGTCCTGTTCCTCTTTATCATGCTGATCAACGTCGTTCTGAACACACTTCTCAAGCGCAAGAAGGGGTGATATACTAATGGAAATGAAACCGCTTTCCGGCAAGCGGAAGGCCTATGACCGGGTCCTCCGCTGCCTGCTCTCCCTCTCTGCCGCCCTGACCTGCGCCCTGTTGGTCTTTATCATTGGCTATATCTTTGTCAAAGGTCTCCCCCACATCACCTGGGAGCTGGTCTCCACCAAAACCAGCTACATCAAAGACTCCATCGGCATCCTGCCCAACATCCTCAACACCATCTATATTGTGGGCATCACGCTGCTCTTCATCCTGCCCCTGGGCGTGGGCGCCGCCATCTATCTGACGGAATATGCCTCCAACCGGCGGCTGGTGTCTGTTATTGAATTTGCCACCGAGACCCTGACCGGCATCCCCTCCATCATCTTCGGCCTGGTGGGCATGCTGTTCTTCTGCCAGTTCATGAAGCTCCAGACCTCTCTGCTGGCCGGCTCGCTGACCCTGGTCATCATGACCCTGCCCACCATCGTCCGCACCACCCAGGAATCTCTCAAGACCGTGCCCCAGTCCTACCGGGAGGCCGCTCTGGGCCTGGGCGCCGGAAAGTGGCGGATGATCCGCACCGTGGTGCTCCCCTCCTCCATCGACGGCATCGTCACCGGCTGCATCCTGTCCGTGGGCCGCATCGTGGGCGAGTCCGCCGCCCTGCTCTTCACCGCCGGCATGGGCATGGCCATGAACGACTTCTTTGCCTCGGTGGGCAACTTCATCCACTCCTCCGGCGCCACCCTCACCGTGGCCCTGTATGTTTACGCCAAGGAGCGGGCAGAGTTCGACGTGGCCTTTGCCATCGCCGCCATCCTGATGCTGATCACCCTGCTCATCAACCTCAGCGCCAAACTAGTAGGAAAGAAATTAAAGAAAAAGTAAGGAGAGATCCGCCCATGGCTGAAAACGCGATCTTGTCCGTCAAGGGTCTGGACCTCTGGTATGGTCCTACCCAGGCCCTGAAGGACGTCACTGTAGACATCCCCGAAAAGCAGGTCACCGCCCTCATCGGCCCCTCCGGCTGCGGCAAGTCCACCTTCCTCAAGACGCTGGACCGGATGAACGACCTGATCCCCGGCGTCAAGATCACCGGCTCGGTGCAGTATCGGGGCCAGGAGATCTACGACTCCAAGGTGGATGTGACCTGGCTGCGGAAGCAGATCGGCATGGTGTTCCAGAAGCCCAACCCCTTCCCCATGTCCATCTATGACAACGTGGCCTATGGCCCCCGCACCCACGGCATCAAAAACAAGAGCCGCCTGGACGACATCGTGGAGAAATCTCTCCAGGGCGCCGCCATCTGGGATGAGGTCAAGGACCGGCTGAAAAAGTCCGCCCTGGGCCTGTCCGGCGGCCAGCAGCAGCGGCTGTGCATCGCCCGGGCCCTGGCGGTGGAGCCCGACATCCTGCTGATGGATGAGGCCACCTCCGCCCTGGACCCCATCTCCACCTCCAAGATCGAGGACCTCATCTCCGATCTGAAGGAGCAGTACACCATCGTTATTGTCACCCACAATATGCAGCAGGCCACCCGCGTGTCCGACAAGTGCGCCTTCTTCTTGCTGGGCCAGCTCATCGAGTTCGGCGACACCACCCAGCTGTTCTCCGTCCCCAAGGATAAGCGCACCGAGGACTACATCACCGGGCGGTTCGGTTAACAGGAGGTCGCCATGAGAAAAACCTTTGACGCCGAGCTCCAGGAGCTCAACTATGAAATGATCGACATGGCCGCCGCCGCGGAGGACGCCATCGACGTGGTGGTGCAGTCCCTGGCCTCTAGCGACGACGATGCCGCCCGGTCCGTGGTGGAGATGACCCGGCACATGGACGAGATGGAGCGGGACATCGAAAACCGCTGCCTGCGGCTGCTGCTCCAGCAGCAGCCGGTGGCCCGGGACCTGCGCACCGTCTCCGCCGCGCTGAAAATGGTCACCGACTTGCAGCGCATCGGCGACCAGTGCGCCAACATCGCCGAGATCTCCCTGCTGCTGAAAGAGCAGAAGCAGACCCGCACCCTGGCGGATATCCGCACCATGAGCCAGAAGGCGGGCATCATGGTTAAGCGGGCCATCTTCGCCTACGTCAACCGGGACACCGAGGCCGCCGGAACGGTGGTCGCCCTGGACGACGAGATCGACCAGCTCTTCCGCACCATCAAGGGGGAGCTGGTGGAGCTTATCGTGGAGAACCGGGAGGAGGCCGACCAGGCCATTGACCTCATCATCATTGCAAAATACCTGGAGCGCATCGCCGACCACGCGGTCAACATCGCCCAGTGGGCCATTTTCTGCGTCACCGGCGAGCTCCAGCCCCAGGCCTGACCCGGCCAATACAAAACGGAAGGTGATCCCATGTCCAGAGCCATCGTCGTGGTGGAGGATGACGGGAGCATCCGCGAGATGCTCCGCTACTATTTTCAGTCGGTCGGCTACGCCGTCCGGCCCTATGAGTCCGGGGAAGCCATGTTTGAGGGGGAGGCGGACCAGAGCCCGCCCATCCTCTTCATCCTGGACATCATGCTGCCCGGCATGGACGGGCTTGAGATCCTCCGCCAGCTTCGGGAGGGGCGGGACACCGCTGAGTCGCCGGTCATCATGCTCACCGCCCGCTCCGCCGAGATGGACCGGGTATCCGGCCTGGAAAACGGCGCTGATGACTATGTGGTCAAGCCCTTCGGCATCATGGAGCTGCAGGCCCGGGTCAAAGCTGTCCTCCGCCGCACCCAGCGCCGCGGAGACCAGGTGCTCACCTGCGGGGACCTGGAGATCGACCCCGCCGCCCGGGAAGTCCGGAAGGACGGAAAGCTGGTGGAGCTCACCTTTAAGGAATTCGAGCTGCTGCGGCTGCTGTGCACCCGCCGGGGGGTGGCCCTCACCCGGGACGAGATCCTCCAGGCCGTCTGGGACTACGACTACACCGGCGAGACCCGCACCGTTGACATGCACGTAAAGGCCCTCCGCCAGAAGCTGGGGGACGATGTGATCACCACCGTCCGGGGCGTGGGCTATAAAATGTCCTGACGTCCCCCCTCCTCTTCACCACCGGGCAGGCGGGCGGCGGCCCGCTCCATTCCAAAAGGAGTTTGATCTATGAAAAAACGAATCGTCGGCGCCACCCTGCTCACCGTGGTGTGCGCCCTGCTGATCTCCAATGTGGTGGGCATTCTCCTCTTCCGCAGCCGGGAGATGGACGCCGCCCGGAATACCCTGCAGGAGCTGCTGGTGCTGATGGACGCCCAGAGCGCCGTCACCGAGCCGGAGCCTCTCGCCCGGCAGTTTCATGCCGCCGCCCCCGACAAGCGGCTCACCATCATTGACACCGACGGCACTGTGCTGGCCGACACCGACGCGGACGCCTCCACCCTGGAGGACCACAACGACCGGCCCGAGGTGGCCCAGGCGGAGCTCACCGGCTGGGGCGAGGCCGTCCGCCAGTCCGACACCATGGGCACCTCCATGCTCTATGTGGCCAAACGCTTCGCCGACGGCATGACCGGCCGGGCCTCCATGCCCCTGTCCTCCATCAACTCCCTGGTGATGGGCGGGGTGGGCGGCTTCCTCATCGCCTCGGCAGCCGCCCTCCTGCTGGCCTATCTGCTCTCCCGCCGCACCGCGGCCCGGGCCGTGGCCCCCCTCAACTCGGTGGGCGCCGCCCTCCAGGGGGTGCTGGACGGGAAGCAGGCCCCCGGCCTGGAGGCCCTCCAGGGGGACGATGAACTGCGTCCCATCCTGCGCTACATCGACAAGCTGATGGATCAGCTGGGCGGCTATATCCAGTCCATCACCGCCGAGCGGGATAAAGTGAGCCTGATCCTGGACTGCATGGATGAGGGGCTGATCCTGCTGGACACCGACGGGAATATTCTGGCCACCAATCGGGCGGCCCGCGCCCTGTTTGGGCTCTCCGAGGGGGAGGCCGACGACGGAGCTCTGCTGCTCACCCGCAGCCGCCGCCTCCGGGAGGCCATTCACGACTGTCAGGAGAAGCACAGCTCCGTCATGCTGGATGTGGACGCCCTCACCGATCAGGCCCGCTCTCTGCGGATGTTCGTCTCCCCCGTCTCCGGCCGCCAGTATGAGGGCCAGACGGTGGGCACCTCCATCCTCATCTCCGATGTCACCGAGCTGAAAAAGGCCGAGGGCATCCGCAGCGAGTTCACCGCCAACGTATCCCACGAGCTCAAGACCCCCCTCACCAGCATCAAGGGCTTTACCGATATGCTCTCCAGCGGCATGGTGGCCTCTCCCGAGGATCAGAAGCGGTTCATCACCATGATCGGCGTGGAGGTGGACCGGCTCATCGACCTGATCAACGACATCCTCAAGCTGTCTGAGCTGGAGTCGGTGGCCATCGACCAGCGGGAGGAGCGCTCCGACCTGCTGGAGGCCGCCCGGGACACCGCTTCCCTGCTGGAGCCCTCCGCCGCTGCCGCCGGGGTGTCCCTGTCCGTAGAGGGAGCGTCTGCCGTTGTGGCCGTCCCGATGACCCGGCTGAAAGAACTGCTCTTCAATCTGATGGGCAACGGCGTCAAGTACAGCGAGCCCGGCGGACAGGTATCCGTACGGGTGTCCACCCAGATGGACCGGGCGGTGGTCTCTGTCCAGGACCACGGCATCGGCATCCCGGAGGAGGCTCAGAGCCGGGTGTTCGAGCGGTTCTATCGGGTGGAGAAGGGCCGGGCCCGCAAAAACGGCGGCACCGGCCTGGGGCTGGCCATCGTTAAGCACATCACCCAGCTCTACGGCGGCTCCGTCACCCTGGAGAGCCAGGTGGGCGTGGGCTCTACCTTCACCGTCACTCTGCCCCTTCCCAGGGCATAACACAGCGAGCCTGTTGCAAAATTGACATTCTGCACAAGTCCGTCATTGCGAGCCAGTGAGC